>DBTS01000146.1:0-27637 GCA_002307175.1 Rhodocyclaceae bacterium UBA1310
GTCCAAGCGACCGGAGCCAGCTCTACCCGCCTGTTTTATGCCCATGTCCAGGACAAGTTTCACTTTGCGATTACGGGCCACACAGCGGCGGAAATCATTGCCATAAAGGCGGATGCCACCAAGCCCTTGATGGGCATGAGCACTTACAAGCATGCACCAGATGGCCGCGTATTGAGATCGGATTCAGTCGTGGCAAAAAATTATTTGAGCGAAGCTGACATCAAAAAACTGGAACGTGCTGTATCGGCTTTTTTTGATTATATCGAGGGCATCATCGAGCGGCGCAACACGTTCACGATGGAGAGCTTTGCCGAAAGCGTGGACAAGTTTCTGTCTTTTAACGAATACCAGATCCTGGAAGGCTACGGGACAGTCAGTCGCAAACAGGCGGAACAGAAGGCCGTTGCAGAATATGAAAAGTTCAACCGGCAGCAACGCATTGAATCCGATTTTGATCGTGAAGTGAAAAAACTGCTGCATCAGAAGGACGCCAAGAAATGAGCGACTACAAAACCATCGCCGAATCGAATAATTTCATCGTTCTGGATCAATACACCAAAGACTGGAAGGTTGCCGAAAGCTACCAGAGCGAAAGCAGTCTGGAACAGGAGCTGATCCAGGACCTGGTGAATCAGGGTTACGAGTACCTGCCGGGGCTGAACAATCCAGAGGCTTTGCGGGCGAATGTACGCCAGCAGCTACAGAGCCTGAATGACGTGCAGTTTTCAGAAAGCGAATGGCTGCGTTTTGTCGAGACCTGGCTGGACAAGCCCAGTGACGGCATCGTTGAGAAAACCCGCAAGATCCATGACGACCATGTTCATGACTTTGTCTTCGACGATGGGCGCATCCAGAATATCTACCTGCTGGATAAAAAAACCGTTGCCCGCAACAAGGTGCAGGTGATCCGGCAGTTTGAACAGACGGGCAGCCACGCGAACCGCTACGACGTGACGATTCTGGTGAATGGCCTGCCACTGGTGCAGGTGGAACTGAAGAAGCGTGGCGTGGCGATTCGCGAGGCGTTTAACCAGATCCACCGCTACAGCAAGGAGAGCTTCAACAGCGAGCATTCCCTGTTCAAGTACCTGCAGCTGTTTGTGATCTCCAACGGCACGGACAGCCGCTATTTCGCCAACACCACCCAGCGCAACAAGAACAGTTTCGATTTCACGATGAACTGGGCGCAGGCGGACAACAGCCTGATCAAGGACCTGAAGGACTTCACCTCGACGTTTTTCCAGAAAGACACGCTGCTGAAAGTACTGCTACGGTATTCGGTGTTCGACACCAGCAACACGCTGCTGGTGATGCGCCCCTATCAGATTGCGGCCACCGAGCGCATTCTGTGGAAGATCAATAGTGCCTATCAGGCCAAGAACTGGAGCAGGGCCGAAGGGGGCGGCTTCATCTGGCACACCACCGGCTCGGGCAAGACCCTGACGAGTTTCAAGGCGGCACGCCTGGCCACGGAGCTGGAGTTCATCGACAAGGTGTTCTTCGTGGTGGACCGCAAGGATCTGGATTACCAGACCATGAAGGAATACCAGCGCTTCTCGCCCGACAGCGTGAATGGCTCGGATAGCACTGCCGGGCTGAAGCGTAATCTGGACAAGAATGACAACAAGATCATCGTCACCACCATCCAGAAGCTCAACAATCTGATCAAAAGCGAAGACAGCCTGCCTATCTACGACAAGCAGGTGGTGTTCATTTTTGATGAGTGCCACCGCAGCCAGTTTGGTGAAGCGCAAAAGAATCTGAAGAAGAAGTTCAAGAAGTTCTACCAGTTTGGCTTTACCGGCACGCCTATCTTCCCGCAGAACGCGCTGGGCGCGGACACCACCGCCAGTGTCTTCGGCCGTGAATTGCATTCGTATGTGATCACCGATGCGATCCGCGATGAGAAGGTGCTGAAGTTCAAAGTGGATTACAACGATGTGCGCCCGCAGTTCCAGCACATTGAAACGGAAAAGGACGAGAAGAAACTCAATGCAGCAGAGAACAAGCAGGCTCTGCTGCACCCGGACCGCATCCGCGAGATTACCCAGTACATCCTGGCCAACTACCGCCAGAAAACCCACCGCCTGCAGGCCGCAGCCAAGGGCTTCAATGCAATGTTTGCGGTGAGCAGCGTTGATGCTGCCAAGCTCTATTACGAGTCGTTCAAGACGCTCCAGGAGGGCACCGACAAACCGCTGAAAGTGGCCACCATCTTCTCGTTTGCGGCGAACGAGGAACAGGATGCCGTGGGCGAAATTCTGGATGAAAGCTTTGATGTTTCAGCCATGAACAGTAGCGCCAAAGAGTTTCTGGACGCGGCCATTGCGGATTACAACGCACTGTTCAAGACCAACTTCAGCATAGACAGCAAGGGCTTCCAGAATTATTACCGTGATCTGGCCAAGCAGGTCAAAGCCAAGGAAATCGACCTGCTGATTGTGGTGGGCATGTTCCTGACCGGCTTTGATGCCCCCACACTGAACACGCTCTTTGTGGATAAAAACCTGCGCTTTCACGGCCTGATGCAGGCTTACTCACGCACCAACCGCATTTTTGACGCCACCAAGACCTTCGGCAATATCGTCACTTTCCGCGATCTGGAACAGGCGACTATCGACGCCATCACGCTGTTTGGTGACAAAAACACCAAGAACGTGGTGCTGGAGAAGAGCTACAAGGAATACATGGAAGGCTACACCGACACCACAACCGGTGAAGCGCGGCGCGGGTTTGTGGAGGTGGTGAAGGAGCTGGAACAGCGTTTCCCGGATCCGTCAGCCATCGAAAAGGAAGCGGACAAGAAGGCTTTCGCAAAGCTTTTTGGCGAGTATCTGCGCGTTGAGAACGTGCTGCAGAACTATGATGAATTCGCCAGCCTCAAGGGGCTGCAAGAGATCGACAGGAACGATCCTGCTGCAGTGGAAGCATTCAAGGCCAAGCATTACCTGAGTGATGCCGATCTGGCTACGCTGGAAGAAATCAAGATCCCCGCCGAGCGAAAGATCCAGGACTATCGTTCCACCTATAACGACGTGCGGGACTGGCTACGCCGGGAAAAGTCTTCCGGCGAAAAGGAAAAATCGACTGTCGACTGGGATGATGTGGTCTTTGAGGTGGACCTACTGAAGTCGCAGGAAATCAATCTGGATTACATCCTGGAGCTGATTTTTGAGCACAACAAAAAAACCAAAAACAAATCAGAACTGGTCGATGAAGTACGCCGGCTAATTCGCGCCAGCCTGGGCAACCGCGCCAAGGAGAGCTTGCTGGTCGATTTTATCAACCAGACCGACCTGGACAAGCTTGGCGACAAGGCTGGTGTGATTGACGCTTTCTTCACTTTTGCACAGGCGGAACAACAGCGTGAGGCGCAAGAACTGATCAGCTCCGAAAGCCTGAATGCGGAAGAAGCCCGGCGGTACATCACCACCTCGCTCAAACGGGAATTCGCCAGCGAGAACGGCACCGAGCTCAATTCACTCTTGCCCAAGATGAGCCCACTCAACCCGCAATATCTCACCAAAAAGCAGAACGTCTTCCAGAAGATCGCGGCCTTTGTCGAGAAGTTCAAGGGCGTGGGCGGGCAAATCTGACGGAGTTACGACTCACATTGCCACTATGCAAACAAAGAAAACAGACCCGTCAGCCGGTAAACATATGAAATTAACGAGCCAGACACTTACTCATCAACATCGCTAAAAACAGAGCGATCACTTTTTTGCTCACTCTGCGCCGCCGAAGGGTAATCTGGGATAGGCATGGGCTATGTTCTTTTTCTGCTGCACTGCAATTTGGCAAGATTTTTAATTATAAATCTTCATTGTCATTGCCATGGGCATTCCTGCAAGGCAAGCTATATTCACCCGTAAATTCATATTACTCACAATCACCAACAGGCCAGTCAATATTTATTGACTATTACGCCTTATATGTCAGTACGGTAGAATTTTTACTATGCAGAGCGGGCCCAGTTCGCGAAAAACAAGCCGAGTTGGGCCTGACGCTCCTACTCAGCCCCCTGGCTGATAAGGCTTTCGTTTGAATTCATTGAATATTTTGGAGTTGTAATGGCCCGATTTCTCAACACCAGCGCTACGAATTATTTTTTGGAAGAGCTGATCAAGAACGCGAAAGACAGACTGATCCTCATCAGCCCATTCTTGCGACTGAATGATCGGATCAAAGAACTCCTGGAAGACAAAAACCGGCTCAAAATCGATGTGCGCGTCGTCTACGGCAAAAGCGAGTTGCAGCCTGCGGAGATCAGTTGGTTAAAATCGCTCACCTACTTACGCACCAGCTTCTGTAAAAATCTGCATGCGAAGTGCTACATCAATGAAGAGATGTGCATCATCACTAGCATGAATCTATACGACTTCAGCCAACAGAATAATAATGAAATGGGGATACTTATCAACCGTGCGGAAGACCCCGATCTTTACAAAGAAGCGTATGAAGAAGCACAGCGCATTATCCGGATCAGCGATGAAGTTCGCATATCCGTCGAGACCGTAGAAAAAGAAGCTGAGACAGCGGCGGAAAGTGAAGAGCCCTCCACGGAGAAACTCACCTCTTCGAAGCTTGCACAGAAACTTGGCATCAAGACCCAGGAACTACTTGATCGCCTCGCCCAATCAGGCCATTTGGAAGTGCGTGATGGAAAAAATTTCATCACTGCGAAGGGTAAGGAGGCGGGTGGCGAATTCCGTATGAGCCCGAAGCACGGCCCCTACTTCCTGTGGCCGGAGGGGTTTCAGGTCTGAGCACAAGCAGTGCAACACGACGGGGCCCGATCAACGTGCTGAAACCCATGGCAACATCGAAGAACTGGACGAACGAGCAAGCCAAACTGGCGTTTCATCTCTATTGCCAGTTGCCCTTTGGCAAACTCCACAAAGGCAATCCAGAAATCATTCGCCTTGCCAAAATAATCGGGCGAACGCCGTCTGCGGTCGCCATGAAGCTGGTGAACTTCGCCAGCCTCGATCCGGCGATTACCTCTTCAGGGCGCAAAGGGCTGGACGGTGCCTCAAATCTTGATCGGGAAATCTGGGAAGAATTCCATGCCGATTGGGAACGACTGGCGGTGGAATGCGAAATGCTCCGCCGTAGTCTCGACACAGCGCCGTTAGCGGATGAAGCCGAAGAAACGCTCATTCCGGAGGACTTTACCGGCGAAACTCGGCTGGCCGTTACCGAACAGCGCATCAAGCAGAATTTCTTCCGTCGTGCGGTGCTCAGCAGTTATGGTGGGCGCTGCTGTATGTCAGGCGTTTCGGAACCACGGCTGCTGATTGCGAGCCATATTGTGCCGTGGAGCAAAGATAAGAAAAATCGACTGAACCCGGCGAACGGATTGTGCCTTTCAGCGATTCATGACCGTGCGTTCGACAAAGGGCTGATTTCAGTTGCGGAGGATTTCCGTATCCTGATCTCAGAGGTGCTTCTATCCAGCAAAGATGAATTTCTGAAAACCACCTTTTCAACGCTTCAGGGGCGCCAGATTGCGCTGCCCGAGCGGTTCCGGCCAGACGCTAATTTCTTGCTTCGGCACAAAACTGAGGTGTATGTGGGGTAGTCGTTGAATGGGACACAGGGGCGTCAAAATGTCGGGGACATTCTTGTACTGAACAATCCTGCCAGCAGGTTTGACACCACGGCCTGATTAATAGATGCCGCAACCGACGCGGGAAGTACGAAACCAAAGCTGGTTCAGTTGATGGCAGCAACTTCACTACCGCACCCAGCGACGAGCATCTTTCAACAGCAAGAGTAACTGTTGCTCGCGCAGCGGCGACGGAACAAAACCAAACCGCGTATAAAACTTGGCAGCATCCTGATCGATCGGATGGGTCAGCATGGCGCGGATCCCGGCATGCTCTGCAATCAACAGTGTTCGGCGGATGGCATCTTGCAGCATGCCGTAGCCAACTCCCCTCCCTTGATCTTGGGAAGCCACCGCCAAGCGGGCCAGGATAATGACCGGCACCGGGTACTGCCCCATGCCTTTGCGGATGCGCTCGGGCGCTTCCAGCGTATCCACTTGGCCAACAGTCAGGCTGAAGTAGCCCACAACGCGCACATCCTCACACACCACAAAGGTCTTGGCTGATCCGCTTCCCTGCGCCTGGCGTGCATGGCGAATCAGCCACTCATTGAGTTGCGGCTTGCCGCAATCGAAGCCGTCCAACTGGTGGCGAGCATCCAAGGGCTCCGGTTTGCGCAGGCTCATTGATCTTCCCAGGGCGACTTCCGGGAAAACAGATCGCGCAGACCCTCGTTCACCTGTTCAGGCTGATCCAGCAAATCCATCAAGGCCTGGTATTGAGGCCCCGAAGCCATGAAGAGGCGCTGATCCAGCAGAGCCTGCTCGGCTGCTTGACAGGCGCTATCAAGGATGAAATCCGTCAAAGACTTGTGCGATACCTCCGCCGCTCGGCGCAACATGGCCTCTTGCTCAAGCGTGGCACGCAAACCCAGACGCGCCGAACGTGGTGAAGATGATGAAATTGAAGTCATGTGACACTCCTGATGCGTAACCTACGTATTAATGTTAGTACAAATGACACACAAAATCCAATTATCACAGCTTGTTTTTTCAGGCTTTTGTTGCATTGCCGCCTCAACAGCCTGGCAGGGTTATCAAGCAATAAATGGTGGCCAAACCAAGTCTCGAACCGCTAAAGTATCTCTACCGTGAAACGGATCTACACCATGCCCCCGCCAAGCACGAAAAAGAGCAAAGCACCGACTCGCAAGGCCCTGATCCGTGCCATCGCGAGCTCCACTGCCGTGGAAACAGGCCAGAGCATCCAGGCGCTCGAAAAAAAGCTCCTGCTCAATAAGCTGCGCTTTGCCCACATCAAGCTGGCCCGCTAAGTTCCACATTCTTCCACATTCCCCTTGTCTCCAGCGTTCAGCGCCTGCCGAACACACGCGCCCATCGGGGCGCAGTTCCCCGCAACCCCGGCGTGGATAGCGCCAATATAGCGCGCCTTGTATGCATCCCATCCGCTGTAATCCGGCGGCGCATGCCCTGCCTGAACCGCCATCACAGCCGCAGCCTTGTACCGGGCTGCCGGTGCTCAGGCGGAAGCGCTCGCGCTCATCGCGGCGCCCCACCATGTCGAGCATGAAGTGATGCGCCATACCCCAGTGAAAGCCATCTTTACTTGCAGCTGCTCAAATTAAAAAAAGCTTTAATTGGCGATTCATCCGACTTTAGTGTGGGCCACAAAACAGGCCGATACGCGTTTCGTAGGGCAGCGCAGCGAACAATGAGCGTCAGCGAATTGCAGCTTCCGCGTGAATTTGCGGGTGCTCACTCGTTCGGTGCAATTCACTGCGTTCATTGCACCCTACATTTGGGGCGTATCCCGTGCAGTGGAGAGTGCGACAACGCATGCCTGACCCAGACGAAAGTCTGAAGAGCCGGATTTCAAGTCTGCCCCCTCCCGACAACCTTGGGTGCCCCCTGGGCTTACCCAAGCGACGAGAATCGGGGCTCGGCTCGTCGTTGCGCAGGCGCAAAGCAGCGATCCATACTAATTTCTGATGCAGATTCAGTTCGAATCCGGCAGAGTACTGAATAGCAACTAGGAATAAAGCGATGAGCGCGAAGAAAACCACAAAAGCGACGCCCAGCTGGAGCGATGTGAAAACCAGGCTGGCCGACCTCGATCGTGCCGGTCTGCTGGGCTTGGTGCAAGATCTGTACGCCGCCAGCAAGGACAACAAGGCGTTTCTGCATGCGCGCTTTGGGCTGGGCGATGATCCACTGGCACCGTACAAGGACGTGATCAGCCTCTGGATCAATCCGCCGGGCTTCAACAAGCCGATCTCGGTGAGCAAGGCGAAGAAGGCCATCAGCGATTACAAAAAGGCGCTGGGCCTGCCGGAGGGTTTGGCTGAACTCACGGTGTTCTACTGCGAGGAGGTGTTCGACTTGCTTGCCGAATGCGGCATGGACGATGCAGGCTTCTTCGACGCGCTGGTGCGGATGTTCGAGCAGGCGCTGCAATATATATCGGCCTTGCCCAAGACGCAGCAGGCGGCGTTCCTCGCCCGGCTGGATCGAGTGCGTCAGCTCGGGCAAGACGTCGGCTGGGGCGTGGGCGATGACTTCGACCAATTTTGGGCGGAGGCTGGTTTGGCTGGAGATGAATGAATATGAGCAAACTCCCGATCAACCTCACCGACCTGCTGCGCCAGCGTACCGTCGAAGGTGAGCGCATCGAGTACAAAGCAGGATGGAATCCGGACGCGATCATCCGTACTGTCTGCGCCTTTGCCAACGACTTCGAAAACCTCGGCGGCGGTTATGTGGTGATCGGGCAGGATTGTGATGCCAATGGCCAACCGGTGTTTCCACCTGTGGGGTTGGCGGACAACCAACTGGACAAGATTCAGCAGGAATTGTTGGCCGACTGCCAGTTGATCCAGCCGCCGTTCTTCCCTGTGTTGAGCATTGAGGAAGTCGAGGGCCGCAAGCTGATCGTGCTGTGGGCACCGGGCGGACAAAACCGGCCCTATAAGGCGCCAGAGGCCGTCACCGCCAACAAGAAGACGTGGCACTATTACATCCGGCGCTACAGCAGCACGGTAGAGGCCAAGGGCGAGACCGAGCAGGAGTTGTTGAGTCTGGCCGCCAAGGTGCCGTTTGATGACCGCTACAACCAGTCGGCACGGATCGATGACCTGTCCAAGCCGTTGATGCAGGCCTTTTTGCAGGAGGTGGGCAGCACGCTGGCAGAGGATGCGCCCGAGCTTTCGGTTGAGGCGCTGGCCCGGCAGATGAATGTGGCAGGTGGGCCCACCGAGGCGCCGTGGCCCAAAAACGTAGGACTGCTGTTTTTCAATGAAACGCCGGAACGGTTTTTCCCCTGCGTGCAGATCGATGTCGTGTGGTTTCCTGAAGGCGCAGGTGGTGACCGCTTCGAGGAAAAGATTTTTAAAGGCCCGCTGGCGCGTATGACGCGTGAGGCCTTGAGTTACATCCAGCGCAACTTTCTGCGCGAGACAGTCATCAAGCATCCTGACCGGGCCGAGGCCACGCGGGTCTGGAACTTTCCCTACGCCGCCATCGAGGAAGCCTTGGTCAACGCGGTGTACCACCGCTCCTACGAGGAGCGCGAACCCATCGAGGTGCGCATCAGCAACGAAGAACTGGTCATTCTGAGCTTTCCCGGCCCGGATCGGTCGATCCGGCTGGAAGATTTTCAGGCGGGGCGTGCCCTTAGCCGCCGCTATCGCAATCGGCGGATCGGGGAATTTCTGAAAGAGCTGGAGATGACCGAAGGGCGCTCAACAGGGATTCCGAAGATACTGAAGGAAATGGCGGCCAACGGCTCGCCTGCGCCACTATTCGAGACGGACGACGATCGCCTCTCATTCGTGATCAGGCTGCCGCGCCATCCCTTGTCTCTTGTCCCGAGCGTTGGTGGGGGGGAAGTCACAGGGGAAGTCACAGGGGAAGTCACAGGGGAAGTCGAGCGCCTCTTGCGCGCAGTGGCTGGCGAAATGTCTCGGCAGCAAATCCAGGTTGCGCTTGGCCTCAAGAGCGAAGAACACTTCCGCACAGCGTATCTGAAACCGGCATTGATCGCGAAAGTGATTGAAATGACCCTACCTGACTCCCCCCGAAGCAGTAAGCAGCGTTACCGCCTGACAACTCTCGGGCGACGCTGGCTGGATGCACATTCCGGCGGAGGCTAAACTGACACAAGTGGAGGCTATGAACGATGAGCATTGAGTCAATTCCTCATTTCACCCGTCCTGCCCGCCAGCGCTGGGAGTCTATCCCCGCCGAGATCCGGCAGCGCCTGCTGACCAACGTCTGGTGTGGGCAATGCCGCCGCGAGGTGACGATCACCAATTTCAGTGGAACCCTCAAGGGGGAAGACCTGCTATTAAAGGGCAAATGCAGCGAATGCCACGGTGATGTGGCCCGGATGATCGAAGGCGACTCGTAGCGACAGTGCTGAAGGAGCTGCGTAAGGAAGCCGACGAACCTGATTCAGGCGCCTTGCAAAAAGACCATATAAAAACTATATTTAGTCTTAACCAATCAGAAGCCGGATCATGCGCTACTCCTCACAAGTCAAGCCCATCAGTTATCTCAAAGCTAACGCTGCCGAGGTGCTGACGCATCTCGCGGAGCAACGTGAACCGATGGTTATCACCCAAAACGGCGAAGCCAAGGCTGTATTGCAGGACGTTGCCTCGTTCGAAGAGACACAGGAAACACTGGCCTTGCTCAAAATCCTTGCTTTGGGCAATCAGGATGTGGCGGCTGGCAAGGTGACGCCCGTGGCGGACGTTGTTGCCCGCCTCCGTGCCAAACGAGCCTCCACCTGATGGCAGGGGCGTCTGCCAAGTTCGATGTTCTGCTCACTCTGGGCGCGGAGCAGGACTTGGAGGCCATCCACGACTACATCGCAGAATTCAATTGCGTCGCCAACGCCAATCATGTGCTGGATGCGTTGATGGAAGTCGTGGAGAGCCTGTCGAAGCTCCCGGAACGCGGTAGCTATCCGAAGGAACTGGTGAGCCTCGGCATCAAGGAATACCGCCAGTCCTTCTTCAGGCCATACCGCGTGATCTACCGTGTCACAAACCACCAAGTGATCATTTACCTGATTGCGGACGGACGCCGGGACATGCAATCCGTGCTTGCTCGGCGCTTGCTCGGTGCTTGACCCGCAGTCAGCGGCACGGGGGCTGTTTGGCCCCAATATCGAGCCGTTCGGTTGCACCATTCCACACTCCCCGGCATAAAAAGTCAGGCTGCTTCGGGGCTTGGATTTGCTCTCGAAATTCCGGCATGAAGGCGTTTGGGATGGCAATTGCGTATGGTTGGCTTTGCACCACCCGCGCAATGTACCTGTTGCCGACACGGCGAATCCGCCGGGAATTGGGCCTGTCAGGCTGCCGGCAGATCGCGGATGAAATTGCGCTTGAGTTTGAAGCGGGTGCGCAGTTCGGTGAGCCAGGCGCGACGGGTGGCGGCATCCTGGCGTTTGATGATCTGGCCGACCAGTTCGAGCGGTTCGCGGTAGGGGGTGCTGGCGGTTTGCATGAGGGCCTCGAAGATGCGCTTGAGCAGCGTAACGGCCTCGGCTTGATGGCTCTTGGGCAGATGCAGGGCGATGTTGCGCAGCACCTCCCCTTCGCATTCAGCGGGGGGCTGGACAATTTCGAGGGCTTCGAGCCAGCGTTTTTCGCTGACGAGGATTTGCGCACGCAGGGTGACGCGGGGAACTTTGGGCAGCGCTTTGCCTGAAGGCCACTGGATTCTGGGCTCCTTCATCTGGGCTTTTTCCAGGGCAATCAGGCGCTTGAAGACGCTTTCGCGGTATTGCTCCACATCTTCGCCCGCGATTTTGGCTGCCTCGATCAGGGCTTGATAATTGGCGAGATCAGGCGCTTTTTTGAAGCGTTTTTCGAGCAGCTTGAAGGCCTCGCGATGCCAGCCATCGCGCCGGTAGAACTCCAGCAGGGTGGATTCGACGCGCCAGTGATCGGGGTATTTCTTGTAGGCTGCCTCTGCGGCGGCAAAGGCTTCGCGCTGGCGACCGTGGCGTTCGAGAAAACGGATCAGGGTTTCATGGGCGCCTGGGCTGGTGAGGTCTTCCTTGAGCACATCCAGAACAGATTCCACCTGGCCCGCCCTTTCCAGCTCGGCGAGGTGGAGTTTCTGCAATCGGGCGAAATCCCAGTCTTTATCGAGATCCTGATTCTTTGCCTTGGCCCGCTCGGCGAGGTATTGATCCCGTTCCTTGCGCCACCGGCTGGCAAGGCAACTGCGGTAGTGCTCAAGGGCAACGGGGCCGATGGCTTCTTCTACCGCTGCGGCATCAAAGGAGCCGAAGGGGTCGTCAATGATCAGTTGCAGATAGGTTTTGCCGAACGCTTCCGGCTGATCCTCCGCCGTCTGGAGAATATCGAGAAGCTGCTCTCCGACACGGATGCATAAATCGCCGATATCACCATTTGAATCATCGGCCACGCCCATGGCATGCCAAGCGCGCCTGAGGGCGTGAACGGCCAGCTCGACGGCACTCTCCGGATCACGTTCGCAGGCTTTCTGCAACAGAGGGATAACGGATTCGGCACGCCTCACGTAGGCGTCGGTTTCTCCGTATTCGATGAAACCATCAAGAGGCGCCAGTAATTGGGTAATGACGGATTTAAGCTCCGTGGGCGTGCCGGGCACGGTGGCGAGTTTATGCCACTGGCGCAAATCACTGGCAATCTGGCGATCATATCGGGCAAAGCTGAGGAGCTTGTCAGCCAGGGTTTGCACGTCCTGGGCATAGAGAAATTCTTCGAGGCTTTGACGCTTTTCCTGGCGAGAGGCGCGTTGGGACTTGGCAGCTCCAGGCTCACCGTTTGCGCCGATCCCTGCCAGCCGCTCACGCCAGACCATGGCGAGCGCCACCTGATGCTTGCAGAACCAGCCGTCTTGCGCATTCGGACAGTTACAGTCACCGGCAATCCTGTCTGCCTCTATCCACACACTGGTTTCGTAGAGATGGGTGCCGAGCACCTGTGCCCACAGGGTGGGCTCGGGATACGGGGCTTCGTCGGTAATCTCGATTGCGTCGGAATGCGCATACGCCTTGGCACGCGAGAAGATGCCCGACGAGCTGGCCTTAATCAAGGCGGCATCACTGATGGCCTCCAGCCATTCGACAGGCCAGGTTTCTTCGGATTCGACTTCGGACGGGGACATGTGCACAAGAGGGCAGTCGCGGAATGATGCGGCGATTGTGCCAAGATCGCCGCAGGCCGGCAAACCTGAATTCGCCGCATTCCGCGCCCAAACAAGAATTTTTGGGTACGAATCGCTTTACGGCGGCCACCAACCACTTCTATCCCCTGGGCAGACAGCCCAGCCCACGCAGGGTTTCGCCAATGGCTTCATCCAAAGGGGTATGCGGCTCGGCACCAAGGAATTCGAGCAGACGACGATTATCCAGCCGCACTTCATGTTGCCAGAGGTATCGCATCTCCAGCAATTCGCGCAGGGTCGTCATAAAAGACGCGGCCAATCTGACCTGCCACCATGCAAACGGGCGCAAAACTGGCTCGATGCCGCCATGCTGGCGCACCACACGCTGCACTGCTGCGCCCAGATCTGCGCCGGTGACATCCCAATGGCCGGCCATATGGAAGCGGGAGAATGCCGGCAGACGCGCACGCTGCGTGGCCAGCGCAATCATCGTTCTGGCGACATCCGGAAGATAGGCGAACTGGTGCCCAATACCGGGCACGGCGGGTAGACGCACTACCTTCGGCACATGCCCCGGGCTTACCATTGCCTGGGAGAACCAGTTGTTGCGCGCCTGCGGGCCAAAGAAATCGCCGGCCCGCAAAATAATCGCCTGCACACCCTGGCGCCCTGCTGCCGCTTCCAGCCGCTGTTCGAGCGCCACGCGAATGGCCCCTTTGCGGGTGTGCGGGTGCTGTGGTGCATCTTCGGCAATCAGGGGAAAGGCTTCCGGGCCGAAATTGTAGACCGTGCCGGGCAGCAGGATGCAGGCACCCTGCTCGCGGGCGGCAGCGATGGTATTGTCCATCATCGGTAGCACCAGTTCGGCCCAGCGCCGGTATCCTGGAGGATTCACGGCGTGCACGATGAGGGCGCAATCACGCGCGGCAGCACACACATCAGCACGGTTCATGGCATCACCCTGCACCCATTCGATACCGCCCGATCCGGCACCTGGGATTGCCGGCGTGCGCCTCAGGCCACGCACCGCCCAACCCGCGGCATACAGCTGGCGGGCCAGTTCGCCGCCAATGCCACCACTGGCACCCAATACGAGCACCCTGTTCGCCTTGCCTGCCTTGGCCGTCGCTTCCATTTTTCACGCTCCACAGAGGGGGAATGAGGAGCATGATGGGGCCATCCCAGCCAAACGAAAATTGCCTGAATTTGCATTGCTGCTATACATTTATGCATGGACCCCATATCACGAACTGCGCGCATTTCCTGGGACCTTTACCGCACCTTTCTGGCTGTGTTGCACGAGGGTTCGCTTTCTGCTGCGGCAAGGGTGCTGAATCTCACACAACCCACCGTAGGCAGGCAGGTATCGGCACTGGAGGAGGCGCTGGGCATTGCGCTGTTCACCCGTTCCCAACTGGGGCTGGAACCGACGGAAGCCGCCGCGGCGCTACGCGAACATGTTGAGGCGATGCAGGGCATCGCAGCTTCGCTGGGGCGCATTGCCGATAATCTTGGCGGTGAGATTCGTGGCACGGTGCGCCTCTCGGCGAGCGAAATCATCGGCGTGGAAGTGCTGCCACCGATACTGGCGCAGCTACACGAAGCACACCCGGGCCTGCAGATCGAGCTGGTGCTGAGCAACCGTCTGCAGGATCTTGTGCAACGTGAGGTGGACATCGCCGTGCGCATGACCACGCCCAGCCAGGGCGTTTTGCTGGGCACACGCGCCGGGGAAGTCGAACTCGGGCTGTATGCGCACCGCACTTATCTCGCCAGGCACGGCACACCGGCAGACGTTGCGGATATGGCAGCACATGCGCTGATCGGCTTCGATGTGGAGACGCCCTTCATCCGCGCTGCACAGGCGGATTTCCCGATGTGGCAACGTGAGCGCTTTGCTTTCCGTTGCGAGAGCGATCTGGCCCAGCTCGCGCTATTGCGTGCCGGTGCAGGCATAGGGTTTTGCCAGAAAGGCATCGCGCTGCGCGATCCGCAGCTTGTGCCGGTGTTGCCCGATCTCCCTGTCATGAAGCTGCCACTGTGGGTGGCCATGCACGCGGATCTTCGCCACAGCCCGCGTTGCAAAACAGTGTTTGACGGCCTTGTCGCCGGCTTGCGGGCCGGACAAAAAGAGTGCTGATGAATGGGCCACGAAAGCACAATTCCAGCGCACTCGGATGTCATTTAAAAAAGGCCGCGCATGACATGCGCGGCCTTTCCTCTCCATATCGCGTTCTGCAGCCTGGATCAGGCGTTGGGGCGATAGCGTTCCAGCCAGTGTGCATAGGGCGCAGGCAGCACCCACTCTGGCCGTTCAATGCGCAGGGCCTTGGCGGCTACATACGGCCAGTTCGGGTTGGCGAGGAACTGGCGACCGATCATGGCAACATCAATCTCGCCTGCAGCAATGGTGTGCTCGGCCAGGTCCGGGGTGTCGATGCCCCAGGAGGAGGCTACCGGCAGACCGGTTTCACGCTTGACGCGTTCTGCAATTGGCGCCAGGAAGGCTGGCCCCCAGGGAATATTGGCGGTGGGCGTGGAGAAGCCGACGCTGACGTTGAGCATATCCAGCCCTTCGGCGCGGAAGTTCTTCACCAACCCGATGGATTCGAGGAGGGTTTCTTCATCGCGACCATCATATTCGATCACGCCAAAACGGGCCGTGAGTGGGAGGTTCTCAGGCCACACCTTGTGCACGGCGCGCAGGGTTTCGATAAGGAAACGGCCACGCCCGGCAGCATCACCACCATATTCGTCGGTGCGCTGGTTGGAATGCACGGAGAAGAAGCTCTGTGCAAGGTAGCCGTGGGCAAAGTGCAGTTCCAGCCATTCAAAGCCGGCATCGCGGGCGCGCTTGGCGGTAGCTACGAAATCTGCGGTGACGCGCTGGATGTCTTCCACCGTCATGGCCTTGGGCACACGCGGCAAACCGCCACCAAAGGCGACGGCGGAAGGGGCAATGGTCTGCCACGCACGCGGATCGCTCTCGGGGATGTGGTCGTCACCTTCCCAGGGGCGATTGGCGCTGGCCTTGCGACCGGCGTGACCGATCTGGATGCCGGGCACGGCGCCACCGGCCTTGATGCCGGCTGCCACACGCGCCAGCCCTTCGGCCTGGGCATCGTTCCACAGGCCCAGGCAGGCCGGGGTGATGCGGCCTTCGGGTGCCACACCGGTGGCTTCAACGATCACCAGCCCGGCACCGCCTCGCCCCAGGCCGGCATAGTGGGCCTGATGCCAGTCATTGGTGAAGCCATCGACGGCCATGTACTGACACATTGGCGGCACGGCGATGCGATTGCGCAGGGTGACGTCTTTCAGTTTGAAGGGGGTAAAGAGTGCTGACATATTCACTTCCTTTTTGTCATATCACATACGAACAACGGGTTTGCCTGAAAAGTTACGCAGTCGCAATGCCTCAAGCAGTTGCGGCAGAGTCTGAAAATCCTGCACCACGAGGGTATCGGCCTGCAGGTGGCCACTGCCCAGCGAGGCGAGCAGCGCAGTGCCGGCTTCGGTCAGCTCGGCCCAGGCTTGCGCCGAACCAAACTGATGCAGGGCGCCCAGTGCCACTTCGTGAACCGACAGTGCATGCTGAAACGGCGGGCACGGCCAGGATTCGACGCGCCCCTGGATGCACACGAGATGCCCGTTGGCATCGAGATACGGCGCAAGCAGCGCCGCATGCGCGGCATTGACGGTATCAATGGCAGCGAAGAAACGCTGGGATTCCAGCGCAGCAATATCGGCAAAGCAATCCCGCGCGCCGAGTGACTGCAGTCGCGTCCAGTGGCTGGAGTTGCACAGCACGCTGACTTCGAAACCGCGCCGCTCGGCCAGCTGCACGAGGAAGTTGCCCACCGTGCCGCCAGCACCGCTGATAAGCAGGCGCTTGCCCGGACGCTCGGGAAGCTTGCTGAGCGCCTGCCACGCGGTAAGGCCGGGACAGGGAAAACTCGCGGCAGTGGCAAAGTCGAGGGTTTCTGGCAGGCGCAGCAATGCCTGCGCGGCGACCGGCGTGTATTCGGCAAAACTGCCAGGTTTGTGCAGGCTCTGGTGGTAGGCAACGGCCTGCCCCAGCAGCTCTGCCGGCACGCCCTCGCCCACTGCGGCAATAACGCCGGCACCATCCACACCAGGGATCTTGCCCGGCAACCAGCCGAGCAGATCGCCACCCATGACTTTCCAATCCACAGGATTGAGGCCGATAGCGATATTGCGCACCAGAACCTCTCCGGCCTGCGGCAGCAGCAGTGGCAGGGTTTCCAGTTGCAGTTCAAGGGGCGATGCACTGCCGCGCCAGACCCAGGCCCGGTGCTCGGCAGGAAGAGTGGATGCAGCCTTGCTCATGACATATGCCTCCAGCTTTACTTCGCGGCCAGCGCTTCGAGCATGGCCTGGGCAAGGGCCTGATCGGAGAACGGGTTCTGCCCGGTGATCAGTTCACGATCCACCACCACGTGAGACTTCCACATCTCGGCGAATTCAGTGTTGCCGCCTGCGGCCTTGAGGGCGGCAGCTGGGTAGTAGCGCACCTTGGCGCCCTTGAGCGTACTCTCAAAAAACTCTTCTTCCGGGGTGGAGAAGATCGTCATGCGATAGCCCTGGTAGATCCAGTGGCTGGCGGCTACGGGCTTGCCGGCGACCATGCCGGCTTCGAAGGCCTGCGGATCATCCTGCGCGGAGAGTAGTGTGATCGGGCCATGGCAGATGGCAGCGGTGGGCTTGTTGGCGGTATGAAAGTAGGCGAGCAGCTTACCTACCTTGGGATTGTTGGCCAGATCGATCAGCGGTGCATGGCCGCCGGGCATGAAGATGGCGGCATATTGGCCGAGATTGCCGGCGAGCACCTTGTCGAGCGCGAGAGGATGCTGGATGTCGGCGAGACTGGCGACTACGCCCTGGATGCGCTTCATTTCATCCGTGCTGCCCCCGAAGTAGGCGGGATCGATGGAGCTTTGATCCACAGACGGGGCATTGCCCTTGGGGGTGGCGAGCACGATTTCATAGCCGGCCTTGAGGAAGCGGTCGGCTGGCACGCCGAACTCGTTGAGGTAATAGCCGGTGGAGTAGGTTTTACCCTCCTTGAGCGCCAGGGTGTTTTCGGAAGACAGCAGAACGAGGATCTTGCCCTTGGTCTGCGCGGCAAAGGCATTGGGGAGCAACAGGAACCCTACGAGCAGGATGCTGAAGAATTTGATGAGTCTCATGGTGTCTGGGAAGAAAACGAATGGGTAAACAATTTCCGGGTGACTGAAGAAATGCCCCACTCCCTGCCGGCAGAGCTGCTTCAGTTCATGGCGACTAGTCTAGGGAAGAGTTGCTATAATGAAAACAAACGCACGGTTATGATCTCCATAAAACTTCATTATGTTTAATCCGCAGTGGCTACGCAGTTTTGTGGTGCTGGCCGAGGAACTGAGTTTCACGCGGGCCGCTGAGCGCCTTGATCTCACCCAGGCAGCAGTCAGCCAGCACATGCGCCAGCTTGAAGAGCAGCTGGGGCAACTGGTCGTACGGCGACCCCGCCAGCTTGAACTGACCCCTACCGGGTTGGCGTTTCTGGATTACTGCAAAGAAGTTGAATGCGCAGACAAGCGCCTGCAGCAACGTCTCAACACAAACTGTGAGGACTGTGGGGAAATCAGCCTGATTACGCCCGGCAGCATCGGGCTGGTGCTGTATCCGCTGTTGCTGACGCTGCAGTCGAGCAATCGCGGGCTGATCATGCGGCACCGCTTCGCACCGGATGTAGAGGTACTTGAGGCGATTCTGCAGAACCGGTTCGAGCTGGGGGTCCTCACTTATCGCCCGGATGACAGCCGGATCGATGCCAGCCTGTTTACCGAGGAGCCGCTGGAACTGATCGTGCCGGCGGGAGAAACCATCAACGGCTGGGATGATCTGGTACGCATCGGCTTCATCGACCATCCGGACGGCCATGCCATGGCGGGACGCCTGCTGAGCCGCCTGTTCCCCGGCAATCCCGGTATCCGCACCGTGCCGCATAGCGGATTCAGCAATCAGGTCGGATTGCAACTGGAACCTGTGGCAATGGGTCTGGGTTTCACAATCCTGCCGCGCTATGCCCGCCAGGCCTTCAAACGGCAGGAAGCCATTCGTGCCGTATGCTGCGAGACGCCCGTGATCGACAAGCTCTGGTTCGTACATCGCTCGGAGTGGGCGCTGCCGAGTCGCGTCGTCAGTGTGATGACGTACCTGCGCGAAAAAATTGCCGGCATGGAGGGCGGGAATACCGGCATTGATGCACACCCGATACGGGAAGTTACCTAAACCTGCCCCTACTCCACCCAAGTTACGCCACTTGCATTTAATCTGCCTGTAAACAAACCACCTTCTGAGAAGGCCCAACCCTCTCTTGAGACGATCAGTCCAGAGAAGCCACGTGCAGAACCCGACCACCTGACGTTTCACTCCCGAATGCACGCAGAAAGGTATGCACCGCTGTCTCCACCCAGTGGTCAATCTGTACAGGGGAAACGCGGGATTCTGGATGCATCAGGCATATGAGCTGGCCTTCGCCACGCAACAGGCTGAAAAACAGCATGGCGGCGGTTTCGATCCCTGTGGCCTGCACATCGATCTCGCCAGCTTCAACAGCATGCGCGAGTTGTTCAGAGACCACCGACAGGATGGCTTTCGGCCCAGCCTGATAAAACGTACTGCCGAGTTGGGGAAAGCGGGAGGCTTCGGCAATGATGACCCGCATGAAAGCCAGCGCAGTCTCTGACAGCACAATGTTCAGATAGGCGTGCCCAAGCTCGCGCAGGACTTTGGCAATATTCCCCGGCTCGAAACGGATGGCACGCACGGACGCTTCGAACTTCTCGCATTGTGCTTCGATCGCGGCAACGAACAGGGCTTCCTTGTTTGCAAAATGCGCATACACGGTGGCCTTTGAAACGCCTGCAGCCTGCTGAATCATGTCGGTGGTGGCGGCGCTGAAGCCGTGGGTCAAAAAAATCCCGGTTGCCGCACGCAGCACCTTCAGTGCCTTGTCATTGAGCTCAGGGGATATTTCCCTCAGCGCAACCTCTGTATTGTTTGTCATAAGCATCAAAGCGCATCCGGCGCGCATCAAAATCTCATTAAAATCAAACCGTTCAGTTCAAATATTTTCCTGTGCCACTTACCCCTGACAAAAACGCACAAGAACTTATTTATACATATATAACAATATCTTAAAAATTGTCTCTGAGGTAAAAAATGGCATCAAAACTTGACTCATCTATCTCTGGCAGCTAGGATCTGTACCGATCGGTACATTAAAACAAGCCTCGCCCCAGAAACCCCAATATGCTAACAATCCCCCCTTCCTTCGCGTGGCGCCGGCTATCATCGGCACTGTGCGTAACCTTACTGACAGCATGCTCTGTCGGCCCGCAGTTCCGCTCTCCCGGCGATGATCTGGCAAACGTGGACCTGTATTCCGCTGCAGGGGAAAAGGCTGGTGGCATCTCCCCGGCCCAAGTCTCGCCAAACTGGTGGTCCCTCTTCAATGACCCCACGCTCAACGAGCTGGAATCCCGGCTGGACGCTGGCAATCTGGACCTGCTCGCCGCCACCGCACGCGTTGACGAATCCCGCGCCACACTCGGTATCACGGACGCTGCCCTGGCCCCACAGCTTGGGCTGGGCGCCAGCTACGAAAGAAATGCGCTGAGTGAAAAGACACCGCTACATCTGATTGGCGCACCGACGACACCCTATGAACAGTGGGTCGTCGGTTTCCAGGCCAGTTGGGAGCTGGATCTGTGGGGGCACCTGCGCCGTCAGTCAGAGGCTGCACATGCACGTTTCACCGCCAGTCAGTTGGCAGTAGAAACCACTCGCGTCGCGATGTCAGCGGAACTGGCGGGCACCTATCTGCGCTTGCGCGGCGTTCAGGCCCAGGCTGACATTGCCCGGCAACAACTGGAGACTGCACGCAGCCTCTATGCTATGACGGAGAGCCGTGAGCGCAATGGCATCGCGACAAAGTTCGAAACCGCCAGCGCCCGGGCGGAAGTGGCCCGTGAAGAGGCTTCGCTGGAGCAACTGCAGCACCAGCAGGCGGTGCTCATGAATGCCCTGGCAAACCTGCTGGGGAAACCTCCGCGTGAGCTCAACACGCTTTTGGGCGCGACCCGTGCATTACCTGCCATGCCCGCGGATATTCCCGTCGGCGTGCCTTCAGAACTGGCCCGGCGCCGCCCGGATATCCTGCAGGCAGAAGCGAATCTGCGGGCAAGCACGGCAGACATTGGCGCAGCAAAGGCTGATTTCTATCCGCGCATCCAGCTTTCGGGCGCCCTCGGCTTTGCAGCATTCAACGCCAGCCAGTTGGGGAGCTGGAATGCACGCCAATACTCTTACGGGCCTACACTCTACCTGCCGATTTTTGAGGGCGGTCGTCTCAAACAGACCCTGGCCCTGAGCGAGGCTCACCAGCGCATGGCAGGCATCGCCTACCGCCAGACTGTGCTGCAGGCCTGGCATGAAGTGGCCAATGCACTCGAGGCTTATCAATCTGAAAAACGGCAGCATGAACAATTGAGCCTCGCTGCAGAACAGGAACAGCAGGCACTGCACGTTGCGCAGCGTAATTATCAGGAAGGTTCGGCAGACTACCTGCAGGTACTCACTGCACAACGCGCTCTGAATGCAGCGCAGGCGGCACTAAGCAGCAATGCCACGCTGTCGGAACTCTCGGTGGTGGCCTTGTACAAAGCCATCGGCGGAGGCTGGACCGGGCAGGCACTGCCAGATGCGACGAAGTCTTCCAACACCGTGGCGGTGGCTGCACAATGAATACGGCCGTCATCCACTCAGTGCCACAGGGGGCAGCCCCTGCGGATAAAAAACCTGCGGCTCCACCTGCCCCGATTCCGTTCACCGGGCGACTTGCCGTCGGCATGCTTGGTGTACTCCTCGCAGCCATGATGTCCGGGCTCAACAACCGCGTCGCCGGCCTCAGCCTTGTGGATATCCGCGGGCATCTGGGCTGGGGGCTGGACGATGCGTCGTGGCTGAGCACTGCCTATTCGGCTGGTGAGCTGGTGGCAATGCCTTTCAGCACCTGGTTTGCCATTACATTTTCCTTACGGCGCTTTCTCATCGCCATGATTGCTGCGGTGATCAGCATTGCAACGATTCTGCCATGGGTTCACAACCTGGACCTGCTGATCACGCTACGCGCCGTGCACGGTTTGTGTTCGGGCGCACTCATTCCGTTGCTGATGATGTCCGCATTACGCTTTCTGCCGCCGCCGATTCGCCTGCACGGTTTGGCCCTGTATGCGCTGACTGCGACTTTTGCACCGAACGTAGCCCTCTGGCTGGGTGCCAAGTGGCTGGACCATTTTGAGGACTGGCGCTGGGTGTACTGGCATACCGTGCCACTCGGTGCAGTGGCGGCGGGCTTGGTCGCCTGGGGTATTCCAAAAATGCCTACAGCATTTCCTAGATTCCGCCAGGCCAACTGGCTTGGGTGCGCACTAGGCGCTGTGGGTCTGAGTCTTGTGGTGGTAGGGCTGGATCAGGGCACCCGGCTGGACTGGTTCAATTCACCGCTGATCGTGAAATGCCTGGGCTATGGCACACTCATCACCGCGCTGTTCCTGCTTAGTGAATGGTTTCACCCCGCGCCCTTCATCCGCCTGCAATTGCTGGAACGCCGCAATCTCGGGGTGAATTTCAGCGTGTTCTTCGTGCTGCTGGTGGCCATGACAGGCGCGGTGGGACTGCCGGCTACTGCACTGGCGCAGCTGCAGGAATTCCGCCTCGCGCAGACCGCACCAATCGGTCTGATCGTAGGGCTGCCACAATTGATCCTTGGACCGATGGTGGCACTCCTGCTCTATCAGAAGTGGGTGGATGCACGCTACGTTTTCGCTACCGGTCTGCTGTGCATGGCAATTGCCTGCTGGATCAGCTCGGGGATTACAGACGAGTGGATGGTGAGCCAGCTGATCGGTGCCGAAGTGCTGCAGGCGCTTGGTCAGCCCATGGCGGTAATCTCTGCGCTGTTTCTTGGTACGAGTGTGGTGCAGCCCATGGAAGGCCCGTTCGTTGCAGGCATCATCAATACCATCCGCGCCTTCGGCACAGTGTTTGGCGGTGCGCTGATCAGCCGCCTGATGACGGTGCGTGGCGATTTTCACAAAGAAATGCTGCTCGATCAGGTAGCTCGCAGCCCGGTACTGCATTCAGTGCACGACTTCAGCCAGCTTGGCACGACCATCGTTGAGCAGGCCGAAGTGCTTGCCACTGCCGACATCTATCGGATTTTCGCTGTACTGTGCCTCGTGCTGATTCCCGTCACACTGTGCCTGCAGCACATTCCTGCACCCAAGATCACCTCCCCTTCAGCCCCCAAATAAAGCTGTCATGACAACTACTCGAAAAGTCCAGATTATCGGCGGGATCGTCCTGATCGCCGCAGTCGGTGTCTCCCTGCCGTACTTCAACAGCAAGGAATCCGAGGCCACTAGCCAGACCACTGATGATGCCTACGTAAAGGCAGACTTCACCATGATCTCACCGCGCATTTCCGGCACCATCAGCCAGGTCAGCATCCAGGAAAACCAGCCCGTCAAGGCCGGACAGGCGCTGTTGAACATTGACGACAGGGATCTGCGCGTTGCACTCGATAGTGCCAAGGCCCAGGTTGCCACAGCACAGGCCGGCATCGCCAGTCTTGAAGCCCAGATCACGCGCCAGAGCAGCCTGTTGCAGGAAGCCCGCACGCAGATCACGGCAGATACTGCGGACCTCACCTTGGCCAAAGCCAACCAGGAACGCTTCACCAACCTCTCCCGCGATGGCTCTGCAAGCCTGCAGGCCAAACAGCAGGCAGATGCCCAATATCAGGTGCAACTGGCCCGACAGCAGAAGAGCCAATCCACACTGACTGCGGTGGAACAGCAGACCAGCGTGCTGCGCGCTGATCTGCAGCGTGCCAGGGCAAGCCTCGAACAGGCACGGGCGACACAGGCTGCAGCAGAATTGAATCTCTCGTATGCGCACCTGACGGCCCCGGTCGATGGCGTGGTGGCACAGAACGATGCCCGCACAGGCGCTTTCGTGGCCGCAGGCAAACCCGTGCTGACGATTGTGCCGCTCAACGCCGTTTATGTCGAAGCCAGCTTCCGGGAATTGCAACTGGCCCGCATGCGCATTGGCCAGCCGGTGGCAATGTCGGTGGATGCGCTGCCCGGCATCACCTTGCATGGTCACGTGGAGAGCCTCGCACCTGCGACAGGCGTAAGCTTCTCTCCGCTACCCGCCCACAACGCCACAGGAAATTTTACGAAGATTGTGCAGCGTCTGCCGGTGCGGATCAGCATCGACCCCGGCCAGCAGGATGCACTGGCGCTGCGCGTGGGAATGTCGGTTCACCCGGTGATCGATGTACAAGCGAACACCGAACTAGGCAAGGCCCCCGCCAACCCCAGATCCTGAACCTGGCTGGGCGAGCCTGCTCTCCCGAGTAACCCACCTGCCGATCCCGCAGCCCCCGGAGATTCATCATGCAAGCCTATCTTGTCACTTTCTACACCCAGCAGGATCGCGTTCACGCCAACATGCCACTGGCCAACTGGATTTTTGCGCAGGCCGAAAAACTTGATCTTGAAGGCGCCACGATGACGGCGGCCATTGCGGGGCGGGGCCACGACAAAAAACAGCACGCCATCAACATGTTTGATCTCTCCGAACAGCCAGTGCAGATCAGCATGGTGCTGCGCGAGGAGGAAATGCACCGCCTGTTTGAGCACCTGAAGAAGGAACGCGTCAAAGTCTTCTACACTACGGCGCAAGTTGACTGTGGAATGCTGGGGGAATAGTTTCTACAGCGACAGACACGGGCGATCGACATTTCCTGGCTTGTCGACACACATATCAAGTTCGATATGCGCTGCCATGACATAGCCAATATTCCCGGCGGAGCCGTGTGCTTGAATTGATATCCCGCATCGTATTTCCCGCCATACGCACCTCTGGCCCCTCCTGCGCCTGCGCCGCCTGCATCGATAGCGCCAGAACCCAAAGGGGCGGGGCTGGGGCTGCAGCCATTCGACAATGCAGTGCCAGAGAGATGCGGCAATGGGATGTCTCCCCGATTTTTGTTGTGGAATGCGACAGCCTGTCCGAGAGAGTATATTCAGGATTGGCTAAAAATGATGTACGTTGATCATATATAGTCTCGTTTACATCAAAAAACGAAATCGAGATGAAAAATAAAAGCAATATCCGCGACGTAGCGGCGGCGGCAGGCGTTAGCGTGGCCACGGTAGACCGTGTGCTCAACAAACGGCCCGGTGTGCGGGCACAAACCGTAGCCAAGGTGGAAGCCGTGCTCAAGCAGTTGAGTTACCGCCCTGACGTATACGCTGCGCGCCTTTCCAAGAATCACAGCCTGCGCCTGGTTTTCGTTGTGCCGCGCGGACACAACAGCTTCATGGATCTGCTGGTCGAGGCTCTGCACGAAACCGCCGAAAATCTGGCCTATGAGCGTTGCTTCATCGACATCCGCTTCGTTGATGCGTTTGATGGCCAGGCGGTTGCCGCCACGCTTAACAGCCTGACACCAGAGGACGGAGACGGCGTAGCCGTGGTGGCACCAGACGCCCCCCTGGTGGCAGAAGCCATCAACGGCTGCATTGCACGGGGCTTGCGTCTTGTAACGCTGGTTTCCGATCTGCCATCCTCAAGCCGGCAGCACTTTGTCGGAATCGACAACGTGGCCGCCGGCCGCGTCGCAGGGCGCCTGCTGGGCCGCTTCTGTGCGGGGCAATGCGGCTCAGTCGCCCTGATTGCCGGCTCCATGACCCTGCGCGACCATGTAGAGCGGCATCTTGGCTGCAAACAGGTCTTGCAGGCCGGCTTCCCGAATCTGAAAGTGCTTCCCGTGGAGGAGGGACAGGATCTGGCCGAGCCAACCGCCAGCGCTGCGCGCGAACTGCTCAACAAGCATCCCGACCTGATCGGCATCTACAACATCGGGGCGGGCAATCGTGGGCTGGTCAAAGCCCTGCGCGAATATCCCGGGCGGCAGATCATCACCATCGCCCACGAACTCACGGCGATCTCTCGGCAGGCACTGGTCGATGGAACTTTCGACGCCATCATCTGCCAGGACCCGGCCCACGAGGTTCGCAGCGCTGTACGCCTGCTGCGCTCGCTTTGCGAAGGAGGGGAAATCGTGCGCAGCCAGGAACGCATCCGCATCGAGATCTTTCTGCACGACAACCTGCCCTGATTTTTCACGCACAGGTTTGTGAAATTTGACAGATGGAAAATATGCTCCAGAATTTGAGGTACGATAATCAGAAATAGCAGTAAATATCATCTTGCCGGAACTTGGCGAAATAAAGGAGACATCATGGAACAGCCTTTGTCAGCGCTCGACGTCCTCCGCATGCATGCATACTGGCGCGCGGCCAACTACCTCTCCGTCGGGCAGATCTATCTGCTGGACAATCCCCTGCTGCAGGAGCCGTTACGCCGCGAGCACATCAAGCCACGCCTGCTCGGCCACTGGGGTACCACGCCGGGCCTGAACTTCATCTATGTTCATCTGAACCGCGTCATCAAGGCACGCCAGCTTTGCATGAGCTACATCATCGGCCCCGGCCACGGTGGCCCCGGTATCGTGGCAAATGCCTGGCTCGAAGGCAGCTATGGCGAGATCTACCCGGAGGTGGATCAAAGTGCCGACGGCATGCGCAGATTGTTCAAGCAGTTCTCGTTTCCAGGTGGCATTCCCTCGCATGTGGCCCCGGAAATTCCAGGATCGATGCACGAAGGCGGCGAACTCGGCTATTCGCTCTCGCACGCCTTTGGCGCAGCCTTCGATAATCCTGATCTGACAGTGGCCTGCATCGTCGGCGACGGCGAGGCGGAAACCGGCCCACTGGCGACGAGTTGGCATTCGAACAAGTTCCTGCATCCGCTCGATGACGGCTGCGTGCTGCCCATACTGCACCTGAACGGCTACAAGATCGCCAATCCGACAGTGCTCTCGCGCCTCCCACATGAAGAACTGGAGAGCCTCTTCCGTGGCTACGGCTATCACCCGCACTTTGTGGAAGTCGGCGCCGATGTGGATGACTATGCCGACATGCATCAGCGGATGGCTGCCACGCTGGACTGTTGCCTGGATGAAATCGCTGCCATCCGGTCCACGGCCAGCGCCCAACGCGCAGCCGGCACGGCCATCAGCCGCCCGGTCTGGCCGATGATCATCCTGCGCTCTCCGAAGGGGTGGACAGGCCCGAAGAGCATCGATGGAAAGAAGGTGGAAGGATACTGGCGCAGCCATCAGGTTCCCTTCTCCGACATCACGCCCGAACATGTCGTGGCGCTTGAAACGTGGCTGAAAAGCTATCAGCCAGAGGAACTGTTTACCGCGGAGGGGCGCCTGCCCCCCGATCTGGCTGAACTGATTCCGGCGGGAGCCTTGCGCCTGGGCGCGAACCCGAATGTCCGCGGCCTGGTCTCGCGGGATCTGAAGCTGCCGGCGTTTGCCGATTACGCGGTAAATGTCGCACACCGCGGCCAGACCGTGGCCGAAGCCACGCGTGTGATGGGAAAATTCCTGCGTGATGTGATGCGCGCCAACGCGGAATCAAGGAACTTCCGGATCTTCGGACCGGATGAAACCTCCTCAAACCGCTGGAACGATGTTTTCGACGCCACCGGCAAGGCCTGGATGGCCGACTACCTGCCGGAGGATGCCGAGAATGATCACCTCTCTGAAAATGGCCGAGTCATGGAAATGCTCTCCGAGCACACCTGTCAGGGTTGGCTGGAAGGCTATCTTCTCACCGGACGACATGGTTTTTTCAGTTGCTACGAAGCGTTCATCCACGTCATCGACTCGATGTTCAACCAGCACGC
>DBTS01000146.1:27892-82681 GCA_002307175.1 Rhodocyclaceae bacterium UBA1310
TGTTCAACCAGCACGCGAAGTGGCTCAAGACCACACGCAACATGCACTGGCGCAAACCCCTTCCCTCGCTCAATTACCTGCTCACCAGCCACGTCTGGCGCCAGGACCACAATGGGTTCTCACATCAGGACCCGGGCTTTATCGATCACGTGGTCAACAAGAAGTCCGAAGTTATCCGGGTGTACCTCCCGGCGGATGCGAACATGCTGCTATCGGTGACCGATCACTGTCTGCGCTCACGCCACTACGTCAACGTCATCATCGCGGGGAAACAGCCTGCCCTTCAGTACCTGAGTATCGAGGAGGCGGTGACACACTGCCAAAAAGGGCTTGGTATCTGGGGATGGGCTTCGAACGACCAGGACAGCTCCCCTGACGTGGTCATGGCTTGTGCCGGCGATGTGCCGACAATGGAGGCGCTGGCTGCCACCGACATCCTGCGCCAGGCGTTCCCTGATCTGAAGATCCGTTTCATCAATGTGGTCGATCTGATGTGCCTGCAACCCCAAAGCGAACATCCGCACGGCCTCGATGATCACGAATTCGATGCCATGTTCACCACAGACCGCCCCATCGTCTTCGCCTTTCACGGCTATCCGTGGCTGATCCATCGCCTGACCTACCGCCGCAACGGCCACGACAACCTGCATGTACGCGGCTACAAGGAAGAAGGCACTACCACGACACCATTCGACATGGCCGTGCTGAACCAGATCGACCGCTTCGACCTTGCCATCGACGTGATCGACCGTGTGCCCTCGCTGCGTAACCGCAGCGCACATGTGCGACAGATGCTGCTCGACAAGCTCATCGAGCACAAGCACTACATCATGAAATACGGCGATGACATGCCCGAGGTGAAGAACTGGGTATGGCCGGAACAGAAGGCAAAGGATGCACAGTGAGCACCTATCTAGGGATAGACCTCGGCACATCTGAACTGAAGGCGCTTCTGCTCGACAACCACGGCCAGATCGTGGCGAGCGCCACGGCACCACTGGCAGTATCCCGCCCTGCTCCACTGCAGTCGGAGCAGAATCCGCAAGACTGGTGGCATGCCTGCTGCATCGCCCTGGATCATCTAGCCGCCTGTGATCCGGCACAGATGGCGCGTGTGGAGGCCATCGGCCTTTCGGGCCAGATGCATGGAGCTGTGCTGCTGGACAGGCAGGACGAGGTATTGCGCCCGGCCATCCTCTGGAACGATGGCCGCAGCCACGCGGAATGCCTGGAGATGATGGAGGCCTGCCCACGCACCGCAGAGCTTGCCGGCAATATCGCCATGCCGGGATTCACTGCACCCAAACTGCTGTGGGTAGCCAAACACGAGCCGGAAATCTTCGCCCGGACAGCCTGCGTGCTGCTGCCGAAGGATTGGCTGCGCCTGCGACTATCGGGTGAGAAAGTCTCGGAAATGTCGGATGCGGCAGGCACGCTGTGGCTCGATGTGGCAAACCGTGACTGGTCGGAAACATTGCTCGGAGCCTGTGGCATGCAGCGCGGCCAGATGCCGCGGCTAATCGAGGGGAATGCCGTCTCGGGCAGACTCCTGCCGGAGCTTGCACGCCGCTGGGGTATCAGCCGCCAGGTAGTGATTGCCGGCGGGGGTGGCGATAACGCCGCCAGTGCAGTGGGCATTGGTGCCGTGAACCCGGGCCAGGGATTCATCTCACTGGGCACATCCGGCGTGCTGTTCATGGTTAACGAGAAATTCCGTCCCAATCCAAAGCTTGCGGTGCATGCGTTTTGCCACGCCCTGCCGGGGCGCTGGCATCAGATGAGCGTGATGCTCTCGGCAGCCAGTTGCCTCAAGTGGGTGACACAATTGACCGGCCGGCATAGCGAGTCGGCGCTCCTCGCCGAAGTCGCCGGTCTGGACCAGGCCGCGCGTAGCACCGCACCGCTGTTTCTGCCTTACCTCGCCGGGGAACGCACGCCGCATAACGATCCGAACGCCCAAGGTGTTTTCTTCGGCCTGGGGTTCGGCCACGAAGCGGCGCATCTGGCATATGCCGTGATCGAAGGTGTCGCCTTCGCTTTCCGCGACGGCCTGAACGCCCTGCGTGCAGCAGGCACAGAGGTTTCCACTCTTTCTTTGGTGGGCGGTGGCGCACGCAGCCCCGAATGGGCACAACTGCTTGCCGACACACTGGGGCTTGAAATCATCACCCATGCTGGTGGTGAAGCTGGTGGGGCACTCGGTGCCGCACGCCTGGCGTGGCTTGCCACCGGCGCACCGGAAGATGTGGTGTGCACCATCCCGCCGGTTGCCGCCCGCTACCACCCCGATTCCACGCGTGGCACCGCGCTGACGGCGCGCCACGAACGATTTCGCGCGCTCTATCCGGCCCTCAGGCCGCATTTCCCGCGCTGACTTTCCATCCACTCATGCAGTGATCCGAAGGAAGCATTCCATGACCCACTATTTCCAGGATATTCCACAAGTCAGGTACGAAGGCCCGGAAAGTCAAAATTCTTTGGCATTCCGCTGGTATGACAAGAACCGTGTGGTACTCGGTCGCAGCATGGCCGAACAGCTGCGCTTTGCAGTGTGCTACTGGCACAACCTCGCCTGGGAAGGCGGCGACCCGTTCGGTGGCAGCACCTTCCAGCGCCCCTGGTTTGCTGCGGGCGATCCGCTGGCACAGGCGGAACTGAAGGCCGACGCCGCATTTGAGCTGTTCACGCGCCTCGATGCACCCTTCTACTGTTTCCATGACCGGGATGTTGCCCCGGAAGGCAGCACCCCACGCGAATCCGCCCGCTTCTTCGAACATATGGTCGACAAGCTCGCGGCGCACCAGCAGCGCACCGGCGTGCGCCTGCTGTGGGGCACCGCCAATCTGTTCGGGCATCGGCGCTACATGGCGGGTGCCGCAAGCAACCCCGATCCGGCAATCTTTGGCATGGCAGCGTTGCAGGTGCGTGCCGCACTCGAAGCTACACAGAAACTGGGCGGCGAAAACTATGTGCTGTGGGGCGGCCGGGAAGGCTATGAAACCCTTCTCAACACTGATCTGAAGCGCGAACAGGATCAACTGGGGCGTTTTCTCACCATGGTAGTCGAGCACAAGCACCGCATTGGCTTCAAGGGCCTGATCCTCATCGAGCCGAAACCTCGCGAACCCACCAAACACCAGTACGACTTCGATGTGGCCACGGTCTACAGCTTCCTTAGGCAGTATGGGCTGGAAAACGAAGTAAAGCTCAACATCGAATCCAACCACGCCACGCTGGCCGGTCACAGTTTCGAGCACGAAATTGCCATGGCCCAGACACTGGGCATTTTCGGCAGCATCGACATGAACCGTGGCGATCCGCTGCTGGGCTGGGATACCGACCAGTTCCCGAATAATGTGCAGGACACTGCACTGGCGATGTATCACATCTTCAAACACGGCGGCTTTTCCACAGGGGGGATCAACTTCGACGCCAAGGTACGGCGCCAGTCCATCGACGCAGAAGATCTGGTATTGGCCCACGCGGGTGCCATGGATGTGTGTGCGCGCGCCCTGCTGATCGCCGAAAAGATGATCCAGGACGGTGCGCTGCCGAATGCCGTGAATCAGCGTTATGCCGGATGGGATTCCGGACACGCCAAAAAGATCCTTGAAGGCGGAATCAGTCTGGCCGAACTGGCTGACAGCGTACTCGAACGCAACATCGATCCGCTTCCCGTTTCTGGCAAACAGGAATGGTTCGAGAACCTCTTCAACCGCTACTTCTGAGGATGGTCATGGCGGCAGAACTTCAAGTGGGCTGGGGCCGTGGCCCGGAAGGCCAGCGCAAGGCTGACCTGGGCAATGGCAGCTACCGCAACCCGATCATGCCCGGTGATCATCCCGACCCTTCCATTCTCAAGGATGGCGATGATTACTACATGACTTTTTCGAGCTTCGACGCCTACCCCGGCCTGGTGATCTGGCATTCCCGCGATCTCATCAACTGGGAGCCGATCACCGCTGCCCTGCAGCGCAATATCGGTTCGGTATGGGCGCCGGAACTCATCAAGCATGAAGGGCGTTACTACCTGTACATCCCGACACGGCAGAAGAACCAGGGTCTGCAGGGGCGTGGCAGCATTTACGTGATCTGGGCCGATGATATCCGAGGCCCATGGAGCGATCCCATTGATCTGCACAATCCCCGGATTGATCCGGGGCATGCCGTGGGTGAAGACGGCAGGCGTTATCTTTTCCTCTCAGGGGGAGATCGCGTACAGCTCTCCGATGATGGGCTGTCCATTGTTGGTGAAATGCAGCACATTTATGACGGATGGGAATATCCAGAAGAGTGGGATGTGGAGGCCTTCGCGCAGGAGGGGCCGAAGATCACCCGCCATGGCCGGTATTTCTACATGATCCTGGCCGAGGGTGGCACGGCTGGCCCGGCCACCGGGCATATGGTGGTCTGCGCGCGTTCAGAATCCATCCACGGCCCCTGGGAGAATGCGCCACACAATCCAATCGTGCGCACGCAGTCGCCAAAGGAAGCGTGGTGGTCGCGCGGCCACGCCACGCTGGTGGAAGGGCCTACCGGTCAGTGGTACATGGTCTATCACGGCTACGAAAATGGCTATTACACGCTGGGCCGGCAGGCCTTGCTGGAAGCCATTGAATGGACTGACGACGGCTGGTTCCGTGTCACCGGAGCCGATATTGCCGCGCCTTTGCCAATGCCTGTCACTGGGCAGGCCGTCGCGCACGGACTGGCCCTGTCGGATGATTTCCGGCGCAGCAAGATGGGCATCCAGTGGGCTTTTTACGATCCACAGCCCACGATTGATGGCACCGAGCGTTTCCACTATGACAACAATGCTCTGGTGATAGGCGGTGCAGGCACCAGCCCGGCAGACTGCTCACCGCTGACCTGCGTGTGCGGCGATCGTGCCTACCGCTTCGAAGTGGAGGTGGAAGTCAGCCCTGGCGCCACGGGCGGCGTACTGCTCTTCTACAGCCGGCGCCTGTACGTGGGCCTGGGTTTCAATGCGGATCAGTTGCTGATGCATCGCTATGGCACAGAGCGCCTGATGCCGATGCCTGCGCATCTTGATGGCAGGCATCTGTTCATGCGCGTGACGAACCGTGATCACATCGTGACGATCCACACCAGCGCGGACGGCAAGACCTGGCACAAATTCGGCACCCAGATGGAGGTCAGTGGCTACCACCACAACGTGGCCTTCGATTTTCTGAGCCTGCGCCCAGGGCTATATGCGGCAGGCACGGGAGAGGTGCGTTTCCAGAATTTTCATTACGAGGCAATTGCAGCATGAAAAGCATCAAACCCTAGACACAGATCTTCAGGGTCTTCGACCATACCAAGGAGGAGTCATGTATACAAAAACAAATCCCGGTATCGCGCCTCGCCTGCGCGGCAACTGGCGCATCACTGCCCTGGCCGCCCTGCTCGCTTTGCCGCTTGGCGCTGGAGCTTTCACAAGCGCACCCGAACTGCAAAAACTCGAAAAGGATGGCAAGCTGCCTCCGGTTGAAAAGCGCCTGCCGGACAAGCCTGAAGTCATCACCCCACTGCAAAGCGTTGGCAAGTACGGCGGCACGCTACGCTCGGCCCTGCGCGCCAACAACGACTACAATGCAGTGCTGCGCCTCGTCGGCAACCAGAGCCTGGTGCGCTGGAACACCGATATGTCGAAGATCGTGCCGAATGTTGCCGAGAGCTGGACAGTGAATGCCGACGCCACGGAATACACCTTCAAGCTGCGGCGTGGCATGAAGTGGTCTGACGGGGTGCCTTTCACCGCTGACGACATCCTCTTCTATACCGAAGATCTGCTGCAGAACAAGACTTTCATGACCGTGCCGCCGGCAGCCTATCAGGCTGGCGGAAACCTGCTGAGCGCTGAAAAGATCGACGACTACACGATCCGCTTCAAATTCACCGCACCCTATGTAGCATTCCCCGAGAACATCGCACACCCGACCGCGCAGATGCTGGTGATGTACCCCAAGCACTACTGCCAGAAATTCCATCCTAAATACAATCCGAAAGTAGAAGAGCTGGTCAAGGCATCCTTCACCAAGGATTGGCCGACGCTGATGCGCTCGCACTGTTCGGATCCCGAATCGCCAAGCCGCTGGTCTGACCCCGAAAAACCAACGCTTGACCCCTGGCTGGTGCAGATACCTTACAACGGCAGCAGTACCCAGGTGGTGGTGCAACGGAATCCGTATTTCTGGCAGGTCGACACCAAGGGCCAGCAGTTACCGTATATCAATGAGCTGCGCCTGCCAGTGATCTCGGAGCCTGAAACCATCGTTTTGGCAGCCATCAACGGGCAACTCGACTTTCAGTTCCGCCACATCGGCCTGACCCAGAATCTCCCAATTCTGACCGAGAACATGGCAAAGGGTGGCTATCGTGTGTTGAAACTCGAAGACATCAGCTCCGATGCCGCTGGCCTGTTCCTCAACCAGAGCACGAAAAACGAAAAGCTGCGCGCCCTGATCCGCAACAAGGATTTCCGTGTGGCGCTCTCGCTGGCAACCAACCGCGCCGAGATCAATGACATCGTATACCTGGGCCAATCCTCGCCCTGGCAGATCGGGCCAAAAAAGCAGAACCGCTTTTATAACGAGCAGCTCGCCACCCAATATCTGAACTACGATCTGAAGGCAGCCAATGCCCTGCTCGACAAGATGGGCCTGCACAAGCGCGACAGCGAGGGCTATCGTCTGTATCCACAGGGCGAGCGGGTTTCGATCCATGGCATCGTAGAGATCTCCAGTGGAGACTACATGGGAACAATGGAATTGCTGCGCCGGCAATGGTCGAAGGTCGGCGTGGATCTGGTGATCATGTCGTCAGAGCGTTCGCTTTACTATGATCGAACCAATCTTAATAATTACGACATGGGCATTTTTATTGTCGGTGGCGGACTGGACCCCCAGTACGACAAGACGGGCATCTTCGTGTGGTCACCGATGGAGTCGCGCCAGAGCATCTTATGGGCGAAATGGGCTGCAACAGGCGGCAAGCAGGGGGAAGAGCCTTCTGCCAGCATGAAAAAACGCATCGAACTCAACGAGAAGTTCAAGGTTGCCAAGACCCAGACAGAAGCGGATGCGCTGCTACGCCAGATGCTGCAGATCGCCGCCGACGAGTTTGAGGTTATCGGCACGGTTGCTGCCGCCAGGGTCCCCGGCATTGTCAGCACCCGCCTGGTCAACGTCTATGACAAAATGCCCTGGGCATGGCCGTATGCAACACCGGCAGGCTCCCTGCCCCAGCAGTTCTATTTCAAATAGACAGGTGGCCTGACACTACCCCCACTCCACCCTGGAGTGGGGATTCAGCAAGGGCCACGACTCTTGTAGCTCGGGAACTGCGCCTTAAAAGACATCCCGGCGGATACGCCCGGCTTCGCACAGGCTATCCACCTGTTCTGCTCCGAGCAGATTGCGCAGGGCTTCGTCGACACCGACTGCCATTTTCCGGGCGTTTCCGCAGATGAGGATCTGCGCACCGGCGGCAATCCAGTCACACACTTCCTTGCCCTGCGCCAGCAGACTGTGCTGCACATACGGCGTCACCGGATCATCGCGCGAGAAGGCAATGTTGACGCGAGAGAGCACGCCGGAACGCTTCCAGGCCTCGATTTCGAGCTGGCACAAATGATCGTGCCGCCCCGAACGCTCACCGAAGAAAAGCCATGCATCGCGTTGTGGGGCTTTCTCTCCGGCTTCGGCCAGCATACGGGCGCGGGCCTGCAGATGCGCACGCAGGCCCGCAATTCCGGCGCCGGACCCAATCAGGATCAGGGGCTTACTAAGATCCTGCTGCATATGAAACCCCGGATTGTTGCGAATCCGCAGCGAGAGCCGATCACCAGGAAGCGCGCGTTCGGTCAGCCAGCCTGAGGCCAACCCCAGGGTGCCATCTTCGCGCACATGTCTGCGCACAATGAGCTCGATACGCCCCTCACCGGGCAGATTGGCAATCGAATAGGCACGTGGATGCCCATCGCCTTCAGGAATCAGCACATCCACCAGATCACCAGCCTGCCAGGTATGCGTACCGCCCCCGGCAAGCCGCAACACCACCAGACAGATCGGGCTGCCCGGGCTACCCGGATTCAGGCACTCACGCTTCTCAAATTCCCACTCTGCGTATTGTGGCTGTACAAGGGAAATCTCTGCACGGGCCTCCAGACCAAGCACGGTCAACTGCTTCTGCCAGTTCCGCAGGGCTTTGCCCTCAAGACGGTCAACATCAATGCGCGGAAATTCGCGCACCGCTCCGCTGGCCTGCAGCCATGCATCAATTTGCCGGCCAAAAGCGCAGAAACTCTGATAGCTGGAATCGCCCAGCGCAAGCACACCAAACCGCACACCACGCAGAGCCGGAATAATTTTTTCGCCACCGAGATACTCGCGCACGAAACGCGCAGCATGATCGGGAGCACCGCCTTCACCGTAGGTGCTGGCAATGAACAGCACACAGCGTGCGCCGACTATTTTTTCCTGCCAGCCCTCGTCGATACGGCACACATGGGTCTGGCAACGCGGCGTTGCCAGACTCGCAGCGGTCTGCCTGGCAATATCCTCGGCCTGCCCGGACTGGCTGGCGTAAATCACCCAGACCTGATTGGCGTCTGCAGAAACCGGCGCAGCTCCGGCAGGCGGCATCGGCTGGCGGGCCTGTCGAGACTGGCGGAACTTGTGCCAGCAATAGCCTGCGTAAGCCACTACCAGCCCTGCTGCGAGCAATTCTCTGAACATGTCACCATAGAAAAATCCACCCACCCCGCTCATTGCTCCATCTCCTTCCAGGCCTCACTGCTCGCTTCACGCCACTGCCATTGCCCGGCATGCCACTCACGCCACTGCAACAGCGCGGCCAATCCCTGCCTGCGCGCCAGTGCCAGTCCTTCCTGCGGGCCAAGCACCATGATGGCTGTCGCCCAGGCATCGGCAAGCATGCATTCTTCATGCACCACCGTAACGGAGGCGAGGGAATGCCGGACGGGTGCGCCCGTGCGCGGGTCCAGCGTGTGTTGCAGGTCACGGCCATCGGCATGGAAATGGCGCCGATAGCTGCCGGATGTGGCAACCGCCAGACCATGGAGTGCCACACGGGTAGCCGGCAGTGGGCAATCTTCAGCCGGCAGCTCAAGTGCCACCCACCACGCCTGCCCGTCTGGCTTCATGCCAGATCCGCGCAGCTCACCCCCCACTTCCACAAGGTGATTGTCAAAGCCAAGCCGGCCCAGGTAGCCGGCTACGGCATCCACTGCAAACCCCTTGGCAATGGCCGCCAGATTGAGGGCCACACCGCCGGGCTGGCGAACACAGTTCGTTTCATCGACGCTCAGGCTCCGCCATGCGGCGCCAGACGCTTCCGACTGTGCCGGAGGAAGGAAGGCCGCCTCCGAGAAATGGGTTCCCGGGCCAAAACCCCAGGCGGAAACAGCCCGGGCCAAGCTAGGATCAAAGGCCCCCTCACTCTTCTCCGCCACGTCGAGCGCAGTGCGCAGCACATGCGCAAATTCCACCGGAAGCTGCTGACTGTGCCCTGCCGGAAGGCAGGCAAAACGGCTCAGATCAGACGCCTCGCGGAAATGGCTCATCTGTGCCTCGATGGTCTCCAGGATGGCGGCGATCTCTGCATGCAGGCTCACCGCACGCTCACGTGCAATACCCGCCACCCGCACTTCCCAGGAAGTCCCCATGCAGGCTCCGCGCAAGACCAGCACTTCGCCCCTGGCTTCACGCAGATCCGCACGGATTCTGGTCGGCACCAGCACACGCAGCGAAGAAGATGCCGAAATCATGGCTTGGCGCTCAGGACGACCTTGCCCAATTCCGCACTGCCAGCCGCTTCAGCCTTGCTGGCAGCACGCGGCGGCCACTGCATGGGCAGGCGCACCAGATCGTGGCCACCCTTCTCACGGGTAACCTCAACGAGGATTTCGTAATCCCCGGCAGGCAGCTTTTGCATTGCCTGGGCGCTACCGATATTGAGAACATGCTCCCCGGCAGGGCGGGTGGCTCCAGAGACGCCATCAATCGGAAATGTCGCCTGGCTGCCACTGGCCCGCCACCAACTGCGCAGATCCGGCAACCACTTGGTGGCACCAACGTTATTAGGCTTGCGCATGTCATACCAAACAGCGATATTGCCGGCGAATTCATGGCTGCCGGCCTTCTCGATCCACACGGCCACATAGGGCCGGCGCACCTTGGCGCCCTCTATCGTCGGCAGGTTGATCGTCAGTTGGGCATCTGCTGCCCAGACCTGCGCACCAAACCCCAGCCCGATCATGGACAGGGCGGAAATCAGAAGACGTTTTTTCATGTGAGACCTCATCAATCAGTGAACAAAAACCAGTACGAGAACAATAGGCACCAGCAAGCCGAAACCCACCACGGGCCAAACCTTCCAGCGCGACTTCGCATGTATCTGCAGAATCACGAGGCCGGTAAGGCTGAATACAATGCAGCACGCACCAAATGCCGTGACAAGCCAGGACCAGATCGGGCCGGTATTCTTGCCACGATGCAGATCATCGAAGAAAGCAATCCAGCCCTGATCGCTTGCCTCGTACTGCACAGCGCCGCTCTGGCGGTTGATGGATAGCCACGCATCCACGCCGGGGCGCTTGAGATCGACAAAGACTTCTTCAGCCTGCCATTCCGTATTCTTTGGATACAACGTCAACCCCCAGGTCGAACGCACCCAGGCATTGAGTGACGCTGGCAAGGCTTTGGATGGAGACTCGGCCTGCCGGTTGATGTCTGCCAGCACTGCCATGGGCAGCGTTGCATCGTAGTGGGTCACCACCGGCTTGGTGTCTTCGAAATATCCGGCATTGGTCAGCGTGATGCCCGTCGTGGCAAAAAACAGCATGCCAACCAGGGCCAACGCCGCACTCACCCAGTGCCAGCGCATCATCAGTCGCCGCCATGCGTCACGCCGCGCCATCTGCCGCTGGGCCTTGTCAGCCGCCGTACCCGCCAGCTCTTCGATATCCGTTTCGATCTTCATGCTTCACTCGCCATGTTCTTTGGATGGGTGGAAGATTGTTCGCCAGCCTGCCGCGCGCGCCGCAGCCACGGTACCAGCCCGGTGAGCCAAAGGCCCAACAGCGGCACAACAGAGAGCAATGTCAGCACCCCCGACCACACCCCGGCCCAGGTACCCTCGTGCAGCATGCGAATCCAGCCTGGGCCGGCATTGGGCTGCACGCCACCACGGTCTGACACCAGATACTGCTTCGTCCCTGCACCATCCTGCACGGCGAGCATCACCGAACCGCGCCGGAAGCTCCGGGCGCTCACCAGCCGGGTGAGGTTCACCTCGTGACTGGCGATCTCGATCGCTGCAGCCAGACTCAGCGAGCGCCCACCGGATTCGTGATAAGGCATCCTGGCAGACCCAATGTGCAGCGCCATCAGCATGCCGGTAAGCGGCGTCAGCAGCACCAGTGGTAGGGCCAGCCAGCCCAGGGCCGCGTGCCAGCCACTCCATGTATTGCGCATACGCCGCCAACCCAGAAACAATCCGGAGCCAATCAGAAACACCGTGACTATCGTGACCAGGGTGATCAGCCAGTTGGCATGAATCAGCAGGCCTTCGTGAAGGCTGCGTGCAAAGGCAAACAGGTCAAACCCAAGTTCCCCTGTCTGCACACCGGAAGCCGCGTCAAACAGGCCATCCGGGCCGCTGCGGCGCGAGCGCAATTGCAGGCTCCGCCCGTCAGCCGAAAATTCCAGGCTGGCTGCATGCCCATGCGGATCAGCCTGATCCAGTGCTGCGACGAGTGTGGAGACATTCACGCCGCCTGCCGGCGCTGCGGACAAAATCGGGCGTAACGCCAAAATCATTCCGGAGAGGATGATCAGCAGCAGAAAAGGCGACACGGCAAGTGCCAGCCAGCGATGGATCAGCCGCAATGGATGCACGAATGGGCGCATGGTGTCGGTTCATGTTTGTTGGAATGTGCCTATTGAACCGCCGGCTTGTAAATTGCGTATGGCAAGGTACGGCTGATTTGTAAATGGCCTGTAAATGGCTGTAACAGTGCGTGTTTGCTGCAAAAACAGGTTCGATTGGCACACAATCGGCGCTATGCTTATTGGCAGAACCCATCCATTTCATACATCATGGAAAAGAAGATTCTCGTTGTCGATGACGACACGGAGCTGACCAAGCTGCTGCAGAACTATCTTGGAGAAAACGGTTTCAGCGTGGAAACGGCACATGACGGGCAGGCCATGCAGACCCTGATTGGCACTTTCGCGCCGGATCTGCTGATCCTGGACCTCATGTTGCCCGGCGAAGATGGCCTCGTGCTGTGCCGTAATCTGCGTGCCAACTCGCGCCTGCCGATCCTGATGCTGACCGCGCGTGGCGATGACATGGACCGTATCATTGGCCTGGAAATGGGAGCGGACGACTATCTGCCGAAACCTTTCAATCCACGTGAACTGCTGGCGCGCATCCGCAGCATCCTGCGCCGTGCGGAAGATCATGAAACCCACGCAAAACCACCGAAATCCCTGCACTTTGCAGGCTGGACCCTTGATCTTTCAGCCCGCAACCTCGTCGACCAAAATGGCATTGTCATTGCATTGTCGAGTGGCGAGTTCAAACTCCTGCATGTGCTGGCAGAGACCCCCAACTGCGTATTCTCCCGCGACCAGCTCACCGATGTGCTGGCGGGCCGCGACGCAGGGCCGTTCGACCGCACCATCGACGTGATGATCTCGCGCCTGCGCCGGCGCCTCAACGACGATGCGCGTGATCCACAGCTCATCAAAACCATGCGCAATGAAGGCTATATGCTCGCCACCCAGGTGGAGCAGCGCTCATGAGGCTGTGGCCGAAGACCCTGTTTGGTCAGATCGTGCTGGCGCTTTTCGGTGTACTGCTCATCGTTCAGTTGCTCGGCGTGTGGCTGCTCATCGACGAACGCGGCCGGCTCAACTACAAACTTCTCTCGGAATATGCCGCCCAGCGCATGGCCGGCATTACCAGTGTGCTCGATGAAGCGGAACCAGCCGAACGCCCGCAGCTCGTCAAAGCCTTGAGCGTGCTGCCGACACAACTGTCAATTTCGGTACCATGGGCTACCGATAACATCGACCACTCCCCTGACGCCCAGACTTTCGTCGCCGAAGCCCTGCAACAGCTCCCGCAACCGCTCGAAATCCAGATGCTGGCACTCGAACGCATCGACCCCATCGTGGTCGACATGCATCCCCCTGTGCTCAAACACCCTCTTCCGCCCCCCGACAACAACGGGTTCAAAAAGAAACTCTTCGTGCGCAGTTTTATCGCCCAGATCCGCCTGCACGATGGAACGGTAGTCACTTTCAACCACATGCTGCCGGCACCGGCCACCAGCCTGCCCTACCGCCTGATTGCACTCCTGGTGCTGCTTGGCGCCTCCACGACGGTACTCTCGATCTGGGCGGTGCGTCGCCTGACCCGCCCCCTGGCGAACTTTGCCGACGCCGCCACCGGCCTTGCGCAAAATCTCAACCAACCCCCTCTGCCGGAAGCCGGGCCGAAGGAAATCCAGCAGGCGGCACATGCCTTCAACACCATGCAGCGCGACATCCGGCGCCTGGTTGATACCCGCGCCCAGGCACTCTCCGCCGTCTCGCATGACCTCCGGCTGCCGATCACGCGGATGCGTCTGCGCCTGGAAGGCGATGTCACTGCCGAAGTGCGTGAGAAACTGCAGGGAGACCTGACGGAAATGGACACCATGATCGGGCACACGCTGGACTTCCTGCGTGCCGGCTCCAGTTCGGAAGCCGTGGTGGCCGTCAACCTGGATGCCCTGCTCGACAGCCTCGTTGAAGACATGGAAGAGCTTGGCGCACATATCACCCGCGAAGGACACTGCACCCAGCCCATCAAAGCCCGCCCACACGCACTGCGGCGTTGTTTCGGAAATCTGCTCGACAACGCCCGCTTCTACGGGCAAGGCCAGATTCACCTGCGCATCACTGATTTCACAACGGAAATCCGCGTCGACATCACCGACAACGGGCCGGGCATTCCGCAAAGCGAACTCGACAAGGTGTTCGAGCCTTACTTCCGGCTGGAAGCCTCACGTGCCCGCCACACCGGTGGCACAGGGCTGGGCCTCTCGATCGCCAAGGCCATCGCGGAAAACCACGGCGGTCGTATCCTGCTCACCTGCCGCCCCGGTGAAGGCACCATGGCCACGGTGATCATCCCCAGGACATAGCTGTGAGGACGTAAGCGCGGCACTTCGCGCTTTGGCTGGTATTGGTGGAGGTGGCAGAAACTCACTGCACTGAACGGCGATGTCTCAGCCATTTCTGCAGAACCGCGTACAGTTGCTCCGGCTGAATCGGCTTATCCACGGCATCGTTCATCCCGGCGGCCATGCACGCCTGCATGTCCTCATCCGAGGCGCTCGCCGTCATGGCGATGATGGGGATATCGAGCTTGGCGTGCAGCCGGCGGATCTGTCGTGTTGTCTGCAAACCATCCATGCGCGGCATGTGCAGATCCATAAAAATCAGCGCGTAGGAAGGGCGGGCATCTTCACCAAGCCGTGCCAGCGCCTCGACCCCATCTGCGGCAAGATCCACATGCATTCCGGCAAACTCGAGATTCTCTTTGACCACCATCTGGTTGATCATCTCGTCCTCAACCACCAGCAGATAGGTATCCGGAAACTCCTGCTGCAATGCCAGGGCGATCTTGCCCTGCAGCCCGTCGACCTGCGGTTCTGCCTGCGCAGAAGACGCTTTGGCGGTAGTCAGCCACTTGTAGATCAGGGCATACAGCATGTCGGGATCCACCGGCTTGCCGATGAAGTCATTCATGCCTGCAAGTTTGCAGGCGGCACGATCATCTGCGAACGCATTGGCTGTCATCGCCACAATCGGAACCACCTGCCATTCCGGTATGGTCCGAATGCTGCGGGTGGCCTGCAGCCCATCCATGACCGGCATCTGGATATCCATCAGAACGAGATCATAGGCCCTTGCTCTGGCCATGCTGACAGCTTCACTGCCATTTTCGGCAACATCGACAGCAAGCCCGGCACCATGCAACAGTTCCATGGCCAATTCACGATTGATCGCATTGTCTTCGACCAGCAGGACGCTTGAATGGCGGAATCGGTCGAGAATCAACTGGCGTGCATCAGCCGCCCTTGCAAACGCATTCGTGGGCATCACTCCATGCCCATGATGCAGGCGCGCCGTCAGCCAGAAGATACTCCCCTTGCCTGGTTCGCTGCTTGCTCCGGCATCGCCCCCCATCAACTGGGCCAGGCGTTTCGTGATGGCAAGCCCGAGGCCGGTACCGCCATAGGTGCGACTGATGGCAATATCGGCCTGTTCGAACTTGTTGAATAGCCGTGGCAGCGCTTCTGGCGCGATGCCGATGCCGGAATCCTCAATCTCGAAACGCACGAATACGCCATCATCATTCTGTTCAAGCAGCACTGCACGCAAAACGATGCCACCGCGCTCGGTAAACTTGATCGCATTGCCGGCATAGTTGAGCAGGGCCTGCCGCAACCTGACAGCGTCGCCACGCAGCCATACAGGAACTCCGTCAGGATCAACCGTAAAGCTCAGCCCCTTGGCAGCGGCTTGGTCGGCGAGCAGTGAGCGCACGTGATCCATGACAATTGAGAGGTGAAAATCTTCCGTCTCCAGTTGCAGCTTGCCGGCCTCAATTTTCGAAATATCGAGAATATCGTTGATGATGGAGAGCAGATGACCTGCAGCAGAATCAACTTTCTCAAGGCGATCTACCTGCCTGGGTTGCATGTTGTCGCGCCGGAGCAGATGGGTTAGGCCGATGATCGCATTGAGGGGCGTGCGGATTTCATGGCTCATGTTGGCGAGGAACAGGCTCTTGGCGCGATTCGCGGCTTCTGCCTCTTCCTTGGCGGCAGCCAGCACCAGTTGTGTGGATTCGCGTTCCGTAATGTCGAAATGGCTGCCGATCCACGCAACGATATGCCCTTCCCCGTCGCGCTGGGGCAGGCCGTTGACGTCAAAGGTTCGCAAGTTTCCATCGTGACTGCAAATCCGGCAGGTGACGTGAAACTCCCCGTCAGTCGCCAGAGCCCTATTCCAGGCATCCTTTACGGCGAGGGCATCGTCGGGATGAACAAGTTCGAACCATCCACCACTGATCATCAGGTCGGAAAGGTTTATTCCCGCGAATTCAGCCCATTTGCTGCACAGAAAACGGGTTACCCCTTGCCGGTCCACGATCCAGCTCATTTCCGGCAGCCCCTCTGCCAGCGTACGGAAACGCTCTTCGGAAACAGACAGCTCCGTCACCGTGCGCTCAAGCTGGCTATCCTTGTTTTCCAGTGTCACCAGTACATTTTCGCGTTCGTGCCATGACCGCCTGAGCGCTGTGTACAAGACCCCGCCGGCAATCACAAAGAGAAGGAGGAAGATCACGTTGTTTCGCACATCCTTCCACCAGTCTGCCAACACATCGTCTTCCGACAGGCTCACCAGAACGTAGAGCGGATAATTACCGATCCTGCGGAACCCGACGATCCGTTTCCAGCCATCCAGAGAGCTGACTGTCGTATAAACGGCTTCTTTCCTGCCATCCGCCAGGGCCTTTCGCGTTTCCTCGGCTTCAAACCTGACGACAACCTCGTCTCCCACCATACGCACCTGCGGTAGGCGGATATAAATACGACGGTCTGCATCAAAGAGCGCCACCGTGCCATGTTGGCCCGTCTGGATTTCCTGAAAGATGGCATTCAGCGCATACACATCCGTGTTGACGTAGACCGCGCCAGCGAATGCGCCATCCGCCTGATGCAGGGGCCGCACCAGCGGAAGCACCCAGTTGCCTGTCACACGCGACTTCAGCGGCAATCCGAAAACCGGCATGTCCAGGCGAGACGCCTGGACCTCCTTGAAAAATTGCCTTCCCGCAACACTCAGCTTCTGTGTGCTCGAAAGATCCACTCCGTAAATCACATCCCCCTCGGCATTGCATGCCCTCACACCTGCCGTATTGGGAAGCAATCTTTCAAATTTGCCCAGCGACTGGGAAAAATCCGGCGGTTGCCGCCCTTCGCGGCTGGCCTGCAAGTACTCGTCCACAGCAACCTTGAGAATACGATCGGCAACACTGAAATGGGTATTGAGAAAATTCTCGAGACTGAGCGTCAGATTGCTGACGGTTTCTTCGGCATCCCGTCGCTGATTTCTATAACTTTGCATCAGGCTATACACCACGATGCCGCACATCACAGCCAGGACCAGCATGAACATGGAAAACAGCAGTCGCCCTGAGCTATGCCTCCGCCCTGGCGAGAACCTCATTCTTCTTGTGGTATCGGGTTGTGCTGACATCTCGCCGTATTAACACCCTGGTGATAGTGAAACCATTGCCGCGCCGATGAAACAGAAATTCACTCTATTTATCATATCCTTGCATCTATCACAGGCCTGCATACATGCCCGCGAGGTCGCCCAGATGGTGCACGCAAGCATGCCTGCTTCCAGAACGACGAAGCCCCCGGCAAGCGGGGGCTTCGATTCAATTCATTCAGAGCGCAAATTGTCAGATGCTGGCTGCCTTGACGCGTGGCGCGAGCTTACGCAGCTTGACTGCCACAATGAAAGCCACCAGCAGCAGGCCGGATAACACCACAACAATGCCGTTCCAGTGATTCATCTTCCAGGTGATGCCCGTCAATGTCCCCAGGCAGCTTGAGCCCAGGTAATAGATACTCAGATAGAGCGCGGTAGCCAGCGACTTGTTCTTCAGCGCCCGGAAGCCGAGCCAGCTGCTCGCCACAGAATGTCCGCCAAAAAACCCGAACGAAAAGATCGCTGTGCCGAGATAGATCAGCAGAATCGGGCTTGAAAGCGTCATCACCAGCCCGCAGAGCATGCTCAGCACCATGATCCACAGCACGTTGCGGCGCCCGATGCGATCCGCCAGCATGCCCACCCAGCTGGCAGCGAAGATACCTGCGGCATTCAGGGAATAGATGATGCTGATGCGGCTAGCACTATAACCATAAGGCGCCTCGGCGAGACGATAGGCCAGGTAGTTGAAGAGGCTCACAAAGCTCCCCATCAGGATGAAACCCGTGAGGAAAAGCCAGGGCAGGCCATCGTCCATGAAGTGGCTACGGGCTGCGGCGACGGTGCGTTTCACCGTGACCCGGCTCTGATGGAAGTGTTGAGAATCCGGCAGAGCACGCCAGAACTCGACCGCCGTCGCCAGCGCCATCCCGCCCAGAATCAGAGTGGCAACACGCCAGCTCACGCAATCCGCCAGTATGGACATGGCAAAGCGCCCGAACATGCTGCCCAGAGCGTTCCCTGCAATATACAAGCCCATCGCCCGACCCAGCACGGCGCCATCAATCTCTTCGCTCAGATAGGCCATCGCCACAGCAGGCAATCCTGCCAGTGCAACACCCAGCAGCGCACGCAATACTATCAGCTGATGGAAATCCGTTACCAGAGAACAGGCCAGGGTAAGAATGGCCGACAGAAACAGCGAGGCATTCATCACCGGTTTGCGTCCAAACCGGTTGGCCATCAGGCTTGCCGGGATGAGTGCCAGCGCCATTGCCCCGGTTGCCGCCGACACCACCCCACTGGCAGCAGCCGGATCAACATTGAAACTGCGCGAGAACACCGGCATCAAGGGTTGCATGCCGTAAAGCAGGGCAAAGGTGGCGAATCCGCCGAGCGTCATCGCCCGCGTGGTGTTGCGATACGCCCGGGTCCCCAGACCGATACGGCCGACAGTCACTGCAGCAGCAGGTTGGGAAAAGCTTTTTAGACCAGGAGCGGGCACGCTCAATTCCGATGGAGCAGACATGGCGCAATACAACCTTCGGCAGATGCCGTATGAACATGCGATGCATCCTATGCCTTGAAAAATCCGCAGTACAATATATATTGAAGGTGTTGGTTATTTTTTAAAAAAATAAGTGGAATTCCGACATCTCCGATATTTCATGGTTCTGGCCGAAGAACTGCACTTCACGCGAGCTGCAGAGCGGCTTCACATTGGCCAGCCTCCCTTGAGTCTGCAGATCCAGGCACTTGAAGAAGAGCTTGGTGTCACCCTGTTTGCGCGCAATCGCCACAGTGTGGCGCTGACAGAAGCAGGGAAAAGACTGATGGAAGGCTGTCGGCGGATTTTCGATGAAACAGAGAACGCCGTTGAAGAAACCCGCCGTGCCGCGCGTGGAGAAACCGGCGAACTGAGAGTCGGGTACAGTGCCTCGCTGCCGTTTACATCGCTGCTGCCGAAGGTTCTGCACGACTATCGCGAGCGCCACCCCCATATCAAGCTCGAACTGAGCAGCCTGTTCTCTGCCGAGCAATACGACGCACTGCTCGCCAAGCGCCTCGACATCGGGTTGTTGCGCGACTCTGGCGGCCCCGTGCCACGCGGAATTGCCATGTACGAGGTCAATCGCGATGCGCTGCGTGCCGTGGTGCACATCAATCATCCCCTCGCCCAGCGCTCTGCTGTCTCGCTGGTAGAGCTGAAAAATGACGACTTCATCACCTACCCGCGTGATATGGGCGAACGCTTCAATGTGCAGGAACGCCAGTTATGTCTGGCTGCGGGTTTTGAACCAAATGTGGTGCAGGAAGCACGCGAAGCCACCACCCAGATCGGGCTGGTCGCCGCCGGCTTTGGCGTGGCCCTGCTGCCGGAACCGATGGAATGCGTGAAGATCGATGGCGTACGCTACCTGCCGCTCACCGATCCACGTGCCTATGTGCGCCTTGCTGCGGCAATCCGCAAGGGAGAAACCTCCAGCCTCGTGCAGGATTTTCTGGATGTTCTGTTGCCGGAATCCCGCCAGCCCTATCAGATCATCTGATATCCACAGCCCGGCAATGACTCAGGCGAACCAGTGATACAGCAGCGGCACAAGCAGTGCCGTCATCAATGCATTCAGCCCCATGCCCAGCCCGGCAAAAGCCCCGGCTTCGGCGCTCTCCTGAAAAGCCCGTGCCGTACCAATGCCGTGACTCACCAGACCCATAGCGAAGCCGCGCACGGCAGGGCGCTGAATATTCAGCCGATCCAGCAGCCAGGGAGCTGTCATGGCGCCGGTTACTCCAGTCAGAATCACCACTGCCGCCGTCAGGGACGAGATACCGCCGAGCTTCTCCACAATCCCCATCGCCACCGGCGCGGTCGCCGACTTGGGCGCCAGCGACAGCACGCTGGAAGGGCTCGCACCAAGCAACTGCGAGATGCCGACGGAACTGCCGATCGCTACCAGCGAGCCGAATACCAGCGTCATGACCAGCGGCAGCAGCATGCTGCGGATTCGTCCGTACTGTTGATACAGCGGCACGGCAAGCGCTACGGTAGCCGGGGCCAGCAGGAAGTTGATCCACTGCCCGCCCGAGAAATACACAGAATATGCGGTATGCGTGAAATACAGTATCAGCACCAGGATCAGAATGCTCAGACCCACCGGATTGGCAAGGGGAAAGCCCTTGCTACGCCGCGCCAGCCAGGAAGAAAACTGGAAGACGCCCAGGGTTGCTGCCAGCCAGAACACGGGCAACTCCTGAAGGTGCGCCCACAGACCGAAGAGGCGGGCAATCATTGAACTTCCCGGCGATGCACGAATCGATTGAGAAACAGGGCGGAAAGCGCCACGCTGAGCAATGTTCCACCCACCACGGCACCAACGATGGCGGGCCACTCATGCGCCAGCCGCTGCAGATGCAGGATCACGCCCACCCCGGCTGGCACAAACAACAGGGAGAGGTACTTCAGAATTCCGGAGGACGCCTCTTCCAAATCCAGTGGCACATCGGCGCGCCGCCATCCCAGCCAGGCCAGCAGCATGGCCATGCCCAGAACCGGCGCTGGCAGAGGCAGCGCAAACAGATAGACGACGACATCACCCGCGAGAAGAAACAGCAGAAGAAACAGAAAACCTTTTAGCATTTTCAGGGTTTGCGGGCCTGCGCACGCATTAACAGGGAATCAATGGAAGCTGGCAAAGCAGCACGCGATTTTACCGGGGGCGCGCAGAAACTGCCAAGAACGGCTGGCCGGACTCCGAGCGTCACCAGCGATTCCGCATGGCGGACGGCACTTGAGACACCATCCACGACTGGCACCGGCAAATGGTCTGCCACAGCTCTCGCCAACCCGGCGAGAGGCGCCCCGGCAAGGATGATGACATCGGCCCCATCCTCCAGCACCACCCGCCGACAGAGGGCAAGCAGTTCATCAGCGTGATCCTGCTGAACAGAACCCACTCCTCGCAGAGGCGAGCTCAGATGCCTGATACTTGCAAGCCGGCTCTCCAGCCCGTTGGCCACGACTGTTTCTCGATACCAGGCGGTGATTCGCGATGAGATGGCGACAATCGAAAATCTTGTGCCCAGCATGCAGGCACTCATCAGAGCAGCCTCGGTCATGCCGATCACCGGAACATCGAGGACTTCCTTGAGGCCGGCAAGTCCGGGGTCTCCAAACGCCGCCACAACCATCGCATCAAAGCTGCCAGCGCGCTCACCGGCTGCGCATGCCACCGCATACGCGGCAATCAGTGCCTCGAAACGGGTTTCAATGTAGGCAACGCCGAAAGATGCAGTCGCCATAAAGATATCGGTGGAAACCGCCGCAGTTCTCCTCGCCTCGGCCTCGATCAGACGGGTGACATCCTCGGAAATATTCGGATTGACGATCAACAGGCGCATCGTGACTCTCCTATTATGCATCCAGCAAGGGACTTATCATCTCGAGCCCCAGCAGACATTCGATTGCATACGCCGCACGCAGCAGGCGCCGATCCGAGAACCGGGTCCCCACCAGTTGCAGGCCGAGCGGCAAACCACTGGCACCAAACCCGCAGGGGATCGATACCGCAGGTACGCCACCGAAATTGAACAGGGGCGTGAGCACTGCATGCCCTCTCGGCCCCACCTGCTGTCCGCCGATCCGCTCCGGTCCTAGTTGCTCAAGTGGCCAAGGCTCGACGGGTACGGTCGGGCACAACAGCAAATCATAGGTTTCGAAGAAATCCGCCAGACTCGCCACAATACGCTCCCGCAACATCAATGCCGCCGCCAGCGCCATCCCCGAAACAGCCTCACCGGCTTTAATCTGTGCAACGATCGCAGGGTCGAACAGGTCCGACTGCTGATGCATCGCTGTACCAAACAATGCCGCCAGGCCGGCATGTTGCAGCGGCATCAGGGACACTCCTGGCAACTCCGGCGGCCATTGTGGCGCCGCCTCCCGCAGCTGCCAGCCTTCCGCATCAAGGCGCGCAAGAACCTTCTCCATGGCAGCACGCACATCCTGATCAAGCGGATACCCCAGACCCAGATCAAACGAAAACGCGATTTTCTTTGGCAACGCGGTAGGTTCATCCTCGTCGCACAGCGGCACCGAATAGGCGTCTGCGGGATGAAAGCCTCGCAGTGATTCCATTAGCATATAAACATCGGACACATCGCGCCCGATCTGTCCGATGGAGGAGAGAGACAGATTGGGATCCTGAAAACCCCAGGGATGTGGTACCACCCCTAAACTGGGTTTCATCCCGACCAGACCGGTGTGCGCGGCAGGCCGTCGTATTGACCCGCCAGCGTCCGTGGCCAGTGCCAATGGCCCCATGCCGGCGGCAACTGCGGCCACCGCCCCCCCCGAAGACCCACCCGGCGTACGCAAAAGATTCCAGGGGTTGCGCGTGATGCCATGCAGCGGGGTACTCGTCACCCCCTTGCAGGCAAATTCAGAGCAGTTGCTGAGCCCCAGGATGACCGCACCCTTTTCCCGCAAACGTGCCACACACCACGCGTCGCGTGGAGCCAGAAAATCACGGAAGTGCCATGAACCAAAAGTGGCAGGCCGGCCCCTGACCCAGATATTGTCCTTGATACTGAGGGGCACCCCAGCCAGCGGAAGGTACTCACCTTCCACAAGGCGACGGTCGACCTCCTGTGCTTCGGCAAGAACCGCCGACGCCTCAAAATCCGCCAATGCATTGACCACCGGATTCTGCCGCTCGACCTGCCGGCATATCGCTTCGGCTACTTCGTGTGCTGAGATTTCGCGGGCCTGCACCCGACGCACAATATCCCGTGCCTTCCACCGATGGGGGCTCATGATCCCACTCAGGAAAAGATGTCTTCCAGATCAATGTCCGGCCCTTCATCACCGGTCAGATCGAGCGTATCGCGGATATGCTGAAGGTGTTCGGTGATAAACCTTATTGCACGCGCTTCGTCGCGTGCTTCGATGGCATCGATGAGCTCACTGTGTTCGTGATTCGGACAGGCTGGCATGTTCGGCGAATCGTAGAGCAGGATGATCAGACAGGTGAGAGAGGCCAGTTCGCGCAGCAACTTCGTCAGCTGGGGATTGCCCACCATTTCGGCCATCAGCAGATGAAACTCGCCAGAGAGACGGATCACCGCTCTTCTGTCATCCTCAGCCCGGGCCTGCCTCTCATTTGCCACATGCTCGCGCAGACGCTGGATATCTTCCGCACTTGCACAGCTGATCAGCTGGCGCACCAGCGCCGGTTCGAGGATCAGGCGCGCATCGAAGACATGCCCGGCCTCCTCCACACTCGGACTGGCAATGAAGGACCCACGATTCGGAATCGCGCTGACCAGCCCTTCATGTGCCAGCCGGGCCAGAACCTCGCGCACCCTGGTACGGCTGATCTTGAACACTGCGGCAAGCTTTTCCTCAACAAGCTTGGTTCCCGGCGGCAGACGGTGTTCCATGATCGCCTGCACGATACGTTCGTAGACAGAATCTACGCTGGCACTCACATCCATATCAGTTGCGGGAAGAGGAGAACGCCGCAAGGCGCGGACAAGTGCTTTTTCTGCCATGGCAGACAAACCTTTCGAGCCGGATTTATGTGACAAATGGGATTGTATCTATCCACCCAGAAGATTGTCACGCTGCAAATTATTTTTGTAGCAACTCTGTCACAACAAAGTCCACAATCGGTGCATTCCGCACCAAAGGCGTGCCACCCCCCACCGCCATACTCCTGCTTTGATACGCCACAGCTGGGCTGGCAGAATTTGGCACATGTGTTGCTTAATGATTGTCACAATTTCGCAGATTGTTTGTGCCAAAAATGTCGCAAACACGCTGCCGAATTGTTTTCCTGTCACCCCGTCGTTCTCGCTGGAGCCGTCATGTTCAAGAAACTGTTTCCTGCTCTATTCGCCGCCGTACTGGTCATCCCCGGCATTGCCTCTGCCCAGGACACCCCCGAGATCAAGCTCGGATTCGCCAAATGTGCACACTGCGTGCCTATGGCACTGACCCCTGAACTGGCTACGGGAGCCAAGATCGAAGCCATCAATTTCAATACTGGCAACGACGTGCTGACAGCACTCGTCTCCAAGAGCATCGACGTTGCCCAGATCACCTACCTGCATTACATCACCGCCCTCGACAAGGGCTTTGATGTGGTGGCGATCTCAGGCGAAGTCAATGGCGGTTCGGAGATCCTGATGAACAAGTCACTGAACCTCAAGCCCAATGACTGGGCCGGCCTGAAGGCACTGATTGCCGAGTACAAGGCCCAAGGCAAGCCGTTCCGTGTAGCCGCCTCCCGAGGCAATGCCCAGGACATCCACATGCGTGGCGAATTCCTGCTCAACGGCATTGACCCGAACAAGGACGTACAGTTCATCAATATCCCCAATCCGTCGGATCACGGAGCGGCCCTGCAGCGTGGAGAGGTTGAAATGATCGGTACGGTGGAGCCCTTCGCCTCACAGATTCGCATGGCCGGTATCGCCAAATCCTTCGCCCTGCCCTACAAGCAGCCGGCCGGTAACCTGACCAATCTCATCGTGACCCGCTCCGACGTGATCAAAGACAACCCGCAAGGAGTCAAGGCCAGCGTTGCCGCAGTGGTGAAACTTGTCGACAAGCTCAAGGCAGACCGTGGCACCTGGGTCAATGTGATCAACAAGTACACCGCCATGGATTCGGCTGTCGCCAACGAAGCACTAAAGAACGCCTTCCCGGACTACGCCATGCATCGCAAACAAGCCCAGGCCATCGCAGTCATGATGAAAGACCTGAAATACATCTCGCATGATGTGACTGCCGATGTCGACAAGCACATGGATTACCGCTTCTTGAGCGAAGTCACCGGCAAGCCCAAGACCGAACTCGGTTACTGATCAAAGAAAGAGAAAAGATCATGCGTTGGTTGGTTTCACTGTATAAAAACTGGGATCGTTTCGTCGTCCCCGTGGCCCTGCTCCTCGCCTGGGAAGCTTTGTCGCGTTCGGGGCTGCTTCCTGCCTCGCTGCTTCCCGCCCCTTCCACTGTCTGCGTCACGTGGGCGGACTGGATCTTCCACACCGACGAATCCTCCCAGTCCAACGCGGGTCACTGGATCTACGATGCCCTGGCCAGCAGCATGCGCGTCTTTGCCGGATACGCCATCGCGGCTGTCTCGGGCGTCCTTCTCGGTATTACCATCGCCTGGTGGCGCTGGGTTGAAAAAACCATCGAACCCACCGTACAGATGCTGCGCCCGGTTCCGCCCGTTTCCTGGATTCCGCTGGCGATCATCTGGTTCGGCATTGCCAACAAGCCAGCGATTTTTCTGGTCTTTCTCGGTGCCTTCTTTCCGGTGCTGATGAATACCATCCATGGCGTCAAGACCGTGGATCGCAACCTCATCCGTGCCGCCGCAATGATGGGGGCGCGAGAGAGCCAGATCCTGCGCTACGTCGTACTGCCTGCCGCCCTGCCAAGCATCTTTTCGGGCCTGCGCATTGCGATCGGCTCTGCCTGGATGCTCACCGTAACCGCCGAAATGGTGGCCGTCAAGAGCGGGCTCGGATATGTATTGTGGGATTCCTATTATTTTCTGCGCTATGACCTTGTAATTGCCGCAATGATCAGCATCGGCCTGCTCGGCTTCCTGACAGACTGGCTGATCAAGCTCCTCATGGCTCGCGTCCTGCACTGGCAGCAGAGCCAGACTGTTCAGGGACTCAACCACTAACAGGGAGAAACTCATGGCATCGATCGAACTCAAGGACATCACCAAGATTTTCCGCGACCAGAAGCGTGGCCGCGAACTGCTGACCATCGACAATGTCAGCCTGACGGTAGACAGCAATGAATTCATCTGTCTGCTCGGTCCTTCAGGGTGTGGCAAATCCACGCTGCTGAACATGGTTGCCGGCTTCGAAAAACCGACTTCCGGCACTGTCAGCGTAGACGGCAAAGGCATCACTGGTCCCGGCGCAGACCGGGGCATGGTCTTCCAGCAGGCCACCCTGATGCCGTGGCTGACGGTTTGGGAAAATATCTCCTTCTCCCTCATGCTCACCGGCAAGAACAAGGCTGAGCGGCGTGCCGCGGCCCAGCCCTTCATCGACATGGTCAAGCTCACCGGTTTCGAGAACCACTTCCCGGCCGAGCTCTCCGGCGGCATGGCGCAACGCGTGGGAATTGCGCGGGCACTTCTGCTCAACCCCCAGGTGATTCTCATGGATGAACCGTTTGCCGCCCTGGATGCGCAGACCAAAATCGAGATGCAGGAAGAACTGGTCAGCATCTGGCAACAGCAGCGCGGCACCATCGTGTTTGTTACGCACAGCGTCGACGAGGCACTGATACTCGGCACCCAGGTGGCTGTGATGACTCACCGTCCGGGCCGCATCCGCGAACTCATCAAGCTCGACCTACCCCGCCCGCGGGATTCGACCTCGCCGGAATTCAACGAGTACAAGCGCCACATCCTTGCACTCATCCGCGAAGAATCAGCCCTGGCGCGCACCGACGCCGCACAGCCTGCATGATCATGGAGTCGGCGATGAAGCCAGCGCTGTCGGAACCTCTGGACCTGTTGATCAGCGGAGTCATCCCACTCGAAGGGACATCGCCAACCCCTTCCGGGGAAACAGCCAGCATCGGCATACGCGGAAAACATATCGTCTGGGTGGGTGACACTCCCATTGAGGGAGTCACTGCACACCGGCATCTGCATCTGCCCGGGCATCTCGTCTGCCCGGGTTTCATCAACATGCATTACCACGCCGGGCTGAACTTCGTGCGCGGAGTCGGCCCGGACCTTGGGTTTGCTCCGTCCTACACGCGCGGGATTCCCCAGGCCAGCGACCTGACAGCAGAAGAGGCCGGTCTCCTTTCCGGTCTGGGCTCCATCGAAGCACTCAAAGCAGGCAGCACCACACTGGTAGACAGTTTTGTGCATGGCGAACAGATCGTTCCCCATCTCGCATCAACCGGCGCACGGATCTTTGCCAGCCCACGCCTGAATGACGTGGACTTTGCCTCGGTGCTGGCCGGCCAACGACGCTTCGACCCTGGTCTGGCGAAAGACATGCTGGCCTCAGCCAAGGAGATCATCCATCGCTGGCACAACAGCCACGCGGGTCGGGTCAGGGTCCATCTCACGGCTCATGCGCCCGACACCTGCTCGGAAAGCTTCCTGCTCGCCATTGCAGCACTTGCCGCGCAGCACCAAATCAAGCTGAGCACCCATCTTGCCCAGAGCCTGCAGGAAGTCGACTGGGTTCGGCAACAGTATGGCTGCTCGCCCGTGGCCTTGCTGCAGCGCCTTGGTCTCCTGAATCAGGATCTGCTGGCCGGACACTGCATCCACGTGGATAACGCCGATATTGACCTCCTCGGCGCCTCAGGCGCAGCCATTGTCCACATCCCGCTTGGCAACGCAGTTTCCGGGCGCTTCGCGCCTACCCACCGCTTACGCGAGGCTGGCTGTCTGCTGACTCTGGCCACGGACACCATGCACGGCGACATGATAGAAGCCATGCGCTGGGCGCTGGCCGTCGGCAGGATCCAGGAAGGGTGCGTCAGCACCGCCTGGCAACCCGCGGATGTTCTCTCCATGGCCACACGTAATGCTGCCCGGGCATTGGGCATGGGAGCAGAGCTGGGAGAAATCCGCGCCGGGCAGCTCGCCGATCTGGTGCTCATCAACCTGCGCAGACCGCATCTCACACCGGCAGTCAATCCGCTCGGGACCCTGATTCACAACGGCACCGGCTGCGACGTGGATCACGTTGTGGTGGATGGCCGGCTGGTTGTTGAAGCTGGGCGATGCACCCTGATTGATGAGGAGCAGGTGATGAAGGAAGCCCGCCGGGTAACGCAGCACCTGTGGAAGCGCCACGGCAAGACACTGATCGAATTCTAAAGGAAAGACATGAAGCGCATCCGTCTGGGAGTTCTGACTCCCTCATCCAACACTTCCCTGGAACCGCTGACCTGCTCAATGCTGCAGAATGTTCCCGAAGTCAGTGCACACTTCTCCCGCTTCACGGTAACCAGAATCTCCCTCGACGCTGCGGCTTTGGAGCAGTTTGATGACAGCAAGATTCTGGCCGCAGCCAGTCTGCTGGCAGATGCCCGGGTCGACGTAATCGGCTGGAGTGGCACCGCAGCGGGCTGGCTAGGATTCGCACACGACGAACTGCTGTGCCGGCGGATCACTGCCGCCACCGGCATCCCAGCCACCAGTTCCGTGCTCGCACTGAATGAACTGCTTGGGCACCGCAAGGCGGACACCCTTGGAATCGTCTCTCCTTATCTGGACAACGTCCAGAACAGAATCATCAATAATTATGCGCAAGCAGGCATCCGTGTGACAGCGGAATCTCACCTCTCCATTTCAGAGAATTTTGCCTTCGCCGAAGTCACCGCAAACACCCTTACCAGACAGGTCGAGACGGTCGCCCAGGCAAGGCCCGCAGTGATCGCCACCTACTGCACCAACCTGTATTCCGCCCATCTTGCTGCGGAATGGGAGGCAAGGTTCGGGATCCCGGTATTCGATACCACCACCACCGTGGTGTGGAAGATGCTGCGCATGTGCGAAATCGACACCAGCCGACTCACCGGCTGGGGACAACTTATGCAGGAAGGATATTGATATGAGCGGATTCGATCTGGTCATCCGTCAGGCACGCGCCGTAACGGCTGCGGACATCTTCACCACCGACATTGGTATCCGCAACGGACGCATCGCCGCATTGGGGCGTAATCTGGACGCCGGCGCGCGCGAGATTGACGCTGACGGTCGCCATGTCACGCCGGGTGGCATTGATGCGCACTGCCACTTTGACCAGCCAACTGGCGACGGCAGCGTGATGGCAGATGACTTTCTCACCGGTACCCGTTCGGCTGCCTGTGGCGGCACCACCACAGTGATCCCGTTTGCCTGCCAGCAAAAAGGGCAGTCGCTACGCGCCGCGGTTGAGGATTACCATCGGCGTGCCGGTGGCAAGGCCCTTATCGACTATGCGTTTCACATGATAATCACAGACCCCACACCACAGGTATTGAATGAAGAACTGCCTTCTCTGATACGGCAAGGACTCACCTCCTTCAAGATCTACATGACCTATGATGCACTGAAACTCAATGACCGCCAGATGATTGATGCACTCTCGGCTGCCAGACGTGAAGGCGCCATGGTGATGGTGCACGCAGAAAACGCCGACTGCATTTCCTGGCTGACGGAAAAACTACTTGCCGCCGGGCACACCGCCCCCCGCTTTCATGCCAGTTCCCGCCCGATGCTGGTGGAACGGGAAGCCACCCACCGTGCGATCGCCTTCGCCGAACTGGTTGATGTCCCGGTACTGATTGTCCATGTCTCCGGCAGGGAAGCCGTCGAGCAGATCCGCTGGGCTCAGGGTAACGGCTTGCGTGTGTACGCAGAGACCTGCCCGCAATATCTGTTCCTGACCTCTGACGCGCTGGGCGATGACGATGGTCACTTCCACGGTGCGAAGTGCATCTGTAGTCCGCCTCCACGTGACAAGGCCAATCAGGAGGTGATATGGCAGGGCCTGAGCAACGGCGTGTTCCAGGTATTTTCCTCGGACCATGCGCCATTCCATTTTGATGGGCCTCTCGGCAAAAAAGCGCATGGCAGCAACCCATCTTTCGACAAGATTGCGAACGGTATCCCTGGCGTTGAAACGCGTCTGGCACTGCTGTGGTCGGAAGGGGTACTGACCGGACGCATCGATCCTCAGACCTTTGTCGCTCTTACCTCGACCAACCCTGCCCGCCTGTATGGGCTGTACCCGCGCAAGGGCAGTATAGCCATCGGTGCAGATGCCGATCTGGTGATCTGGAATGAAGACAACCCCTTCACGCTTGATAATAGCCTGCTACACCATGCAGTGGATTACACACCGTACGAAGGCATGCAACTGCGCGCCTGGCCCGGCATGACACTCTCCCGGGGCGAGATTGTCTGGGATGGTCACCACCCGCTGGACGCAGCGGGTCGGGGCAAATTCCTGCCGTGCGACTGCCCCAAGCCAGCCCTGGCCCGCAGCCGCCAGACGGAAATCCTGCTATGACTCCCCCTTCCCGCCTCCTTCAGCTTGCCAAGCGGCTTACCCAGGCCTGGCACGGCAATACCCCGGTACCGCTTCCCGAACAGGACTGGGAAGGTTTCTCTCTCGCCGACGGCTACGCCGTCCAGAAGCTCGTGGCCGCTGAACTGGGCTGGTTTCCCGATGGTCATCCCCTCGCCTGGAAACTCGGGGGATCACCCGCCAACGGAATCTCTGCTGCGCCCGTTGTAGCCAACACCTTGCTGAACAATGGCAGCCTGATCGATCCGGGAATGGCTGCAGGCTATGGCATCGAAGGGGAACTGGCGATTCGCCTTGGAGCTGACATACCCCCCGGGAGCCCCCTGCCAGTGATCCTCCGGGCAATCTCCGGGATCGCACCGTGTATCGAACTCTGTGACATGCGACTGATGGAGGGCGACAGGCTCCCTGCCGGATTTGCGCGAGCCGATCAGCACTGGAACCGCGCCCTGATCCTGGGCGACTTCCTTCCACTGCCCACTGATACCGACTGGGACATGCTAGGAGTCAGCGTCACGGTGAACGGGAATCCGGAATTCCAGGCACATGGCAGCCACCCCTTCCTGAATCCGCTCAACTCATTGACCTGGCTGGCCACACATGCGGCACAGGAATGGGACGGACTGCATGCCGGCGATATTGTGGCAACCGGGAGCTGGAACGGGCTCTACTGGGCACACCAGAGCGATACGCTGGAAGTGAACTTCGAACACTTTGGCAAGGTCAGCCTGACCATCGGAACACCCACCTGAACAGTGGAAGCAATAACCATACAGACAACACTGCCAATACACGTAACATACTATATGTAGTAGATCAACGCTTGACTTGCTACTACCAGTACCACTAGACTTCGCTGCGTTGATGGTTCTCCGCAAGGAGATCAAACGGGAATCCGGTACCGGGGCCTTGTCCTGCAAACCGGGGCTGCCCCCGCAACTGTGATCGGTAAATGCGCCGCCAATTGTTGCCACTGGAACAATCCGGGAAGGCTGGCGGGGTGTGCAGACCCGAGAGCCAGGAGACCTGCCGTCAACACGAATAACCAACGACGGGGCGGGGTGTCCCTGACGACAGGTGATGCGCGGCATGGCGGACATTTCCCCCAGGCTTCGCTGTGCCAGCATGGGGTACACCATTGCGGCACGCATCTGCGCCTTCTCCGCCTCTCCAACAGGAGAATCGCAATGTCATCGAACGTTCTTGCCCTCAATTCCGGCGACGCAGCCGCAGTTGCCTCCCTGCAGGTAATCCGCCGCAACGGCGCCATGGTGGCCTTCACGCCGGAGAAGATTTCGGTCGCTGTCACCAAAGCCTTTCTTGCCGTTGAAGGCAGCCAGAGCGCAGCTTCCTCGCGCGTACGTGAAGTGGTGGCACACCTCACCGATGCGGTTGTGCACGCCTTGATGCGCCGCCTGCCCGACGGTGGCACGGTGCACATCGAAGACATCCAGGACCAGGTTGAGCTCGCCCTGATGCGTTCCGGTGAACATGATGTGGCCCGCGCCTACGTGCTCTACCGCGAGCGGCGCGCCAATGAACGCGCAGCGGTGGCAGAAGTGCCCGGTGAAGTGGTGCTGCACGTGACCGTCAACGGCGAACGCCAGCCACTCGACCTGGCAGCCCTGCGCAAGGTCTGCGAAGCAGCCTGCACGGGGCTGGGAACCAGCGTATCCGCCGGGCTGATCCTCGAACAGGCCCTCAAGAACCTCTACGACGGCGTGAGCATGGCCGATGTGCATCAGGCCCTGATCCTGTCTGCACGCACCCTGATCGAGCGCGAACCGGGCTACAACTTCGCCACCGCCCGCCTGCTGCTCGCCAGCCTGGTCGAAGAAGCAGTCGGCCAGACTGTCGCTCTCGACGACATTTCCGCCGCCTACACTGAATACCTGCCAGTGTTCATCAAGCGCGGCATCCAGGCCGAGCTGCTGGACGCCCGCCTTGGCGAATACGACATCCCGCGTCTGGCTGCTGCCCTCAAGCCTGAGCGCGATCACCTGTTCGGCTATCTGGGCCTGCAGACCCTCTATGACCGCTACTTCCTGCACATTGAGGAGCGCCGCATCGAGCTGCCGCAGATCTTCTTCATGCGCGTGGCGATGGGCCTGGCACTCAATGAAATCGACCGTGAAGCACGTGCCATCGAGTTCTACAACCTGATCTCGAGTTTTGACTTCATGTGCTCGACGCCCACGCTGTTCAACAGCGGCACGCGTCACTCCCAGCTCTCCTCGTGCTATCTGACCACCGTCGGCGACGATCTGGATTCGATCTACCAGTCCATCAAGGAAAACGCCCTGCTCCAGAAATATGCCGGCGGTCTTGGCAACGACTGGACCCCAGTACGTGCGCTGGGCAGCCGCATCAAGGGTACAAATGGCCAGAGCCAGGGTGTGATCCCCTTCCTGAAGGTGGTCAACGATACGGCAGTCGCGGTAAACCAGGGCGGCAAGCGCAAGGGCGCGGTGTGCGCCTATCTGGAAAGCTGGCATCTCGACATCGAGGAATTCCTCGATCTGCGCAAGAACACCGGTGACGACCGTCGCCGCACGCACGATATGAACACGGCGAACTGGATTCCCGATCTGTTCATGAAGCGTGTGCACGAAATGGCCGAATGGACGCTGTTCTCACCCAACGAAGTGCCCGACCTGCACGAGAAGTTCGGCACCGAATTCGAAAAGGCCTATCTTGCCTATGAAGCCAAGGCAGCAGCAGGCGAGATCCGCCTCTTCAAGAAACTACCTGCCGTGCAGCTGTGGCGCAAGATGCTCACCATGCTCTTCGAGACGGGGCACCCGTGGGTCACCTTCAAGGACCCGTGTAACCTGCGCTCGCCGCAGCAGCACATCGGCGTGGTGCACAGCTCAAACCTGTGTACCGAAATCACGCTGAACACCTCGGAGACAGAAACGGCAGTCTGCAATCTCGGCTCGGTGAATCTGGTGAACCATCTCCACAACGGGGAACTCGACCAGCAGAAGCTTGCCCGCACCGTAAACACTGCGCTGCGTATGCTCGACAATGTGGTCGACATCAACTTCTACGCCACCCCCAAGGCACGCACTTCGAATCTTCGCCATCGCCCGGTGGGCATGGGCATCATGGGCTTTGCCGACTGCCTCTATGCACTGGGCCTGTCGTATGCCTCGAACGAAGCTGTGGAATTTGCTGACCGCAGCATGGAAGCCGTGTGCTATCACGCTTACTGGGCATCGACCGAGCTGGCACGCGAACGCGGCCGCTATTCAAGCTTCAAGGGCAGCCTGTGGGACAAGGGCATTCTGCCGCACGAATCCCTTGATCTGCTGGAAGCTGCACGTGGCGGCTATCTCGAATGCAATCGCGAGACGCGCCTGGACTGGGCGGCCCTGAAGGCACGCATTGCCCAGTACGGCATGCGCAACTCCAACTGCGTGGCGATTGCGCCGACCGCAACGATTTCGAATATCGTCGGCGTTTCCCAGAGTATCGAGCCGACCTATCAGAACATCTACGTGAAATCCAACCTCTCGGGCGAGTTCACGGTCGTCAATGCCGCCCTGGTGCAGGACCTCAAGGCCGAAGGCATGTGGGATGAGGTGATGGTGGCAGATCTGAAGTACTTCGATGGTTCGCTGGCCCGCATTGAGCGCGTGCCCGCCGCACTCAAGGCGCGCTATGCCACAGCCTTCGAGATTGATGCGAAGTGGCTGGTGGAAGCTGCCTCACGCCGCCAGAAGTGGATCGATCAGGCGCAATCGCTGAACCTGTATCTCGCGCTGCCTTCAGGCAAAAAACTCGATGAGCTCTACAAACTGGCGTGGGTACGCGGCCTCAAGACCACCTACTACCTGCGCACCCTGGGTGCCAGCCAGGCGGAAAAAGCCGGCCTCCGCGAAACCGCTGCCGCACCCGAAGCACCGCGCGAGGAACCGAAATTCTGCAGCATCGACAACCCTGATTGCGAGGCCTGCCAATGAGCGCCGCCCGATTTGATGACTGGGATCTGCCCTCCAGTGGTGGTGCCGCTGCCCCTGCGCTTGCCGCGCAGACCACGGCCAGCGCAGCAAGCCCGGCCCCCGGCACCGCCGGCGCTTCGCTGGCGGCAGTCAATGCTGCCGACAAGCGCATCGTGAATGGCAAGACCGACATCAACCAGTTGGCGCCCTTCAAGTACCCATGGGCCTGGGAATTTTTCCTGAAGGCCAACCGGAATCACTGGACGCCGCTGGAAATCGGCATGGCGCAGGATGTGCATGACTACAGCCACAAGCTCAGTGATGCCGAGCGCCATGTGTTCTCCAACGTGCTGGCGTATCTGACCACCTCGGACATCATGGCGATGCGCAACATCGGGCTCGCCGTGATGGAGAAAATGAGCGCGCCCGAGCTGCAGATCTATCAGGCCCGCCAGGTCTATGAGGAAGCGCTGCACACGTGGACCTACCAGCACTGCATCGAGAGCATCGGTCTAGATCAGCAGGAGATCTACAACCGCTATCGCGTGGTACCGGAAATCCACGGCAAGATCCGGCTTGCCAGCGAGCGCCTGAACCGCGTGCTGCGCTCGGATATCGATCTGACCAACCGCGACAACCTGCACGAGTTCGCGCTGTCGTATTTCTTCTTCGCGGTGATCTTCGAGGGCTGCTGGTTCTACAACGGCTTCACACCGATCTTCGCCCTGCAACGGCGCGGTCTCATGAAGGGTACTGCCGAACAGCTGCAGTACATCATGCGCGACGAGGTGCTGCACTGCGCCTTCGGCATCCGCGTGGTGCGCGAACTGCTCAAGGAAGAAAACCTCACGCTCGATCCAGCTGCCCTGCGCACACTCTGGGATGAGGCCGAAGCCGCTGAGACTGCCTATGCCGGTTACATTTTGCGGGAGCCCATCCTCGGCTACAACGCTGACCTGCACGTGCAGCAGTTCCGCTTCATCGCCAACCGCCGCGCACGCCAGGTGGGCGTGGAAGAGCCTTTTCCCGGCGTCGAGGGAGCACTGCCGTGGCTAGACGAGCAGGCCAATCTGCGCAAGGAGAAGAACTTCTTCGAAACGCGCGTCACCGAGTATCAGACAGGTGGCGCCCTGGCCTGGGATTAAAGCCTGGAAAAAAAGGGCAAACGAAACCGGGGGCAATACTGCCCCCGGCCAGGGAAGGATTTTCCCGACACCACTCCGCCTTATTTAAGCCGGCGGGGTGGCCGGGTTATTGAGGCAGTGCGTCCGGAGCCACAGAAAGCAGACACAGCAGGGCGAGCGCCCACTGGGCAACGCCATTTGTGGACAGTGCAAGCGCCTCATCCACAGCGTGGAGAACTGCTGGTTCGGTCACCCGACGGCTCGTCAGATCCCTCGGCAATTGCCCTGCATGCCCGGCGAAGAAGCGTTGCCAGGCTCGCTGCTGCTTCTCCCGATCGCCCAGCTGTTTGCCCGCATAGCCAAGCAGCTTGGCATGCCCCTGGCCGAGATTGAGACCTTTGAGTGCAACCCCCAATACGCGTTTCTGCTCGGCCGCATCGGCATTGTAGAGCACGCAGTATTGCAGCCAGGCGTCGCGGAACGCCGGGTCCGGGATCACATTGATCAGCTCGCTGCAAACCTCGGCCAGCCCAAAAGCAGCAGACAGGTGAGAAACAGCAACCTCATCATCGGTACGGATCTGGAACGCGCCTGTGCGCAGATCCATGAAGCCACCACCGGTACTGAAACCATGCGGCTGCTGCGCAATCGAATGCATGCTGGCAGCCAGCCGCGCCCGCACAGCCTCGTTTCCGGTGCGTTCCCACTCGGTGAGCCAGGCGGCGGCAATCGCACCCCAGTCAGTACCAAAAGACACGGCAGCAAGATGCTGGGCATCCGGACCACTGGGCACTTTTTGCCCGACCTTGCGCCCGGCAATGATCTGCTGCAGACGCAGTACCGCATCCACCTGCTCATGCAACAGATCACCGGTGCGTTCATCGGTGCTCAGGTAGTAATAGAAGCGCCGGTTGATCGCCGTGGAGATGCGCAGCTGCTTGGCACTGTCGCCCCAATGCTGCACGTTGTGGCGGGAACCCAGCGGCGCATACGGCCCGATGTGATGCACATCGACCTCGCTGACATGCCGCGTCATCGCTTCGGCCATACGAAAGACTTCAGCACGCCCGGTATGCAGGAAGTAGTGCCAGAGCCAGATCTCGGTGCTCAGTTCAGAATTGTCCCACGCAAAGCCACCTACATCGTAGCGCCAAACATGGCGATCCTCATCGTAGGTATGCATGACATCGCCGTAATCCCAGAAGCCGTACCACGATCGCTCATTGACCTGCTGGCGATAAAACTGGAAGCACCAGTCCAGTTGGCGTTCCAGCTCTGCGTAGGCCGGGCGTTTCTGTGCCGCAGCCCAAAAATCGCTGAAAGCTTGCCCCCACTCCAGCCGCTCTGGGGTCGGCGTCAGGCGCGGCGGATTCTGGATGCGCCTTGCCAACTCAACCAGCCGCGCATGGGTGGGGGTTGCGTTCGTCAGCTGGATCTCGATCTCGCTGGTTCGCGCCACGCCATACGGCCGGCCAAATTCAGGCTCGTAATCTTCATACGTGATATCCAGCCCATCGAGCTGTTTAGCATACCCTGTCTGGCCCAGCCCATCATGATAGAAGCGCATGTCCATACCGGAGGCCCGTGGGGCCCAGAGCCACAAGGTGACACTGGCCTGTTCCGTCGCGGCGCCTTCGATATCCAGCTGGCCCGGATAGCTCTGCCAGAAATTGCGCACCCCGAACACCACCCCACCAGACGGCGTGCCAAGGTAACCCACCCCGGCAGCACGTGCGCCCGTGGCGGAGTGTATCCAGCCGGTTCCAGGCGCAGTACGCTTGCTGATCGTGAAGCCATCCGGATGCGCCTGCAACAGGGAGTAATTGCCAAAGGCCGGAATGTACTGCAGGTTCTTCGTCACCTTGGCATCTATCGCCGGCAGACTCAGCCCTTGCAACTGGGCCTCACGTACAGCCTTGCCAGGGTCCCGCCGCAGGCCGGTAAGCCCACGCACAGCTTCGGCAAACACGCCACCGTTGTCACTGACGAAGCGCACATAGCGCTCCTGCAAGGGCGCTGCCAGTGGCACCGCAAAGCGCAGACCAATTCCCCGGATCGCCTCCCGGCGTTCATCAAGCGAGTTCACAAAACTGTGCACTATCCGCAACGCACCGGAATTGCGGTAGAAGTACAGGCGTACCACGAACGGCAGCACACTACGCCCATCCGCAGTGACATGCTCGCCTTCAGCCTTGATCACGGCACGGGCAGGCCCGGAACTCTCAACCTCAAGCTTACTGATCTGCGAGACATAGCGGCTGCGTGCAGCGGCTTTATCTTCGGCATCCACCTGAGAATCCGTCAGCACCACCAGCGTCGCCACACCAAGCTCGGCGGCGCCCTGCCTGACCAGCGATTCAAACAGATTGGCGCCACTGGCATTGAGTGTGCAACGCAGCTTTCCGGTGTCGACACGGATGACTTTTCCGGCACTGCTCACCCAGGCGGAGTCCTTGCCCTGCCCGCCGACGCCGCTGCTGCGATCCAGCGTGATCGACTCCTGCAGGCGTTCCTCGCCCGCAGCGGGAGCGAGCGCATGCCCACTCCATTTGACCGAGCCATCCGGCCAGTAGGCCAGCGGCCACGCCTGCTGCGGCGATGAAGTACCCTGAAACCGCAACGAGGCAAGCTGCTGCTTTTGCAGGGCACCGCTGGGCCACGGGATCCCGAAGCTGGTGCCCTCAAAACTGGCGGGCAAGGCCTCATCAAGCCAGTGAAGCTGCGTAGCTACCGGTGCAGCGGTACCTGTCAGCACCTGCGCAGCGCTGGTACGCGAGGCCAGCAGCGCCGCAGTAGAAACCACCACCGGAGATACCTGCAGAAAATTTCTTCTATCCATGGATATTCTTCAACGCAGGCGGGGCTTCCCCCGCCGCGCATTCTCAATAGGTGTATTTCAAGGTTACGCCAACGGTACGCGGATCGCCGACATAGGACGTAGTCACACCGCTGCCTGTGACAAGCCGCGTGTAATAGAGCTTGTTGAAAGCGTTCGTCACCCACAACGAAGCATCCCAGGTGCCATTGCTGACCTTATCCGACACCCCCACGCTGAATGATGCAACACCATAGCCGGAAATACGGTTGTAGATGGAGTCATCCACCGAGCCATACGTCCAGCTGCGGTAGGCATAGCGGCCGCTGACATAGGGCTTGTAACCATTGCCCAGCGTCCAGTCGTAGCGGGAATCCACCACAAACACGCGGCGAGGTGCATTGAAGACACGGCTGCCGGTGAGATCACAATAAGTCGCGGTGATTTCTGATGGGCACACTGCATCGTGATAATCGGTGTAACGCGCATCGTTAAGCATACCCGACAGATTCAGTGTAAGCCCCTGCAAGGGCTTGAGCCCCAGCCCGAGCTCAACCCCACGCGAGACAAGCGACCCCGCATTCAGGAGGTAACTCTGCTGGGTATCAGCATCGTAGCCCTGCGTCTGGAAGTTGTTCACGCGGCTATGAAAGACATCTGCCGTCAGGGTTGCCACATCCTTGATCAGCGTGCCCTGCACACCAATTTCCCAGCTATGCGTACGCTCCGGCTTCAAGATCAGCGAATCCATCCCGGCTTTGGCTGCAGAGCCGGCAGAAACATTGATTCCGCCTGCCTTCTGACCATACCCATAAGACGCATAGGGCGTCCAGTTTTCGGTCAGACGGTACTTCAGGCTGAAGTCCGTCTGTGGCAGTACATGACTTTGTGACAGCTCGCCCGTATCAATGGGAGTCTTGTTGTAGCGGATGAAACGTGCCTTCTTGTCTTCAAAATTGGCACGCAGACCGAACTGTGCATCCAGCTTCTCCGTAGCGTGAATGGTGCCACGGAAATACGGTGAAATAAATTCATCGTGCAATTCACCATAGCGGATGATATCCAGGCCACTATTACTGCTGCTGCCGGTATAGGTCGTGACGGTGGAGCCGGTCGCATAGCGCGTATGGGCACTGATATCCTGTTGCTGGTGGTAATACTCCAGGCCTGTCGTATAGTCAAAGAACTTGCCGCGGGGGGATTCCAGGCGCACCTCCTGAGAGATGTCGTGATCATAAACCTTGAAGCCGCTGTTGGTATAGATCCGTACCGAGAGGTTATCCGTGAGGCTCGGAGAATAGCGATACTGGCGATAGGATGTGATAGAACGGAGCTTGTAACCCGAATCGAAGGACCACAACGCGTTCGCCGCCACGCCGCCCTGCTCGGTATGGGTGGTGGTGACATCATCCAGATAAACCTCACGCCCGCCCAGCGCATACTGGCTGGTGACCTTCGCCAGAGTGGAGGTTGGGTTCACATCCTTGAGCACACTGCTGGGGTTGGCGTATTCGTTTGAATAGTCTGCACTCAGCTTGAACTGGAACCTGTCGCTCGGTTTGACGAGAACCTGACCCCGCACACCATTGCGCTCGTATCCATTGACCCAGTTCTGATCCGTCAGATTCTTGATATTGCCCTGGCTCTCCTGACGGACAACATTGAAGCGGTATGCCACGGTATCCGTCACAGGCCCCGAAAGCATGGCCGCCGTCTTGAAATAGCCGCGCTCACCCACCGAACTGCTAACCTGTGCCTCCGGGTCCCAGGACGGCTCCTGGGTATGGATATCGATAGCGCCCCCGACGCTGTTCAGGCCAAAGCTGGTGCCATTGGCCCCCTTATAGACATCAACATAGTCGATATCCGACAGTGCCCGGATGATCCCTGGACGTGCGTAATACACATCGTCAACAAAAACCGAAACGCTACTCGGCATGCCAATGTTCTGCTCACCACTGGACTGGCCACCACCGTCGCCAAGACCACGGATGGTGAATTGCGTGTCATTGGATTCTGTGCTCTGGACAAAAAGGCCTGGCACAACGTATTGAAGGTCCTGAATATCGTCGATGTGCTGGTTTTCCAGATCCTCACCCGAACGACGGCTCACCGAGGTTGGCGCGCGTTGTGCGGGCTCTTTGACCTTGCGTGCCCCGGTCACGGTGACAGACGCCAGTTGCTGTGCCTCACCATGACTTCCCTTCTCAGAGAGCACCTGGATCGTCGTACCGTCAGCCGACTCCACGGCCGCCAGACCAGTCCCCGCGAGTGCAGCAATCAAAGCCTCTTTTGCGTTGAATTGCCCCTGCACGGTGGCTGCTGTAAGTTTTGCCACAGCATCAGGTGCGAACTCAATGCGCACACCGGCTTTCTCGCCAATGGCCTTGAGCGTTGCGGACAAGGGGCCACGTGGAAGTTGATATTCCAGCTTCTCGCTGCTCGAAGCCCACGCCAGAGGCGTCAATACAAGCAGCCCGGCTGCGGCCAGCAGGCTCGGCAATACGCGTAAAGCGCCAACAGAAGAATCTCGTTTCAATTTCTACCCCGTCAAATCAAAAAAGGCGCCGGGCATCAGCCCCGGATCACCGAAAAGTTCTGAAGCCTGAAATGGCTCTTGGTGGTACGAAAAGCAAACCAGCCATCCACATAGGGATTGCCGTCGCGATACTCAAAAACCAGATGCCCGTCAGCAAAGAATTGCAGCAGGCCATGCCCCTGCGAATCTGCCTGATGGGACACAATGCGGATTGCCACAGGTTTGTCTGCCGTCAGGCGTGCATATGGCGGCAGGTCTCCCAGGCGATCTTCAGCTGTCGCCTCTGCAGGCGTGGCATAGCCTGCAAGCTGCGGACGCTTCGCAGTACCGTCGTACTTGCGCAAACGCGTGGTCTGGTTGCCATTGGCCCCAAACCCGACGTAATAAAGCTGCAGGCGGTTATACGCAGGCAAGGCGCCAGTCAGGCCCGCCTTGGTGGGATCAGTTTCCTGCGCTCCGGGCAGTGATGCGTTCCAGAACACATTCAGGTCCGAGAATCTGTCTGGATAGCCCTTGAAGGATTCTTTCAGCGGCGTGGCATCGAAGCGGATTTCATAGTTGCCAGCCAGCTTGTGGCGGAACCAGATCGTCACTCCCTCGGGCGAGTAAACATCAAGCTGGCCGTTTTCCGCGCTGACCTTTGTCGCCGGGTCTTGCGCCTCAACCTGCCACTGGGCAAGCCCATTGCGAAAATCATCCGCGTAAAAAATAGTGCCGGCAGCGGCCACTTGCGTGCCTGTTCCCTCCACTGCCGGCACCAGACCTGCCCACAACAACAACGCCGCGAGCAGACCCCCTCGGGACAACCGACTGATCAGACGTCTCTTCACACCCATCTGAGAATCTCCAGAAATCAGGCACACAGAAACCCTGCGGCCTGCTCTTGCCACATACAAAAAAGACTTGGGGAAATTTGAATTATTCCGGCGCAGTCACCAGTGACAGCCGGCGCACGCCACCTTTTTCAAGGGCTGCGATGGCCTTGGCAATCGGCGCATAATTGGCCTGCTCATCAGCCCGTACATTCACCGCCACGTCCCTACCGGCCAACTGTGCCTGAACACGTTGCACCAGCGTCTGGGCGTCCGCAACAGGTTGCTTGTCGACAAACAGCGCACCTTTGGCATCAATCGACACTTCCACGTGATCTTTCTGCTCGCTCGGCTGACTTGCCTCGGTCTTGGGTAGATTTACATTCACACTTTTGGTGATTGCAGGAATCGTCACAATAAATGACACCAGCAACACAAGCATGACATCGACAAGCGGTGTGATATTGATATCACTGACCACAGAATCGTCCTGAGAACTGGAAAATGCCATGTTACGCCAGACCTTTCTTTTCCTTGACCGACACGGCAGAAAGGTGCGCAGCCCCCAGCAGGAACTCATTGAGCTGGGCGATCTTGAACAGATCCGTGGCAAAATCCTCGAAATCCGCCCCAACAGCCTTGGCACGCCGATTGAAGTAGTTGTAGCCCAGCACCGCAGGTATCGCGACCGCAATACCAATCCCGGTGGCAATCAATGCTTCGCCGATCGGTCCAGCCACCACATCAATACTTGCACTGCCGCTGGCAGCAATCCCTGTCATGGCGTGCATGATGCCCCACACCGTGCCAAAAAGGCCTACGAATGGTGCCGTGCTGCCTACGCTGGCCAGCACTGCCAGCCCCTTTTCAAGGTACGCACGTTCTCGCTGGATCTGCTGCTGCAAGGAACGTTCGAGAAAATCCTGACGTTCCCAGACCTGATCGGGAAGCGCCAGATGATCAGTCACCTTGCGCAGTGCATTGGCCGCCACTTGTGTGATCCTGCCCAGAGCACTGGACGGGCTCTCGTTCAAACGAAGTGCATTGGCATAACTCGTTGTTTCATTGAACTCGACACGATAGGCACGATTGCGCCTGCTGCTTTGAAAATTCTGAACCGCCTTGATCACTATCAGCGTCCAGGTCGCCAGGGAGAAACTTGCAAGAACCCACAGGGTTCCATCAACAACAACGGAGGAAGGAATGCTGCTCATTTTTTTGACTCACTTTCCAAGCTTGAAAACAATCGGTACGTTTGCCCAGCCATCCACAGCAAGCCCTCCGCGCGTAGCCGGCATGAATTTCCATTTGCGCACCGTACGGGCGGCTGAATCATCCAGAATGCGGTAGCCGCTGGAAGTCTGAACCTCCACTGACTCGGCCTGACCATCGGCCAGAACACGCACCCGCAGCAGCACCGTACCTTCCAGGCCGCGATCCAGAGCCGATTCCGGATAGACAGGGTTGGGATTGCTCAGATAGCCCATCCGCCCTACCGCCTGCGTTTCCGCCGGAACAGCAGGCTGCACTGGCGCAGGCGCTGCAGGGGCTCGCACAATGGGGGCATTTGTTTCAGCAGCCTCAGGCACTGCGGCTTCATGTACCGGGGGTGTTTCCGTCGGGGCCTCTGTTTTCTGGGGCACAGGCACGGGTCGCGGCTGCTGTTTTGCCTGCTTTGGGGCTGCAGTTGGCAAAGGCACCGGTTTGCTCACCTGGGGTTCCACCGGCAACGGCGTCGCCATCTGTACCTCAATCGGTACAGATGGCACGTAGGAATGACTCGAGGTATCTGCATTCCTTGCGAGATAGACCACCAGGAAGTGCCCCAAGGCCAGAACGAGCAAAATCCCCCAGGTTTTTCTGCCCAGCAAGGCTGCATCAAAAGGCACTGCCAGCAAAACATCCTGCAAAGGCACCTCAACAGAAGCCGCCCCCCTGCCTGCCTTGCGCTGAACCTTTACCCTCTGGGGATATCTTCGCCCTTCGTTCCATACCGCAGACTGTGCCATGACACTCTTTCATCGCAACGAAAAGAAAACGCTCGCTCCCCAACCCGATGTCTGACGCATCAGTCTTATCGTGGAATACAGGTTTTTCATCGTGCCTGCGGCGCAATCGATAGATCGCATGACTCACAGACAGAAACCGGCGTCAGTCGATGTCGGCTACCATGCCTTTTATGGTGCCACGCATATACATTTAACTTAAATAAGTAATTACTAGGTCCTTATATTTCTTTTCGGCATTAGAAAGAATGATGACATTTACGCAAATAACGAAAAGACATATCCTTATCCCCAACAAAAACTCAAGGCTATTTTTGGATGGTGGTCTTTTTTTATCCGCCCGATTTTTTATACTTTTGTCCCACATGTAAAAATGGCGAGGCTGCACCGTGCAGTCCTCGCCATCAAGGTTTTCCAAATCATCGGTGCCAACGCACCGAAGCATGGTGCATCAGTAGGTGTACTTGAGCGTCACCCCGAGCGTGCGCGGGTCACCTACGTATCCGGTCACTGTGCTGCTACCTGAGAGCCTGGTGTAGTAGAGCTTGTCAAAGGCATTGTTAACCCACACCGAAGCATCCCACCGGCTACTTGCTCCGACACGACCCGATACGCCAACGGAGAAGGATGCCAGGCCGTATCCGGGAATCCGGTCATTGGCAGAGTCATTCACCGTACCGTAGGTCCAGCTGCGATAGGAATACCGGCCGGACACATAGGGTTCATATCCATTCTCCAGATTCCAGGTGTAACGCGAATCCACGGTAAAGACACGCTTTGGGGTATTGAACACGCGCCAGCCCGACAGGTCGCAATACTTGGCAGAAATTTCATCAGGGCATGTAGCGTGCTGGTAGTCGGTGTAGCGCGCATCATTGATGACTGCGCCGAAATTCACCGACAGCCCGCGCAGGGGGCGCAAGGCCAGCCCCGCCTCAATCCCCTGCGAGACATAGGTGCCGGCATTCATCAGATAAGTCTGCTGGGTCTCCTCGTCATACCCCTGCGTCTGGAAGTTGCTCACCTTGCTGCGGAACACCGCAGCACTCAGATTGGCTTTATTCGGGATAAGCGTGCCCTGCACCCCGGCCTCAATGCTATGTGTGGTTTCGGTACGCAGCAGCAGCGTATCGTAGCCCGCAGCCTTCGCAGCCCCTGCCGACACATTGATCCCGCCAGACTTCTGACCATAGCCATAAGAAACATAGGGCGTCCAGTTATCCGTCAAGTGATACTTGAGGCTGGCATCGGCCGAGGGGAGAACATGGTATTCGCGAATATTTCCGGAATCAAAATTGGCCTTGTTGTAACGGATGAAACGGCCAAGCTTTTCCTCATAGGTCTCGCGCAGACCAAACAGTGCATCCAGCCTCGGCGTGATGTGAAAAGTGCCACGCGTATAGGCGGACGTCATTTCATCATCAAGCTTGCCGTAGCGAATGATATCCAGATTGCGATACCCTGAGCCGGCATACGTAGTCACAATCGCGGTATTGGCGTATCGCGTATGAGCCACCGTGTCCTGATTTTGATGAAAATACCCCAGGCCGAAGAGGTAGTCGAAGTATTTTCCTTTGGGTGACTCGAAGCGCAGATCCTGTGACAGGTCCTTGTCGTTAACATGCGTACCACTGTTCGAATAGATACGCACACTCAGGTTATCCGCATATTCCGGGGAGTAACGGTAGAACCGGTAGGATGTGATGGAGCGGATCTTGTAACCACCATCAAGCGACCACAGCGCCTCGGCGGCACCGCCGCCCTGCTCGGTATGGGTTCTCGTGACATCATCCAGAATAACCTCACGCCCCCCCGTTACATACTGGGCACCAATGCTCTTTGCCACGCTCGGAAAGGTGGAACCGGGGTCCACATACGCAATCGTGTTGGCCGGCTTGGCGTGCTCTTCGGCATAGCCAACACTGAGCTTGAGCTGAAAGTTTTCGCTGGGTTTGATCAGAACCTGATTACGCACGCCAGTCCGTTTGTACCCATTGATCCAGTCGTCAGTAGTCAGGTTCTTGATATTCCCCTGACTCTCGGCATGAATGACATTGAAGCGATAGGAAATCACATCATTGACGGGCCCCGACAGCATTGCGCTGGTCTTCGAATAACCGCGCTCGCCAAGTGACGTACTCACCTCGGCCTCCGGCGTTGCCGAAGGCTCCCGGGTGTGAATATCAATCGCACCGCCGGTACTGTTGAGACCAAAACTGGTGCCACTGGCCCCCTTGTAGACATCAATGTAGTCAATGTCCGACAGCGCCCGGATAATTCCGGGACGGGGGTAGTAAATGTTGTCCACAAAAACCGACACGCTGCTCGGCATGCCGATATTCTGGTCGCCACTGCTCTGCCCGCCACCATCACCAATCCCACGGATAGTGATCTGTGTGTCATTGGATTCCGTACTTTGCACGAAAAGTCCGGGAACAATGTATTGCAGGTCCTGAATGTCGTCGATATGCTGCTTTTCAAGGAAATCGCCACTTGTACGGCTCACTGCTGTTGGCACACGCTGCAGGTTTTCCTTCTTGTTCGAAGCGCCGGTCACTGTAACGGCAGCGAGGGCCTGCGCATCATCCTGCGCAGATTTTTTCTGCTGCAGCTGGATGCTTTTACCATCAACAGACAACACTGCCACCCAATTACTACCCGCGAGCGCGACACTCAATGCCTCACGTGCATCAAAGGAGCCCTGAATAGCGGGCACGGTCAGGTTGTCAAGCGCAGCAGCATCGTAGTCGATTAACACACCAGCTTTTTCACTGACCGCCTTGATTACCTGATTCAAAGGACCTCTCGGCAATTGGTAATCCTGCTTCGTGCTGCCATCGGCCCACGCCAAAGGCGTCAGTACAAGCAAACCCGCCAATGCGAGCAATCTGGGCAGAACACGCACGCCCACCACCAAACTTTGCTTCTTCAATTTTTTCCCCGTATGCGTCAAATCCATGAGCTAGCGTTGTTGCAGCACGATTTCCAGATAACACTCCGGCGTTCGTGCAAGCCTCCTCTGCGCAAAATCCGGCATCTCCCAGTAACTCAGAATCAGACCAGGACCAGTCGGAACTTGGCATGAATTCAGCAGACAAGCTCATCCGTAACGTGGCAACATTCCAAAGTCATCAATTCACTTCATGACGCGACACACACGGGATGAAATCAGCCGAAAGCTCTGATCAATCAGAGACAAATAGAATTTTCCGCATTGGGAATATTTTGATACCAATGACTATTCCTTAGAAATAATCATTACATTTAAGCTTATATCCGCATTAATACCATTGCCATTTTATGCATTTAATTTATTTGTAAATAATATTTTCTTGATCTTCGATAATTTTCTTGCCAAAGTCCCCTCGTTACTACTACCAACTCAACCACCGAATCCCCGTCAGCCAGGAACATCAGTTAGCCGACGTTTTGACAAAAGCGCCGCTTTGGGGTGCCGTTGCCAATTTCCGGGCAAAACAAACCGCGGCAAAGGACAGTGCATGCGCGCTGATCACGGCTTCGTCGCCAGATCCGGCCTGTCTCCCGGGAATCCGCCTTGAACAGAAATCTCACCGCCCCCGAGAACGACTTACTCACCAGATGGGCTGCCCACCTGACCGCTGTCCCTCCAGCATGGCAGTTCATACCATCAAGGGTGGTTCCTCTGAGAGTCCGGCGGCGTCGGACGCTTCTCTACGGACATAGAAGGGGTTTTCATGCAATCCATCCAGAAAAAGATCGCCCTGACGGCAGGCACCTGCCTGTTAGGCTCTGCCATCGTGCTGGTCGGCTATAGCCTGATCTCCGCACGGACAACGCAGAATCTCGTTGCGGGACGGGTCGGCAGCCTCGTCCAGGAGGGCACCTCGGACAGTCTGAAAAATCTTGCATGGGCTCACGCCGGGGTCATCCAGTCAAAATTCGATCTGGCGCTTGATGCGGCACGCACCATGGCGCATACCTTCGAAATCAGCAAAATAGAGCACGAAAGCCTTGCTATCGGCAGACCCCAACTCAATTCGATCCTGCGCCATGTTCTGGAGAGCAACCCGGAATTCAACGGTACCTATTCCTGCTGGGAGCCCGACGCGCTCGACGGCAAGGATGCCGCGTACCGCAATGGCAATGACGGCAACAACGCTCAGACAGGCCGTTTCACGCCCTACTGGAATCGCGGCGAAGGCGGCAAGATCGCCGTGCAGTCTCTCGTTGAGTACGACACCAATGACAAGCACCCGAACGGTGTGCTCAAGGGCGGCTGGTACATCGGCCCACGCGACACTCACAAGGAAAGCGTGCTTGATCCCTTCCCCTACATCGTGCAGGGCAAACAGGTGTGGCTGACCACGCTGTCAGTCCCCGTCATGGTAAATGGCAAATTTCTGGGTGTGGCGGGTACGGACTACAACCTGGATTTCGTGCAAAAGCTCAGCGAACAAGCCAGCAAGGAACTCTTCGGTGGGCAGAGCCAGGTCACCATTATCAGTTACATGGGACTGGTGGTCGCCGACAGCCGCCATCCTGACTGGGTAGGCAAGGATTTTTCGAGCCTGGAGGAAAATCTGCACGCCAAGGAAATGCTGGCAGACATCCAGGCGGGGAAGTCTCACGGCTGGGTCGAGGACAAAACCGACGTCATGAAGGCCCTCGCCCCGATCACGCTCGGGCGAACCGGGCGGCCATGGTCGGTGGTTGTGTCCGTTCCCAAGGGTGTGGTGCTGGCCAAGGCACACGAACTTGACCAGGAAATCCAGCAAAGGGGCATCCACAGCACCCTGTGGCTGATCTTTGTCGGTCTGCTCGTCAGTGCTGCGGCCACCATCGCGCTGTGGCTGGCCGCAGGCAAACTCGCACGGCCAATCCGGTCAGCGGCAGACTTGGCCCGCACAATCCAGCGCGGAGACTTCTCGCAGCGCATCAATCACAGCAGTCAGGATGAAGTGGGGCAACTTTCGCAGGCGCTGAATGCAATGTCCGAGAGCCTCGCCGACAAGGCCAAACTGGCGGAGCGCATCAGTGAAGGCGATCTGGATGCCAGTGTGGAACTCTCTTCGGATGAGGATCAGCTCGGACGAGCCCTGCAACGCATGATCGACAACCTCAACGATCTGGTCAGCCGCCTGCAGAACGGCGCCGAACAAATCGCCAGCAATGCGGATCAGGTTGCCGGACTCAGCCAGACACTTTCTGACGGCGCCAGCCGCTCCGCCGAGTCTGTCACGGAAATCAGTGCCGCCATCACCCAGCTTACCGCTCAAACCCGCAGCAATGCAGAGAATGCCGAACAGGCCAATCACTATTCACGGGATTCCCAGGGCGCTGCTGACCAGGGCTGCCAGCACATGAATGAAATGATGACAGCCATGGATGAAATCCAGGTGGCAGGCAAACGGATCGATCAGATTATCGGCGCAATTGACGAAATCACTTCGCAAACCAACCTTCTTGCATTGAATGCAGCCATTGAGGCGGCTCGCGCTGGCGAAACCGGCCGAGGTTTCGCGGTTGTGGCAGACGAGGTGCGCAAGCTCGCCACACGCAGTGCCGATGCAGCCCGCCAGGCCACCCTGCTGATCGCCGAATCTGCCAACAAGACGCAAACCGGCATGAGCATTGCCGCGCGTACGGCAGAGGCATTGAAAGGCATACTGGGCAGCACCACCGAGGTCTCGGCGCTTGTCGGGGGGATTTCCTCAGCATCGAAAGAACAGGCCACCGGGATCAATGAAGTCAGCATCGGCCTGACGCAGATTGATGGTGTCACCCAGCGGACCAGCCAGAATGCCTCGGAATGCTCCGATGCGGCCGGCCAACTGACCCAGCAGGCTGATGAAGTCCGTAATCTGGTGAGGCGGTTCAAGGTACGCAGCCACTGACCACGAATATCCACAGCGCCTTCAGCGCAGGGTTTTCTGGGCCAGAACCAGTGGGATGGCAATCACACAGAACAGCGCAAGCATCTGCAGGAGATGGTTGCCGACGAGCACCACGACCTGCTGATCGACCATGCGCGACAGCACTGCAACGGAAATATGTGTGGTCGGCGGAATCGCACCGACCAGATCCGTGCGGTATTGCGCCGACCAGAATTGCCAGAGCTGGCTGGCAATGCTGGCTGAGGCAAGATTCGAAAGTTGCCGACCGATGTTCTTGAGTGCATAGGCGTGCGCAAAATCCTCATGTGGGACTTCGCGATAGGTGAGCCCGGCAATCTGGATCACCCCGAGAATGGGGAATATCCCTTTCAGGGTCAGTGCGCCGAGCAACATGACTGCAGGCGTATCCACCGTACCAATCCTGGAGAGCCAGAACATGGCGACCGCACTGAGCGCAAAGCCGATGGCGATGACGCGGCGACGGTCGCCCATGTGCCTGGCCAGATGAAAGTAGATGGGGAGCAGCACCACCGTGACGCACGCCGAATACGAAAGCAGGGTTCCGACCATTTCCAGTGGATAGCCAAACCCGGCTTCGAACAACTTGGGGAAGATGAAGGACGTCGCGCCATTGACCAGATAGTAGATGCAGTAAAACCCCAGGCCATAAAGATAACGCCGCCCCTGCACGATCCGCGTGTTCATCAAGGGGTCTTCGTGCAACCACAGACGCCAGCCTGCAACGCCCAGTGCGCCAAATGCCAGCCCCAGGCTCAGCACACGCGGGGTGTCGAGAAGTTCGATCTGCAGATCCTCGAGCACATGCAGCAGGAGTGCGGAGCCCAGCGCAAAACCCAGCACCATCACCCAGTCCACCTGGCCCAGGGTGCGTGGCGTATGGCGCTCGGCCTTGATGAACACAGCCGTCAGCACCAATGCAAAAGCACCGATGATTGCCTGCAACAGAAACACCGATTGCCAGGCACCGTGATAAACCAGTGAGGTAGACATCCACGAGGCCGGTGCCACACTCCCCAGCAGACTGATGATGTAGCCCTTGAGGTGAGCCGGGCGTTCGGCTGCGGGCACGGCAAGCTGCAGGTAGACCCGCGACATAGTGAACAGCCCACCTCCGCCAATCCCCTGCACAAAGCGCACGATCTGCAGAGACAGCGGACGCTCGCAGAAAGTAGCCGCCAGGGCACTCAGGATGAACAGGGCAAGGCCAGCAAGCATCAGCGTGCGATAGTGCCAGCGTCGCGCCAGGCGCTCGATAAAGGGAATCTCTATCATCGCCGCCACGGCATACGCCGTGAATACGCCAATGAATTCCCCGGGACTCGCGCCAATCCCTCCCTGGATATCGCTGCCACTGACCAGTACGGTCGAGGATGAGATGAAGTCAGTGGCGGTGATCAGGCCCAGAATCGCCCCAAGATAACGGGGCACTTCCTTGGATGGCAGGGGGTGATGCATGGAATGCAGCGAAAACAGCAGGAGTGCTTGATGATAGGTTTCTCCGGCGCCTACAATAAAGATCTATTTCTGAACTCTTTGTTGCATGAGCGGAACAATCAAGCTCGACGACATCGCTATTTTCCTCGCTGTGGCAAGCTCTGGCTCCATGACGAAGGTGGCGGATCGCCATGATTTACCCAAATCTTCGGTGAGCCGCATCATCCGCCGCCTGGAGGAGCAGTTCGGGGTACGCCTGTTTGAACGCAGCACGCGGCATTTACGCCTGACCGAAGATGGCCGACACCTTGTGGAGCAAACCCGCCCGCTGGTGGACCGCCTGCAGGAAACCATCGAGCAGTCGGTGACCCACGCGGATTCGCTGCAGGGCGTGCTGCGCATCAGTGCGCCCTACGAATTCGGCCTGATGCGCCTGGGTGAAGTGGTCACCGACCTGCTCGGCAGCCACCCCGGTCTGGAGATCAATCTTGATCTTTCTTCCCGCACGCCAGACCCGCGCGCCGAGGACTACGACATCGTGTTCCGCGTGCAGGCCGGCGATCTGCCGGATTCCGATCAGGTGGCACGACGCGTCTATGCTTTTCAGCGCGGGCTGTTTGCCGCCCCGGCCCTGCTGAACCGACTGGGCAACCCCGCCAATCTCTCGGAACTGACCGCCATGCCCTGCCTGGGCAGCCCCGATGAACCCGTATGGAGCCTGATTGATCAGGAGAACCAACTGCACGAGTTCCAGCCTTTCTGCCGCCTGCGCACCCTGAACGCCGCCATGCGCCTGCAGGGAATCGTGGCCGGGCTGGGCGTGGGCATGATTTCGCTGAACTATTGCCGCGAGGCCCTCAAGCGCGGCGACATCGTACCGATTCTGGAGAACTGGTCATGCCTGCCGGCGCGTGTCTATGCGCTGCTGCCTGCACGCCGCCTGATGCCACAGAAGGTGATGGTGTTTCTTGATGCGCTGGAAATGAAACTGGCCAAACCCCTTGCGGAAGTTCGGCCAGTCTCACCACGTTAGCGACGGGATATCAGGCCTTGTGTATCCAGGCCGGTGCCATTGCCGTCCCCAATCCCGCACCGTAGCCCAGATAAATGTTCAGCCCGGCCAGTGGTTCGAGGTAGCGGGCATTCTTCAGTCCACCCGCGTCCACCACGCCAAATCCCAGGCTCTGCGCCAATTGGGTCACCGTCTGCTTGGCCGCAGCGTGGTCGCTGGCGAGAAAAACACTGGCCTTCTGCCCGTTGCCGAAATCCGCACCACCCGCCAGCACCTGCGCAAACAGGGTATTGAAGCCCTTGACGATCTGCGCACCCGGCACTGCCTTGGCGATTTCTTCTGCAGCCGAAGTCGAATATCCCAGCGTAAGCCCCATGTAATCGGCCGTCAGTGGGTTGGTGATATCCACCACCACCTTGCCCTGCAGGTCTCCAAGGCTCTGCAGGGCTGCCACCGCGTCGCCAAAGAAGGTGGCGAGGACCACCACATCGGAACCTTCGGCAGCGCCAGCCGCTGCGACTGATTTCACGCCGGGATAGGCTGCGGCCAGCTTGTCCGCCTTGTCCTGGCTGCGCGCCGTCACCTTCACGGAATGCCCGGCAGCATGCAGCTGCTTGACGAATGCGGAACCCATGTTGCCTGCGCCAATAACGGTAATGTTCATTTGAATGCCCCTTGATCTGATTGAGAAATTTAAGGTGCCGCGCGTTTCGCTTGGCATGGGGCGTACTGTATTACCGATCAAACTCACAATAAACACAATCAAAATTCATAAACAATTGCAGTTATAGCAACAATAGACCTGAGAGAGACGTATCTCAGAGCTGGTCACAACTGCAAATTGCTGCCAATAGACATCCCGATCTGGTGCCAATCGTCCTCAAGCTGCTCTCACACAGTGCGTTGCCAGCGTACAAAACCACCATACACTGGCGAATTTACGTAAATTCAGACATGTAAAGAATCTGGCCTGTTTTCTGCTTATTGCACTGGTAAAGAATTGTCTGCCCAGCGAGAGGAAATAATGGCCGCAACGTGTTCATGGGAATCTATTGATGTGCACCTGTTGCAGGTACTGCATGCATTGCTGACCGAATGCAGCGTATCGAACGCTGCACGCCGTCTGAACCAGTCTCAGCCTGCTGTCAGCACCGCTCTGCGGCGCCTGCGCGATATCACCGGGGATCAGTTGCTGGTGCGCAGCCGCAATGGCATGACACCCACCGAGCACGGGAAATCATTGCTTGAACCAGTAAAAATCGCGCTCTCGCAGATCGAAATGATCGGCCTGCAGCAATCCCGCTTTGATCCACTCAAGTCGCGCCGGGTTTTCAATATCGCCACGCCCGACTATCTGAACTCGATCCTTATCGGCAACATCATTGCACGCCTGCGCAAACAGGCGCCGCATTCTCAGGTGGTGCTGCATTCCTTCGGGCCGGATTTCAATTATGCCAATGCGCTGGAAAGTGGCGAGCTGGATATTGCCATTGCAAACTGGCCACAACCACCGGAACATCTCCGGCTGACGCCATTATTCGATGATGACGTTGTCTGTGTCATGCGCAAGGAACATCCTCTGGCTGGGCGCAGCCTCACCCAGGAGGACTATTTCCAGGCCGAGCACCTCGCCCCCACGCCTTATGCTGTAGGCCAGCGTGGGGTCATTGATCTGCAGCTGGCGCGCGAGCGCCTCAAGCGCAATGTCGTGGCTTCGGTGCCCTACTTCAACCTCGTGCCCGATGTCTTGCTGCAGAACGATTTCATCTTCACCGGCCCGCGTATTCTTGCCGAACATTGCTGCACCACGAAGAATCTGTGCATGACGGCCTCGCCGCTACAGTTCCCGAAAATGCGCTTCTACATCCTCTGGCATGACCGTACTCACTATGCCGAGGAATGCCGCTGGTTCCGTGATCTGATCGTTGACGTAATCCGCACCCGCGTGGCGGCACCGGAACCTACCGGAGCCAACCCGGCGCAGCAGCTGGTGGCAGCCTCCTACGCCTGAGAAGGCGGGCGCAAGGAACGTCCGATCCAGCCAGAGGCTGGACCGCCCCGACCGACGCAGGGTTCAGACCGTCACGCCGTGCTGGCGGAAATAGGCATCGAGCTGCCCGACCCATTCGGCTTTCTGTGCGGCAGAAACAAAGCTGGCCTCAAAACTGTTGCGTGCCAGGCGATACCAGGTCTGCGCATCAAACTGGAAGGCCTTGTGCACGGCACGCAGATTGTCGTTCATGTAGCCCCCGAAGTAGGCCGGATCGTCGCTATTGAGCGTCACCCGGACTCCGGTGGACAGCAGATGTGCCAGGGTATGCTGGGCCATATCGGAGAACACGCACAGGCGCAGATTCGACAGGGGGCAGACAGTCAGCGGGATTTCTTCGCGTGCGAGACGCTGCACCAAATCCGCGTCTTCAATCGCACGGACGCCATGATCGATACGCGCCGCCCCAAGCACATCAAGAGCTTCGCGGATGTATTCAGCCGGGCCTTCCTCGCCCGCGTGGGCCACCACGGGTTTGCCAAGCTCACGGCAGCGGGCAAATACCCGCGCGAACTTCGCCGGAGGATTGCCTTTCTCCGAAGAGTCCAGACCAAAACCATCGATCCCCGCCAGATAAGGTTCTGCCTGGGCCAGCGTCTCGAACGCCGACTCTTCGCTGAGGTGACGCAGGAAGCACAGGATCAGCTTGCCACTCACGCCCCAGCGCGCATGCCCCTGTCGCAGCCCTTCTTCCAGCCCCTCAAACATCGTCGCAAACGGGATGCCGCGCGCGGTATGTGTCTGCGGATCGAAGAAGATTTCGG
>DBTS01000014.1:0-19453 GCA_002307175.1 Rhodocyclaceae bacterium UBA1310
TCCAGGATTCCGGCACCGGCTCTTCCCAAGGGGGATCCGCGTTTGGTGGCTTATGTTAACGACTGGCTGCGTGAAGTGGAAGCCAACGGCACCGCCCAGAAGATCTATGACAAATACTTTGGGCCGAAGACAAAGTCACCGCTGCCGCGTTTGTTCAAGATTGGTGACGAACACATTCGTACCAAGTAATGAGCCATTGGTGGCCTCGCGACAGGAGCGTGGCCGACGCCAGAGTTGATCCTGGTAGGCCCTCCCGAAATCTGTCATGAAACACGGTCTGGTGCTGTGGCGCAAGCTGCAGCACCATTCGTTTTATGGGCGGCCCGAGTGGGAGTGCTTGTAGTGGGCATGCTATTGTTCTCCTTTAAAAACAAGAATACGTGATGGTTTTGCTGAATAATTTTCTGAAACCCGAGTATTTGGGGTGGTTGTGGAATGGTTTCCTCGTCACACTCGAAATCTCGGCACTGGTTATTCCCCTTGCAACCCTGCTGGGGTTTGTTGTCGCTGTTCTGCGCAATGGCAGTCCGCGTGGGGCTGGCGTGGCCGCCACTGCTTTTGTAGCAGTGTTTCGCAATTCTCCACTGCTGGTGCAGTTGTTTTTCTGGTATTTCGGCGCACCGATGCTGTTGCCGGAAGCATGGCGTGAATGGTTGAATGCCACGCATACAGCAGAACTGCCCTGGGGTCTGGCCGTGGAGTGGCCGTCCTATGAATTCATCAGCGGTGCAGTCGGCCTGACACTGTACTCAACGGCGTACGTATCCGAAGAAATCCGGGCTGGTCTCAAGGGTGTGGCGGCTAGTCAGCGTCAGGCGGCGGAGGCTCTGGGCATGCGGGCCAGCCAGGTGTTCCGGCACGTTTTGCTTCCCCAGGCAGTGCGCATTGCACTGCCACCCCTGATGGGGCAATACATGAACATCGTGAAAAACTCATCGCTGACGATGGCCATTGGGGTGATGGAGATTTCCTACGCTGCGCGGCAGGTGGAAACCGTAAGCTTCAAGACTTTCCAGGCCTATGCCGTGGCAACCCTGTTTTACGTGCTGACAATAGCCTTCATCGAGGCGCTGACACAGATCGCCCGTCTGCGTTTTCCTCCGCTCGGGGGGCGCCGCTGATATGAACTTCTCTGTCATTACAGGCAATCTGGCTTATCTGCTGTGGGGAACGTGGCCGAACGGGCCATTGGGCGGTGCAGCGTTGACCCTTCTGCTGAGTGTCGGCTCGGCTATCGCCTCGGCTGTTTTCGGACTGATGTGGGGGGTGTCTCTGGCGGTTGCCCGTGGGCCGTTCAAGCTGGTGCTGACCGGGCTTGTCGGTTTCCTGCGAGCGATTCCGGTATTGATGCTGATCTTCTGGACCTATTTCCTGATGCCGATAGCGCTCGGGATTGATGTGCCGGGCATTCTTTCCGTGATGGCGGCTCTCTCTCTGATCGGTGGGGCGTATCTGGCGAATTCGGTTTGCGCCGGCATCCAGGGGATTGGCAAGGGGCAATGGGAGGCCGGTCTCTCCATTGGCTTTACACGCGCCCAGGTGCTGCAGCATGTTGTATTGCCACAGGCATTGCGGATGATGGCACCTTCCTTTATCAATCAGTGGGTGTCGCTGATCAAGGATACCTCGCTGGCCTATATCGTCGGGGTAGGGGAGTTGTCATTTCTCGCGGCACAGGTCAACAGCCGTACCATGGTCTATCCGGCCGAGATATTCCTGTTCGTGGGGTTTATTTACTTCATTATCTGTTCCACTCTGGATCTCGCTGCTGTGCGTGTGGCAAGGCAATTTCAGGCGGCTGAAAGATAGTCTGTGGGCTGTTTTTCACCCCTGCAGTGTCAGTCGCAGGGGTGAAAACACGGCTTTGGGGTGACTACCTTATCTGCCCGGAGGCGTCATGCGTACGAAATCACCTGTTGATGCCATGAAACTTCCTGATTGGATTTTGCTGCCTGAAAAGCACGCGGAAGGTGCAATTCGCTACGCTCATTGACCCCCTACGAAAAGCGCGGAACGGGGAAATATCAATGGCGTAGGCAGGGAAAGCCCGAGGCGTCTCCCGACGTTTTCTCACCACATTGAGACTTCCGGTTAATTACGCGAATTCAGATTGCACTTCAGCAATTACGCCAAACCGGAAGATTGCTGCAATTCGGGTATTTTTTTGCAATGGCGCGGCGCAATAGCCACGCCCTAGCCTCCGTCCGGAGGGCGCAACAATCCACCCAAAAAAGCGCGTTGGGCACATTGCGGATTTTTCCGAGTGTGCCTGACACGCCGTTCTTTATTTCAGTGATGATTCATTCAATCACACGTGCATGCCCCAGCGCTTCACTGTACGCTTCTCGATCTGGCGGAAAATCAGATTCTCAATGACCAACCCGATCAGGATCAGGGCCAGCAGCCCGGCGAACACAGCAGGGATTTCCAGCTGGTTCTTGTTGGCATACAGGTACCAGCCCAATCCGCCAGAGCCTGAGCTTACGCCAAACACCAGTTCGGCGGCGATCAGCGTGCGCCAGGCAAAAGCCCAGCCATTTTTGAGGCCCGCCAGAATGCTCGGGAATGCAGCAGGAATCAGGATGTACACAATGTAACGCCAGCCACTCAAACCGTAGTTGCGGCCAACCATGCGCAGAGTGGGCGAAACTGCACGGAAGCCGGCATGCGTGCTGATTGCTACAGGCCAGAGCACCGAGTGCGTGAGCACGAAGAGCAGGCTGCCGTTGCCCAGGCCAAACCACAGAAGCGATAGCGGAAGAAGCGCTATCGGGGGCAGGGGGTTGAACATGGATGTCAGCATCTCCAGCAGGTCGTTGCCGAGTTTGGAGCCGACGGCCAACCTGGTCATCGCCATTGCCAACAGAATACCCATGCTGTAACCAATCAGCAGAACCCTGATGGTGAACCCGATGCTGCGCGGCAGGGCGCCCGAAACAGTCTGTTCCCACATCGCCGATAGCGTCGCGCCAAAGGTCGGGAAAACCAGCTCATTGCCGAGATTGCGGGCATAGACCTGCCAAGCGACGGCGATGATGATCAGCACCAGTGTCTTGCGAAACCACGCATAGGCATACAGCTTTCGCAGAATGCCAATGTCACTGTCTTCATTTGTTGCGGGAATGGTATCTCTGGCGTCTGTCGTCACCGGAACCTGCAGCGTCTGGTTGATGACCGCACTTTGTTCAGTCGACATGGCTGATCTCCTTGTCGGGGTGTTGCTGGAAAAGCTGGCGATGAATGCGTTCGGAGAGTCTCAATCCTGACTCGTCCACCTCGTCCCGGCCATTGTTGCTGATGAGATCGCGAACCTCTCCGGGATGCGCGGAGAGCAGCAGGATGCGCGTGCCGAGCCTGACGGCTTCGGGGATAGAGTGCGTCACGAAGAGCACTGTGAAGTGCGTGTCTTCCCATAGCTGCAGAAGCTCTTCCTGCATCTGCTGGCGGGTGAGTGCATCCAGCGCGGCAAAAGGTTCATCCATCAGCAGAATGGCCGGCTCCATGGCCATTCCGCGTGCAATGGCCACCCGCTGCTTCATGCCGCCGGAGAGTGTATGCGGATGGCTGTTGGCGAATTTGGCAAGCCCGACCTTGTCGATATAGTGCAGCGCACGTTCTTCGGCTTCCCTGCGTGGCAGGGTGCCGCTGGAGGTGAGCGCAAAAACCACGTTGTCCTTGACGGAAAGCCAGGGCAGCAACTGATCGAACTCCTGGAACACCATCATGCGATCTGGTCCAGGGCGTGCGATGCGTGTGCCGTTCAGGCGGATCTGCCCCTGCGCCGGTGCGAGATAGCCTCCCACCGCCTTCAGCAGCGTGGATTTGCCGCAACCCGAAGGCCCCAGCAGGATGAAACGGTCGCCACGCTCTACGGTGAAACTGACGTTGCGCGTGGCCGTCACCAGCTTCTGCTCGGTGCGGTATTGCAGCGTGACGCTATCGACTTCAAGCAGACTTGCCATGATCATCAACTACCTGCGAGATTGTGAACTTCCGGGAAGAACAGCTCTTTCCAGTTGGCCGGCTTCTGCTTGATCGTGCCGATCTTGAACAGGAAGTCAGAGTACTTCGTGATGTTCTGCGGTGCGAGCGTATAGATCACCTGCGGATCGTTGAGGATCAGCAGCGTATCTTCCAGCGTATCCGTCTTGCTGTTGGAGAGCTTCAGGTACGTTTGTGCGGCGGCATGCTTGTCGCGATTGATGATATCCGTGGCTTCCTGGAAGGCCTTGATAAAGGCACCGTAGAGCTTCGGATTGGCATCATGGAACTTCTTTGTGCCATACAGCACATTGAACGTGGCTGGCCCACCGAGCACATCATAGGAATTCAGAATGGTGTGCACTCCTGGGGTCTTCAGTTCGCTCTGGGCGAATGGCGGTGCTGCAAAGTGTGCATTGATCTCCCCCTTGCCGGAGGTCAGCGCGATGAGCGCATCCGGGTGGGCCAGTGAAACGGTCAGCGGATCAAGCTTGAAGACGTTGGCTTCGCCGAATTCCTTGGCAGCTGCCATCTGCAGCAGTACGGGCTGAAAGCCAACCTTCACTGCCGGCACCGCGATCTTGTCCTTTTCGGTCAGGTCGCGGATGCTCTTCACGTTGGGGTTGCGCGTATTGAGGAGGTTCGGCATCGAGTTCATGGCCGCCACCAGCTTCACGTCCCCCTTGGTCTTTGCCCACAGCGTGATGGCCGGCGGAGCGCCTGCCGAAGCTATGTCCAGCGAGCCGGAGAGCAGGGCGTCGTTCATCACATTGGCGCCGGCGAACTGCAGCCAGGTCACCTTCACATCGTTAAGGCCGGCAGCCTTGGCGTATTTTTCGACGAGCTTTTGGTTTTCCATGATCAGCGTCGGCAGATAGCTCACGCCGTACTGCTGGGCGATGCGGATCTCGTTGCTCTCTGCGTGTGCAAACGGTGCCAGCAGTGCAATGGCGGTGCCGAGGAGGCTCTTCCAGAATGGGAAGCGTGTGTTCATTGAGTGGTTCCTTATGGAAAATTGGGGCGAATGGTTTATGTCAGGCGCTGCGGTAGAGCTTGGTCAGCACGAACTCGCGATGCCCCAGGGCTTCGGCAGCCGTGAAGCGGCCATTGGCAGTGCGCACGATGAGGTCAATGAGCTGGTCTCCCGCCTGATCGAGCGTCAGCTCGCGCTGCAGCAGGCCGGAAACATCATGGTCGATGTGTTCCCCCATGGTGCGCACGGTGCGCGGGTTGGCGGTGATTTTCAGTACGGGCAGGATCGGGTTGCCGATCACGTTGCCCTGGCCGGTCGGGAACAGATGCACGGCGAAGCCCCCGGCGGCCGCAAGCGTCACCATTTCAGCGGCGGCAGAGCTGGAGTCCATGAACCACAAGCCCTTTCCGGTAGGGGTTTCGGCGGGTTCCAGCACACCATCCACCTTGCAGCGTTTGCCGATCTTCTGGATATTGCCGAGCGCCTTTTCTTCAATGGTCGTCAGCCCGCCCGCGATATTGCCTTTGGTGGGTTGTGACTCAGAGAGATCATTGGTTTTGTTGGCAACAATGAAATCGTTATAGGCATTCCAGGTCTTGAGGAACTTCTCGCCAATTTCCGGTGTGCGGGCACGTGCGGCAACGATATTTTCACCTCCCGTGATTTCGGAGGTTTCGCCGAAGAGCAGGGTGTTGCCATTGTCGTAGAGCTTGTCGAAGGTGTTGCCCACTGTCGGATTGGCGCCGCAGCCCGAGGTGGTGTCGGATTCACCGCATTTCGTCGAGACCCACAGCGCCTCCAGAGGATGCTCCGTGCGACGCAGTTCGGTGGCCCATTGCACGTATTTCTGGGCGGTGCGCGAAGCGCTGGCGATTGTGTTGATATCGCCATTGAGTTCGATGGCAAAGCCCTGTACGGGCTTGCCGCTGGCCGCGATGCCGTCCACCACGCGCTGGGTCCAGCCTGGCTCGATGCCGATCACCACGACAGCGGCGACGTTCGGATTGGTCCCAGTGCCGATCAGTGTGCGGAAATGCAGTTCCAGGTCTGCGCCAAACTGCAGGCGACCATACGGATGGGGCAGGGCGAGCGTGCCCTTGATATTGTTGGCGACCGCTTCAGCCGCAGCGTTGGAGAGGTCATCCACCGGCAGGATGATCACGTGGTTGCGAACGCCGACGCGACCGTTCTCGCGCAGATAACCAGAAAATTTGGGAAAAGCCATGAAGTTCCTCTTGTGCTTACCAGCGCTTGGTCTTGACGTTATGGACATGCAGGTGCTCACCGCGACCGATGGGTGCTACGGCGCGGCCAATGTCATGCCCGTACTTGATGATGGTGTCGCCCGGCTGAATGTCGGCGAGAGCCAGCTTGTGGCCGATAGGGATGTCGTGTACCGCCCTGACTGTGACAAGCGCGTCTGAATCCATTACCCAGCCGGTAAGCTCCTGGCCGGCCTGAACGCCCTCGACAACAACAACGCCTGTTGAGTCGTTTGGGCTGTGAACCACAAAATGAATCATCTGATCTCTCTCCACTTGCTCCGCCGGGTCTTTCTGAACCGGCGCGACTGGGACCAATATAGAGAGAAGCATTAGGCGTTAAAACGAACTTATCCTGATTTGCTTATGTCGGTTTTGTTTTTATGCACTTGAACTTCTCCCGGGTGTAATTGAGACGCCCGCCAAATGGAATGCTTCCACTTGGCGGGCGTGTGTAGGCTTCAAGCGCGGGTGTCAGCTGTTCAAAAGTAGTGGCTGCTCAGGGACAATACGACAAGCAGGACGATACCCGTACCGAGGCTCCAGCCGATCAGTTTCTTTTCAACCGGGAGAAGAGGCTCGTACTCTGCCTTGGCAATTTCCTGCTGGAGTGTGGTGGGCTGCTCGACCGCAGTGGTTTCACTCATGATGTTCAGTCCTTTCCGTTCAGTTGACCAGCGGCGGCTTGATGCCCGCGAAGAATATCCAGGAGATCACCAGCCCCACCCAGATCACGAATCCAAACAGGCTCAGCACATAGACCCCTACCAGCTTGCCTATGCCTTCCTCCCGCCAGAGTCTGGAGAAGTTTGATTGCACACCGATGGAGAAGAAGGTGAAGAGGAAGAAGATCACGCGGAAGTTGTTGGCTTCACCCCCTGCTGCCTTGATCCTGGCGGTGAGTTCCGGGGCGATCAGGGCGATTGCCAGAGTAATCAGGAAGGTGATCATGAAGCCCAGCACGAACTTCGGGAAGCGCTCCCAGATTTCGACAATTTTGGCCTTGTCGCCCTGCTGTTTATTGATGTGGTTGGTCCAGACATAGGCCAGGATGAAAGACCATACGCCGATGAAGATGTCGATAAATACCTTGACCGTGGCCGTGGTGCCGAGAATCCAGCCGGGCTGGTAATATACGCCTGACGCTGCGGCCTTCGTCAGAATCAGGGATTCCGCAATGGTGCCGCTGGCGACCGCAGCGCCATCGGTTTTTACCGCCAGCCCCAGCCAGGAGGCTGCCACAAGTGGCTCATTACTGAGGAAATGCTGGGCGATGAAGGGCAGAACCAGCACTTCCACCACCGCGAACACCACTACCAGCGACGACACCAGCACCGGGATGACCGGGCGGGCGCGAATGGCGCTGCCTGTGGAAATGGCGGCAGCCACGCCGCAGATTGAAATTCCGGAGGCCAGTGGCACCGCCCATTCGCGATTAAACCTGAACCAGCGGCGGGCGACGTAATACACCACGGCCCAATAGATCAGATAGGCTTCAACAATTGCGGCAATGCCACGGAAAATCAGCGTGGAGGCCAGATTCAGGCGCTCGGCTGCCGTAATGGCCACAAAGCCGCCCAGGATCACGATGGCGATCTTGATATACAGCTCGGGCAGAATGGCTTCCTTGAGCCAGTCTGCAGTGCGGGGCAGGAAGTTGGCGATGACCAGCCCCACCAGCAGCGCAATGATATAGCCGCCTTCCGGGGTCAGCCGGAGAGACCATTGCAGCCCGAACTTCTGAATATCTGCCGGGGTCACCGCGGCAAAGTTGGCAAAGCTTCCGAGAACCCAACTTGCATACGCCAGTACAAACAGCACGGTGAACCGCGGAAGAAAGGTTTTCAGATCCTTCTTCAGCGCCAGCGCACCAAGCGACAGGATCACCGCCAGTGCGAAGTAGGTGGCAAGCAGTGCGACGAAGCCGCCGACTCCTGAATAGTCTTTTGAGACCGTGCCGAGTGCTTTGTCCGGGCTGGTCCACACTGAAGTGGAAACCGCCCAGCCAAGCAGATCAATTCCCGAGATGCTTACCAGTGAAAGTGCGAAGACAAACAGACCAATGACAAGTGCCAGAATGTCTTCCGAAGTCCGCGGGATAGATCTCGCAGGCTCATTCACCGTAGCAGTGACAGATACAGACATACATCCTCCTGTGGCATCCATGAAAATGGAGCGTAGTTTCGCCTACGCCGCCGTCAGAGCCGGTCCTTGCTATGAAGTCGTGATCAGGGAGTGCAGATGTTCCCCAGAGTCCCTGAATACAGGCAAATCATTCACCTGACACAAGGCTTTCCCTTGCAAAACAGTGGCTTCGCCTTCTCGCGGCACAGAGACTGAACAGGCTCTGAGGAAAAATCCTAGCAAACGCGAGAAAGCGTCAGAACCATCAATTTCCTATATCAATATACGCACGGCATTATTCCGCAATTCTTGTGTTGGCAGGCTGAAATGAGGGCTGTGTTTTTTCCCTGAAGAAAGAAGGGGAAATTTTGCTTATTCATTTTAGCGAAGAAGAAATAAGCATTATTTCGTTTGCGGACCTGCACCGAGTCACCACAATGCAGACATATCAGGTGAAGCCGGGAGGCCATCATGTATGAAAGTCTGGATCCCGTGACCCGCATTATCCTGGGGTGCCTTACGCTAATTGTGCTGGCCGCTGCGTTGATGTTTCCGATTCGCGAGGATCGCAAACCAGACGAAGAGAAGCCACGCGACTCCGCACGGCATTCATGATGAAAATTTGGGTGGCATCGAGTAGAGAGTAATCAGGCTATGAATCAGGCTGAGTTGGACAAGATCACTATCCCCGATGCGGATCTCCGCCCCATGGTGGAGCTTCGCGATGTGGCGGTGCGCTATGCCGCTGCTGACGGCCATGCGGTGCAGGCGGTGGATGGGGTTTCGCTGCAGGTCAGGCAGGGGGAAATTTTCGGCATCATCGGGCGCAGTGGTGCCGGGAAGAGCACCCTGGTACGTACTCTGAATCTGCTGGCACGCCCGCAGCGCGGTGAAATTATTATCGGTGGGCAGGCCTTGCAGAGCCTTAATCCTGAAGCGCTGCGCAAGGCGCGGCGGGAGATCGGCATGATCTTCCAGCACTTCAATCTGCTTTCGTCACGCACGGCGGCAGAGAATATTGCGTTGCCGCTGGAGCTCGCTGGTCACGACAAGGCCCATATCAGGCAGGAAGTGGCACGCCTGCTGGATCTCGTCGGACTGAGTGCACAGGCCGGGCATTATCCGCATCAGCTCAGTGGCGGCCAGAAACAACGCGTGGGGATTGCCCGTGCTTTGGCCAACCGGCCACGCATCCTGCTCTCGGATGAAGCCACTTCGGCGCTGGACCCCGAAACCACGCGCAATATTCTCGAATTGCTGCGCGAGATCAACCAGCGCCTGGGGCTGACCATTCTGCTGATCACCCATGAGATGCAGGTTATCAAGCAGATCTGCTCGCGTGTGGCGGTCATGGATGGTGGGCGCATTGTTGAAACCGGGCCGGTGATTGATGTCTTCCAGCAGGCTCAGCATCCCACGACGCGGGCGCTGATCAGCGATGTGGTGGCCCATGATCTGCCCCCTTCTGTGCTGGCCCGGGCCCAGAGCTGCCAGGCCGACGCCGGGCAGGAAGGATCAGAGAAACATCTGGTGCGCCTGTCTTTTGTTGGAGAAGGCGTCGAAAAGCCCATTCTGTCTGATGTGTCACGGCGCCTTGGGGTGGATTTTCATTTCATGCACGGGCAGATCGATGAGATCCAGGGCAAGGCCATCGGCAACTTCACCCTGGTGGCATTTTCTCCAGCGCAGGCATGGCGTGAGACGGTTGCGCTATTCAATAAAAACGGCATAAGGATTGAGGATCTCAGCCATGTCCTCTGAACTGTTGAGTCTGTTATGGACTTCTCTGCTTGAAACGCTGGAGATGGTCGGTATTTCCGGGGTGATTGGTGCGGTTTTCGGCATTCCGCTTGGCGTGGCACTGCATATTACCGGGCCGCAGGGGGTGCGTCCGCAGCGCTGGTTCAATGTAGCGGCCGGGCTGGTGGTTAATGCCGTGCGCTCAACGCCCTTCATCATCCTCCTGGTGGCTGTCATTCCATTTACGCGCTACATCGTGGGTTCCTCAATCGGGACTGCCGCTGCTGTGGTGCCGCTTGCCATTGCTGCCATTCCCTTTGTCGCACGGCTCGTGGAAAACGCCTTGCGCGAGGTGGACCCGGGTCTCGTGGAAACCGCGCAGGCCATGGGGGCCACCCAGTTTCAGATCATCGTGAAAGTGCTCCTGCCCGAATCCTTTCCGGGGATTCTGGCCGGGCTGACGGTGACCTTTGTGAGCCTCGTTGGCTACTCGGCCATGGCTGGCGCGATTGGCGGCGGCGGCCTGGGAGACCTCGGTATCCGTTACGGCTATCAGCGCTTTCTGCCCGAAGTGATGGCACTTGTGGTGCTGGTGCTGATTGTGTTTGTGCAACTCGTGCAAAGCGCGGGTGATCGTCTTGTTCTGAAAATTTCACACCAGAGGCGTTCCTCGCAGGAAAGTCTCTGACTACCAAGGAGCATTCATGTCCATTCGCAAAATATTCTCGCTGTTGTTCGCTGCTACCCTGGCAGGGACCGTCACTACGGCGCAGGCCGATGATAAACCCCTGAAGGTTGGGGTGACGGCTGGTCCGCATGCGCAAATCTTTGAAGTCGTGAAGAAGGTTGCCGAGCGTGATGGCCTGAAGCTGCAAATTGTTGAGTTCACCGACTACATTCAGCCGAATGCGGCTCTCTCGTCTGGCGATCTTGACCTGAACAGCTACCAGCATCTGCCGTATCTGCAGGCGCAGATCAAGGATAGGGGCTACAAGTTCGTGTCCATCGCGCAGACTGTGACCTTCCCCCTGGGCATCTATTCCAGAAAGGTGAAGTCGCTGGCGGCTCTGAAGGAAGGCGCGCGCGTTGGCATCCCGAACGACCCCACCAATGGTGGCCGGGCATTGCTTCTGCTGCAGGCCAAGGGTTTTCTCAAGCTCAAGCCGGAAGCCGGTCTCAAGGCGACTCCGCTGGATATCACGGAAAATCCCAAGAAGCTCAAGATTGTGGAGCTTGACGCAGCCCAGTTGGCGCGCTCTCTTGACGATCTGGATGCCGCTGCGGTTAACGGCAACTATGCGGAGACAGCCGGCCTGAATCCAGTGCGTGACAGCATCGCGCTCGAAGCGGCTACAGGTCCGTACGCCAACATCATTGCCGTGCGTGAGCAGGACAAGGACAAGCCCTGGGTAGCCAAGATCATCAAGGCCTACCATTCCGATGAGGTCAAGCAGTACATCAAGCAGACCTTCAAGGATGCTGTGATCACCGCCTGGTAACGTGTACGAGTCATGAATAGCGTTGTCGACATCGCCGGAATTTTTCTGCCCGAACTGCCCGCGGAAATCGTGACGCTCGGGCCGGAAGTTCCTGAGCGCTATCACGCCGACTGGAGCGGGGTGGAGCGGGTGCGCCCGCTAGCTCTGTTGCGGCCTCGCACGACGGCGGAGGTGCAGGCCTGCCTGCGCGCATGCCATCGGCATAATCTCCCTGTGGTGCCGCAAGGCGGGCTCACCGGGCTGGCAGGAGGCGCCCAGCCGCACCCTCAGGGCGTGGCTATCTCGCTGGAGCGGCTCAGGCGTATCGAGGCGATTGATCCATTCGGACTGATCGCGACGGTTGAAGCCGGTGTTGTCCTGCAGGACCTCCAGGCGGCGCTGCGACCCCACAAACTGCTGTTCGGGGTTGATCTGGCACCGCGAGGCAGCTGTCAGATTGGTGGCATGCTTGCTGCCAATGCCGGCGGTCAGGGCGTTGTGCAGTTTGGCACGATGCGCGCCCAAGTGCTTGGGCTGGAGGTTGTGCTGGCTGATGGCAGTTTGCTGTCAATGTTGCGGCCACTGTACAAGAACAATACAGGCTATGACCTGAACCAGATGTTTGTGGGCTCCGAAGGCACACTGGGGATTATTACCAAAGCCGTGTTGCGCCTGCATCCCGCTCCGGCGCAGAAGCTCACGGGTTTTCTGGCATTTGATTCCTTTGCGGATGTGTTGGCTTTACTGCGTGATCTGCAGCATCAGTTTCCTGGTCGGGTGGCGGCCTTTGAACTCATGTGGGCGGACTTTCTGGATGCAGTGAGACGCCATGTGCCGGTGAAATTTCCGTTTGGCACCACGCCTCCCATGGCCGTGCTCTTTGATATTGCCGGTGGCAACGAGGCCGACGCGGCAGCGCTGGAAGCTCTGCTTGGCGAGGGGTTCGAGCAAGGGCGCATCCAGGATGGAACCTTGGCCACCTCAATCCAGCAGGCAGAGGAACTCTGGCGTATTCGTGAAAGTGTGGCCGAGATTTTTGCCCAGACCAAGCCAATCAATTTCGACCCGAGTCTACCGATTCCAAAAGTTCAGGAATTCATTGATGAAGCCTGCGCTGCTATTGCCCGACAATGGCCAGAATTGCCGCTATTGTTTTTCGGGCACCTCGGAGACGGCAATCTACACATCATTGCAGATGCCGCCTATCTACCCGCCGGCGATACGGAAGAAGATGTGCAGGCGCGGGTCTACGCGGTGCTGCGCGGGTATAACGGAGCGATCACGGCGGAGCATGGTGTTGGCAGTCTGCGCGTTGGCGCATTGACACATGATCGCAGTGTCGCGGAACTTGCCGCCATGCGAGCCATCAAGGCGGCTCTGGATCCCAGGGGCATTCTCAACCCCGGGAAGGTATTTGCAGCCCAATGAACCCAAATCGGTTTTTGAACATTGATGATCTGCGCCAGCTGGCGCAACGACGTCTGCCATCCTTTGCGTTTGCCTACCTGGATGGCGGTGCCGAAGATGAACGTGCGCTGCACGACAATACCGGAATATTCCGGCATCTGGCCTTGCAGGCTTACGCCCTGCGTGACACGAGCCAGAGAGATTACAGCACAACGCTGCTGGGCAAGCGCAGTGCCTTCCCGCTTGCGGTAGCCCCGACTGGCTTTAACGGCATGCTTTGGCCCCGCGCGGATATTCTGCTGGCCCAGGCTGCGCGGGATCATGGCATTCCGTTTACCCTCAGCACGATGTCGAGTGCCTCGCTCGAACAGGTGGCGCAAAGCGTGCCGGATGGTCGCCGCTGGTTTCAACTCTATGTGCTGAAAGACCGCAGCATTGCGCGCGACCTTGCGGCGCGTGCGCGGTCCGCCGGGTACGATACCCTGATTGTCACAACGGATTGTGCCCACTATGGCAAACGTGAGCGGGAATCCCGCCACTTCAGGGCACCACTGAAACTGAGTTTGCCTGCGTTGCTCAATGTTGCGGCCCATCCGGGGTGGGTGGCACGTGTGGTGGCACCATCGCGTGGTCTGCCGGGGTTCGGCAATCTGGAGCCGTATCTGCCGCCGGGGGAGAAGGGACGGGGTGCCCAGTTCATTGCCCGGCAACTTGATGCCAGCCTGAACTGGCGGGATATCGAGGATCTGCGCTCTCGCTGGAACGGGAAACTAGTCATCAAGGGAATCCAGACTGCTGAAGATGCACAAACCGCCGTGCAGTGCGGTGCCGACGGGATCGTGCTGACCAATCATGGTGGCCGTCAGCTCGACTGCAGTGTGCATCCCCTGCAGATTTTGCGCGAGACGCGCGAAGCTCTCGGCGATGAAACTGAAATCCTCGTTGATAGTGGTTTCCGTCGTGGCTCACATGTCATCAAAGCCCTGGCGCTGGGTGCCAATGGCGTACTGATAGGCCGGCCCGTGCTGTATGGGGTAGCTGCCGGGGGGCTGGCTGGCGCACAGCTTGCGCTGCGTATTCTCTGCGAGGAAGTGGATCGTACGGCAGCCTTGCTTGGCGCCTGCAGTTATTCCGAGTTGAAGAAAATGCAGGAAACCCTGCTCAATTCAGGCTACCCAGCGAAAGCGCTGGATCGCGCGATGGGCTTTCCCGCAAAGCGCGCAGTGTCTGCCTGATCAGGGCTCCGCAACAAGACTATGAACAGGCGCCAGGTGGTCAGCGGGCACCTTCGGCAATTGGTCGTGCCCACTGCGCAAGGCTTGTCGTGAGCGGTACAAAGGCCAGCATCAGTCCCAGCATGGCGAGGCCGGTGAGGTAGTGTGCAGGGGCCAGGGCGTCGGCCTGCAGCCACAGGGTCAGCATTACCGGTGTCAGCCCGCCAAAGATGGCATAAGAAATGTTGTAGGAGAAAGACAGTCCCGAAAAACGGATTGCGGCGGGAAAGGCACGCACTGCGGCTATCGGGACGGTGGCAACCGAGCCGACAAAGAAACCTGCCAGTGCATAGTTGGTGATAAGGCTGGCGGAAGTGCCGGGAAGACCGCGGTAGAAAAGATAGCTGCTGATGAGGAGCCCGGCGAAGCCGACAACCATGCTGCTGCGCAAGCTGAACCGGTCTGCCGCCCAGCCGAAGAAGATACAGCCGAATGTCATCGCGACAGTGGCCAGGGAATTGCTCTGTGCGGCCAGTGCAGGCGCGATGTGCATGGCTTTCTGCAGATATGTGGGCGTAAACAGGATCGCTGCGACGATGGCCCCGGAGAGCACCCAGGTGAGCAGGATCGAGACTACGCAGGCACCCAGGTGCTTGCGCACCAGCGTTTTGAGCGGAAGGCCCTGCGCCAGTTTGCGGTTGGCCTGCAGTTCTTTGAAAACGGGCGTTTCTTCAAGAAAGCGGCGTAGATATACCGCTACAAAGCCAAAGATACCTCCCAGCAGGAAGGGCAGGCGCCACGCATAGGCGGCGACTTCGGCCGGCGAATACACGCTGTTGATGGTGACCGCAGCAACAGACCCGGCCAGGATGCCAGCGGTGAGGCCGGCAGTGAGTGTGCCAATGGCGTGCCCTACGCGGTTGCTGGGGACGTGCTCCGCCACGAAAACCCAGGCGCCGGGAACTTCGCCGCCAATGGCGGCACCCTGCAGCACCCGGCAGAGTAGCAACAGCAGTGGCGCGGCAATCCCGATGGCCGCATAGGTTGGCAACAGGCCGATAGCCAGTGTGGGGGCTGCCATCAGGAAAATCGACAGTGTGAACATCCGCTTGCGGCCCAGAATGTCACCAAAATGGGCGATGATGATCCCCCCCAGGGGACGGGCCAGATAGCCGACAGCAAATATGCCAAAGGTCTGTAGCTGACGTAACCAGTCGGGCATTGAAGGCGGAAAGAAAAGATTCCCGATTACGGCGGCGAAAAACACATATACGACGAAATCGTAGAATTCCAGCGCGCCACCCAGCGCTGAGAGCGAGAGGGTTTTGTAATCCTGGGCATTGAGGGAGCGACGGGGCGTTGTCTGAGCGGGTATTGCAGACTGATTCATGACAGGCTGGGGCGGCGGATGAAGCACCGGCACCAAAAGTAATAAAGTCGAAACAATATCAGCTCTACAGCGGGCTAATGCGGGATTTGAGGTGTGCAGGTAGAACCGTGCAGAAGGTGCTTCGTGGACGCAAAAGAATTGCGTATTACCACAATTCGATTCACGGTAAATCCGCCCCTTGTGCAGCTGTTCTAAGGGAAACAACACGAGAGAGGATAGGTTCGGCCAAATGCTGTTGCTCAAGAAGGTGGGTAGCCTGCTGGATGAATGTCTTTGTTGCACCGTCACTGCTGACGCGCTTTCGTTATAGGCCGTGATCGGGTTTTCTGATAGCCCACACGAACCGTCTGGTGTAACACCGCAGGTTCGTGTGAAGTCATGCGTTCCTTACTGCGCCGCGTCGAAGCTGGCCGACGTGAATGTGGGATAGCTGCTGGGCTTGTAGGTATTCAGATTGCTCAGGAAGTTGCTGTCCATCATCGGAATCGTGGCAGATCCGTAATTGTAGGAATTCAGGTCCGCGCGCAACTGTGCATTGGTGACACCATCCCCCTTCATGGTGGCCCAGCTGATGATTGTGGGTGTGACGAAGGTGCCGTAGGCATTCTCTGCTGTCTCGCCAGACTTGGCAAAACGCATTGAATGGGTTAGCGCGCCGTCCTTGTGGTAGACGATCTTCATGTGCCCGTTCTGGGTTGGCAGGTTCGCCGCCGTTTCACTATACAGCGCGCCGTGGGCACTGTAGCTACCGTGTGTGACAACCCCGTTCTTGGTCCAGATTGCGGCGTATTCCCAGTCGTGACGATGCCCGCCACCAAGGGCGCTGATCTGATCCTTGAGGAAGTACAGCGCATAGAAGTGCCCGCAGTAGACGCTCCCGCCACTGCTCACACAGGCATAGCGGTGCAGAGTGTTGGAAGTCTGCAGGAAAGTGCTAGAGCGGCAGCCGCCGGTAATGCTGCCGGTGGGACTGAGTCCGCCGTTCTGTACCCCCGTGCGGCTGATTCCGGTGCTGGGCAGGCAGCCATCAGTATCAAAGTCAAAAACCGGGTAGCTGGCGGAAATATTGACGCCTGTGGGAAGTGCCTCATCCAGACGGGTGAAGTCGTCGGCATGGGCAACAGGGCAGGCGGAGGCAGCGGCAAGTAATGCAATGACGGAAGCGTGAGGCAGATGCATGGCAGATTCTCCTCGGAAGTGGCGATAGAAGGTTTTTTAAAGCGGGCTCGATAAAACGGGTTTGCAAAACAGGATTGCGAAAAGAAAGGCCGACGCCTGTGTCCACGTATTTTCGGCATCTCGGCCGGGCGTAATCTATTGCCTGAATGTTTCAGTATGTCGAACCGTGGATAAAAAATGCATAAAAGATATTTCAATGAAATGTGTTAAAAAGCGTTTTCCCCGCAATGAAAGATAGCAGGTGCTTGAAGATGGGCTGGCGTAAGGAGCCATGCCAGACATGACCTCTTCGGCATTTACAGGAAGGACAATGGCGTTGACTCTTATTCTTCTCGCTGCGGTTGTATCCGTATTACAAGGATGTGACCTTAGAGAACAAGTTCCTTTGCATCGCGAATATGACTATTGACGGTACTGTTCAATAGGCCGCACGAAGCATTTGCAGGGAAGCCGGAGTGTTCCATCCGGTCAGTGCCACAGCCAAATCCCCGGTTTTTCGGGCGTTTGGCTCTTATGACAAAAGAAATTTGGTGGCACGGTGTGGCCGGGCCATTGATCTTGCAGACCTTGATGAAATAGGTGGCGCCGCCATCATCATGCCTTCGTCTGTGAAGCCACGCTGCTGGAAAAGAGTTCAGCGCAGGACGAATTGCGTACGTGTTCCCGAATCTCTCCGTGTCATGTGCGTCAGCCTGACAACGCCCCTCCAGAGGGATCTCCCATCGCAGCCTGTGGGCCTCGTAGTGCACGGCAAGGAGGGCAGCCCAGATACCCCAAAACAGGTGACAATTTGTTGCTGCAACTGGCGTGGACGGCAATTTCTCACGGCCCGGCTGTTTCTCCGTCACTGGACAGAACTCCCTGCAGCAGCTATCTGTAAAATGCCTCTCCTCAACACAGAATCGGCGCCGATCCCATGACCATCTCCGAACATTTCATTCCTGGCAAGGACGCTTCGCTGGAAGCCACTATTGCCAGACTGCAGGGCCGGCTTGCCGCATTGAATTTCAATACGGAGGAGCAAAGCTGGCTCAATCCGGTGGAGGGCGTGTGGTCCGTGCATCTGTGTGATGCAGATTGTCCTCTGATCTATACCAACGGCAAAGGTGCTACCGAGCTGGCTGCGCGAGCGAGTGCGCTGGGTGAGTTTTTTGAGCGTCTGGCGTGCAATTATTTCTGGTCTCATTACTATTTTGGCGAAACTCATGCCAATGCACCCTTTACGCACTTGCCGGAGGAAAAATGGTTTGAGCTGGATGGGGAGTGGGAATGGCCGGAGGGAATGCTGACGCCGGAGCTGCAGGATTTTTATGATCCGGAGCGCGAAATCGACCCGGAAACCCTGGTGGAGTTGAATTCCGGCAATCTGGAACGCGGTATCTGCACGCTGCCTTTCAAGCGCCAAAGTGATGGCGAAACCGTCTATTTCCCCATCAATATCATCAGCAACCTGTATGTGAGCAATGGCATGGCAGCAGGCAATACTGTTGCTGAGGCGCGCACCCAGAGCCTCTCCGAAATTCTGGAGCGCCACGTGAAGTTCCGTGTGATCCGGGAAGGAATGTGCCTGCCAGAAGTACCCGAGGCGGTGATAGCACGCTATCCGCAGATCGCCGCCGGCATTCGGGCGCTGCGATCTGCTGGGTTTGGAATTTTGGTGCGTGACGCTTCGCTCGGGGGAGTATTTCCGGTCGTGAATGTCACCTTGCTGAATCCTCGTGATCAGGGGTGCTTTGTCAGTTTCGGGGCCCACCCGCGCTTTGAGGTGGCTCTGGAGCGCGCCCTGACTGAACTGTTGCAGGGGCGTGCACTCGACGCTTTGGATGGATTCCCGGCGCCAGGACACGACCTGGAAGAGGTTGCCTCCACGCCCAACCTGGAAATCCATTTTGTGGATTCAAGTGGTGTTGTGCACTGGAGCTTCATGGGAGATGCATCAGAACATGCGTTCTGCGACTGGGATTTCAGCGGAAGCACCGAAAATGAGTTCGCCCGTCTGTGTGAAATCGTTCACGGCGTGGGCAACGAGATCTATATTGCTGACTATCCCCATCTCGGTGTTTATGCCTGTCGTATTCTAGTGCCGGGCATGTCGGAAATCTACCCGGTTGACGAACTGGACTTTGACAATAACAGTGTTGGCAACGATCTGCGTCCATCGATTCTGCAGTTGCACACACTCTCGGATGACGAATGCGAAGAGCTGCTTGAGGCTCTGAACGAACTTGGCCTTGATGAACAGCGCCTTGTCGCCGGCCTGATCGGGTTGGCGCCGGATGCAGGTACGATCTGGGAAGATCTTCGCGTGGGCGAACTCAAAGCTCTGTTGGCACTTGCAATTGGCGACGAGCAGGGGATTGAGTCAGGGCTGGAATGGATACGCCTGTTCGGTCAGATCAATCCGGCCCGGCGCCGCGTGTATCACTGCATGGAAACGCTCCTGGCGCTGGAGGAAGATGCTCCCTATCAGACTGCTCTGGTGGGGCTCTACGGGCAGGCTGTGCTGGATCAGGCTACGCGTATGCTTACCGGTGATGAACGCTTTTTCGGGGCCTCGGAAACCAGCCCCGGCATGGATCTGGAGGGCTGCGTTCTGCATGGCAAACTTCTGGCCGCGTTCGCCAAGGTGCAGGCTGCCAGACACTAAAATCCTAAGAAGCTGTTCACGATCTGCAGCGAGAAGGCGTCAGTGGGCCGAAGAGCAG
>DBTS01000014.1:19747-26811 GCA_002307175.1 Rhodocyclaceae bacterium UBA1310
TACATGAGGATTTCGAGCAGCGCATTCGGCCCAATCACGCCTTCGCAGTAAGATCATGAACAGCTTCTAAGAGTCGGAAGAGGGCGCCTCTGCATGTGGCGCCCTTTTTTGTATCCTTCATTCTGCATGTCCTGCTTTGCCTGTGCTTCCCGCCAGGACTGTGCTGCACAGGCGCGATGCAGGCGGTTTTCAGCGTGCTAGAATTTTGCCTCAAGACACAGGCACGGCTAGTGCTTGCAGGACCAGCGCCGAGAATCGGCACCCCTGGCAATAGGGTAACTTTCCTGACAAACCGGACTTTACATGAAGGTATCTGTTCTCGCGTGCAGCATCCTGCTCACGCTTAACGCCGTCACGGCTTCGGCGGCTTCCAATGCTTATTTTCGCTTCCCCTCCATTCATGCCGATCAGGTGGTATTCACCGCCGAAGGGGATCTCTGGTCTGTTGCCGCTTCAGGCGGAACCGCCCGGCGCCTGACAACTCACGAGGGAGAGGAATCACGGGCCAGCATTTCACCTGATGGACGCAGCGTGGCGTTCGTCGCAAGCTATGCGGGTGTGCCGGATGTCTGGGTGATGCCTGTCCAGGGCGGTCAGCCACGCCGGCTCAGTTTTGGGGAACAGCGCGTGCAGGTGCTGGGCTGGGCGCCCGATGGCAAGGTGCTCTACAGTACCTGGGCGGATCGCGGGCCAAGTGCCCTGCGGGTGATTGCCGAAGTTGATCCGGTCTCTTTGAAACGTGCCGTACTGCCGCTGGGCGATGTGACGGATGCCACCTTCGACGATACGGGGAAAGTACTTTTTGTGGTGCGCAACGGGATTGCCACAAGCTCTGACAACGCCCGCCACTACCGTGGTGGTGAAGTCGCCGAGATATGGCGTTATGAGCCAGGCTCGGGCAAAGAGGCTGTGCGCCTGCCGCTGGATGCGCCGGCACGGCGGCCGATGTGGTGGCAGGGGCGGCTGTATGTGATTTCTGATCGAGATGGCATTGAGAACATGTGGTCGATGCTGCCGGATGGCTCAGATTTGCGCCAGCTTACCCATCACAAGGATTTCGATATCCGCTCCGCCAGTCTTGATGCCGGCCATATCGTGTATCAACTCGGTGCAGATCTGCATGTTTTTGATATTGTCAGTGGTGAAGATCGCACCATGGATGTGCAACTCGCATCGGATTTTCGCCAGATGCAGCCACGCGTGATCCGCGATCCCCTGAAGTGGGTGGAGTCAGCCCGCCTTTCTCCGGACGGAGAGCGGGTGGCGATCGTTGCACGTGGGCATGCTGCCCTTGCCGGCTTGCAGCAGATCCGCCGAGTGGATGTGGCGAGCGCTCCGGCAGTCCGTCTGCGGCAGGCGACGCTGAGCAAGGATGAAAAATCCGTATACGCTATCAGCAATGTCAGTGGGGAAGACCAGATCTGGCGCCTTGCCGCTGATGGCAGTGCAGATGCGCGCCAGCTCACTCAGGACAAAGCAGGTTATCGCACGGCGCTGGTGGAGTCTCCTGATGGCAAGTGGATTGCTCATCAGACTCGAAGTGGTCAGACATGGCTGCTGGATGTCGCCAGCGGAGAAAACCGTCGGGTCGACTCCAGCCGTACAGGCGAGTACAACGGGCTTGTATGGTCTGCTGATTCACGCACACTGGCGCTGGTGCGTCCGGACACCACGATTGGACGCAATCAGGTGCTGCTGTATTCGCTGACGGATAAAACGACGCACGTAGTAACGTCTGACAAATATGAAAGTACAGCACCAGCCTTTTCGCCAGATGGAAAGTGGTTGTACTTCCTTTCGGAGCGCAATTTCTCGCTGAAGAATGATTCTCCCTGGGGAGATCGCAATACCGGACCGGTGTTTGAGCGGCGCAGTCGCGTGTATGCGCTGGCCTTGCAGGAAAAGGCTGTTTTCCCGTTTCAACCACGTACCGAGCTCGATGTTACCCCAGCACAGAAAAAGCATGCTGCTGATACTGGGATGGAAGAAAAATCTGCCAGGGAGGATAAAACCGGTAAAGCGGATAAAGCCGGCAAGGGGCTGCCTGGCATCGACTGGAATGGATTGTCTGCACGCCTGTATGAACTGCCGGTGAAAGCGGGGAACTATACAGCCCTGGCGGTGAATGCCGAGCGTATTTTCCTGTTAGACAATACCGGAGATGAACAGGGCGCACTCAAGGCAGTTTCAATTGCCGATAACACGGCACCAGTCAAAGAGATCGCAGCGAAACTGCGTGGATTTTCACTCTCGGCAGATGGGCAAAAACTGCTTCTGCAAAGAGGTCCGGCCAAGGGCAATCCGGAGTATCTGGTTTTGAAAGCTGATGTAAGCGTCATTCCTGCCGACTTATCTCAAGCTATCGTTCGGCTTGGTGACTGGAGCATCACCATCGATCCGCGTGCCGAATGGCGTGGCATGTTTGAAGATGCGTGGCGCATGCACCGTGATTTCTTCTTCGATAAAAACATGCGCGGCGCAGACTGGGAAGCGATTCGCAGAAAGTATGAACCACTTGCGGCTCGTGCCGCTGATCGCCTTGAGCTTGCAGATGTGCTGGCCCAAATGAGCGGCGAGCTGGGGGCTCTGCATTCCCAGGTGGCTCCTGGCGACACGCGTACTGCCACAGATGGCGGCGCGCCGGCTTTTCTTGGAGCGATTCTGGAAAAGCTTGCGGATGGGTACAAGGTGGCGCACCGCTATCAGGGTGATGCCGAGTTGCCCGGTGAAGCTTCACCGCTGGCCACGGCTGGTCTTGATATACGCGATGGGGATATCATCGTCAGCGTGAATGGGCGTACAGCAGCGAAAAGTGAAGACATCTCCGAATTGCTGGTCAATCAGGCGGGGCAGCAGGTGTTGCTGGAAGTCAGGCGCGGCAATACGAACCACAAAATCGTGGTGGTTCCGGTGACGGCAGAGCGTAATAACAACCTGCGCTACGCTGATTGGGAAGAGTGTGTGCGGCAGGAAGTTGAGCGTACCGGCAAGGGGCGTATTGGTTATCTTCACCTGCGTGCCATGGGCAAGGAGGATATTGCCACCTTTGTGCGCGAGTTCTATGCCAACACCAATCGCGATGGGCTGATCATCGACGTGCGCCGCAACAACGGCGGAAATATCGATAGTTGGGTAATTGAAAAGCTGCTGCGTCGCGCCTGGGCGTTCTGGACTTCGCGAAATGCCGTGGATGCTCAGGTTAATATGCAAAACGCATTCCGTGGGCAGCTCGTGGTACTCATTGACGGCCACACCTATTCAGACGGAGAAACCTTTGCTGCCGGTATCAAGGCACTTGGACTGGGCCCCCTGATTGGTGAGCGTACCGCAGGTGCAGGTGTCTGGCTCTCCGACGACAATCGCCTTGTCGATGGAGGCTTGGCGCGGGCGGCCGAGATGCCGCAGTTTGATGTCAAGACCGGCGCGTGGCTTGTCGAGGGAGTTGGCGTGCAACCGGATATTGCAGTGGTGAATCCGCCGAATGCCACTTTCAGGGGTGAAGACCTGCAGCTCAAAGCTGCACTGCAGTGGCTGGACACGAAACTCGCGACCAATCCCGTGCAAACACTCCAGGCTGAGCCATTGAAGCCGCTGCAGTAGGCGTCTGGTCGATCCGTGCTGACAGCTTGATGTCAAACTTTGGGCGCGCTATTTGAATATGCTTGGGCCAGCATGATTGAACCTGCTATGGCAAATCGCAGTCTTAGCAGTGTGTTGGCCCGTGCCAGATTTGCATGGGCTACGCCATGCACTTGGTCGTAAAGGAGTTTTGCCATGAAATTGCAACATCGTCTCATCGGTATGGGGCTGATTGCCATGCTGGCGGTCAGTCAGGCATTTGCAACAGATCCATCGATGCATCAGGTCTATGAGGCCGCAGAGTCTGGTCACGTCGCCCAGGCGCAGGAAATGATGCAGGAAGTGCTCAAGGCACATCCTAACAGTGCCAAAGCCCACTATGTCGAAGCAGAGCTACTGAGCAAACAGCACTCTTACGCGCAGGCGCGAACCGAGTTGGCATCCGCCGAACGACTCTCGCCGGGGCTGAATTTTGCCGATGCCAGATCGGTCAGTGAATTACGCGAAGCCCTGGCACAGAACACCCGGGTAGCACCTTTTGGGGCCGTCACACAGCAGGTGCCAACTGGCTCGGGTTCCTTTCCCTGGGGGATCGTTCTCCTCGGATGTGCCGTAGTGGTTGCCTTCATCTTTTTCCTCATCCGGTTTTTTGCGACGCGGACCGCTCCAGTCATGGCCCCTGGTGGCAACGCTTATGGCGGGAATGCTTACGGAGCTTATGCCACGCCTCAGCCAATGGGGTCTTACGGTGGGGCATATCCGGCACAGCCTGCATCAGGAGGCTCAGGAATCCTCGGCAGTCTTGCTACCGGGGCAGCAATTGGTGCAGGTGTAGTGGCAGGCGAAGCGCTGATGGACAGGGTTCTTGGTGGGAATCACGAACGTCAACCGGATCGCTTATCTGACGCCAGCACAGGCGGGCTCAACCTTGGCCCTGATGAATACGCCAATAACGACATGGGTGGTCAGGATTTCGGAATTTCCGATACTGGCTGGGACGACCAGAACTTTGGTTCCAGTTCTTCCGACGACTGGAGCTGATTCTGCCCGTACCAATATCTGATCACGGGTTTTATGGATGGTGATCAGATTTTTTGTCATAAAGCTGGGTGGGGCTGGGGCTCTGTGTTTCCCCACCTGGCTCGGAAACATGGTTTTGATATGAACAAGCAATATACTGATGTCAGCAAGTTTTTAAGCTATGTTCTGCGACACGAGCCGCAGGCTATCGGTCTGAAACTCGACAGCGAAGGTTGGGCAGAGATGGCGCTGCTCATCGCTGGAGCGCAAAAGGCAGGGCATACGCTTGATGTCGGCTTGATCCGGAACGTGGTTGAAACCAGTGACAAGAAACGTTTTTCCATTTCTCAAGATGGTTTGAGTATTCGTGCCGTGCAGGGGCACTCCACCGCAAGTGTTGCCATCGCTTTTGCTGAAAAGCAGCCACCGGAAATTCTCTATCATGGCACGGCAACACGATTTCTCGACTCCATCCTGCACGAAGGCCTGAAGCCCGGAGAGCGTCAGTACGTTCACCTGTCGGCAGAGACGGCTACTGCCGTGGCGGTTGGGCTGCGTTATGGCAAGCCGGTGTTGCTCAAAGTAGAAGCCTTGCAGATGCATCAGCAGGGCTTTCGCTTTTTCCAGGCAGAAAATGGAGTCTGGCTGGTAGAAAAGGTTCCAGTCGAATACCTCTGTGTGGGTGATCAAGCGCCTGTGCAGGCTGATGTCTGAGGTATGGAGCAGGGAGCGCAGGGGTAAAGTCTTATCGGTCAGACGAGATGTCTTCCTTGCCGGCCCGCTCTGCATGCCTGCAGACATGCACGGTCGGCGGCATCATCACTGACACCCTCTCATTGAAGTCATTCTCCAGAAGCGTCTGCCTGACACTGTGCCACGGCGCAGATTTACCGCGCTTTCTGGGAAATCTGGTGGCGCCCTGAGGGAGAGCGGTCCGGTGTTTCCCTCCAGCTCTCAATCTGGCGCATACCTGACATAGCGCCACCAGCAACAAGGCGCTGGCTAACAACGGGTGTGCCTGTCTGAAAAGGCGCCAAGCGCTGTACAGCCAGATGCCCGCAGGGCACAGCTGGAGCAGAGCGGTCATCACGGCGCGCGTCTTTGTGTCTGTTTCCCGTGATGCCACGCCCGGTAGAACCTGTGCTGTCCGCACGTTCAGTGCGGAATCAGCTTCGCCGGCCCGGGTTTTAGCGGTCAGATCAGCATCCACATTCCCACCCATTCTCGCATCCACGCCCGCTGGGGTTGGCGTATTCATGCCTGGGTTGCCGCGTCCGAACCGTTAGCCAGATCTTCTGGCAAAGCCTCTATGGGCGTTACAATGGCTCTGGCGATTTTCCCGGATGGGTCAAAAGCCAACGCAATCTGGAGATCGGGCATGGGAGCAGCGCCATCTTCCATCGGGCCGATCCTCTCTGCACGGTAAAATACCCATTGGCTGATCTCGGTGGATTCGTTGTTTTTTTGCAGCACCATGACTTTTCCCTTCGGTTTTTTATTTGTACGCCGCTATCATCCCGGCTAAGGCATCCACTGTTTACTGAGAGTCGTAACCATGTCTCATACACAATCCAGCGCTGATCCCATCGAGGCACTGCATCAGGACGCCAAGCGGTTTCCAGGCATTCCCGCAGATCCCACACTCGGCAAGGTGCCGGATGGGATTACTGGCATTGCCAAGCTGATCGGGCGCAGCGCAGGCGTGCTGCACAACAAGTTCTCGGAAAGCGAAGAGAAGTACGCGCTGAACGTGCGCGAGGCAATGTCGATTGCCCAGGTGCTGCAGAAAATCACTGGAGCCACAGGCTTTATCGAAGCCATGGCGCTGAGCTTTGGCGGTTTGTTCATTCCTCTGCCTCCCGAAGGCGAGGCGGCCGACGATGACGTCCTCAGTGCCCTGCTTGATTCGATACGTTCATTGGGTGATCTGGCGAGGGAACTTCACGAGGCGCGCGAAGATGGCATCATCACCCGCGAAGAGTTTTCAGCCATTGAACTCCGGGCCCGGCGTTTGCAGGCCACCATTCATTCCGCCGTACAGATCCTCCGTACTCAGGTGCAGGAAGATCCTAATCCTGTTCCCTTGCGCATCGTGCGTTAAGCAATTAGGGTATTATTCCGTTTAAATGCAGGCATGATCAGGCGAAAATACGCTGCGTTTGCAGTGCATTGTCAGAACCGTCTCAAAGACACTTGAAAGGCTGCTTACCCCGGGTTTTTGCGCGTTCCCGGTGGAGCCAAAACGTGCAGAGAACAGTATGAAAAGAAAAAGAATTTCCATTTCGGGGCACTGGATTTCGTTTTTCGATAACTGTAGTGAGGGGCCAACGCTGGTCTGTCTTCATGGGCACTTCGGTTGTGCCTCGATGTTTGCTTTTCTGGTCCTTCAGACTTTTGTGTGGGTAAGTAGTACGCTTTCGCGCATGGTCTGCCAGGAGGGTGCGTCATGGAAAGCGTCGAACTGT
>DBTS01000018.1 GCA_002307175.1 Rhodocyclaceae bacterium UBA1310
CCCGGCAGTGACCCACACTAAAGTCGGATGAACCGCTTTTCTCGAAGAGTATTTTCCGGGGCGACTGATCCTGATCGATCTGCGTGGTCATGGCGAAAGTGACCGCACCCCTACTTACACTATTGCGGACTATGTTGCGGATCTCTCGGCGGTGTTCGCGACGGAAGGCATCACCCAGCCCTTCATCCTTGGCCACTCACTGGGTGGCATTGTTGCCATGCACTATGCGGCAGAGCACAGAAATTGCCGTGCGCTGATCATCGAGGATATCGGCACCGAGGTGGCATGCTCCAACGAATTCATTCGTGCGATTCCCCTGGAGGCGTCCAGCCTGTTCGAGATCCAACAGGCCTTTCGTGCACAGGGGATGGATTTCGATGCCTATTTCATGGAAAGCCTGCGCTACGACGGAACGCATTGGCACTTTCGTTTCGGCCATGAAGACATGATCGAATCCCAGAACCAGATGAATGGCGATCACTGGCTGGCGTGGGACAGCCTTACGTGCCCATCACTGATCCTGCATGGCAGTGCCAGTTGGGCGTGTACGACAGACAACCTGCGTCGTATGGCTGCGGCCAAAGCCGACTCAGAACTGGTGATTTACGAGGGAGCAGGGCATACCCTAAGGGACTTTGACCGTGCGCGCTACGTGCAGGATATTACCCGCTTCATCGCCAACCAGACCCGGCAGCACGGCGAATAAGCGTTATCTCTTGCGTTTCACGGCTTCTGTCACCCGGCGTCCTTCCGGTCAGGCATTCAGCGCTTGAACGGTATGGTTTTTTCGGCCATTCTGTTCGGCCTCTTTCAATCCATGAAACGATCCCGGACGGGGTTAGATCCGCCAGCCCGGCAAATTGTGCTCATGCAGCGAAGTCATCATGCTTGCCGAAAGAAAACAGGGATCATTGTGAACCAGTCGACGGGAAACATCGCAAAAGCAGGCCAAGTCTGTATCCTCATGATTCTAGGGGCCATATGGCTGTGTCTGGAGCGATACCATGGCTTCTATCATGACGGCATGCTGTACTCAATGCTGGCGCTCTACAAGCTGCACCCTGCAAATTTTCAAAATGACCTGTTTGTGGCTTTTGGCTCGCAGGACAGTTTTACGGTGTTCCCCAGTCTCTTTTCTCTTCTGGCAAGGGGTATAGGGCTCGATTGGGCTGCATTTTCGCTTACGGCTATCGGGCAAGTCCTTTGGGCTGGTGCTCTTCTGCTGCTCGTGCTCAGGATTACTTCCGGTTGGCGCTCGGTATTGGCGATAGCGTGTCTGGTTTTTTGCTCTCGCTATTACGATGCCTATTTGATGTTTTCCTACGCAGAGCCTTTTCCAACGCCGCGGATATTTTCCGAAGCGCTGAGCCTGTTTGCACTGACGGCCCTGTTTGACAGGCGCTACATCAAAGCATCGATTTTTCTTGTAGTGGCAGTGCTGTTCCACCCTTTGATGTGTCTGTATGTGATTCTGCTCACGGTGGTCACATTTCTGACGGATACGAAATTCCCCGGCCGCCTGCGTTTTGCGCTGAGTGTTGGCGGGGGGATCTTTGGTGTCGCTTTGGTGATCCTGCGGGTTCACCCTTTTGATGGGTTTCTTCACCCCTACGATGCAGACTGGTATCGCGTTTTTCAGGCAACGTCAGAAACCAGCACTCTTCCATCGCTGTGGACTCCCGGTACCGCGTTGCGCGTGGTGTACCTGATGCTCGTGCTGGCTATTGCATGGTGGCGCAAGGTTCCGGTGTTTGATCGATGGGTGCCGTCACTGCTGGGGCTTTCTTTGGGGCTCTTTGGCCTGTGGGCCTGCGGGGCAGGTCTCTGGCATGATCAGTTGCTCATTCAGTTGCAGCCGTGGCGCTGCGTCTGGTTGCTGCAGATTCTCGCTCTGGTCGCACAAGGCATTCTGCTACGTGATTTATGGATGGCCGGTGGTGCAGATCGCTGGCTGGCCGGTTTCATGCTCGCCGCGTTGCTTCAGGTGGGCTATTCGAGTGCCGACGGTAGCCAGGCGGTTGGATTCGTGGCTGTTGGATTACTTCTGCGCGCCCTTTTGCCTTTTCTTCCAGAAAAGTATCTGCACCGTGCACCGTGGAATATCATTCCGCTGCTGGTTCCGCTGCCCCAGCTTCTGGTAAATGGGCTCCGAGCCTGGAGTGTCAGAGGTCCGGTGATGCTCTCAACCTCTCTGACGGAAGGTCTGCAGCTTGGTTTTTGGGCTGTTTCTGCAGCGTTGCTGGTTGTTCTGATTTGGCTGGCATGGGGTAGAAGACATTTTCAGGCAAGTGGTCTGTCTGCTGTCCTCCTGGCGAGCGGAATGGCCTGCCTGGCTTCAGCGGGCTACCTTTGGAGTTCTCCCTTTGCGGGGGCCACAATGGCGCTGGAAGCTTCACAACAGAAGTTTATTGCAAAAATTCAGGCGCGGGTTCCTGCTGACGCTGTGGTGTACAGCAATTACGATATGCTGTGGGTGTGGTTTGTGCTGAACCGCAGTAATTACGCCGACACACGCCAGATGGCAGGCTATATGTTTTCGCGTGGTACCGCACTTGAAGGCCTGCGCCGGTTTCATCATTTATGTGATGCAGGCGTGCCGGGCTGTCTTGTTGCAGGGTTTAATATTCCCGCTGGAACTGATCCAGAGGTTTTTTGGCAAACCCATGCCCCATCCTTATGCAGTGACCCTGCGCTCAATTTCCTGATCCTGCAAGGCAGGATCAATGGCGCCGAGATTTTTACCGACACTCAAGGCAGGCAAACCATTTCGGTTGTTGATTGCCAGCTATTTCACGAAAAACAGCAGGAACTGCTCACAAGCGGAACAGCCCGACCAGCAGCGCCACCACGCCACCCGCAATCAGTGGACCGACGGCAAGGCCCTTGAAGAAGCATACGCCGATCACGGTGCCCACTATCAGGGCGGTGACGATTTCAGGGGATGCCTGCATGAAATTCACTCCCCGTCCGGCCACCCAGGCCACACCAAGGCCGATCACGATGGCCAGGAGGCCCTTGGGTGTCTTGAAGATATTGGCCAGCCCGTTGATATCGATCTTGCCTGCAGCCAGTGGTGCCAGCACCCCGGCAGTGAGGAGGATCACGCCATAGTTGATTCCCTTGGTTTCGACCATGTCCAGCCAGTTCGTCAAGCCGCACAGTTTGAGAAGCAGGAGGGCGGCTGCCGCAATGGCCACGGAGCTGTTATTACCGATTACCGAAATGGCCAGAATCAGGAGAATGGGCAGATTGTCGAAACTCATGGCGGGCTGTCTTCAGAAAAAACAAAAATGTTCAAAGGCGGAATACCGGTAGGTTTGCGCCTGGCGTGCTGTTTCCAGTGCGAGAGGCTCAGAAATGCGCCAGATAGCCGCCATCGACAGGAATCGTGGCGCCTGTGATGTAGGAAGCATCTGCTGAACAGAGAAATGCCACTACGCCTGCGACTTCTGCCGGTTGGCCCCAGCGGCCCAGCGAGGTGCGGCGTTGCAGGTGCTCGGCGATGGCGGCATCCGCCACCAGTGCCCCGTTGGCCTCAGTGGCAAAGAACCCGGGGGCGACGGAATTGACGCGGATTCCGCGCGGCCCCAGCTCTGCCGCCAGAGAGCGGGTCAGGGCGTCAAGCCCACCTTTGGCGGCGGCATAGGCCGGGTCTCCGGCAGGCGTAATCTGCCCGGCTATCGAGGTGATATTCACGATGGCGCCGCCGGCCGGCATGTGTGGCACGAGCATGCGTATCAGATCGTAAGGGGCAACGAGATTGACCTCCACAATCTGGCGAAAGGCATCACGCTCCATTTTCGTTACGCCACGCCGATCCCGCGCCCCGGCATTGTTTATCACGAAATCGACGCGTGGATGCAGCGCTAACAGCGCTTCGCAGGCTTGCGCCAGTTGCTGCGGGTCAGCGAGATCTGCCACAAAGGAGGAGGCTGCACACCCCAGTGCATGCAGTGCCGCCACCTGCGCTTCGAGTATGGCGGATTGTCTGCCGTGCAGTACCACATGGGCGCCGGCTTGCGCTAGTTTCCTGGCAATCTCTGTTCCCAGCCCTCCTGTCGCGCCGGTTACCAGCGCAAGTTTTCCGTTCAGTTCGTACATCTCTCCATCTCGCTGCGTCATGGCAATGCCACCAGTAGATTGCATTATGCCGCGCGGAGCATTGAGGCGGGGAGTGATTCCGGTGGCAAAGGATGTTTTAGCGCTATGTTGAGGAATGATTTTGCCAGGGTTTTTACGGGAGGATGCGTGGAAATAAAAAGGCCCCATGGTGTGGGGCCTTGGGTCCAACTGTACAAAATCACCCGTCGCCTTCGTTGCTCAGAAGCGGTGACAGCTTCTCAGGAGCCTTCACCTGGTTCAAGCTGGGTCTGCAGATAATTCTGCAAGCCTACTTTTTCGACTACTTCAAGCTGGGTTTCCAGGTAATCGATATGCTCTTCTGTGGCATCCAGAATCTTGAGCAGGATGTCGCGCGAGACGAAATCGCGCACCGACTCACAGTAGGCCATGGCATCCTTGAGATCGGCATGTGCTCCGCGCTCCAGGTTCAGGTCGCCGGCCAGACATTCCGGTACGGTTTCCCCGATCTGCAGCTTGTTCAGATTCTGCAGGTTCGGCAAACCTTCGAGCAGCAGCACGCGCTCGATGAGCATGTCGGCGTGGTGCATTTCTTCGATGGACTCCTTGAACTCGTGTTTGCCCAGTTTCTCGAAGCCCCAGTTCTTGTAAATGCGAGCATGCAGGAAGTACTGGTTGATTGCCGTGAGTTCGTTGGTCAGCTGGCGATTGAGGAGTTGTAGAACTTTCTTGTCACCTTCCATGCTGTGTACTCCATTCTGTAGGGGATGGGGCACTGTTGCAGGGCGACAGAAAATACGCGTACCGCAACAGCGCACGTATCACATTCTGGACATGGCGCGTGGTCGCGGCAAGGGGAATTTGTGGGTAAAAACCACATTAAAAGAGTGGCTTACCCAATGGTACGAGCGCTGAAAGATAAGGCAACCGAGATCAGGCGACTGAGAGGTTTGGTTCTGTGCGGAACAGCGTGATGGTTTTCGCTTTAGCTGCGCTGGCTTCTTTCAGGCAGGCGTGTGCACATTGGGCGCAGCGTCCGCAGGTGCCGGCAACGCCCGTGCGCTCACGCAGATCGCGCATGGAGCTCGCTCCATCAGCTACCGCCTGGGCGATATCACGGTCAGTCACAGCATGGCAGACACAGACGTACATAGGGCCTCGCAGCAGAACCTGGATCACAACTGTCTCTATGTTAATGCGACTCATTCGCAATTGCAAGCAGGCGGGGCTACCTGGCGTCAGGCTGGACGTTTTTAGCGTGGTGCCGCCAGCATCCACTTGCTCGCGCCTGCCACCACAGTTTCCTCAATGCCGTTGAAGCCGTGATACGCCCTGGCTTCGCACGGATCGCCCTCCGGGGTTCCACCCTCCACGAGAATGAGATCTTTGCGCGGCGCCCCGTGCAGTTTGCCCATCAGGTCGGGCAGGTATTCCGGCTTGCAGACCTTGCAGTCATCATGGCGGTGATGCACTACCAGTGTGGGAATCTGCAGAGAGTCCAACGCCATTGCCGGAACTGACCTGCTCTTGTTGTCGGTGAGAATCGTTGAAGTTAGTACCAGCCCGTCCGGGCCCTCTGCGCGCGGCAGGGTGGTTGCGGCATAGGCTGCCGACTGGGTGCCGCGACTGGTTCCCACGAGCCACACGGGAAGCGCATATTGCCCACGTACCCAGGCAATCACTGCCCGGATATCTGCCACATGTTCAGGTGTTTGGCGAAAGCCTGTCAGAAAAGGCTCGGACTGCCGGTCGGATGGTGCATCAAGGGCCACCACAACAAAGCCTTGGGCTGCCCATTGCGCGCGCGTGCGGATCAGAAAATTCCCACGGCCTCCACCAAGTTTGCCGTCTGGGCTGATCTGCAATCCGCCGCTTCCCCCTGCAAACAGAATGATGCTTGCCACCGGCTGTTCCGGTGTCAGCAACAGGAAGCGTTGCGTCACACCGGGCCGCGTGGGGATATCGACAACCGTTTCGGCACGTATCAAGCCACATTGCAGGGCAAGCAGCAAGAGCAGGAAGATTCGGGTGAGGGGTATCACGGTGTACTCCGGAAAAAAAGCAAAGCAGCAACTGACAGCATGGATGGTCAACTCAAAATCGCAAGCGCAAGCAACTTCCCCTATTAGCAAGGAAGCTCGCACGCCCTAATGGACCCCAATGGACCCCGGCAAGCCGCTGTCTTCAGCCGGTAGCCTTGCCATCAAGGAGGGGCGCCGCACTTTCGGTTATAGTCGATACCTTGTTTTCTGATGTTCACGCTGATCATGTTGCCTCAAAATGCCACCCAAGCCACCATTTCTCCCGACTATGCCGAGGGCCAGCTCTGGCAGTACCACACCCGTCCCGGTGAAGAGGATTCCTGTGTACTCATCAACCAGATCGAGGAAGATCCGGTTCTCGGGCGTATCTTTCACATCAGCGTGCTCAACGTGCAGATCAGCAACCCGCTCGCACCTGAAGGCGTGAGCACCGAGTTGCCGCACTTTCCGGTGGCAGAAGATACGTTGCAGCGCAGCCTCACACAGCTTCTCGGCGTCCGTGAAACCCATCCCGACTATCTCAATGGTTACGAGGTCTGGAGAGAGGCTTTCGACGAAGGCAAGGCAGGCATTTTTAGCGTGGATGTGGCAGAGATCGTGAATATCGTCGAGCAGTCGATTAATCAACAGCATTGAGGCCAGTGCTGAGCACAGGGTAGATCACTGCTTATGATATCCAGCTATTTGGTCGGCGGAGTGCAAGTCAGCGCTACGTCAGCGAGAAGACATGGGGCTGTACACACTACGCGGCCGCTACTGGCTTCATTGAGCTTCGCTGCAAACCCTGCAGCCTGATCTTCTGGCAGGGTGATGGCGAGGTCCACCAGCACGGGGCCGTGATGGCTTTCGCCAAGGGTGGCGCCCGCCTCGCTGAGCGCACGCCGTACCATGCCTTCGAAAGCATACGGAGTTTGGCAGCACAGAGTGGTCATGCGGATGATGGGGGTCTTCACTGCGTCTCTGAGCGCCTGCGCAACGCACTCGGTATAGGCCCGTACCAAGCCCCCGGCACCCAGTTTCACACCGCCAAAATACCGCACCACGGTGGCAAGCGCACCTTCAAGATCCTGATGGCGCAGCACATCCAGCATCGGGCGGCCTGCTGTACCACCAGGTTCACCGTCGTCTACAGCGGCAGATTGCCCTCCTGCCAGAAGTGCCCAACACACATGGTTTGCTGTCGGATGCCCGGCGCGCAGGCTGCTGACGATCTCCAACGCCGTGGCACGATCCGCTACTGGCTGCACGCATCCAACGAAGCGGCTTTTCTTGATGATGAGTTCACAATGAACTGCGGCGCAAATGCTTTGGGGCATGACTGTGGAGCAGGAGACCGGAGCAGAACAGAATAGTGGCGGGCTGCAACGGTACCACGGAAAAACAAGGCAGCCGATGAGGCACTATTGTACCTTGATCGCACATTCTTTCGGGCCAAGAGGATACTTGGCAGGGAAACGTCTACGCTGCGGGCTCCATGCAAACGCCGTGGGCGCGAAGGCTGGTCAGGTCGTCAGCAATGGCCCATACTGCAGAGAGCCCCCTAAACAGCCTGTTCTGCCTCGTATCATGAAGCTGGAACCGTTTGTGCGCGTCAACGGTGTTGCCTTTTCAGCATCACGTGAAGATGTGATCCAGGCGCATGGCACACCCCATCACGAGGAAAGCACAGCAAGCGGGCTGACTCTGGTGGACTTCGGCGAGACGCTGTACCGTTTTCTGGGCAATGGCCAGTTGGACGAAATCTCGGCACAATCGCGTGTCTTGTCGCTGGGGCCGGTGGTGATCCCCTTTCAGAATCTGGCGGGTTTCGTCCGCCAGCAGGATGCTGGTGCGTTTGATAGCCTGGGCTTTCTGGTCAGCCCCAGGTATGGTCTGGCCTTCATTCCCTATAAACGCTACTGGATCACGGCACTGTCGCGGAGTGCGGTATTGCGCTGGAAGGGACTGTAGCGTACATCAAGCTTTCAACGGCTCAGTCAGATGGGCGCGATTGGAGGGTGGGGTATAGGTATCGGGCCAGAATTCCGTGATCTGGTCAATACAGCCGCCACTCACCTCGAAGAACGATATGGCCAGGGCAGACTGCACACCATCCGTCACCCTGACGCGCGACACCGCAGTGTGAGCATCACCCACAAGCGCCTCAAGCTCAAATCGCCACGGGCCGTGAGCCGGATATTCAGCATTCAGGCGTGAAAAATTCTCGCGGCCGCGAATGCGTTCATTGGTCTGGGGCCAGTCCAGCACAAACCCCTCTGAAAAAAGGCGGGCGGGGCGGGTGAAATCATTCGTTGCCATCAGTTCCCAGAACTGTCGGGCAAGCTCGAGGGCTGTTGCCGAATGTTGCATGGAGTTGCTCCTGTTTGCCCGTTTGGACTGCTATGGTAAGGCGCGCCTGTACCGTTGACAACGCGACGTCCAACCTTACCTGCATGCGGGGATTTCATGCGCAACAATCAGTCAGTCACCCAGAACGAATACGTGCTCAAAGATGGTGCGGCCATCATCTCCCGGACCGACAAAAAGGGCCAGATCACCGATTGCAATGAGGAGTTCGTCGAGGCTTCGGGCTTTGAGCGCGATGAGCTGCTGGGCCAGCCGCATAACATGGTGCGCCACCCGGATATGCCCCCGGAAGCCTTTCGGGATATGTGGAGTACGCTCAAGTCCGGGCGCCCGTGGTCGGGTTTCGTCAAAAACCGCCGCAAGAACGGAGATCATTACTGGGTGAAGGCAACGGCCACGCCGCTACCGGATCATAGTGGGTATTTCTCTGTGCGCACCAAAGCTTCTCGTGAGGACATTGCAGCGGCCGAAGCGCTCTACGCAAAAATGCGCGCAGACGCCAGCGTCAAGCTGCATGAAGGCCGGGTTGTCAGCAAGCGGCGACTCCCTGCGCTGCGGGTCAGTGCGCGCCTGTGGCTGATGCTGGGGATTTCATTGCTCACGCTCATCGTTGTTGGGGCAGACAGCGTGTATAACCTGGCGGTATCCAATCAGGCGGTATCCAATCTGTACAAAGAGAAATTGCAACCTCTGGATCACCTGGCAAAGACCCATGATCTGGTGCAGACTGCCATTACCGAAACACTGCTTGCGCTAGATGATGGGCCGAATCCCGAACAACTAGCCAGACACAAGAAAGTCATCCAGGAAAGCCGGGATGGTATTGATGTTGCATGGCAGGCATTTCTCAAGAAAAGCATGACGCCAGAGGAAAAGGGCCTTGTTGAGACCAATGCGGCGCAGCGCTCGGCGCTCCTTGAGCAGATCCAGAATGTGATAAGCCGGATCGATGCGGGGCAGATTGATGAGGCCCGGCGCATTGCGCGTACCGATCTGATGAAGTTCGATGATCAGGAAGGGGCAAGCATTGATCAGCTGAAGTCTTATCAGGTGAAGGCGTCAGAGGGTTTTTACGAAACCAGCCAGAAGCAGTTTCACACGAACCTTTGGCATGCCATCCTGGCTTTTGTCATTGGTGGGGGCTTGAGTTTGCTGATCGGTGTCTTTACCCGGCATCATATCTTGTCCCGGCTGCATGACGCGCGGCAGGCGACCCGGGCAGTTGCTGCAGGCAACCTGATTCATGATCTGCCAGAAATCAGCAAGGATGAACTGGGGGAATTGCTGGTCGATTTTGCCATCATGCGTAATTCGCTTCATGAGCTTGTGGCTTCCTTGCGCCAGAACTCGATTGCCCTTAACCAGGCATCCACCGAGCTGGCAGCAGAAGCCGGGCGCAGCACGGAGACTGCCGCACAACAGGCTAACTCTGCTACCGGAATGGCTGCTGCAGTCGAACAACTCTCTGTATCGATCGACATGGTGGATGATCGCGCCAGCCAGGCCAATGCGGCAACACAGGAAGCCAACAGCAGCTCCCGCGAAGGGGGTGTAGTGATTCACGAAGCTACGTCGAAAATGCAGCATATTTCCGAAGCAATCAATTCTGCTGCGGGCAATATTGGCGAGCTCGAACGCCTCTCCGGCAATATCTCGAATATCGTCAATGTCATCCGTGATGTAGCAGACCAAACCAATCTGCTCGCCCTTAATGCCGCCATTGAGGCAGCCCGTGCGGGCGAGCAGGGCCGGGGTTTTGCGGTAGTCGCTGATGAGGTGCGGAAACTCGCCGAGCGTACCGGCAAGGCGACCGGCGAAATAGCCTCGGTGATCGAGGAAATCCAGTTCAGCACCAAACGTGCGGTGGATGCCATGGGGGGGAGTGTGACCCAGGCCAATGAGGGCGTTGCACTATCTCAGCAGGCGGGTGGATCAATCCAGGAGATTCAGAGCGGTTCGACGCGCGTGCTGCAGGCGGTGTCAGACATCAGCCATGCTCTCAAGGAGCAGGTGGTGGCCGCGCATGAAATCACGGCACGCCTGGAGGATGTTTCGGAACATGCCGATTCCGCGAGCTCGGCCGCCAGCAATCTGGCGCAATCCGCGGCGAACCTGAAATTTCTGGCCCAGCAGGCGGAGGAATTCACCGGCAAATTCCGTATCAGTTGATCTGGCAATTCCGGGTATGGAGGGCCTTGTCATGGCAAAACCTTGACAGGCCTGTTGTCAGTTGCGCCGCCCGCAGTGCTGCAAATATTGCATTACCACATGTGCAGCAGAAAAACGTTGCAGGGCCAGATCGCCTGGCAAGGGATACGCCAGCAGCGCCTGATCCATCTTGGCCGCCAGGGTGCGTGCATCGTCTCTTGGGCAGAGAAAGCGTGCCAGTTTCCCGTTAGAATCTCGCTTGGTCCGGTGGGGCAATCGGTGCTGACAACGGGTGTGCCGAGAATCAGGGATTCAATGAGCACGGTGGGCAGCCCTTCACTATCTGAAGACATGACAAAGAGATCAGCATGCAGCATCCATGGATAGGGATTGGCTTGAAAGCCGGGCATAATCACGCGTTCCTGCATGCCCATGGCCGTAATCAATTCGCGCATGGCGACCGGCCACTGCTGTTCGGCCTTGCCATAGGCATCGCCCAGCAGTACGAGTTTGTGGGTGTGATAGGCCGCAGAAGCACGGAAGGCGTGCAGAAGAAGATCCTGGCGTTTACGTCGTGAAAAGCGTGCGGCATAAATCAGATAGGGCGATTCCACCTCAGGCTGGAATGCTTCGGCCTGGCGCCTGATGGCGGTGAAATCGAAAGGGTTGTAGATAGTGCGGATGGAATGCGGAATCACCCCGACCTGATCGATGATATCCCTCTGCATGGCATCCGATACCGTGATGATATTGCGCCCCGTATAGGTGGCATGGAAGCGGATAGCCCATTTGATCTGGCGGATCAGGCGCCTGAACCCCGTTGTCTGGCCTAGCTTGTTTGCCAGATACTCCGCCATCGAGTTGCGATAGCGGATATATACGTGCCCCAGCCCGGCCAGTCGGGAGAGGCGATCAGAGTCCTCTGCATTTGAGATGAAAAAATCAAAGCGCCCCTTGTTACGCTCGATCTGCCTGACCACTTGGCGCAGGCGCCAGACCATTGCCAGCTTGTTGCGCAGTTTGCCCCGCGTCAGCACGCCGGTTTCGGATAGAGCGTGTACGTGAATGCCGGTCGGCAGCACATGCTGGATCTCGTTGCGCACGAGAATTACGTGCACCTCGTGCCCAATGCAGCGAAAGCCCTCCGCCAGATTCAGCACCACCCGTTCTGCGCCGCCACCAATCAGGGAATCCACCAGTAACCCGATACGTTGCTGCGCGAAGCTGACATCGGTACGACATCGGTCAGCGGTATCCGGTAGGTTTGCGGCATTGGCCAGGGCAGCATAAAACGCACTTGGATCACTCATGATAAATCCTCGACTGCTTTTGACAGGGACGACAAAGCTCACCCTGCGGTGAAAAGCGCGCAGGAGAGCCACATGATGGGTTGGGGGCGTGGAACAGCCGTTTGCGGCTATCCGCTAATCATCTGAATCGCTTCTGCGTGGGCGATCAGGAGCCTGTGCCTGGGAAAAATCAACGAAGACATAATTTGTATCCACGGCATAAAACCGGCACTCACTACCGGAATTGCGCTTGCGACAGGCTTCCATTGCCTCAGCATGGGGGCGGATATACTGCGCCGAGCGGAAGTTGCAGCTGCCGGACTCTGATATTACGAAGGCACGTGGGCTATCGATGCGCAGGAATTCGGCATACATTCTGTTGCATTCGTCGCTGACGGCCACTCCCGGTGGTGTGGCGATATTGCCCTCTGCCACGCTTGGTGGAACGGCGGTATCCGCGCGCTCGCGCAGCAGGTTGCTCTGGTAACGCTCGTGGCGGGTGATGATGCCCAGCTGCAGGGCATCTGTATCGCCAACCGCCTCGCAGTAGGGCACAGTCTGCAGCTTGCCCCAGCAATGCATGACTGTGCCGTTCACTGTTCTGGCATCCGGATGAAAGATCAGTTTGCTTTCCAGATCCGTATTGCCGTTTTGCAGCAGCGGCTGATGCTGGGGGCTCAGCATGGCATAGCCCAGGCGGGAATGATCGTGCCACCAGCTCATCACGGTGTTCCACGACTCACCGCGGTCTTCTCCTGCAGTATCGGGAAAGATGCCATTGCCAACTTGCAACCGCACATAGCTCGCCTCGGCCCGGGTTTCACCACTAAACTGGCGTTCCTTGCCGGCAAGAAACATCATCGGGCATATCAGGCCGGTACACGCGCCGTGCACCACGGTAGTCACTTTAGCCTTTTCGATAATCTGCGCCAGTTCCAGGCCACGGCTGAAACTGCCGCCGCCAGGGCCGCCGCGCAGGATCACCGTCGTCACCTCAGGAGTCAACGCATCCCTAAGCCTGGCTTCATCGCCTACGACATAGGTGCCGTGGATGATCAGCACATCCGCCCGCCTGAATACCACCATCGCACTCGCCACCTGGCTCACCAACAGACATCCGAGCAGACAGGCAAGAGCACCCGATTTCCCAATCCAGTTCATCATCCCCTCCAGACGGATATGCCAATACCGCCCGTTCATTGGTGCCACTTTGCAGAGTTTGGTTTGCCATTCTGCAGGCCTGCCTGCACGGCATCCAGATCTAGCACTCCCCAGACTGCAGACGCATCTTGCGCCGCCTGTGCGGATTGCCGCAAAGTTCTCTCCAAGTGTGCTCTTCCATGCCCGCCATCGCCTGCCTGCAACAGCGCGGCAATGCCTGTGATGACTGGCGCTGCCGCCGAAGTGCCGACAAAATTACTGGCTATCGAAGGCACCAGGATTTCTGGCTTGCTTCGCCCGTCTTCAGTGGGGCCACGCGAACTGAACACAGCGCTTGCATGGCCTTCCGCCACCCCCACCGTCAAGGCCGCCTGCGCTGTACCCGGTGAGCCAACGCTGCCTGTGCTGAGGGCAGGGCTCAGATGCGCTGCTCCTGACACAAAAACATTCACAACGCCGGGGTGTTCAAGGCGTGTAGTACGAATCCCGAGGAGGTAAAAGCCTGCAGGCAGGGTGCGCGTCAGGGTTTCCACCGGCCTGACAGCCCCGGAAGGCTGCAGGGTGTCAGCCTGAGCAAGTAGCTCCGCTTTTCCGTCGCTCTGTACGGCATAGAGGAAGGCATCCAGATCCGCTCCGTGACCATCCCACGGGGTCCAGTTCAATGCGATACTGATACTTCTAGGTTGCGTCACCTCGAACACCAGCAAGTCCCCGCGTTCCGGCAGACCAAGATCCACCCAGCCATTGTGGTTGGTGTCCGCAATCGCTCCCCGCCAATGGGTCAGCGCCTGATTCCCGGCCGCAACCACCCAGATACTTCCGGTTGCCGACTGCTGGTTGATCAACTGATCGAGCGGGGCACTCCCATCAAGCGCCGACACGTAACCGCTCGCCGAAATATTGACGAACTGCACGCCCTGGGTCGCCAGCCATTGTGCCGCTGCAAGTACTTGGCCTTCACCGGCCTTGCCACCATCGCCCACGCTGGCGAGGACGAGGGAAGCCTCCGGCGCAATCTGGTGGATCAGGGCCGCACATTGCGTGCCGTGTTCCGAACCGGCAAATACCTGGGCTCCCGGAGAGAACACTCTGGCATTCAAAGGGGTGGGCAGACCCGCCGCCACGTAGCCGGAAAAGCCAAAATCCAGAATCCCGATGCGGATGCCACGGCCTCCGTGGGCGCGCTGCTGCAGCGCACGGAGCTTTGCCGGCAATGCCATTCCGATGCTCTGCGATACAACGGGGAGAGATTGCGCGTCAACAAACGCCTGTGGTTCGATGCGTACAATTTCCTCGAAAGCATGTGCCAGAAGCTGTACCTGGCGCGCCGCCAGCCGGGCGTAAGCGGTATTTACCCAGCTCGTTTCAAATACCCCGCCAAGGCGTTCCAGCGTCGGCTGGAGGCCTTCCGGCACATTTGCCTTGAATACGATGCGGATTGCCACCAGATCGCCAGAGCGGGTGCCTGTGTAGGTCTGCTGCAGCAGTTCCTGCAGGGCAGGGCTCAGCGCCTTGCTCTCGCCGGTAAGGCGACGCGGCACACTGGTTGTTGGCGCTTCGACTTCACGTGTCGCCCGGATGACTGCCTCTGGGGCAGTCCATGAGGTGCTTTGCGCCCAGGCGTTCCCCATGAGAAGCAGAAAGATGCAGCCCACCAGACGGAGCATCATGCCTGTGCCTCACATGTCAAAGATGCCAAAGGTTGCGCCGAGAGCCTTTCGCGAATCTTGCGCACACCATAGCGCAAACGGCTCTTCACGGTTTCACGGCTGGTCCGTGTGATCTGTGCAATCTCTTCCAGCGTCAGTTCCGCCTCGAAGTGCAGCAGCACGGTTTCACGCTGCGGGGCGGGCAGGGCATCAATGGCTTCGATCAATTCGGCTGCGTTTTCGCGGCGAATAGAATGCACTTCGGGTTGGGAGGTGCGTGGAGCTGTCAACTGCAGGGTTTCGTCTTCTTCCTCTGCATCCAGGCTTTGCTCGATGTCGGCAAGCCTGCCGTGTGTGCGCAGATGATCAATCAGATGGTTTTGCGCCACGCGAAACAGCCATGTGGTGAATTTCGCTGTTGCCACATAACTTGCCGAGGCTGCAATGAGTTTCATCCAGATCTCCTGGCAGAGTTCCTCGGCAATGCCGGGGCGGCAGCCCTGGCGCAGCATCATGCGGTAAACCGTATTGCGATGTCGCCGGTAGATCTCCTCGAAGGCGGCAAATTCACCTTTGCCGTAGGCCAGCATAAGTGCCTCGTCAGTCTGCGTGGCCAATTTCAGCGTGGCAAATTCCCCGATCACGATTGCGCCCTCATTGGCCAAGGCTGGCAGATTGGGCTGAGTGGGCAGACAGGCGCGCAGCGCTTGCCTCGCAGCCCTGTACAGCCAACCGTTCCCGTTCTTCGGCTAGTACCTCAGCAGTTGCCGTTGCCACATCCACGCGAAGCCGGCAGGGGGCGTCTGTCTGCATGGCCGGTGCCTGCGCCGGCATTTGTACCTCGGGCAGGGGCTTTGCAGGCGTCACCGGGTTCGTCATGCCTGCCGGCTGCAAGGCTGGGGCCTGTGGATCAGGCACGGGGCGCGGGGAAACCGGCAGGATCAGCAATGCAGCCAGCCCCATTGCGCCAGCAAGCAGGCCAGAGAGGCCATACCGCCAGGTTTTTCTGCGCATCCTCTGTCTTTGCTGAGCACGTGCATTGCTTTCCGACTGGAGCCGGGCCATTGCCAGAATCCGGGCATCCAGCGGGGCCGGGCTTTCGGCCTCACGCCCAAGTGCCCGATAAGCTTCAGCGAGCAAGCCTGCCCCGGCCACTTCCTCTCCATGCGCATCTGCTGCGGAGGCGTGATCAGGCGGCGTATTGGCACGGGAGGCTGTCATGAGAGGATCTTTCATCGGTTCGGCTTTTGCAGGGATCTAATCTCTAAAACGTCATGCCGTGGCAAAAGGGGTTAGTGCTGTTGGAAAAACGTTCCGGTGTTCGGTGCGCCAGGGGCTGTACATTCTTTTTTCATTCTGTTTTCATCATTCTCTTCCGCATTTTCCACAGTCTGCTGCTGCAGGAAGTGCCACAACCGGAAAATCCGGCACGCCCTGCGGGATGATCGTCACTGGTGTCTGTTTGCCCCCGGTCAGCGTCTTGACCCGTTCCGACACATACACATCGAGCATCTTGTAGGTGATGCGCCCGGTCTTGCGGTAATCCGCTGCGCCCTTGAGCCCCTCCACCAGCGCCTTGGTGAAGGCCCCGTTGCCCCATGCAGGATTTTCCAGCGAATACTGGCGTCCGGTGGAGGCGGAGAAAACGATCACGCCATTTTCAGCACTCGTCAGCTCATTGATCATTGCTGTCATATCGGCGTTGCCAGTGCGGCGCGCAGTGTTGCCCAGCACATTGCCGGCATGGCAGGTGTCGATAAACAGTAGAGCCTTGCCGGGGAGAGCAGTGAGCGTGTTGCGGATCTCGTGATAGATCACTCCGCTGCGTTTGAGATGATCCGGATCTCCATCCCAGGGAAGAAAATAGTAGGTGCCATCGTCGTCGGTCACTCCATGTCCGGCAAGAAACAGCACGGCTACATCGCGGTGGGTGACCTGATGGCGTAACCAGTCCAGCCCTTCGAGAATCTCGTCACGTCCGGCCTGCTCGTCAAGAATCTTGCGCACCTCCACTTCACGATAGAGTGAAGTGCTGCCCTGTCGCAACGCTGCCACGAAATCTCCGGCATCCTTGGCGGGGAAGGTGAGATTCTGTGCCGGCAGGGCATACCTGGAGACACCTACGGCCAGTACGTATAGTTTGGGCCGCTGCAGTTGCTGATCCCAGAGGGGGTCTTCCCAATGTACGTGCACGGTAGCGGGCGCCGATACGCCATTGCGGTTGCTGGCGAACACCAGAATGTCGGTATCGTGCTGCGGGATCTCAACATCGAACTCGTGAACCAGTTCGGGAACCCGCCCCTGTTTCGCAGGCATGCGTGGTTGTGCCACTTCGACAGGCTCTCCGCCCACCCGCACGGAAATTCCGGTAGGCAAGGCTTCACCCAGCGAACGGATCGCCACGCGGAGGTGAACACGAGGCGAAGTGGCTTCGATCTCGTTTCCCGGAGAGAGAACACTCAGCGTTGGTGGGGCTATCTGCCCCAACATTCCGGAGGCAGGCAGAGACGGATTCACTTCAAAGGCATGCGCCACCAGATCAGGGCGCCGGAAACGCTGGCGGAAGCGCCCGGCAGGAAAGAAGTCCGCCGCTGCATCGGCGCGCTCGCTGAGCAGCCAGCCAAAGAGATTCTCGCCGCCTTCACTGGCCTCGTAATAGCCGGCAGGTGTCCACATCACCCAGCGCTTCTGATCTGAGTGCATGAAGAGATGCAGCACTGGCGTACCATCGCTGGCGCGAAGCCAGGTGAGGATGCCGTCTCCGGCCATCGCCACCACCCAGCGTCCGTTGCCTGATATGGCAAGTTGCCGCACTGGCCCGCTCACCGGCAGGCTCCATTGGCGTTGCGCGTTGGCATCGAATGCCGTGAGTAGCATATCCGTGCCAATCACTATGCGCCTGCCGTCGGCCGAAGTGACCGCTATCCGGGCTATCTCCTGGTCCGGCAAGCTCAGTGCCTGACCATGAAATACCGGCTGTCGAGTGTCAGCCCAATCCTCACGTAAACCAGTGATTGCGGATTTTTCCGCCAGAAGCTGTTCCGGTACTTCCTCCATACGCCCCTCTGTCAGGGAAAAAGCCAGCACGCCGGCATCCTTGAAGCGTAGTGCCACCTGAGTGCCATCGGGCGAGACGCGCAGCCCTTCCTTTTCCACTGTCTGCGCAGGTGGCCCGCGCCGGGAGAGCGCATTGCCATCTGCCGTGAGCAACGCCCAGCCTGGGGCCCGGCCCGTCGTCGTAATGCGCCCGTCGGCGAGAATCTGCAGGCTTGCAAGGGAGCCTTCAGCTCCTGGGAAATCCGTATAATGGGAGGGCTCGGCGCTATCCCAGCAGCGTATCATGGCGCGTGAGCCGCGCATCCAGCGCCCGCCAGCGCATAGCCTTCCCCCATCCGCAGACCATGCAACATTTGCCAACCCGGCTCGCTCCTTGGCCGGGGCCGCGATACCGCGCACCGGGGGCGTCCAGGCGAGGCTCAGATCCTCCGCTTGCAGAACCTGTACCTGAAGTTTGTCTGCCATCCCCAGCGCGATCTGATTGCCATCCGGGGAGAAGTGCAGGTGTCCGGGTTCGCCTCCATCTGGAATCAGTCGCAGGGTGTCGCGCTTGAGGCTGCTGTTGCTGAAACGGTAGCGGCGTATCCAGCCATCGCGGCTGGCAACGGCAATTTGCCTGCCATCAGCACTGAAATCGATGCCGGAAACAGCGGCATCGTAGTCGCCATCAGCTGCCAGCCAGCGCCCGCTGCGCATGTCGAAAATCACTATGCCACCCATATCCTGCATCCCGGCAAGCAGATAGTTGCCATCCGGAGACCACGCCAGGGCGGCAACTGCGTGATCCAGGCCGGGCAATACCTGCTGCAGGCGTGCTGTGGCGGGGTCGAAAACATAGATGGAGAAGCGCCGGGCGGCAGAGAAGGCTGGGCCAGTCTGCCCGGCAATTGCCACGTGCTCGCCGTTCGGTGCCAGTGCCACGGCATTCAGGCGGCCTTCGCTGCCTTCCCTGGCTGGTACGCGCATGATGCTCAGGAGATGCCCGTCATCAAGATTCCAGAAGCGTGCGCTTTTATCATCCGACACGGTGACCAGCCAGCGTCCGTCATCATCGGCTGCAGCATCATTAATGCGGGCGCTGTGCATCCCGGCTTCCAGCGTGAGCTGGGGCATCTCATCCGCCCACGCCGCAGACAGGAACAGCAGGCAGATCAGCAGGAGCGGGCAACGAAACGGGCAACGAAACAGACGGGCCATGTTTTCTTTATCAAAACGCATAGGCAAGCCGGCGACAGCTGCCAACCATCCTGGCAGCAGAGCATGGTAAGCCAGATTGGCCATGGCTGGCAGCCGGCACTGAGAAACTGTTCGCGATCTGTAGCGAGATGGCGTCAGGCCATGAAAGTGAAACGTTTTTGCCAGTGTAGTGGGGTTAAACAGTCTTCAATGGTGGCTGTACTACTAATCCTTGTCTTTGACGGCATGCACGGTTTTTGCCACCTGACCGCTATCTGAGCCCTGCCTGGATGGTGGAGCGGAATCATTTCGACCACGCCTGGAATCATGGATTGTTCTTTTCATATCTCCTCCGGCCTGACGGGAGCGTGAGAAATCTACCGGCAAAAGTAATATCCAGGCAAAAAATAACCCGCACAAGGCGGGTTCTAATGACTGCATCTCTCTGTTGGCGTTTTGGGGGTGCTGAGCCTATTCCCGCACTGACTGCGGGATGCGGGCGAGGCCCGCTGCCGTGCGTCAGTGCGTGGTCAGGCTCTTTTTATACCTTCACCTCGTCCGCCACTTCCTTGTATTCATCGATCTGGTCGAAATTCATATAGCGGTAGACCTTGCCGGCATCGGCGTTGATGATGCCCATATCGGCCTGGTATTCGGTCACGCTTGGCAGATGGCCCAGCTTCGAGGCAATTGCCGCCACTTCAGCCGAGGCCAGATACACGTTGGTGTTCTTGCCAAGGCGGTTCGGAAAATTGCGTGTCGATGTCGATACCACCGTGGCACCCTCGCGTACCTGGGCCTGATTGCCCATGCACAGTGAACAGCCAGGCATTTCGGTGCGTGCGCCGGCTGTGCCAAACACCCCGTAATGGCCTTCCTTGGTCAGCTCTGCGGCATCCATCTTGGTCGGCGGAGCAACCCACAGTTTTACCGGGATGTCACGACGGCCTTCGAGCAGGCGCGAGGCTGCACGGAAGTGACCGATATTGGTCATGCACGAACCGATGAAGGCTTCGTCGATCTTTGTGCCGGCCACATCAGAGAGCCATTTTGCGTCGTCAGGATCGTTCGGGCAGCACAGGATCGGCTCCTTGATATCCGCCAGATCAATCTCGATGACTGCCGCGTATTCGGCATCCGCATCAGGCTGCAGCAACTCGCCCTTGGCGATCCATTCTTCCATTTTGCGGATGCGGCGTTCCAGTGTGCGCTTGTCCTGATAGCCCTCGGCAATCATGTTCTTGAGCAGCACGATATTTGAATGCATGTATTCGACAATCGGTGCCTTGTTCAGGCGCACCGTGCAGCCGGCGGCAGAACGTTCCGCCGATGCGTCAGTGAGTTCAAAAGCCTGTTCCACCTTCAGGTCAGGCAGACCTTCGATTTCCAGGATGCGCCCTGAGAAGACGTTGACCTTGCCTGCCTTGGCCACTGTCAGCAGCCCCTGCTTGATGGCATACAGCGGAATGGCGTGCACCAGATCGCGCAGCGTGACGCCGCGCTTCTGCGCTTCGGCAAGTGAGCCCTTGAAGCGCACCAGCACGGATTCAGGCATGTCCAGCGGCATTACGCCGGTGGCTGCAGCAAACGCCACAAGGCCGGAACCTGCCGGGAAGCTTACGCCGATCGGGAAGCGCGTATGGCTGTCGCCACCAGTACCCACCGTGTCAGGCAGCAGCATACGGTTGAGCCAGCTGTGAATCACCCCGTCACCGGGGCGCAGGGCGATGCCGCCACGGTTGGACATGAATTTCGGTAGTTCGTGGTGCATCTTTACATCTACCGGCTTCGGATAGGCCGCCGTGTGGCAGAAGGATTGCATCACCAGGTCGGCCGAGAAGCCCAGACAGGCCAGATCCTTGAGTTCGTCGCGGGTCATCGGTCCCGTGGTGTCCTGCGAGCCCACCGAAGTCATCTTCGGTTCGCAGTAAGTGCCGGGGCGCATGCCCTGGCCTTCAGGCAGGCCACAGGCGCGGCCGACCATTTTCTGCCCGAGCGAGAAACCCTTGCTGGAGCTGGGCGGGTTCTGCGGCAGGCGGAACAGCGTGGACGCGCCCAGACCGAGGAATTCGCGGGCCTTGGCGGTGAGGCTGCGGCCAATGATGAGGTTGATGCGACCGCCGGCGCGCACTTCGTCGAGCAGCACCAAAGTCTTCAGATGCGATTCGGCGATTGTGGCCCCTGCCTTGGTGGCGGTGATCTTGCCTGTGGCGTGATCGACCTTCAGTTCGATCTCGTCGCCCATGTCCATCTTTGAGACGTCGATCTCGACAGCCAGCGCGCCGGCATCCTCCTGGGTGTTGAAGAAGATCGGGGCAATCTTGCCACCCAGGCAGAAGCCGCCGAACTTCTTGTTCGGTACATAGGGGATGTCTTCCCCGGTCCACCAGAGTACGGAGTTGGTGGCTGACTTGCGTGAGGAGCCTGTCCCCACCACGTCACCGACATAGGCCACCAGATTGCCGCGCGCGGCGAGATCCTGGATCGCCTTGATCGGGCCACGCTTGCCATCTTCCTCGGGGGTGATGCCGGGGCGGGTGTTCTTGAGCATGGCCAGCGCATGCAGCGGAATATCCGGTCGGCTCCAGGCATCCGGGGCAGGGGAGAGATCATCGGTATTGGTCTCGCCCGTCACCTTGAACACGGTGAGCTTGATACTTGCCGGCACTTCGGGGCGGCTGGTGAACCATTCACCATCGGCCCAGCTCTGCACCACGGTTTTGGCGTAGGCATTGCCTGCCTTGGCTTTTTCAGACACATCGTGGAAAAAGTCGAACATCAGCAGGGTCTTCTTGAGGCCTTCGGCGGCGATGGATGCAAGCTTGGCATCGTCGAGCAGTTCGATCAGCGGCTTGACGTTGTAGCCCCCCACCATCGTGCCCAGCAGCTTGGTGGCCAGTTCTCTGGAAATCAGCGGGCTGGCTGCATCGCCATGTGCCACCGCAGTCAGAAACGATGCCTTGACCTGTGCCGCATCGTCCACGCCGGGCGGTACGCGATGCGTGATCAGATCGACGAGAAATTCCTCTTCGCCGGCAGGCGGGTTCTTCAGCAGTTCGATGAGGTCGGCGGTCTGCTTCGCGTCCAGCGGAAGCGGCGGAATGCCAAGCGCTGCGCGCTCGGCGACGTGTTGGCGATAGGCTACTAGCACGGTCAATCCTCCGGTTGTTGCGCGCAGCCGGCAGCCTGCCGGCCACGCAGATCAAGGGTATTACTGAATCGCGGCGAAGTACCGCCGCGTCACTTCGTCTGGTAGTTCAATCCCTGTGGCACGCGCACGACGCAGCACATGCCAGTAATAGCGGTAGGATGCCCGGTCGTGCAGGCGATCCTGGTGACGTATTGGTGCCCAGTCAGCATCCTGAGCAGCGTTGATGATCTCGATGGCGGCGTCGATTTCTTCGGCGGCAGGGCGCATTCCACGCAGGATCGGTTCAATCTGCAGCGGATGGATGCTCCACATGCGCAAAAAACCGAAATCCTGCCGTGCGCGCCGTGCATCTGCCTCGATCACGGTCTCATCGCGCAGCTCGGTGCACACATTGTGCACGGGCATCACCTGATGGGCCAATGCCGCCCGCACCGTATCAACCTTGGCGGCCACGACCACGGGGTGCTCAAACTGCCCCGGGCTGCGCATGGCGGAGGCACATAAGGCGCCATGGTGCGCGCTGACAAAATCCATCAGACCAAAATCCAGGGTTTCGACACGCGGCAGGCTGGCGATCTGCCAAGCCTCGCGCAGGGCTCCATGTGTTTCCAGGGTGACGTGCAGGGGAATCGGGCAGGCCAGCTGGCCACGTTCCTCGACTTCCTGTAGCACGGCAATGACACGCTCCACATCGGCCACGCCACGTGCCTTGGGCATCACCAGATACGCCAGGCGCGTGCCGGCGAGCCCGACGATCTGTTCCAGATCGGTGCGCCAGGAGCTGTGCGTTACGTCATGAATGCGCGCGCCGACGCGGTCAAACTTGTTGTCGCTGCTCATGACGAGCGCGGCCACCATCTCTGCGTGATCGCGTTCGGCGCCTGCGTTGGCACCATCCTCACAATCAAAAGTGATGTCGAATACCGGCCCGCGTTCGGCCTGGATAGCCATGGCCTTGCGCATGAGCTTCTCGCTGCCTGCGAAATGCTCGATTGCGGCAAGCTCTGGCAGGGCGCCGCCTTCGTGGTAGAGAACAGTATCAGGATGGTTGCCGGCAGGCATTCTTCTATAATTCCAGATCAGGAGAGGAGGGCAGCACAGCGCGCGCCATGCTGCCACACCGGATCATTTGAGCAGATCGACGATTGCTGCGCGCTCTTCCTCAAGTTCGTTGAGCGTGAAATTCATCTTGCTTCGCGAGAACTCGTCGATTTCCAGACCCTGGATGCGCGTGTACTCGCCATTCGCCGTGGTAACGGGCACTCCGTAGATGATACCTTGTGGAATGCCATAGGAGCCGTCCGATTCTACTCCCATCGTCACCCATTCCCCATTGCTGCCAAGGAACCAGTCGTGCATGTGGTCAATTGCAGCGTTCGCCGCCGAGGCGGCGGAGGACAGGCCGCGTGCCTCGATGATTGCCGCGCCGCGCTTGCCTACGGTGGGCAGGAACACTTCACGGTTCCAGACGTCATCATTGATGAGTGTTGCCACCTTGTCGCCGTTGCTGGTGACAAAGCGGTAGTCGGCATACATCGTCGGGCTGTGATTGCCCCACACCACCATATTCTTCAGTGAAGAAACGGGGCGACCGATCTTGCCGGCCAGTTGCGAGAGAGCCCGGTTGTGATCAAGACGCAGCATTGCTGTGAAATTCTTGGCCGGCACGCGGCCAAACTTGCGGGCGCTTTCCTTGGCAATGTAAGCGTTCGTGTTGCATGGATTGCCAACCACCAGAACGCGACAGTCCGGGCTGGCATGCTGGCCAATGGCAGCGCCCTGAACCGTGAAGATCTTGGCGTTTTCGGCGAGCAGATCCTTGCGTTCCATGCCGGGGCCACGCGGGCGCGCACCGACCAGAAGGGCAGCCTGAGTGTCCTTGAAGGCCACCGCAGGATCGTCGGTGGCGACGACTCCCGCCAGAAGCGGGAAGGCGCAGTCTTCCAGTTCCATGGTGACGCCGGCCAACGCTTTTTGCGCCTGCGGCAGATCAAGCAGTTGCAGGATCACAGGCTGATCCTTGCCAAGCATTTCTCCGCTGGCAATACGGAACAGCAGGCTGTAGCCAATCTGGCCGGCAGCGCCTGTGACGGAGACTCTGATGGGTTGCTTGGGCATTCCAGACTCCTTGTTAGGTGAAGTTTTGCTTCAGTGGTTCACAGTCTTTTTATGTATTGAATGCACCTAAGGTGCTCTCTGTAGGGATTGTGGGGCGTACTGCCCAACGTGGTATTCACGTGTGCCCTGCAGTCTATACACGGGTCTCTAAACTGTCAAAAGCCATCTTATGTCTTATATAAGATATAGAATAGGATATGGACGAATAAAAGTTTTTGTGCTTGAATTCGTTTCGTTATGGCACACGAATCGCCGACTTTCAGCCCGCTGTACCGACAGATCAAGAACCTCATCGTTCAGGCACTGGATGCCGGGGAATGGCTTCCCGGACAGACCATCCCAAGCGAACAGGAGCTTGCGCTGCGCTTTGGTGTCAGCCAGGGCACCGTACGCAAAGCCGTGGATGAACTTGCCGCGGAGAACATTCTGCTGCGCAAACAGGGCAAAGGCACCTTTGTCACTACGCATCAGGATCCCCACACTTTTTTCCGTTTTTTGCGCCTCAAAGCCGTCAATGGAGGCCCTGTCCTGCCCAAGAGCATGCCGCTCGAGTGCCTGCGGGGGCGTGCCGGGATTGAAGCTGCACGTGCGCTGAGTATTGAGCAGGGAAGCCAGATCTTCATCGTGCGCAGAGTGCTCAAATTCAATGGGAAACCGGCAGTGGTTGATGAGATGTATCTGCCGGCGGAGGTTTATCCAGATCTCAACATGTCCATGCTGCGTGATTGGCAGGGTTCGCTTTACAGTCTTTTCGAGACCCGTTTTGGCGTTCGCATGGTGCGCGCCACCGAGAAAATACGTGCCGTGGCGGCTGACCGGAGAGTGGCGGAAGTGCTCAATGTACAAGAGAGCACACCGCTACTTTCGGTCGAACGGCTGGCGTATACATATGGAGACAAGCCCGTTGAGTGGCGCCGCGGCCTGTATTCAACGGAAGATCACTACTATGTCAATGAGCTGAGCTGAATCCGGTGGGGTGCCGGAAGTTTGGTGCCCCTCAGTTATTTATACAACAGAGAGAGTAAGTCAGAGAGGGGCGAAGCATGGCGGAAGTCACAGCTACAAAGGCAAGGCCCAAACACCTGAATCTGATGCAAATCAGAATGCCCTTGCCGGCATATGTTTCCATTCTGCACCGCGTCAGCGGGGCAGGGCTGTTCCTGTTTCTGGGTGGGCTGATCTGGCTGCTTGATGCCAGTCTCGGCACTCGGGAACAGTACGCAGCCTTTACAGGCGTCATCGGCTTTACCTTGGCCGGCATTCCCATCGTCAAGCTCATCCTTCTGGGCTTGCTGTGGTCATTCCTGCATCACTTCTGTGCCGGTATCCGCTTTCTGCTGCTTGATGTACACGTCGGCATCGAGCTGGCATCAGCACGCGCCAGTGCCTTCGCGGTATTTGGCGTCAGCCTCGTGATGACGCTGGTGCTGGGAGGTGCGCTATGGTGAAACGCCTTGTCGTCGGTGCCCACTATGGTTTTCGCGATTGGCTTGCCCAGCGCGTGACAGCCACGGTCATGGCCCTTTACACGGTAATTTTCGCCGTCCAGCTCCTGAGTCTGCCGGAACACACCAATGCGGCATGGCGAGCCATGTTTGCGGGCGGCTTCATGAAGTTCGCCAGTTTTCTGTTCTTCATGTCCCTGTTCTACCACGCCTGGGTTGGCGTGCGCGACATCTGGATGGACTATGTGCAATCAATCTCCGTGCGGCTCACCCTGCACGTGATCACCTTGCTCGTACTCGTCGGCTACGCCGGCTGGGTGGCTCAGATCCTGTGGAGGCTGTAATTGAAAGTCGCAAAGCGTACGTTTGATGCAGTCATCGTCGGGGCCGGTGGCGCCGGCATGCGTGCTGCGGTCAGTCTGGCGGAATCCGGCCTGAAGACGGCGGTGATTTCCAAGGTATTTCCCACCCGATCACACACCGTGGCAGCGCAGGGCGGAGTTTCTGCCTCGCTCGGCAATTCGGAGCCGGACGATTGGCGCTGGCACATGTACGACACGGTGAAAGGTTCCGACTGGCTCGGCGACCAGGATGCCATCGAGTTCATGTGCAAGCAGGCGCCCCAGGTTGTGGTTGAGCTGGAACATTTCGGTATGCCTTTCGATCGCACTGATGACGGTAAGATCTATCAGCGGCCCTTTGGCGGACATATCTCGAACTATGGTGAAGGCAAGCCGGTGCGCCGTGCCTGTGCTGCTGCCGACCGCACGGGGCATGCCATGCTGCATGCGCTCTACCAGCGCAATGTGCGCGCCAACACTCAGTTCTTCGTCGAATGGCTGGCGCTGGACTTGTTGCGTGCTGCCGATGGCCGTGTGCTGGGTGTCATTGCCATGGAAATGGAAACCGGCGAGCTGACTGTTCTGCAGGCCAAGGCCACCCTGTTTGCCACGGGCGGAGCCGGGCGCATCTTCTATTCCTCTACAAACGCCTTTATCAATACCGGCGACGGTCTGGGCATGGCTGCCCGTGCCGGGATTCCACTGGAAGATATGGAGTTCTGGCAGTTCCACCCAACCGGGGTGGCCGGTGCCGGTGTGCTGATCACCGAAGGGGTGCGCGGCGAAGGCGGCATTCTGCGTAATTCGGCAGGCGAACGCTTCATGGAGCGTTATGCACCAAACGCCAAGGATCTGGCCTCGCGCGATGTCGTCTCCCGCGCCATGGTCACCGAGATCAATGAAGGGCGTGGTTGCGGCGTGGCCAAGGATCATGTGCTGCTCGACATCACGCACCTCGATCCGAAGACCATCATGACGCGCCTGCCGGGGATTCGCGAGATCTCCATCCAGTTCGCCGGTGTTGATCCGATCAAGGAGCCGATCCCCGTGGTGCCCACCTGCCACTACCAGATGGGCGGCATCCCGACCAACTATCACGGTCAGGTTGTCGTGCATGGCGAAACGGTACCGGGCTTCTATGCTGCTGGCGAGTGCGCCTGCGCTTCGGTGCATGGGGCCAACCGCCTGGGCACCAACTCGTTGCTTGATCTGCTGGTGTTTGGCAAGAGTTCGGGTGAGTCCATGATCGAACATATCCGCCAGGAACCTGGCGCGCTGGCGGAAATTCCGCAAAGCGAGATTGATCGCACCCTGGCACGCCTTGATCGGCTCGATAATCAGAAGCAGGGTGCTGATGCACATGAAACGCGGCTGGCCATGCAGCGCACGATGCAGAATCACTGTGGAGTGTTCCGCTTCAAGGACATGCTCGCCCAGGGCGTCACGAAGATCCTGGATATTGAGAAACAGGTTCAGCAGATCGAGATCCGGGACAAATCCAAGGTCTGGAATACTGCCCGCAGCGAGGCTCTGGAGCTCGAAAACCTCATCGAGGTGGCCAAAGCCACGATGATTTCCGCCAACGCGCGCACCGAATCGCGTGGCGCCCATGTGCGCGATGATGCCCCCGATACGCCGCTGCATCCGGATGGCCGCAACGACACGGAATGGCTCAAGCATACCCTCTGGTATCGCGATGGTAACCGGCTTGATTACAAGGAAGTTACCCTCAAGCCACTGACCGTCGACACCATTCCGCTGAAAAAGCGTGCCTACTAGATAGCGCAGGAGCCTGGCAGAGATGACAACAAGAACGCTTCAATTCAAGATTTACCGCTACGATCCGGACAAGGACGCAGCACCCTACATGCAGGACATCACCGTCGACATTGAGCCGACAGATCGCAAGCTGCTTGATGCGCTGGTCAAGATCAAGGCCAAGGACGATTCGGTGGCCTTCCGCCGCTCCTGCCGTGAAGGGGTTTGTGGCTCCGACGCCATGAACATCAATGGCAAGAATGGGCTGGCCTGCCTCACCGATATCAATAGCCTCGCCCAGCCCATCGTGTTGCGTCCGCTGCCGGGGCTGCCGGTGATCCGCGACCTGATCG
>DBTS01000154.1:0-159 GCA_002307175.1 Rhodocyclaceae bacterium UBA1310
ACGATCTGGCCCTGGTCCATGAAGAGTACCCGGCTCGCAACCTCGCGCGCAAATCCCATTTCGTGTGTCACCACCAGCATGGTCATGTGTTCTTCGGCAAGCTGGCGCATGGTGCGCAGCACTTCGCCCGTCAGCTCCGGGTCCAGCGCCGAGGTCGGC
>DBTS01000154.1:405-30429 GCA_002307175.1 Rhodocyclaceae bacterium UBA1310
GGGTCCAGCGCCGAGGTCGGCTCATCGAAGAGCATGATCTCTGGCTCCATCGCCAGTGCCCGGGCAATCGCCACGCGCTGCTTCTGTCCGCCCGAGAGGCGGGTGGGGTAGCTGTCACGCTTGGCGAGCAGACCCACCTTGCGCAGCAGCTCCTCGGCTTTGGGGACGATGGCATCACGCGACAATCCCTTTACAGTCATCGGCGCTTCGATGATGTTCTGTAGCACGGTGAGGTGCGGAAACAGATTGAAGTGCTGGAAAACCATGCCCATCTTGCGGCAGATGCTGCGAACCTGGGCATCCGGGGCATAGGTGCAGGTCTTGTCGGTCGTGCTGACAAGCACTTCACCTTCGATCTCGATACGGCCGCTGTTGATGGTTTCAAGATGGTTCAGGCAGCGCAGGAAGGTGCTTTTGCCCGAGCCGGAGGGGCCGATGATGGCAATCACTTCTCCCTTGCTCATCTGCAGGGAGACGCCCTTGAGCACTTCCACGGAACCGAAGCGCTTGTGAATATCAGTGGCATTGATCATCGGATTATTCGTCGAAGACGGCATAACGTTTTTCCAGACGACTGAAACCCCAGGTCAGGATCAGGGTCATGATCAGATAGAAGGCGGCAGCCACGATGAAGGGCGAGGTCGTGAAATCACGCTGCACGATGCCGCGCGCAGCGCGCAGCAGATCATTCATGGCCAGTACGTAGATCAGCGAGGTGTCTTTCACCAGGGTGATCGTTTCATTGCTCACCGGCGGCAGGATGCGGCGGATCATCTGCGGCAGGATGATGCGGCGCATCGTCTGGGCATACGTCAGCCCCAGCACCTTGGCGCCTTCATACTGCCCACGGTCGATGGACTGGATACCGGCGCGGAAGATTTCCGCGAAATACGCGGCATAGTTCAGCGCGAAAGCCACTACGGCGGCGGGGAAGTCCGGCAGGCGGACGCCAATCACCGGCACGAAAGGCAGCGCGAAATAGATGAAGAGCATCTGCAGCATGAGCGGCGTGCCGCGCATCAGCCAGATGTAGATGTTGACCAGCCCGGAGAGCACCTTGAAATGCGAGATGCGCGCCAGTGCCAGCATGAGGCCAGCAGGCACTGCCAGGGCCATGGTGATCACAAACATCTTGAGGGTGACAAGTGTCCCCCCAAGCAGTGGTCCGAGAATGCTTATTACATAATCCATGAGGTATCACAGGCAGCTGCCAGATGCCCCACGGTGGTGAAGCGTCTGGCAGAGGTGTCAGAGAGGGTTACTTGACGATGTCGTGCCCGAACCACTTGGTCGAGATCTTGGCCGCAGTGCCGTCCTTCTTCATGTCGGCCAGCGTGCTTTCGATCTTGCCGAGGAGTGCCGTATCGTCCTTGCGCACGCCCACGCCGTAGTCTTCGGTGCCGAAATTTTCATCCAGCACAACGTATTCACCGGGCTTCTTCGAGGTGTAGTAGCGGCCCACCACTTCATCAACCACCAGCGCATCCAGGCGACCTGCGGAAAGATCCATCAGCGCCGTCACGTTGTCGCCGAACTTCTTGAGCTCCTTGATCGATTTTGCCGTGGCCTGATCCTTGCCCACCGCATCCACCGCGCTGCTGCCATCCTGCACGCCCACCACCTTGCCGGCCAGATCAGCCTTGGTCTTGACGGGGGATTTTGCCGTCACCACGATGATCTGGCGGTTCGCCAGATACGCGCTGGTGAAGGCAATGTTGGCCTTGCGTTCTTCAGTGATGGTCAGCCCGTTCCACAGCGCATCCACGCGCTTGCCGTTAAGCTCGGCTTCCTTGGCATTCCAGTCGATAGGCTTGAACTCGACTTCGGCGCCGAGGCGCTTGGCCGCTTCGCGGGCCAGGTCGATGTCGAAGCCAACCAGTTCATTCTTGTCGTCACGGAAACCCATCGGCGGGAAATTATCGTCCAGACCGATCACGATTTTGCTGACGGTAGTATCCGCTGCGGGCGCGGAAGCCGGCGCTGCGGTTTCTTCCTTCTTGCCACAGCCGGCCAGAATGATGCCTGTAGTCACAAGCATGGCCAGTAACGCAGTCGTTTTTTTCATGGATTTAGGATCCTATAAGGGATGCTGTTTCAAACATCGGGAACCCGGTTTCATACCGGTCGCACAAAGCGTGAATTGTCGCCCGTCGGCACGCGCCGGGCAACCAGGATTTTGTGCGGAAGGGGGCGCTTTGGGCGGTTTATGGGCTGTTTTTCCCCCTCAGCGCCAATCCGGACGTGGATTTGCCGGATTGGCCAGGGGGAATTCAGGGCGTCTGGCGCAGCAGCGGCGCACGCAACACTTCATCCAGGGTTGCCAGGCTTTCGCGCAGATGGGCCAGGGTTTCGGTGTTGCCGCCGCCTTGCCGCAGCGCTCGCTGCAATTGCCCCTGCAGTTTCTGTGCTTCGAACCGGGCCAGCGCACGGGCGTCTGCCGGAGTGCTGCCGTTCGGGCGCAGAAGCTGGTTGCTCAGGCGCGTCAGATAGGCCCGCTGCAGATTGCGCCGGAGCAGCGGAATATCCTGCCCGTGACCAAGCTCCTGCCAGATATCCTGACGCAGCGTGGCGTAGAGTTCGGTGAGTGCGAAGCGATCTTTCGATGAAGCACTCAGCTCTCCCTCCAGCAGGCGGTTCGAGACGCGATCCGCAAACAGCTGATCGAGAACATTGCCCTGGATCTGCTGGATCACGGTTATCAGCGGCACCTGTGGTTCCAGCGAAGCTCCGCCGTCCAGCGGGTTGCCGGCCACGCGGCGCAGCAGCGCCGGATCAATGCGGAAACTGGCTGGCTGGAAAAGGCCTTTGGCGAGTGCCTGCAGCGTGGCGCGCTGGGTTGCAGCGGGGATAGGTGTGAAGATCTCGCGATTGGCCGGTGAGGTGTTGCGCGTGATGCGCACCCCGCCGATATTGCGTGCCGCATTGCTGGCCGCACTGCCAATCCGGTTGAAGCTGCGTACGAGGCTGGCACGCATGCGTGTGGCTTCATCCGGCCTGCCGCCGGGCGGGCGGCGGGCCAGTGTGGCCCACTGTTCGGTGCTCACCTGGGTCTGATATTGCAGCCACGCCAGCGGATCATTGCCCAGATCAAAACGTGCCACGGCCGGGTCAATCCCCATTGCCAGGGGCGAATCAGAGCCGGCATCCTCATCTGTGCCATAGGCAAGCAGAGGGTCGGAAGTGGCGCGTTCGGCGATCTTCTGCAGGCCGGCCTTCTCCGCATCGGCAGGGAAGGGCGTGTAACCGTACTCGATGGCCCAGTAATCGTAGGGGCCGAGGACCTTTTGCGTCAGCGCCGTGGCTGTCTGCCCTTGCAGCGGGATGTTGTAGGGGATGTAGTCCATCACCGAGGCCGCCAGCCCGTTCCTGGCGACAAAGGCCGGGTCGCGCAACTGCGCCAGCGAATAGGCGCTGGACGCGCGGAAATTATGGCGCAAGCCCAGGGTGTGGCCGATTTCATGCATCACCACCCAGTACAGCGTGTCCTGCACCAGCGCTTCGGCCTCAGGGCTATCCGGCTCGATCTGCCCCTTGGCCGCGAGGAAGTCCAGCGTCTCACGCAGGTCCGCAAAAGCCCCCTCTGCCAGTTCGCAATAAGGCTCGCCGGCATGCCCGTGTGGAATATCGTCCACTGCCAGGGTGCGCGGGTTGCGCGTCCAGAAATCGCTGATGATCACATCGGCATCGAGAATTTCCCCGGTGCGATGATCCACCAGAGAAGGTCCGATAGCCGTCGAATTGTCCGTACCCAGATACCAGCGCACCGAGGCGTAGTGGCGCTCCGAGGTGTCCCATCTGGCGTCGTCGGGCTGCTGCCGCACTTCGATGGCATTTTTGAAGCCGGTGCGTTCAAAGGCTGCGTTCCAGGCCAGAATGCCACGCCTGACGGTATCGCGGTAACGCGTCGGAATATTCTTGTCTAGCCAATAGACGATAGGTTTTTTAGGCTCGGAGAGTTCGGCTGCCGGATCTTTCTTCTCCAGGCGCCAGCGATTGATCAGGAAAATTTTGTTGTTTGGCGAGAGATCGTCGTCGTAATTGAGATGCGTGGTCAGGAAGTAACCCACGCGCGGATCAGCAACACGCACCGGAGCCGGATCGGGGAGTGCCGAAAAACTCACCATGAAGCCAAAGAACATGCTCCGCACATCCGGCAGGGTGCCCGGCGTGCTTGGCCCTGCCGGCTGGCCCGGCGCTCCGGGGGCCAGATTACCCGCCGCAAAATGTTCGCGCAGGCTGATGGCGGTTTCATCGTCCTCGGCGTAAATATGCTGGATCAGCGAGTTGCCACGATCAAACTGATAGGCCTGATGATAGATCGCCTGCAGTTGCGTGCCGGTGGCAGAAAAATCACTCAGCACCAGCGCATTCAGGTCGATCAGGATGGCCTTGGTCTGTGGCTCGGGCTGGCTCACGATGGCCGCTGCACCACGCAGGCTGTCGGAAAAGCTCTGCGCCAGCGCGGCCTGGATGGGCGCGTTGTGCGGAGCGATGAAGGCAGTGTTGCGCTCCACCCACTGTACCCGGTCGGAAAGCCGCACAAACGAACCTACACCGGATTCGAGCATCTGCTCGCCCCACAAGCCACGTTCCCCGATGCCGTGGGTACGTTGCACGGTGAACAGGAAGTTGCGGGCGAAATCGCTTTCCTTGAGTTCGAGCAGGTACTGCTCGTCCTTGCGGTAAACGTTGAGATAGCCCGGAATCAAGGTGGAACCCTTGATCGCCTCGGCGAAGGGCTTCTGATTCCCGTTCGCCTGGGAGGATGAACTGGCTGCCGGCGCAGAGCCTGCAGCAGCGGGGGGCTTCTTGTGCGCGCCCTGGCTGGAGTTGGCCGCCTTGCCTGGTGCCCCGGTTTGGGCGGCAGGCGCCGAATCTGCCGTCTGCGGTGCTTGTGGGGCTGGCGCTGTCGGGGGCGACGCACAAGCCCCCAGCAGAAACAGGCCCAGCAAGGATGCCAGGCCGGGAACAGCGCACCTACTCAGCGATTTCCACTTCGCCACGCAGAGAGTGGGGGAGGGCCGCAGTGATTTTGACATTGATGAAGTGTCCGATCTGGCGTGGATTGCCCCGGAAATTGACGACACGGTTGTTATCCGTGCGGGCAGCCAGTTCGCCAGGGTCTTTCTTCGATTGTCCTTCAACGAGCACACGCTGGATACTGCCTACCATGCCCGCGCTGACTTCCCCTGCCAGTTCGTCGATGCGCTTCTGCAGGCGAGCCAGCCGCGCAAGCTTCACCTCCTGCGGCGTATCGTCCTGCATCTCTGCGGCAGGCGTACCGGGGCGCGGGCTGAACACAAAGCTGAAGGAAGCATCGAAACGCACATCCTCGATGAGCTTCATGGTGGCCTCAAAATCCGCCTCTGTTTCGCCTGGGAAGCCAACGATGAAGTCCGAGGAGAGCGACAGGTTGGGGCGCGCAGCGCGCAGCTTGCGGATCACCGACTTGTATTCAAGCACCGTGTAGCCACGCTTCATGGCGGCCAGCACGCGATCCGAGCCGGATTGCACCGGCAGATGCAGATGCGAAACCAGCTTGGGCAGCTTGGCATAAGCCTCACATACGCGCTGCGTCATCTCGCGCGGGTGCGAAGTGGTATAGCGGATGCGTTCGATGCCGGGGATTTCATGCACGCATTCGAGCAGGAAGGCGAAATCCGCAATCGTGTCCGAGCCGGGTTCCATGGGCGCACGCCAGGCGTTCACGTTCTGCCCCAGCAGCGTCACTTCGCCTACGCCCTGTTCTGCCAGCCCGGCAATTTCAGCCAGCACATCGGCCAGCGGGCGATAGATTTCGTCGCCGCGCGTGTAGGGCACGATGCAATAGGTGCAGAACTTCGAGCAGCCTTCCATGATCGATACAAAGGCGCTCGTCCCCTTGATCTGGGCCGGCGGCAGCGCATCGAACTTCTCGTTTTCGGGGAAGCTGATGTCCACCTGCGACTTGCCCGAGTTGCGCCGCTGCGCAATCAGCTCCGGCAGTCGATGCAGCGTCTGTGGGCCGAACACCACGTCAACATAGGGCGCACGCTTCACGATGGCTTCACCTTCCTGCGAAGCCACACAGCCTCCCACCCCGATGATCAGGTCCGGGCGGGTCTGCTTGAGCAGCTTGACGCGGCCCAGGTCGTGAAACACCCGCTCCTGCGCCTTCTCACGCACCGAGCAGGTGTTGAAAAGGATCACATCGGCTTCTTCGGGATTGTCCGTCTTGGTAAACGGCTCAGAGCCGCCCAGCACGTCGGCCATCTTGTCCGAATCGTATTCATTCATCTGGCACCCGAAGGTGCGGATGTACAGCTTTTTCATCAAATCTCTGTATCGCAAGGGAAAAAAGGGGGAGGCTGCGCGGGCAGGAGCGGAAAGCAAAACCGCCGCCCGGTCGCCAATCTTACCCTGCCGCAGGCAGGCTTGGCCTGTCCGGGCGTGGCAATTTGTTATCTATAGCAATTCGGTGAGGCTTCCGGGAGGTTTTTCCCCGGGGCAAATCACCGGGTTTCTGGGTGCCGGGCAAGGCCGGCACAGTCCAGGCGAAGCTCAGCAGCCTGTCACAGCGAAAGCAGGCGCCGCCAGAACGACCATCCGCCAAGCCACGCCACACTCACCTGACTCTCCGCAGGGGTCAGAATCCACACCTTCTGCACCTCCTGCTGGTCATTGAGCTGAACCCGCACCAGATAGGTGTTGTTCATCAGCGATTGCGTCAAAACGATCAGATTTTTCTCATCGTAAATGAGGCAGCCCACTGCCAGCGTGTAGCTCTTGCCATTGAACGTGGCGGTGCGGTCAGCCGTCACCGTCATCTTCGCCTTCAACGCATTGGCCGGAATGGAACGCAGCGAGTCGGACGTCTGTGCCTGTGCGCCCAGCGTCAGTGCAAACAGCAGGCCCAGGCCAAACAGGAACTTCAACAGGGTTTTCATGGCGTCTTCCTAGGAAATGAGCATGATTCCGACGATCCCGCATCGTCAATGATCGTACTGCCAAAGTCAATGCAGCAGCGCCAGAGCGCACGATCAGGCGGCCAGAGGCTGCCCAAGATTTGCTGCAGGAGCCCCGGTCACAGCCACGCAGCGGTCCAGATACCGCCTCTTTTTGAACATTCACACACCGGGGGTGATTGACCTGCCCCGAAAACCCACATTATAATCTACCTCCTTTCCGGCGGTGATGTAGCTCAGTTGGTTAGAGCGGCGGATTCATAACCCGCAGGTCGGCAGTTCAATTCTGCCCATCACCACCACAAAACAAACGTAAGCCGTTGATTCTAAAGAGTCAGCGGCTTTTGTTTTTTTGCCGCAAAGTCTCAAGGGGTGTCACCAAGGGGTATCACCGTGGCGGACTTCCTTGTCAAATCGCGGCATTCGACAACCTATCACTTTCGGCGCAAGGTGCCCGCAGACCTCGCGCACGTCATCAGTAAGACGCATCTTGTTGTCAGCCTGAAAACTGGCAACCATCGCCAAGCCCTGATACGCGCCCGGCTCCTCGCCGCACAGACCGACGCCGCTTCCACGAAGCTTCGTTCCATGGCCGTCTGCACGCCGCTGAGCAATGGATGCTCCAGCACGGGATCAATTCCAAGGGAACGGTCAGTCGAGCGGTAAAGGAACTTGAGGCGGCCCAGGTCATCTTCAAAACGAAGCAGGGCGGGTTGGGGATTGGCCCAAGCCTGTACGCAATAACCTGGCTGCCGCTGAGCGACGACAAAGGTCTTGAGGTCTCGCGTCAGGTGTACATGACTCACCATTTCAATGCTTGGAAACTGCACTCCCATGGCAACCATGCATTGTCCCCTACTATCGGGGCAGTGACGGGTCCCAAACCATGTACCAACACCCCGATGGTCGGGGCGAGGCTTGCAGCATGATCCCCGATTACAGGGGTGGCTCCTCCATTTTGCGATATGGCTCCCTATGCCAAGTTGTTCTCATAAGTTGCCGATGTTTTTTGCCAGCACCGCGACAACTTTTTCTCCCTTCCGACAACTTGTCTCGGAATCCTGCCTTCTATGGTCTAGGCCTCTGCTATTCCGCCCCCGGCACTTGCCCTGAACCAGCCTGTCCCCGTGCCCGCAAAGTCTCATACAACTGCGCCGGCCCCAGCAAGGTGTCTTTGAGCCCGTCCTGAATCCGCGGTGAGTTCAGCGCCTGGCTGCTCATGGTGGTGTGGGCGTCCAGTGCGTCCATGATGGCATTCAGGATGGCCTTGGACAGGTCGGGCGAGTTGGCGAACTGCTCCTTGGTGTTGTTGCTGGCCTGCTGCACCAGGGTGTCGTTCTCCAGCAGTTTCCCCTTGAGCACGCCATTCACATAAACCAGTTGGTCGTTGTCCGATAGCTCGCCGTCAAACAGCCCGTTCACCTTCTGGATGATTTCCTCCAGATAGCTCTTCTCCTTGTCATGAACGGAGCCGCCGCCTGTTTCGGTCATGGGCTGCAGCTTGGGCACTTCGCCCTGCTTCAGGTCCAGGCTCTGCTGGCCTTTTTTCTTCAGGTTGTGGTGGGTCAGCGTTACCTTGGAGAGGTCTACCTTGTCCCGCTCACGCCCGAAATCCAGCAGCGGGATGAGGCGTTTGTAGAAGATGAAGCGCTTCTCGATGTCGGTATTACCGTAATCGAAGATTTGCGAGAGAAAGGCGTAGAGGCGGATAAATGCGCCCATGTCGCCCTTGAACAGGGTCAGTGCGGCCATCACATCCTTGGCTGCCTGCGCACCCTTGTCGTCGTGTTTGGCCTCGGCGGCAGCCTTTTCCTGTTGGGCTGCCTTGTAGCGCTTGAGCAGGCGGTCGGCCACCGGGGCAATGGCGGCGCTCAGTTGGGCCTGGGCAGTCTTGTAATTGAACTTGGGATTGGTTTCGACTTCCACCACCCGGTCCACCTCAAAGCTGTCGTAATAGCCTGTGGCGTCGAGCTTGGCGCGCAGGTCGAGCACCAGCTCCGGGTTGGTATTGGCCTGGAGTTCGGCGGTTTCGTAATAGGTCTTGAATGCCTGCAGAATTTCCTCGGGCTTGTTCACGAAGTCCAGGATATAAGTCGTGTCCTTGCCGGGGTAAGCGCGGTTCAGGCGGGAGAGTGTCTGCACCGCCTGGATGCCGGCAAGCCGTTTATCCACGTACATCCCGCACAGCAGCGGCTGGTCAAAGCCTGTCTGGAATTTGTTGGCCACCAGCAGCAGGTGAAATTCCTCTCCCTTGAACGCCTCGCGGATGTCGCCCTTGAGGCCGGGGTTCAGCAACTGGCTCTGTTCGGTGACTTCCTCGGGATAGCTGTCCGGGTCGTCAATCCCGCCGGAGAATGCCACCAGCACGCCAAGCTGATAGTTCTGCCGGGCGATGTAGGCGCGGATGGCCTTCTGCCAGCGTACAGCCTCCAGGCGCGAACTCACCACCACCATGGCCTTGGCGCGGCCATTGAGTAGCGGCTGCACGTTCTCGCGGAAGTGCTCGACAACAGTCTGCACCTTCTGGCTGATGTTGTAGGGGTGCAGGCGCACCCAGTGCATGATTTCCTTGAGCGCCTCGGATTTCTCCACCTGCTTCTCGTCATACTCCTTGCCATTGTGCGCGAGCTTGAAGGCGAGGGAGTAAGGGGTGTAGTTCTTCAGCACATCGAGGATGAAGCCCTCCTCAATGGCCTGCCGCATCGAATACACATGGAAGGGGTGTGGTACGCCTTCCTCATCCTTGCGGCCAAACAGCTCCAGCGTCTTCTGCTTCGGGGTGGCAGTGAAGGCCAGATAGGTGATGTGCTTCTCTTCCCCATTGCCCACCGTCGCCTTGGCTGCCATCTGTGCCGCCAGCACGGTTTCCGTATCCACTTCGCCGCCATCGGCCAGCTCTGCCAGTTCTTCAGCAGAGAGCAGCTGCTTGAGCTTGGCTGCAGCGTCGCCCGTCTGCGAGCTGTGGGCCTCATCGGCAATCACCGCGAAACACTTGCCCTCCGTAGCGGCGAGCTTCTGCACGGCCTCCAGTGCAAACGGAAAGGTCTGGATGGTGCAGACAATGATTTTCTTGCCATCCTTGAGCGCCTGCCCGAGCTGGCTGCTCTTGCTGCCGTGCTCGTTGGTGATGGTCGCCACCACGCCCGTGGTGCGCTGAAAATCGAAGATAGCCTCCTGCAATTGCGCATCCAGCACATTGCGGTCAGACACCACCAGCACGCTGTCGAAGAGCTTGTTCTGCTGTGCGTCGTGCAGGTCCGCCAGAAAATGCGCGCTCCAGGCAATCGAGTTGGTCTTGCCCGAGCCTGCTGAATGCTGAATCAGGTAACGCTCGCCCGGCCCCTTCTCCAGCACATCGGCCACCAGCTTGCGGGTCACATCAAGCTGGTGATAACGCGGGAAGATAAGGCCGGTGAGCTGCTTCTTGTCGTTGCGCTTGCCAATCAGGTAGCGGCCCAGAATTTCCAGCCAGCTATCCCGTTGCCACACCTCTTCCCACAGATACCAGGTGGCAAAGCCGAAAGGGTTGGGCGTATTGCCCGCGCCGCCTTCATTGCCCCGGTTGAATGGCAGGAACACCGTATCGGTGCCGGCCAGCCGGGTGCTCATCATCACTTCGGACTGGCTCACCGCAAAATGCACCAGCGCCCCACCCGGGAAGGCCAGCAGCGGCTCCATATGGCCGCCCTTGGGCTGCGGATTGCGGTCGAAGCGGTACTGGTCCACCGCATCACCCACGCTCTGCGTAAAGTCTGATTTCAGCTCTGCCGTGGCCACCGCAATGCCGTTGACGAACAGCACCAGGTCCACCGCCTCCTTCGGGTTGTTCAGCGAATGATGCACTTGCCGCACCACGCGCAGGCGGTTGGCTGCGTACGCTGCCTGAATCACCGGGTTCAGCCCCAGTGCCGGCTTGAATTGCACCAGAGAAAGAGGCTTCTTCAGCCCCACCATTTCCACCCCGCGCCGCAACACTTCCAGCGTGCCCTGGTTCGGGTCGTTGAGGCACTTGCGCACCCGCTCGGCCAGCACCTTGGGCAGATTCGCGCCGTGAGTCTTGCTCAGCGCCTGCCAGCTCTCCGGCTGGGTGGTTTCCACCCAGGCCAGCAGGTCAGGCATGAACAGCGCATTCTGGCTGTCGTAGTCGGCCGCATCACCTTCGGCGTAAAGCCAGCCATGCTCACCCAGATGGGTGCAGATGGCCGATTCAAAATGGATTTCCTGATGCAGGGCAGGCATGGGTTTATTCAGTCAGTGAGGTCAGGGTGTTCGGTTTTGAGCCAGTGCTGTGTCAGCGCCAAAAGCTCTTCGGCTTCCGCAAGGCACGATGCCAGTGCTGCATTCGAGACCGGGTCACCCTCGTAGTCATTCACATTGCGCTGCTTGCGCAGTGCGTCCAGCACGATGACCTTGGCCGGCGCCAGCCCCAGCGTCTTGGGCAGGCTCTGGATGGCTGTCTGGTGGTGCCCCGGCTGGCTCGTCGAGGTACGGAAGCCCTTGGCCCACAAAGCCACCATTGCGCATTGCAGGATGGCTTTGTAAGCCGCGTCAAAACGGTTGTCGTTGCTGACTGCGCTGAGCCGGGCATCCGCCAGATTGCGTGCAGCCGAAGCCAGCAGCCGCGCAATACCTGCTTTGTCAGGCGCCAGCGTCACCAGTCTCTGGATAACCACCAGATTCTCAAGCGTCACGGAGTTCCCCTATCAGCGGTAGCGCTGGGTGAGAGAGAATGTCCTGGGCAAAGGCATCCTGGCGGGCAACCCGCGCCTGCCACTCCTCGGGGGAATACACCGCCGGATTGATTTCACGCCCGAGCCGTTCCTGGCAGGTATGCAGCGCCATCACCACCTCGTTGAAACCCGCCGTGCCCACCACCAGCACGTCGATGTCAGAGCGCGCGTTTTCCTCCCCACGCGCCACCGAGCCAAAAATCAGGGCAACATCGATGCGTTCTGTCAGCGGCAACAGCGCTTCGCGCAGCACATCCGCCAGCCCGCCCGTCTTGCGGAACAGCCCCGCCAGTTCAGCAAACACCGGGCACGCCGGATTTGCCTGGTAGAGCACCTGATTGCCCCGCTTGGTGCGGGTCAAAAGGCCGACCTCCGCCAAACGCGCCAGCTCCCGGTGCAGGGAGCCCGCATGGGTATCCGTCAGCCGTGCCAGCTCCCGCACGTGAAGCGCTTGCTCCGGATGCAAGAGCAGGCGGCCCAGCACACGCTGACGCTGGGTACCGAACAGGGCATCAAGCAGGTTCATATGAAGCCTTTTTAGCTACGAATGAAGCCGAAAAAGCTACGATAGACGCCACCGCCCGCCAATGCAAGGTGCAGATGTGCCGCCACTGGCGTGCCCTGATTCGGGGCGCTGGGGCATTTGAGCACCCGCCCAGCCAGCCCTTTGGGTATGAACAGTGCACTCTGGCTGTCGCAGTGGGCCGCCTCACCTTCGGCGGAGAGCCAGCTTTGCTCCCAGAGATGTCGGCAGATGGCCGATTTAAAATGGATTTCCCGGTGCAGGCGGGGCATCAGGCTGCCTCCGGTTCTGTCACAGCCCCACGTACGTCGATTTGCCCCGTAACCGCAGCGGAGATGAGGGCGGAGCGGCGTTCTTTGAGTAACTCGATGGCGCGCTCGGATTCGGCTTTGAGGGAATCGAGTTTAGTTGTCTCAGCGTCGAGGAAAAATGAAATTTTTACCTGTTCATCTTTCGGAGGTTTAGGAAACCGGTATTTGCGTAGTTGCTCACCAGTCAGATGGGCTATCGTCGCTTGCCCTTCTCCCGAAAATACTCCAGCCTTCGATGCCCAGGAAAAAGTGTAGAACATATAACGAGGATGCTCCTCTTCCGAAAGAGCACGTAGTCGATGAAGAGCCTTCTGATAACCAATAACCTCGTTAATACCATTAACGACGGCAGCACGCCCAACATCACCTCCTTCGCATACGAGCAAATCTCCATTGCGGATGGTGTAGCGTGGGTATTCAGTTGGTTCAATGTCCATAGTGGGTAATTCTGAAAAATTGATTGCGTCCCATTGAACATCCACATTCCGAAGGTACGAAACGAGATAGTCTCCTGTAATGCGGTTGGCATCCAGCATCTTCCCTAATTCAGAAGAGTATCTGAGGTAAAGCGGAGGGCGGCTCCAACGCGCCGGCACTTCCCCCAGCCACACCACCCCAGAATCCTTCATCGGCGCATCTGGGTTCAGGCCCTTGGTGACGGCGTGCGAGATGGTGGCCTGACGCTTTTCGGCGAGCAGGGCGATGAGCTTTTCCTGCTCGGCAATCAGCGCATTGATTTTCCCGGTTTCGCGGTCGAGGAAGGTGGCGATGGCGGTTTGCTCTGATAGATTCGGGGCAGGAATCCGCAACGACGATATTGTTGCTTGATTGATATTGGGTTGTCCGCCACCCGTAGCGTAAAGGTCGATGATTCGTTGCTTAAACCCGAGGAGCCAATAGAATACAAAACTGATGTTTAAACTGCGCGGCGCAGAGAGAACGCAGCAAGCTTGATTTGTCACGGCATCAACGCCAAGAAGGCCAAGTCTTCCAATAGTTGCGCCATACATGGCTATCGCCAAAGCGCCTTTCGGGTGAAGCTTGAGCGTCGAGAATTTTTGAAGCGCTGCTGGCGTAACGGATTTGGTTGTTTCGCAAATAACAGCTTCCCGTAATTCGCCAGTCGTTATCCAAGGGATAGTCCCCGCGTCATACCAGAGAGGTTCGTCGCTGGGTGGCGTCGTTCCGCTTCCGATAGAGCCGAAGGCATGTTGCAGCTTCCAAGTGTCCCAGTGCGCTGGTACTTCACCCAACCAAGTCACTCCGCTGTCCTTGTACTCCGGATACCTTGGCAAGCTCATACATTGTCCTCTCGGTCTGCCGCGTTCAACTGGTAAAACTCGTGTAGTTTGGCCTGCAGCAGGGCTTTATCCGGCAACTGGGTCTGGTACTCGGCAATCAGCGTGGGTGAGAGGCTGCGGCTGAGCGCATATTCGACGACTTCGTCATCTTTGCTGGCGCAGAGCAGAACGCCGATGGCGGGGTTTTCGTGAGGCTTTTTCACGTTGCGGTCTAGCGCTTCGAGGTAAAACCCAAGCTTGCCCAGGTATTCCGGTTCAAAGCGGCCGACCTTGAGTTCGATGGCAACCAGGCAGTTCAGGCCACGGTGAAAGAACAGCAGGTCCAGGGCAAAGTCGCGGTCGCCTACCTGCAGTGGGTATTCGGAGCCGACAAAGCAGAAATCCCGCCCCAGTTCGATGAGAAAATCCTTGAGGCGGGCGAGCAGACCGCGATGCAGGTCGCTTTCGGCATGACCGGGCGGCAGGTCGAGAAATTCGACGAGATAGCTGTCTTTGAACACGCCGAGCGCCTCGGGGTGGGTTTGTTTCAGCACCGCTGAGGCTTTTGCCGGGCTGAGAATGCTTTGCTCAAACAGGGCGCCCTTGAACTGGCGTTCAAGCTCACGGCTGCTCCATTGCTCGCGGATGGCGGTACGCAGGTAAAACTCGCGTTCTTCCGGGCGCTTGCTCTGGCTGAGGATGATGAGGTTGTGCGTCCAGGGCAATTGTGTCAGCAGTGCTGTCACAAATTCCTGGTCGCGATAGGTCTCGTAAAACTGCCGCATGCGGAACAGGTTGCGTGCGGTAAAGCCGCGCATGCCCGGCTGCTCACGGGCAATGTGGGCGGCCAGTTGCGGCACTACACCATCCCCCCATTCGGCAGCGGCAATCTTGCGGCTGATGATTTCACCCACTTGCCAGTACAGTTCGATAAGCGTGGTATTGACCGTCTGCATCGCCCGCTGTCGGGCGCGGGCAATGAGGCTGAGGATTTCCGTAAAGTCGGCGGATGGTTCGGGCAGTGATGTCATTCCGCAAGCCCTTCCAGCATTTTCATGATGTTGGCTGCCACTGTCTTCAGCTCCGCATCAATCACGCTCAGGCTGCGCGGTGGCTCGAAGACGTAGAAATGCCGGTTGAACGGGATTTCGTAGCCGACCCTGGATTTCTCAGTGTCTATCCAGGCGTCTGGCGCATGCGGCAGCACTTCGCGGGCGAAATAAGCGTCTATGTCTTCATGCAGGGGCACGTTTTCGGTGTCGCGCAGTGAGGCATCAGCCTGCGGTTTGCCTTTCTGCTTGCCCTTGGTGCCGAGCACAATCTTGCCGGCCTCGTCGCGCTGGGGGCGCTCGACGGTGAGGGTGGTGTAGCCGAAGTCTTCATTCCTGAAGATGCGCGCCAGCGGCACGCGCTTGAGCTGCCCGCCCTTGGGTGCCTTGGGCGGGGTATCCGTATTGGTGACGAGCACTGGCTCGCCAAGCGCCTGGCCGTTGGCATCCAGCACGGTGATGAGTTCAGCCTCGGTAAAGCCGCCAAACAGGCGGGTGACGGTGGCGATGTGGTCGTCGTTCATCTCCTTGCGCTTGGAGCCGAGGCTCTTCCTCATCTTCTGCCAGAAGCTGCTGGCATCAATGAGCTGCACGAAGCCCTTGCGGTCGGCCTGTTTGTGGTTGGAGAGAATCCACACGTAGGTGGCGATGCCCGTGTTGTAGAACATGTCGGTGGGCAGGCCGATGATGGCCTCGACAAGGTCGTTTTCCAGCACGTAGCGGCGGATTTCGGATTCGCCCGAGCCGGCGCCGCCTGTGAACAGCGGGCTGCCATTGAGCACGATGCCGAAGCGGCTACCGCCATCCACGGCAGGGCGCATCTTGCTGATGAGGTGTAGCAGGAAGAGCATGGAGCCGTCCGAAACACGCGGCAGGCCGGGGCCGAAACGGCCATCAAAGCCTTTCTGCTCGGCTTCCTTGCGCACTTCCTTCTCGACCTTCTTCCATTCCACGCCAAAGGGCGGATTGGAGAGCATGTAGTCGAACTTGGTCTGCGCGTGGCCGTCATCCGAGAGGGTGTTGCCGACCACGATGTTGTTCACATCCTGCCCCTTGATGAGCATGTCGGCCTTGCAGATGGCGTAAGACTCGTCGTTGAGTTCCTGGCCGAACAGCGTCAGGCGTGCGGCGGGGTTATGCTCGTGCAGGAATTCCCCGGCCACGGAGAGCATGCCGCCAGTGCCGGCGGTGGGGTCGTACAGGGTGCGCACCACGGCATTGCCTGCGGTGAGCACAGCGTCATCATTGATGAAGAGCAGATTCACCATCAGGCGGATGACTTCGCGGGGGGTGAAGTGTTCCCCGGCGGTCTCATTCGAGATTTCCGCGAACTTGCGGATAAGTTCCTCGAACACCTGCCCCATCTCGGTGTTGTCGACCTTGTCAGGGTGAATATCGATGTGGGCGAACTTCTCGGTCACCAGATACAGCAGCCCGGCCTTGGCCAGGCGTTCCACCTGGGTGAAGAATTCAAAGCGCTCGAAGATGTCCCGCGCCGCTGGCGAGAAGCCCTGAATGTAGGCGTAAAGGTTCTCGCGGATATGGTCCTGGTCGCCCAGCAGCTTGGTGAGGTCGAGCGGCGAGGTGTTGTAGAAGCTCTGCTTGGCGCGGCGCAGCAGGAACGGGTCGGGATTGAGCCCGGCTTTCGTCTTGGCCTCAAATTCGGCCAGCACGGCAGATTTTGTGTCGGCCAGCACGCAGTCCAGGCGGCGTAGTACGGTGAAGGGCAGGATAACCTTGCCGTATTCGGATTGCTTGTAGTCGCCGCGCAGAAGGTCGGCGACAGACCAGATGAAAGCTGAGATGGTTTGGTGATTCATGTTCTTCGAACTGGCGCCTTGCCGCGAATCGGCAAGTCGCGTGGGCGGCCCGCTCGCACAGGGGCAGAACCCCCGCATGGAGCGCGAAGCTAAGGATTGTAGCAGTTCCGTTGGGGGCTGGACTTTGCATCGGACGGCGTCCGTGACTTACTTTGCCCGCCACTTTGCGAGGATGCGTTTTAGCAACTTTTTCTGTTGCAAGGCACTACTGGTGGTGCGAGCAGCAATCTGCTCCGCTATTTTCTGTTGCTTGGTAGGGCTGAACCAGCTTTTCCCGTCTTTGGCCATACCCCAAGTATTGGATACTGCATTACGGAGTGTGGGGTGGTGCTCGCGGTCAGGCGGTAGCGTAGTGAGCAAATCGCGTTCCTGAGTCCGCCAGCGTTTATGCCAGAGGCGTTTGTCGCCGGCTTCGGAGCGAGCTGTTGTGTGTCCGAAGATCGGCGTCTTACGGAAGCTGCGGCTCACCACAAAAAACATTAAGCCGTTGATTCCAAAGAATCAGCGGCTTTTGTTTTTTTGGGCCTGTTTGCCGCAAAAGGTGGGGGTACTAAGGGGGCCGCCACCAAGGCGTATCACTGTGGCGGACTTCCCTGTCAAATCGCGGTACTCAGCTACCTAGCACTTTCGGTGTAAAAATTGCTTTCCCTGGTGTGCCAACGTTTTCGTCAGAGGCGTTTGCTGTCGGCCTCTGAGCGGGTTGCCGGGTGTCCGAAGATCGGCGTCTTGCGGAAACGGCGGCTCATGCTTCAATCCCAGCTGTACCAGCCATCGACAAAATCATCAGCACTTGCCGAGGCTACCTCCGGACGTGCGCGGAGCCAGGTGATGACCGCCTGGCGATCTTCCTCAGATGGAGACCCTCTGCCGCACGCCTGAATCATGCCTTCCGTTTCTGACAGTGGCAAACTGCCCCCCAAGCCTCCGATCCACAGTTTTCGAGGCTCAATGAAGTTGATGAAATCAGACCACAGGCCAATGTAGGCGGATTCGTCCAGCGGGGTGTGAAATTGCGCGCGCACCAAAAAAATGAGTTCTTGAAACTCTCCGAGCCGCAGTTTTTTGCGTTGCCGCAGGTTCAGTTGGCGTATACGACCTTTAGATGTTGGTTGCTTTGTCATCCATGCTCTCCGCTTAGTGGATGGTTATTCTAAGCGCTCAACGAAAAAATAGCGGTCTTTCCTTGCTTGGCACTAATCTGGACAGGTCCAGCATGATCGAAATTCAACCGATGGTATCCGGGGAGGTTGCGCAGGTCAGGGCAATTCTGATTGCCGGCCTGACAGAGCGCTGGGGGCGTTATGACGCCGGCTTCAATCCGGATATTGAAGCTTTCCCAGAGAGTTATCGGGATGCGCTAACGCTCGTGGCCAGGGATGTGACCGGACCTGTTGGAACGGGGACGCTCAAATTCAGCGGACAGGGACAGGCGGAGATTGTGCGGATGTCTGTGGCGCACACGCATCGCCAGCGTGGCATTGGTGGCGATATTCTCCGCGCGCTACTTGAGGCTGCGCAGAGTCGTGGATACCAGTCGGTGGTGCTAGAAACCACGAGTGCCTGGGTGTCTGCCGTCAATTTCTATCTTTCTCATGGGTTCCGTAAGACCCACGAGCGCGGCGATGACACCTTCTTTGAGTATGTTTGGCCGGGTTGAGTCGTTTTTAACGCGCTGTGCTTTGCACTGCACACGGGCTTGGAGCAGAGCCCCCTGTCTTGTCCCGCTGGCGCCTTCTCGCAGTAGACCATGAACAGCTTCCAAGAAAAATCCGGTTGAATGCCTGCGAATCAGCGGATCTGCAGCAGTGAGCGCTTGAAGGAGAGGATATGTTCCTCCACGGCAGCATGTGCTGCCTGGGCATTGCCGGCTGCGAGTGCTTCGATGATGGCGCGGTGCTCGGCGCTGACTTCTTCGAGATGGGCTTCGGATGCCAGTGAGCTTGCCCAGAAGCGCTGCGAGCGCGCATGCAGCACTTTCAGGATATCGATCAGCACCAGATTTTTTGAGGCCATGGCGATCTGCTCATGAAACAGGCAGTCGATATTGATCACGGCCTCAAGGTCGCGGTGGCGGATGGCCGTTTCGAGTTTTTCTAGCGTGGTATTGAGTTGTTTGAGTTCGGCTGCAGTGATTCTGGTGGCGGCAAGCCGGGCACAAAGCCCTTCATTGACGAGACGCACTTCGATGATTTCCAGCGCGTTGTCGATGGATAGCGGCGCCACCATCACCCCTTTGCGCGGAATGATGTGGATCAGCCCCTCTGTTGCCAGACGGTGCAGGGCGTGATTGATCGGGGTGCGGCCCTGCTCCAGATCCTGCATCAGTTGCGGGATGTTGAGCGAATCGCCGGGTTTGTAGACCAGAGTGGTGACGCGCTCCTTGAGCCGGGTGTACGCCAGTTCATTCTGTGAGAGCTGTGGCCCACGGGGTTTTCGGATGGTTTGTCTGGTGCCCTGTTTTGTGTTTTTTGGCAAGAGAGACTCCCTGCACAGCCTGATCGGTATGGCGATGGAATAACGGAAAAGCGACCGTGATTTTTTCTTGACACAGTATAAACCCTGTGATTAATATTGTTGTGAAATTTCACAGTATCTTGAGTGAAGAACCGCAAGGGTACTTGCCAGGCGCGCCGACGCAGACAGTACGGGTTGTGCGGTAAAGAGGAGCGCCGGGGCCGTTTGGTAGCAGATGCGTGGAGCAGACCGCTCTGCAAGCAGGGAGTGGTCAGGCCTGTCCGGGGTCGCTGTAATGGTCTGCCGGCACGCCATTTCGACACAATCGTGGTTTGAGGTGAAGCGTCATGAAACTAGAGTTTGCGGTGGAGTCAGGCCCGGTTGCCGGGCAGGTGGAAACTGATATCCATACCTTGGTGATTGCCGGCTGGGCCGGTCGTGACATGGCTGCCATTGAGCACCATATCGAGGAACTCGCCGCGCTGGGCGTGTCGCGCCCCAGCGCCGTGCCACTGTTTTACCGGGTGGCGGCGAACCAGCTGACGCAGGCGGAAAAGATCCAGGTTGTCGGGCCGCATAGTTCCGGCGAGGTGGAGGTCTTCCTGTTCCGGGTGGGCGGGGAATTGTATGTGAGCCTCGTTTCAGACCATACGGACCGCAAGCTGGAAGCCGCCAGCGTGGCCTTGTCCAAGCAGCTCTGTGTCAAGCCGGTGGCGCGCAAGGCGTGGCGGTTTGCCGAAGTGGCGGCCTATTGGGATGAACTCGTCATCCGCTCCAGAATCGTGGAAAATGGGGTGACGGTGGCCTATCAGGAAGGTGCCGTGGCAAGCCTGCGTTCGCCACTGGATCTGGCCGAGCGTTACACCGGGAGCGCCGGAGGGCTGCCGGAGGGTGTGGGCATGAGCTGTGGCACCGTACCGGCGATTGGCGGTATCCGGCCGGCGGATGGTTTCACGATGGAACTGTTTGATCCACGTACAGGCCGCAGCATCAGTCATCATTATGCAATTGACGTGTTGCCCGAGATTGCCTGACTGCTGAGCTTGCCGGATTTTCCGGGGCGGTGAATCAACCGATTTGGGGAAGACCATGAATTCAAAAGTTACAGTGTCCGGCTTTGCGGCGCGCCTGCAAAATGGAGAATGCAGTGCCGCAGAGATGCTGCAGGATGTGCTCGCGCGCATTGCCGATGAAGCCGGCCAGGGCGGCAAGGTATTTACCCGCGTGCATGCGGCGACTGCCTTGGCCAGTGCGCAGGCTTCCGATACATTGCGGCGTGCAGGTATGGCCCGTTCGGCAATCGAGGGGCTTCCCGTCTCGGTGAAAGACCTGTTCGATATTGCAGGTGAAACCACACTGGCGGGGTCTGTCGTATTGAAGGAACGCCCCGCAGCAAGTGCAGACGCAGAAGTGGTGCGGCGGCTGAGGGCTGCCGGCGCGGTCATCGTCGGCAAAACGAATATGACCGAGTTTGCCTATTCCGGCCTGGGGATCAACCCGCACTATGGCACCCCCCTGAATCCATGGGATCGTCAGCTGGGCCGCATTCCGGGCGGTTCCTCATCCGGGGCCGCCGTTTCGGTGGCGGATGGCATGGCGATTGCCGGCATCGGTTCGGATACTGGTGGATCGGTACGCATCCCCGCCGCCCTGTGCGGGCTTGCAGGCTTCAAGCCCACCGCAAGGCGCGTATCTACCCGTGGAGTATTGCCACTCTCCACGCATCTCGACAGCATCGGGCCGATTGCTCCCAGCGTGGTTTGCTGTGCGGCGCTGGATAGCGTGCTCGCCGGTGCAGACCCTGCGCAGCTGGCGCCCGCCGATCTGCGTGGCCTGCGTCTCGTGGTGCCCACCACTGTGGTGCTCAATGATATGGATGCACATGTGGCGCAAAGCTTTGCGCGGGCGCTCCATAAACTTGCCGCAGCAGGGGCCGCTATTACCGAAATGGCGGTGCCCGCATTCGCCCGGCTTGCCAGCATTAACGCCAAAGGTGGCTTTACCGCGGCAGAGGCATGGGCATGGCATCGCGAAATCATCGCCACGGCAGCGGATTGCTATGACCCTCGCGTGGTGTCGCGCATGCTGCGTGGGCGCGAGATGGGTGCAGCAGATTTCATCGACCTGCTCGGCGCACGGCAGGCCTGGATTGCCGAAGTCGCAGCCGCCACGGCGGGTTTTGACGCCATGCTGATGCCCACCGTACCGCTGGTGGCGCCCTCGGTAGCCGAACTGCAGGCATCCGAAGAAGAGTATTTCCGCGTCAATGGCCTGATGTTGCGGAATACCACCTTCATCAACTTCCTCGACGGTTGCGCCCTTTCCATCCCCTGTCACGACAGCGGAACCGCCCCCGTGGGGCTGACGATTGCAGCCCCGGCGATGCACGATGCCAGGGTGCTTTCCATCGGGCTGGCAGCAGAAGCCCTGTTCCCCGCCTGACCCCTTCGTACGACTGCTTTTCTCCGGCCCCTGCGCTGTCTTGCGCAGGGGCTTTTTCTTGTGCCTATCTACGCTGCGAAATCCAGTGATGGCAGCGGTGGTTGCTGCGATTGAACTCCGGTGGATTTGATCGGCAAGGATTCATAAAGCATATACGGGCGGCTCGCGAATGAAGCATTGCTGCGCCGGCATGGCCGTAGCGATGGAATCCCCCCGGCGCAATAAAAAGCCCGGATCTCTCGATCCGGGCCATGATTCACAAGCGTTGCGGAAGGCTTATTTTTCGAGCGGTCGATTCGCGGTTTCCCGTGCTGCGATGAGTGCTGTCAATGTCAGGCACAGGGCAATGCAGACGTAGATCGAGATCGACACCGTGTTGCTGTAGGATTTGAACAGAGTCGTCATGATCAGTGGTGCAAAGCCACCGCCGACAATCCCTGCCAGTGTGTATGCAAGGGATGCACCGGCATAGCGGATGTGGGTCGGGAACTGTTCGGCCACAAAAGCAGCCTGCGGCCCGTACATGAGCGCGTGAATCAGCAGCCCGCCAACAACCGCCAGGCAAACCAGCACCGGATGTGAGCTATCCATCAGAACGAAGAATGTAAAGGCCCAGATGATGGCCAGTACGGCACCCACCATGTAGACGCTACGGCGCCCGTAACGATCTGACAGACTGCCGCAGATCGGCACCGCAATCGCATTGAGCACCGCACCGATCATTGTGGCGGTGAGGGCGAGAGGACGAGGCAGGTGCAGCACTGTGGTGACATAGGTCAGCGAGAACACCACAACAAGCGCATACAGAACATCCGAGCCGATGCGCGAACCCCCCGCGATCAGCAGACGCTTCGGATATTTGGTGAAGACTTCACTGAGCGGTGCCTTGGCGAGTTCCTTGTGCTCTTCCAGATCACGGAAGACCGGCGTTTCGGCCACGCCACGGCGTACCCACAGACCGAAGATCACCAGGATGGCACTGGCGATGAATGGAATCCGCCAGCCCCAGGCCTGGAAGTCGGCCGCCGGCATGGCCATGGTGGTGATCATCAGGCAGGCCGTGCCAAGCAGGGAGCCGCATGAAGGTCCTACCTGTGCAAACGAAGCGTTACGCCCACGGTTTGCGTCCGTGCCGTGTTCCATGGAGAGCAGCACTGCACCGGCCCATTCTCCACCAATTGCCGCTCCTTGCAGGAAACGCAGGCTGACCAGCGCCAGCGGGCTCCAGATGCCCCAGCTGGCATATCCCGGCAGGGCGCTGATGAGGACAGTGGTGAGCCCCATCATGACCAGCGTGGCAACGAGCACGAAGCGGCGCCCCAGTTTGTCGCCAAGATGCCCGAAGACAAAGCCGCCGAGCGGGCGCGATACATAGCCCACCGCATAGGTCGAAAACGCCAGGATGGTGCCGGTGATGGGGTCGTAAGACGGGAAAAATACCGCATTGAATACCAATGCAGCCATCAGGTTATAAATGGTGAAGTCATACCATTCGAGAGCTGTGCCGACCGAACTGGCCAGGGCAAGCAGCCCTGTCTTGGGTTTGCTCGAAGCCATTGCGAACTCCTTGTTTGATGTATGCTGGGGGGTAATGGAAATATTTGTTGGGCCTAGCTCAATTCGGATGCATACAGCTTCCACTGCAGTGCATAGATTGCGGTTTCGCAAAGGCAGGGGGCGAGTGCTGCGGCAATACCCCGTGAAATTGATTCGCAAGATTCCTGGCTGCTGGCCTCAAGGACGAAAATCGGCAGCAGTCTGCGACCTTCCAGTGACTCCTTGGGCAAAGGGGTGCTCAGGGGTGTATCCGGGTACAGCAGGTAGGTCTGGATGAAGCCGGGCGTCTGTGAAAATTTCTGGCCCAGTTCGGCAAGCTGGAGATGCAGTTCCTCTTTGGGTGCCTGGGTTTCCAGCGTCAATACGCCCAGCCAGGCGCCGCTTCCCTGGCCGGTGGTGGCGAGCACTTCGGCCACACGCCGGCTCGGTGCGAGCATGCGATCAAGGTTGGCAACAGACCATGGCGTCTGTCTGGCGAAAGCCGCTTTGTATGCCGAAGAAGTAAAAACTTCCAGCGAGTGAGTGCGGTACAGGCCGAGGTAACGCTTTCCGCCAGCAAGCGAACGATAGCGCGCGCCCGAAATGAATCCTGCAATGCGGGCACGTTCTTCGACATGCTCGTGGTCATACCAGGCGTTGAAGTCCGCCTCGTCAGCGGGGGCAATGTCGGAAGCGACGAAGAGCATTCCGTTTGGGGTGTCTGTCATACCAACTCCAGAGGAAAAGCAATTGCAACGCAGCGCTACGGGCTTTTCGGCGTGCCCTGATACTTTCAGGGCTGTTCCTGTGCCAATCTGGAAGTGTTTTACCAGGGCTGGCATCAGGGTATTGAAAAGCTCGTAAGACTACAGTGAAATTTCACAAGTAGTATCAAGCAAGTCTGATGCCAGTACTAAAGGCTAGAGTAATAATTCGTAACTTATTATTTTTATTGAATGTTTAACCATTTTTTGGGGCCCCGTCCTGTGGTTGTATGCACTTTTTCGGAACTGCTTTTTGAGGCGTAATTGCGCCCCATTCAGGTTATGGCTAGCCATCTGGCAGCATGGTTAATGACAAATGGTATTTGGTTGAAGCGTGCCAGACCCGCCACGTAGGTGGTCCGGCCGAGGGAGGCATGGGAACACTGCCGGAATGAAAACAATTCTGGTCTTGGGGGGGAAGGGAATGCACCAAGACGATGCGGGCGTGGTCTTGGCTCAGTGCATCCAGTGCCGTGCTTTCCAGGCTTTGCGCTTCAGTTCAGTTCCATGCACAGCGCAATAGCTTCGGCCAGTTTGTCGCAATGCTGCGTGAGCAGGCCGGTGCCAATACGGATGTGGGAGCTTCTGTCTAGGGTGAAGCGTGAACCTGGAAATACCGCAAAGCCGTGCGCTGCGAGTGTGACAAGTGCATATTGCTCGGAGGGTACGGGCACCCACAGGCACAGCCCATCGAGGTCTGGCAGGTGAATCTGCCATTGCGCCAGGGCGGCGATCAGCGTGCGGCGGCGTTGTGCGTAAACCTCGCGGGCCTTCGCCACCATTGCCATGGTGGCGGCATCGCGCAGCATCCAGGCAGCGGCATCCTGCATTACGCGGCTTGTCCAGCTTGCGCCAAAATTCCGGTAGGCCTGGATCTGGTCGATCCATGCTGCCGGTGCCGAGAGCACGGCCAGGCGCAGATCCGGCCCAAGGGATTTGGAATAGGTGCGGATGTGCACCGTGCGCTCAGGAATCAGGCTGCCGAGGCTGATTGCCGGGCGGGCGGCAATATCGCCAAGGCCGTCGTCTTCGACGATCAGGGTGTTTGTGCCTTCCAGCAGACTGGCGAGCTGGGCCAGACGGTATGAGCTCACGCCATGGCCGGTGACGCCGTTCGTGCGTGGCTCATAGAAAAAAGCTGCGGGCTTGTGGGATAGCGCCTGGCGCAGCGACTCCGGGCGGGGGCCTTCTGCATCGCACTGCACGGCAATGAGATTCAGACCGGCGTTTTCCAGGATGTCTACGAGGCGTGCAGTGGTGGGTGTTTCGATGGCCACCGTGCTGCCGTGGCTGAGCAGGGCGTGGGTGACCAGATGCAGTGCCTCGAAGCCGCCATTCGTGGCCATGAAGCCTGCTGCCGGATAAGGCCAGAGAGGGGCGACAACTTCGCGCAGCGCGGCAGTAATGGGTTCGCGGTGATAGCTGTGCAGATTGGGCGAATGTGCGCCATGGCACAGCGCGGTTTCGAGCGGCGGCAGCAGTGCGGGGTCGGGTGAGGCATAAGTCAGATCCGCCAGAATGAAACTGCCGAAATTTCCTACGCCCTCGAAGCGTCGTGGGCGTGGCGTGGTGCGGTTATCCGATACCCACACACCACTGCGCCCACGCCCGCTGATGACCTTGGCCTCGCGTAGGTCGCCCCATGCGGCAGAAATGGTTGCCGGACTGACGCCAAGGGCTTCCGCCAGTTCGCGCACAGGGGGCAGCGGACTGCCGACCGGGATTGCACCAGAACGGATCAGTTCAATCACGCGGGCCGAAATCTCCCGTGAACTCAGGCCTTGGAGTTCTTCAATCAGGTGCTTGAGGGGGGCAGATTGGTGCATGGGTATTTTCTTTGTACAGTAACAAATAAAACATTGTACATCTTACATTGTTTGCCTTAAATTGCAATTAAACAACCAGATATCAGTAGCTTATTGCTTTGAGAGGTAAATGATATGGCTTTTGTTCTGAGGCTCGCAGTGCGTGATTGGGACTTTATCACTCCGCTTCTGTTGGGCGATGTGTGCAGCGACCGATTCACCCTCGAACTGCATCGCGTGAACGCACTCGTCAATGATCTGGCCGGCGATGCACGCTACGATGGTGGCGAGACATCCCTGAGTCGCTACACCCAGGGGCGGATGCGCGGGGAGACCGCGATGCTGGGGATTCCCTATTTCATCATGCGGGCCTTCCGCCAGCGCTGCATCATCACCGCACAGGATAGCCCGCTGACACGCCTGGATCAGCTTGCAGGCAAGAAGATCGGCCTCACGGGCTGGCAGGATTCCGGCAATGTGTGGACCCGCGCCCTGACGCGTGCCGCCGGTGTCGGGCTGGATGACGCGAACTGGTACGTGGGCCGTCTCACGGCGGATCATCCGATTATTGACCGTCTCAATGGCTTCGGCGAACCCGGCCGTATCGAGGCAGTTCCTGAAGAAGCACCGATGGTCGAATGCCTGCGTGACGGGCGTCTCGACGCGATTTTTACGCCCTTCATGCCGCCCGGATTCTTTGCCGCCGATTCGGGGCTGCGCACTCTGCAGCCGGATTCGCGGGCAGCCGAGCTCGCCTACTTTGCACAGACGGGATATGTTCCCGGCATTCACCTGCTGACGCTCAAGGCTGCGGTGGTGGCAGAGCACCCCTGGCTGCCAGAAGCACTTGCCGAACTGTTTGCCGAGTCCAAGCGGGTATGGCTGGAAAAGCGCGTCAAGTACGCCGACACTACGCCCTGGCTGCTTGAGGAACTGGGGCGCAGCCTGCGTGATCTACCTGATAGCTGGGAGCAGAGCGGCTTTGAAGCCAATCTGCCGATGCTCGAAGGCTTCTGCGAAGAGCTGTTTGCCCAGCGGATTACGCCGCAGCGCCTGGACCCGAAGATCATCTTCCCTTCCACCTTCTGAATTTCCTGAATCTGAAGATTGCCGGAGTACGAATCATGTTGAAAGTAGCGATGGGGCAATTCGCGGTGAGCCGCGAATGGAAAGAAAATCTTGCCATCTGCGTGGATTTGTTCAAGCGCGCCGAGGCAACGCAGGCCGATCTGCTGGTGTTGCCGGAAGGAATCTTGGCGCGGGATATCGCCGACCCGGATCTGGTGCGGCGTGCGGCCCAGCCGCTGGATGGCCCGTTCATGAGCGAGCTGCTCGCAGCGACTGCCGCTTCCCGTCTGACTCTGATGTTTACCGTGCATGTGCCGAATGAAGACAGTTCCGGCAAGGTCTGGAACACCTTTGTGGCCATGCGCGAAGGGCAGGTCGTGGCGGAGTATCGCAAGCTGCATCTCTACGATGCCTTCTCCATGCAGGAATCGAAGAACGTGATTCCCGGCGTCGAGGTGCCGCCGCTGGTGGAGGTGGCGGGGATGAAGGTCGGCATGATGACCTGCTACGACCTGCGCTTCCCCGAGCTGTCACGCCGCCTCGTGCTGGATGGCGCGGACGTTCTCGTGCTGCCGGCCGCGTGGGTCAAGGGCCCGCTCAAAGAGGCACACTGGGAAGTGCTGGCAACCGCCCGTGCGCTTGAAAACACTTGTTACATGGTGGCAGTCGGCGAATGCGGTGAGCGCAATATCGGGCAAAGTATGGTGGTAGACCCCCTGGGTGTGGCGATAGCACGTGGCGCCGAAGGCCCGGGCCTGATTTTTGCCGATCTGGATGCGCAGCGTATCGCGCATGCCCGCAAGGTTTTGCCGGTGCTTGCCAACCGCTGCTTTGCCCGCCCCGAACTGCGTACCGACCTGCCCTGAAATTTTCTCCCTTCCATCCCTGATACCAACCCCCATACCCTTATCCAGGAGATTGCCATGAATGCCAGCCTGTTCATCCGTCGTTCGCTGTGTGCGGCCCTCATGCTTGGGGCAGCAGCAGCCTATGCCCAGCCTGCCGCCGTGAAGATTCCAGCGCAGCAGGTTGATGCGAAACTGCGCGCCCGTTTGCCGGCAGATATTCTCGCCTCCGGAGAGATGACTGCGGTCAACAATGGCTCCTTCCCACCGTACGAGATCGTTACCGGCACGAATTCGCTGGATGGCGCCAGCGCCGACATGCTCAAGGCGCTCTCCGAACTGTTTGGCATCAAGATCAAGCATGCCTCGGTAAATGGCCTGTCGCCGCTGCTGCTGGGGATCAAGGCCGGGCGTTATCAGTTTGCCATGGGGCCGAAGGGAGACTTCCCGGATCGCGAGGAAAATGGCGACTTCATCGACTATGTGCAGGAGTTCGTGGTCTTTGCCGTGCCCAAGGGTAATCCCAAGGGTATCAATGGCCTTGAAGACGTCTGTGGCAAGAAGATTTCCGTGATGGCAGGTGGCTCGGCAGAAAAGGTGCTGCGCGATCAGACCAAGCAGTGCGAGGCATCCGGCAAGGGCGCAATCGAGATCCAGTCATTCCCCGATCAGCCCACCTCGATTCTGGCGGTGCGCTCCAAGCGCGCGGATGCTTTCTTCTCCTCGCAGGCACCGCTGGTGTACTTCGTGCAGCAGTCCAACGGCGAGTTGCAGCTCACCGGCGTTGGCAAGAAGAATGGTTTTGGTGATCTGTTCCAGGGTGCTGTGGTGGCCAAGGGCTCACCGATGGGGCCGCTGATGCATGACGCCCTGCAGAAACTTTTCGACAATGGCACGTATGCGGCGGTCATGAAGAAGTGGGGGCTTGAAGGGAATATGCTCAAGGCTCCGGGCATGAATCTGGCAGGGAAGGCAGCAAAATGAGCCAGCCGCCTGTTGAAAAACATGGCGCCTTCGATGCTTCACCGGAGGCGCGGCAGCGGGATGTGGCGTATGCACGCATGCGCCCGAACCTTCTGCGCATCCTGATTGGTGTTGTGTTGGTGGCCATCGGCCTGAAGCTCGCCTGGCTGCTGGTGGCCAACCCGAACTTCGAGTGGTCCGTGGTCTGGCAGTACATGGATGAAAAAACCGTGCTCAAGGGGCTGAGCACCACGGCGTTTCTCACCGTGGTGGCGATGGCTCTGGGGGTGGTGCTCGGGCTTGGCCTGGCCATGGCCAAACTCTCGGACCACCCTGTGCTGCGGGCTTCCGCCGAAGTGTACGTCAGCCTGTTCCGGGGTACGCCGCTGATGGTGCAGCTGTTGTTCTGGTACAACCTGTCAACGCTGTTTCCGAAGCTTTCTCTGGGGATTCCCCTGGGGCCGGATCTCTTCAGCTGGAATGCCAATGATGTCATCACGCCGTTGACTGCGGCCATTGTCGGGCTGGCGCTCAACGAAGCCGCCTACATGGCCGAGATCATCCGGGGCGGCCTGATTGCGGTGGACCCCCGCCAGCTCGAAACTGCCCAGGCGTTTGGCATGACGCGGCTGCGCGCCCTGCGGCGTGTGGTGATTCCGCAAGCCATGCGTTCCATCGTGCCACCCACCGGCAACCAGGTGATCAACATGGTCAAAGCCACGGCAATGGTCAGTGTGATCGCGATGGGAGATCTGCTGCACTCTGTGCAGGATATCTATAACGCCAACTTCAAGGTGATTCCGTTGCTGATGGTCGCAGTGATCTGGTACCTGCTCATCACTTCAATCCTCAATGTGATCCAGGGCGCCATTGAGCGTTACTACGCACGCGGCGAGCAGATGTCATCCAGTGCGCCACGTCGGCGCTGGTTCGGTCTGCGGGCCAAAGCAGGCGATGCGGCGGGCGGCAGCATGCCACGCGAACAGGAGAATCCATCATGAATGATGCAGGCAATCCCAGCGAGATTCGTTCCCTTGTGCGGGCACGCAATGTTTACAAGAGCTTTGGCCGCAATGAGGTGCTCAAGGGCATCAATCTCGATGTGCAGGCCGGCGAGGTGGTCGTGATTCTCGGCCCATCCGGCTCGGGGAAATCCACTTTCCTGCGTTGTATCAACAACCTCGAGACGATTGATCGCGGCTATGTCATGGTGGGCGACGAGCAGATCGGCTACTCCATGCGCGATGGTCACCTGCAGCGGCTTGGCGAGCGCGCCATCGCAAAACAGCGTCGGCATATCGGCATGGTCTTCCAGCAGTTCAATCTGTATCCGCACATGACTGCGCTGGAAAACATCATCGAGGCGCCGGTCGGTGTGCATGGCAAGCCACGTGCCGAGGCCATCAAAAAGGCCCATGAGCTGCTCGAAACCGTGGGCCTGAGTGACAAGGCCGATGCCTACCCGCGCCAGCTCTCCGGCGGGCAGCAGC
>DBTS01000154.1:30696-32045 GCA_002307175.1 Rhodocyclaceae bacterium UBA1310
AGCAGCAGCGTGTGGCGATTGCCCGTGCACTGGCGATCGAGCCGCAATTGCTTCTCTTCGATGAACCCACTTCCGCGCTTGACCCCGAGCGTGTCGGCGAGGTGCTGGCCACCATGCGCGATCTGGCCGAGCAGGGGCTCACCATGATCGTGGTGACGCACGAAATCGGTTTCGCCAGGGAGGCTGCGGACCGCGTGGTATTCATGGATGGTGGTGTGATTGTCGAAGAGGGCAAGCCTGAGGATGTGCTGGGCCGCCCCAGTCACCCGCGTACGCGCGCCTTCCTCTCGCGTTTCATTCACTCGCAGGCAGCCACCCCCGCATGAAATCGGTACGTGCCCTCTACCGTATTGGTCGTGGTCCATCGAGCAGCCATACGATGGGCCCGGCGTTTGCTGCAAGCGCCTTTCGCAGCGATTTGCCGACAGACACCGACCATATTCGCGTTACCCTGTTCGGCAGCCTTGCGGCCACGGGGCGGGGGCATCTTACCGATATCGCCATCCTGGAAGCTTTTCTCCCCTTGCCGGTAGAGTTGCTATGGCAACCTCGGGAGGAACTGCCCTTGCATCCCAATGGAATGAAGTTTGAGGCGCTGGATGCAGCTTTGCAGGTTCTCGCCACACGCACCGTGTATTCGGTGGGTGGCGGCGCCCTGATGGATGAACTCGGACAGGAGGATGGCGGCGGTGACTGTTATCCCTTCGCCACCCTGGCCGAAGTGCTGGCACATTGCCAAATGCAGGGCATCACGCTGTGGCAGTGCGTTGAGCAGTTTGAAGGCGAGGGCATCTGGAGTTTTCTGGCGGAAATTCATGCGGCCATGCAGGGCGCCATCCGCCGTGGATTGCAGGCGGAAGGCGTACTGCCGGGAGACCTGCAATTGCCACGCAAGGCGCGTATCTACCACGCCAACGCCCTTGAAACTCTCACTTCGGTGCGCCGCAACGGGCTGGTGTTTGCCTATGCGCTGGCCGTTTCGGAAGAAAACGCCAGTGGTCACGAGATTGTCACCGCCCCGACCTGTGGCGCCTGTGGCGTACTGCCGGCCGCATTGCACTATCTGTACATGCAGGAAGGTGCTGATGACACCCAGATCCTGCGTGCGCTGGCAACCGCCGGCCTGATCGGCAATCTGATCAAGCGCAATGCGTCTATTTCAGGTGCCGAGGTGGGGTGCCAGGGCGAGGTGGGAACCGCGTGCGCAATGGCTGCGGCAGCGGTGGCCCAGCTCATGGGGGGAAGCCTTGCACAAATCGAATACGCGGCAGAAATGGGCCTGGAACACCACCTGGGCCTCACCTGTGATCCGGTAGCAGGCTATGTGCAGATTCCCTGCATCGAACGCA
>DBTS01000002.1 GCA_002307175.1 Rhodocyclaceae bacterium UBA1310
CCAGGATTCCGGCACCGGCTCTCTCCTGATGCCCGGTCTGTGCCAGCGAGGCAGCTTGTCGTAGGGCACAAACTTTAGCGACGCTCAGGCGACGACCACTGCGGGCCGAGTGTTACAGGATGGTGTGAGTGCGACATGGTTCTTTCACGGCGTTCACTGCGCGGCGATAAGAATTACCCGTACAGACGTCTGAAGAAACTGAACTCTGAATATCGTCAGATGTGCGATGTCGCACCAGACTACGTCTTGCACGGCACGGGCTATCCACGTAAAACAAAAAGCAAGACGCTATCGGGTCGTCTGCGCTAGACTAACCTGAGGCCAAAAATCATGACGTAGAGTTAAGGTGTCGGGTGTGGATAGCCGCGGCACCAGTACAGCTGCCCCCTGGCAGATTTGCAGTCATACCGGCTTGTCTGGGTATATCGTTGACGTGTCTTTTTGTGGAAATGGTAAATGAATAACCCGTATGGAAATTTGCCGCAAAGCCGTTTCTGGAATACTGGAGTTGTTCGGTCTACTCCTGTCTTTCTTGAAGAGCTTTTTCAGCCCAAGTGGGGAATAAATCAGGGTATGAAGGTCGCGACAGCCGGTAGCTGCTTTGCCCAGCATGTCAGCGCCAGCCTGATGCGCGCCGGATTCAATGTTGCCGATTATGAACCTGCGCCCGCGCAGATCCCAGAAGGGCAGCGGAGAGAATATGGCTACTCGCTTTACTCGTGTCGCTACGGAAACATCTACACAAGCAGGCAGCTCCTTCAGTTGGCCCGTGAAGCGTTCGGCCTGATCGGTTTCATTGAACGACCGGAAACAATTGTCTGGAAAAGCGCAGGGCGTTACTTTGACGCCCTGCGGCCTTCGGTAGAGCCTTCGGGTTACGCAGATGCCGACGCTGTAATGAGATCCAGGTGCGGGCATCTTCTGTGTGTGCGACGGATGCTTGAAGAGGTGGATCTGTTGATCTTTACTCTGGGTCTTACCGAAGCCTGGGAGGACGATGCCAGTGGAACGGTCTATCCAACAGCGCCGGGGGTGATTTGTGCGCCTGATCGGCTTTCCGTGTCATTCAGGAACTTCTGCTATCACGAGGTCTATGAAGATCTCGACAGCCTGGCGCAGCTTGCCAACACGCGGCGCAATACGCCGATTCGCATCCTGCTGACGGTGTCGCCAGTTCCCCTGACGGCGACTGCTTCCGGGCAACACATCCTGACAGCCAATACCTATTCCAAGGCGACTTTGCGATCCGTCGCCGGAGATATTTCACGGACAAACGCAGGATTCGACTATTTCCCGTCCTTCGAGATAGTCACGAATCCGGCACTGCGAGGTACTTGGTATGAAGATAACTTGCGGAATGTCCGTAGCGAAGGTGTGGCATGTGTTGTGCGTCATTTCCTTGCTGCGTACGGCATTTGTGCGAAAGATGCCGAGCCCGCTGACGACGTTGGTGACCAATGCGAGGAAGCGCTTCTTGAGGCTTTTTCTCCGCTGGCCGCAGGTGGTGTATCCAATCCTGAATGCATGCAGGTATTTGGCGACAGCCACCTTGCGGCGTTTCTGGCGGCTTATGAAGGAATGTGGAGCAGGCGGGGCGTGACCTCACTGATGTCGGCACGCTTTACCCCGCTTCGGTGGATGGAGCAGAAGTGGTGGGAAGTTGAAACACACAAGGGCTTTTCAGCGACCAGCGTCAAGCCTGAGTATGGCGATCGCATTCGCGAACGGGTTAATCCGGCCGTTGTTGCAAGTGGCAGGGAGCTATGTCTGGTTGGCCTTGACCTGCTTGGCAATGGGCTGGTCAATCTGCATGGCCCGATGAAAGCGGGCTGGGAAAATCCGGATGGAACGTATCCCCCGGGGGCGGACATCTCGCCGAATATCCCGCTTGTCGGCTCGATTTCCGAAGCGGAAGCGGTTATCGGGCGGGCACTCTGCCAGCAACTCCGGTTGAAGAGGGATTTTGTCAGCAAGATCATCGAAGCGGGTGGGTGGCGCAAGGTATATTGGGTGGCCACCCCAATCATGACCCAGGCCACTGCCATCTACCGACTGGGTGAAGAGTACGTCTTTTCCGGCAGTCAGGTTTATTACAACCAGGTGGCAAAGTCATGCTTTGAGCGAATATTTGGCGACCGGCCCGATAGTATCGTCGTTGTCACCCATTCCCATAATACTGAATATGGGTTTTCGGATGACCGTTTTTCACCCGGTGATTTGCCGTACGATACCCACGTCTCGCCTGCCTATTATGATGAAATAATCTCGCTGATTTTTGGCCAGGCCAGCTAAGGTTGGGCGACTGATTGTCTCCCTGGACGCGGAGTAACGGATATGGCGGCTGCGCAGATAGAACCAGGAATTCGCTGAAATGACCGGATGCTGGTCTTGACTGCTGCTTATCACCCGCCATTCAGTCGAGTGGCAACTCCGATGTCTGCTTGATCTTCTGCATCGGAATGTCGCTCTTTACGCTCTGGACTCCCTTGATCCGCGCCAGGTGCTCGATTGCCGACTTCAATTTCTGCTTTCTACTCTACTTGTCTTTCGTCTGCCTGGCCGTAAAAGCTGTCGTGGGCGGTTTGTAGGGAACGATGTTGGAATGTTGGACCTGACCCCGCGGATCATTCATAATGCGGGGGGCTGTGATTCGGCCCACTTATCGGTCGCCTCGGAACTCCGTTTCGCTATTCGATAGCACAGGAAAGACATTGGGATATTGATGCAGATACCAGTCCTTTACTTCATCGTGACTCAAATTGAAAAACTCGCGGGCGCGAGGCACAAATACGAAACCCAGTGCCAGGGTGGCCATTACCAATCCAAATGAGGTGTAGACGCCGTCTACATTCCAATGAACTAGCGCGACACCCACCATCGCCGGACCAAGCGCACCTGCAAGTTGCGTACTCATTGTGGATGCAGAAAGAATGCGGACACGAAAAGCCTTCGGTATCGCTAGCGTCCGATGCATAGCTCCAACAAGCCCCATGGCTGCGTTCGAAAACCCAGCGACTACTAGAGAAAATACAAAAACATATGGATAATGCGTATACCCAGCAAGAGCAAGCGCTAAGCCTTCGAACGCAGCAATCGACACCCGCACTCGATAGCGTCCAAAGTGACGAACCAGCATCTCCGCTCCAAAAAAACTCCCGAGAAGCACCCCCACAGACACGGCACCAATGCTTGCGCCTAACCAATCGCCAGATAAGCCAAGCGACTGCACTTTTATCGGGATCAATATGCCAAAAGACGGCCCTTCGAAAATCCAAACCAGAAAATTTACTAGTGTCCAACCACGCTCAATTGGGATAACCCATTTGGCCACCAACCCGACCCGCAAATCTGACCACCACTTTGCGAATCCAGCGACTCCATGTTCGTTTCTGATCGTCTGTGGAATTCTCATAATCACTAGCGCGACACCTATGAGAAGAATTCCTACAATCCACAGTCCAGCTGCCGTGCCGGCTACGGCGAGCGCGCCGCCAGTAACGACCGGGCCTGCGATTCCACCGGCTGACTTGGCTATTTTTCGAAATCGCAATCCCTCCGGTACTCGGTCGGAAGGCACCAATTCCGGAAGAATTGTCGCGCTAGCAGGATCAGCAAATGTACGGGCAACGACCTGAACCAACCCAACCAGTACTAGAAGATATAGATTGTATTTCCCAACAGCCGCCATTCCAGCCAGGATGAATGCCGCGACTGCGAGCACCAAGGAACCACGTACAATCTGCGCCCTCTTCGGTATGCTATCCCCAAACGGCGAAACCAACGGCGTGACAACAAAGGTTGCAATTGCCACCAGCGTTCCGTAAATGGCGACATCTTTAGCCCCCCCCTGCTGCGCAACCCACCAAGGTATCGTAATCTGCAAAATGGTCTCTGCCAAAAGCAACAAGACGTCGCTATATAGCAGGTAACGCAGAGATGGATCGGTATTCAGTATCCATTGTCTAATTTTACTAATCATTTACACCTCGTCAAAATACCGATCTCGGTCAATTCATAGCCCTTCAAAAAAACTTATATCCACCTCGATTTAAATGCCTAAAGCATAAAAACTAAAACGCTCGCGAATCGTTTTGTCACTCAGCGCAGCCAGAAAGAGGATGTCGGCCAACATGTTCATCAAAGACTGATACCCCCTGTTCCACGCAAGTGGATTGCGACTACTTCATGTTAATGATCAGCTGTATCAGACGAGCTAACTCTGTCACGTGGGGTAGGAGCCGGGGGTCAAGTCCCACATCCCAACATTCCCAGGCTCCCCGTGCGGCGGCAGTCTGAACTTTCCTACGCCCCCCGCGCCAACTCCACAAACGCCCTGAGGTAATCCACCTCCGTATCCGCCTCGCGGTAGCCCAGGAAGATCTGCTTGGCGATGCCTTGCGGGCCTAGCTGCACGGGGGCGATGGGGAGGCGCGTAGCGTATTCCTCAACGAGCCAGCGTGGCAGGGCGGCGACACCTCTTCCGCTGGCGACCATCTGCAGCATGATGTCGGTGGTTTCGATGGTTTTGTGCTGGCGCGGGGCGATGCAGGCGGGGGTGAGGAACTGGGTGTAGATATCGAGGCGGTCCGGGCTCACCGGGTAGGTGATGAGCACTTCGTCGGCGAGCTGTTCGGGCCGCACGTGGGGCAGGGCGGCGAAGGGGTGGGTGCGGGCGGTGACGAGCACCTGCTCGTAGTCGAACACCGGCTCGAAGCGCAACTCGGGCTTGTAGACCGGGTCGGGTGTGACGAGCATGTCGATTTCATAGCCGTAGAGTGCGCCGATGCCGCCGAACTGGAATTTCTGCTTCACGTCGACTTCCACGCCGGGCCATGCCGTGAGGTAGGGCGAGACGACCTTGAGCAGCCACTGGTAGCAGGGGTGGCATTCCATACCGATGCGTAGCGCGCCGCGCTCGCCGCGCGCGAACTGGCGCAGGCTGTCTTCGGCGTGCTGAAGCTGGGGTACCAGCCGGTTGGCCACGGCGAGCAGATATTCGCCGGCCTGGGTGGGGCGCAGGCTGCGGCCTTCGCGCTGCCAGAGCGGGGTGCCGAGCTGGTCTTCGAGCTTGCGCATGGTGTGGCTGAGGGCCGATTGCGTCAGGTGCAGGCGCTCGGCGGCAGCGGTTTGCGAGCCGGTCTGGTCGATAGCGCGGATGATTTCGAGGTGGATGCGTTCAAGCATGCTGTGTTCCAGTAAACAAACCACCTTCTAAGAAGGTGGTCTTGCCTTAAGCCC
>DBTS01000012.1 GCA_002307175.1 Rhodocyclaceae bacterium UBA1310
TACAGATCGTGAACAGCTTCTAAGACAGGCGATGGCTCAGCAGGGCTTTTGTTTTGCAAACATCTGCTGCTCTGCGCGATCCGGAGCCATTATGCCAATTAAATGCACCATGCCGAATTTTCGAAGTGCCTGCCGGAAGCCGTTTAACTGCCTCATGCATGCTCTGCCTGATTCCCGCTCCTGCATTGCAAGATCCAGAGTTTGACAAACCACGTGCGCCAGCCAAAGATACCATCCCCTCCACAAGAAACAGAAAAAGGACTCCCGTGAGCATTCTCGAAGACGCCTGGGCGCAACGCGAAGATGAAATCTACCCTGCCCTGTTTGGCGATACGGGCGAAGGCATCTACCCTCTCACGGCCGAGCTGTTCGAGCAACAGTTTGATTGTCTTGAGGTTGACGCCCGCTGGCTCTCGCATGGGGTTTTCCGCTGCCCGCCAAGCGCTTCACGCAATACCTGGGTGTACGTCAGCTCGGGAATGTCGAATCCGTGGGAGGCAGCAGAACCCGATGAATACTCCGGGCTCGGTCTGGAGCTCGTGCTTGAAACACAGGAAGACGCGCCTTGGGCGATCCCGCTGCTGCAATCGCTGCTCGCCTTCAATCTGCTGCTGGCAGCCGGCAAGTTCGGCGACAAGCCCATTCTTGGTCACGGCGACCGCATTCCACAGCCCATTGCACCGAATATCGCAGGCTTCATCCTGTGGGCACCCAGTCACTTCAGTGAGGAATTCGACCTCGTTTCGGGCAAGGTGGATCTCATCGAAGTCATCGGTATCACAGCGGCAGAACTGCAATACGCCAAAGATTGCGGATCTGCCTCGTTATGCAAACGGCTTATTGCAGGCAATGCTTTCCCGACAACGGACGCAGGCAGACTCTCTGTAGCCCTGGATTAAAATCCAACAGGCAGCCATCAGGCCAACGCCTGGGGACAAATTTCCGCGAGCAGGCGTTGCAGAAACAGGGCCATATCCGTTTGCGCAAGGTGAAAACGGGCTCGCCGGGCTTCACCCTGTGAATCCACCCGGATTGTGAGCCAGTGCGGCGGCGCCTGCTCGAACACCACATCGTCGGTCACATCATCACCGGCAAAGATGACCATGTCGCTGGATGTATGCCGGGCAAGCTCCCTGATCGCATAGAACTTGTCTGCCGCGTTTTCCGGAAGGGCATTGACCACGCACTTCCCAGCGAGCAGACGGGGCGCGGGCCTCAGGCGATCGACAGCCCTGTCAATCGCCGCAAGTGCTGCGTCGCGGTCATCCGCCAGACGATAGTGAAAGCTCAGCGAATGCCCCTTGTCCTCAAGCATCACTCCAGCCGAAGCCAAGTCATGCAAGCAGCTTTCATCAAGAGCCTCGCGCCACTGCTCCACCACCTCCGGCGCCTGCTTCCCGACCCGGTCTGGCAAACCTTCCAGACCATGATTGCCAACCACAAACCGGGCATCAAACCCGAGGCGCCCCGAGACATCGGCCACCGAACGCCCGCTGACCACGGCAATGTTGACCTGCCGGGCTATCTCGCCAAGTACCCGCGCAATCTCAGGGGATGTTTGTGCAAGTTCCGGAAGTGGCACGATAGGTGCCAGCGTGCCATCAAAATCAAGCGCCAGGAGGAGCCGCTTTGGGACTTCAAGCGTATCCCTCAAGGCACGCAGGCCTTCCGACGAAAACAAGTGGGGCATGACAGAAACTACCTTATGCAACAATTCTGGCCGTGATCTGCCCGGTCTGACGCTCTCGCGCTACCTTTTTGCAACAATCACCATCGACCGCAGTACAGGATACGCGCCGTGCGCTCCACCTTGTGGTATGAACGGCACTGACAGCGCTAAGTTCCCTGACCTCGACGCCAATTTGCGTAGAGCCTGACCGCACGTGCTTGTCACCCTGTACCTATCCTTCTATGCGTGACGGTCTCCACCCTGCAACAGCCCGAATCAGTCCAAGCAATCTGGCCAGAAAGATACCCCCTGCACTGCCGTACACCAGCATCAGCGCAAGCCGGCCTACCATGGGCAAGCCCGTGGCAGTATGAATGGTGTTGAAGGCGGCTTCAGCGAAGTGCGCGCAGTACAGTACAAGCATCAGCACCAGCACGAGTGGACTCCCCGGGACACGTACACACCTGCTTCCGGCTTCATACATCAGCGCGGTCGGGTAATGCAGCATCTGGCAGATAGCAAACGAAGCGCCCGCCGCCAGGAGCCAGCATGCAGCCAAAACAGGTTCGCGCATCATTGCCGGCATATTCCAGACTGACAACACCAATACCACCAAAGGCAGAAGGATTGCTCTTGATACCGGCAACACCCTGTCGTGGCAGGCTCGCACACCCCGCCAGATCAGCAAGACAAGCACAACCAAGGCCGAAAGCGGCACATGCTGGAAAAAATTCAACATGAAAAACTCCAATATCTGGATCAACAGACATGCATCGTGAGCCAAGGCGCTGCGCCAACCCCCCGCCCTGCGACGAAGCGACAATTGCCGGTAGCCAGTTGCTGCCAGCTTGTCCGAATTGCAGCGCAGACCAAGTCACCCGCCAGGCCAAGCGGCCCCGAAGCAGGAGCTATCGCTTCTTGTTGCATTGCATGTCGCAGGCCGCACAGCCAAGCACAGGCATATGAGCTTCCCCCGAAATTTCGTCT
>DBTS01000030.1:0-237 GCA_002307175.1 Rhodocyclaceae bacterium UBA1310
TGATTTCGTCGAGGGTGTAGCCGACCGCCACCAGCGCGGCCAGTTTGGCAATCGGGAAGCCGGTGGCCTTGGAAGCCAGGGCCGACGAACGCGACACGCGCGGGTTCATTTCGATAACGATCAGGCGGCCATCCTCGGGATTGACCGAGAACTGCACGTTGGAGCCCCCCGTATCCACGCCGATCTCACGCAACACCGCGATCGAGGCGTTACGCATGATCTGGTATTCCTTGTCGG
>DBTS01000030.1:511-28401 GCA_002307175.1 Rhodocyclaceae bacterium UBA1310
CCTTGTCGGTCAGCGTCTGGGCCGGTGCGATGGTGATCGAATCCCCGGTATGCACGCCCATCGGGTCAAGGTTTTCGATGGAGCACACGATGATGCAGTTGTCGTTCTTGTCACGAACGACTTCCATCTCGAACTCTTTCCAGCCCAGCAGCGATTCTTCAATCAGCAGCTCACGCGTGGGAGAGAGATCCAGACCGCGATTGCAGATCTCGACAAATTCTTCGATGTTGTAGGCAATCCCGCCTCCAGAACCACCCATCGTGAAAGACGGGCGGATGATCGCCGGGAAGCCGACCTGGGCCTGCACCGCCATGGCTTCTTCGAGACTGTGGGCGATGCCGGAACGGGCCGACTCAAGACCGATCTTCTGCATTGCCAGCTTGAATTTCTGACGGTCTTCGGCCTTGTCGATGGCATCAGGACGCGCACCAATCATCTCGACCTTGTACTTGTCGAGTACGCCGTTATGCCACAGATCAAGCGCACAGTTCAGCGCAGTCTGTCCGCCCATGGTCGGCAGCACGGCATCCGGACGTTCCTTCTCGATGATGCGTTCGAGCACCTGCCAGGTGATCGGCTCGATGTAGGTGACATCGGCCATGTTCGGGTCGGTCATGATGGTCGCCGGATTGCTGTTGACCAGAATGACCTTGTAACCCTCATCACGCAACGCCTTGCAGGCCTGGGCGCCTGAGTAATCGAACTCGCAGGCCTGACCGATGATGATCGGGCCGGCGCCAATGATGAGAATGGACTGGATGTCTGTACGTTTTGGCATGTCGTATTACCGGAAGGGAAGGATCGGGCTCAACTCAGGGGTGGTCGGGCTTGATCACTGCCGCTTCGCTTCTCCGTCAATCAGTGTTTCGTCGATTCGGGGCAAGGGTGCGAATCCTTCACACCCTTGTACATATCCTTTACTTGGCTTCCGCCGCCTTCATATTGTCGATGAAGCGGTCGAACAGGTAGGCCACATCATGCGGCCCCGGGCTCGCTTCCGGGTGTCCCTGGAAACAGTGTGCCGGCCGATCCGTCCAGATCAGGCCCTGCAGGCTGCTGTCGAACAGTGATACATGCGAGGGGCGCACATTCGCAGGCAAGGTATTTTCATCTACCGCAAAACCGTGGTTCTGGCTGGTAATGAGCACGCGCCCGGTATCCAGATCCTTGACCGGGTGATTGGCACCGTGGTGGCCGAACTTCATCTTGAGCGTCTTGGCGCCAGCGGCCAGCCCCATGATCTGATGCCCCAGGCAGATACCGAACACCGGCAGCTTGCGGTCCAGGAATTCGCGCACAGCGGCAATCGCGTACGTACAGGGCTCCGGATCGCCAGGACCGTTGGACAGGAACACACCATCCGGATTCATCGCCAGCACTTCTGCGGCGGGCGTCTGCGCCGGCACTACAGTGAGGCGGCAACCACGCTCGGCGAGCATGTGCAGGATGTTGCGCTTGACACCAAAATCGTAGGCCACCACATGGAACTGTGCATCCTTCTGTTCCACGTAGCCTTTGCCCAGCCGCCACTCACCGGAGGTCCAGGCATACGGCTTGTGGGTACTCACCACCTTGGCCAGATCCATCCCGGCCAGCCCGGGGAAGGCCTGGGCCTCGGCAATCGCGGCTTCGGCATTGAGTTCCTTGGCACTTGCAGCGGTCACAATGCATCCTGCCTGGGCACCCTTTTCGCGCAGGATACGGGTGAGCTTGCGGGTATCGATTCCGGCGATCCCGACCACATTTCCGGCACGCAGAAATGCGTCCAGCGGCTGTTCTGAACGGAAATTCGAAACCATCAGCGGCAGATCACGGATAATCAGGCCGGCAGCGTAAATCCGGTCAGCCTCGTAATCTTCGGCATTGACACCAACGTTGCCGATATGGGGGTGGGTCAGTGTGACGATCTGGCGGGTGTAGGAAGGGTCGGTCAGAATTTCCTGATATCCCGTGATTGCCGTGTTGAACACGACTTCGCCGACACTCTTGCCCAACGCGCCGATCCCCTGTCCGTGAAAAACCGTACCATCAGCCAGTGCAAGCAACGCGTAGAGGGAATCCGTCACGATCAATAACTCCTGAAAACCGGTGGAAAGCAGCGAGAATCGGTATCAGCCTTGCCACCTACCCAAACCGGGTTTGGCGCAGCCTCCGACGTGAAAAACGGGACCCGTCCTCTCAGACAAGTCCCGCTCGCAAACATCGAGATTATAGCCTGAAACATCGTTCCACGGCAATCCTGAAGCCGTCATTCATGCCTTGGGCGGCAATTGCGCCCGCAGATAATTCGCCACCCGCGCCAGTTCCGACAGGAATCCAGGCACGCCTGCGATGGCTGCCTCGGTCTCCCCTTTGCGTGCCGCACTCTCGACACGCTGGGCGGCTTCGGCTGCAATCGAGGCGCCAAAAACACCGGCAGAAGACTTCATCGAATGCGCCACCGAACACAGGGTACGCATATCCTGATTGCGCACGGCCTGCTCAAGCTTGGTGACGTTCTTGCTGTAATCAGTCAGGAAAATCGAAATCAGCGAGCACAAAGACTCTTCATCCCCATCCAGCAGCCCACGCGTCTGTTCGAGATCAACCACCAGAACCCCCGATTCCCCCGACTCTCCATCATCGGTAAGCTCCACCACATTCCCTTCAAAATCGGTACTTTCCAGCCGGCGTGTGACCCGTTCGATGGCCGCGAACAACTCGCTCGGATGCACCGGCTTGGAGACATAATCGTCCATCCCCGCCTCCAGACAACGCTCCCTGTCGCCCTGCATCACGTGGGCAGTCATCGCGATGATGGGTGTCACCTCCCAGCGGCCCGACATCGCCCAGCTGCGCCGTGCCTCACGCGCACGGATCGCCTTGGTGGCATCCAGCCCACCCAGCACCGGCATCTGCACATCCATCAGAATCAGATCAAAGCGACGGCGCTCAAACCATTCAATCGCTTCCTGCCCATCTCCGGCCGTTATCACTTCATACCCTGCACGCTGCAGGATCTTGGTGGCCACGGCCTGATTCACCGGATTATCCTCAACCAAGAGCACCGACCGCGCTTTCTGCGGTGCGCTCGTACCGGCCCGGATCAATTCCTCATCAATCTGGAATTCCGCCAGGGTTTCCTCCGGTGCCACGATGTCATCTTCCTGTGCCGGCACCAGGGCCAGACGGATGGCATCCAGCAGATCGCTCGCGGACACCGGTTTGACGACGTTCGAACGCACTCCCAACTGCCGGCATCGTGCAGCCTCAGTGCGCTGTGTCTCAGAAGTCAGCATCATGATGATGCGCTCACACGAAGCCCCTTCGCCATGAAAATAGGTCGGCAATGTGAATCCACCCGGTTCCGGCATGTTGGCATCAACGAACATAAGGTCGAATGGCACACCACTCTTGCCCGCTTGTCTGAGCAAAACATTCGCCTCGGCACCATTGCCTGCAACCTGCACCGCAAACCCCCACTGTTTGAGAGTACGCGTCAGCACGCGGGCCACTGCGGCATTATCTTCGACCACCAGAACACTCATCTGGGCGTAACGTGCATCCACCTCTTCCACACTGACGGTGTCACGCACGGCTTCCATCTCGACCGTGAATGAGAAAGTGCTCCCCTTCTCCGGCTCGCTCACCACCCAGATACGGCCACGCATGAGTTCCACGAGGCGACGGCAGATCGCCAGCCCCAGTCCCGTGCCACCATAGCGTCGCGTCGTCGAATTATCCGCTTGGGAGAATGCACCAAACACCTCGGTCTGCTTGCCCGCCGGAATCCCGATCCCGGTATCGCGCACATCAAACTGCAGGCGGACATGGCCTGCTTCACGCAGTACACACCATACAGTAATCTCAACCTCACCGTGCTCGGTAAATTTGATCGCATTGCCCAGCAGGTTGATGAGCACCTGACGCAGCCGGTTAGGGTCTCCCCGCAACACCTGTGGCGCATCCGGGGCCAGGCTGAAGATCAGTTCCAAGCCCTTCTGATGCCCACGCAGGGCAAGCGCCTTGAAAATATCGGAGACCACGGCAGGCAGGGAAAACTCAATGTTCTCAAGCTCCAGCTTGCCGGCTTCGATTTTCGAGAAATCGAGAATATCGTTGATGATGGCCAGCAGGGATTCTGCCGACGATTTAACCGTCTGCAGATAGCCACGCTGCTCGGTATCAAGCTGCGTATCCAGGGCAAGTTCGGTCATCCCGATGATGCCATTCATCGGTGTGCGGATTTCGTGGCTCATATTGGCCAGAAAATCACCTTTGGCACGGCTCGCGGATTCTGCTGCTTCCTTGGCACGCAGCATCTCGAGTTCCCAGCCCTTGCGCTCCGTCACATCCCGGTGGGTACCGACAATCCGCGCCGGTTGGCCATCTGCCGTGCGTGCCACCACCCGCCCATGGGTGGCCATCCAGCGCCAATCCCCATTGCGTGCCCGCAGGCGATACTCCGCCTCAAACTCTTCGGCGGCCCCCAGCAAATGGCTGGAGACCCGCTCGCGCACAGCCTCGAGATCTTCAGGGTGGATCAGTGCCTGCCAATCAGCAAGCGCATTGCCAAGTTCTCCATCAGCATAGCCCAAACCACGCTTCCACTGCGCCGAAAGGAAGAACTGCTGCCTGCCCAGATCCCAGTCCCACAGCCCGTCATGGCGGTTATCCAGCGCCAGCGACAGCCGATCCCGCTCCTGCAGCTGCAGATTGAGCACCCGGGCCAGCTGCCCAATCAGCGCAAGCGGCTCACGGACGGGGTCTTCAAAACCTTCCGCACGCTCCATCCGCATAGCCAGAAGCCGCAGGATTTCACGCAGTGCGTCAACATTGGCTACGTCTCGGTCGGAATGGTCTTGAGCGGAAGGCATTGGGTTCGGAACGGATTCAGTTCAGTGTCAAACGACAGATAACGACCCCCACAGACCGTGCTGATGTCCTGTCACAAAAATTGATGCACTCAACGCCCGGTCATCTGCGCACAGGTGCGCTCCATACGGTCAAGCCCTTCATCAAGTTCAGCATCGGAGATAATCAGGGAAGTGGCAAGACGCACCACATCCGGCCCGGCGACAATGTGCAGCACTCCATTGTCAGCCGCAGCCTTCATGAAAGCACCCGCCTTGCCCGCAAGCTCGGGGGTGAGCTGGCAGCCCATCCACAGCCCGGACTCGCGAACCTCGTCGAAACACTTGTATTTCTGCCCCATCTGGCGCAAACGATCCGCCGCATGCTTCGCCTTGCGTTTGACTCCAGCCAGCACTTCCGGCGTATTGATGATGTCAAGCGCTGCTTCTGCGACGGCACAGGCAAGCGGATTGCCGCCAAAGGTACTGCCGTGCACGCCCGGAGTGAAATGCTTGTCGGCCATTGCGGCGGTGGTCATCATGATGCCGATCGGGAAACCTGCGCCGATGCCCTTGGCCGTGGTCAGAATATCGGGCGTCACACCCGTATCCATGTAGGCATACAGCGAGCCGGTACGCCCATTGCCAGACTGCACCTCATCAAAGATCAGGGCGGCGTCGTGCTGGCTCGCCAGCTCACGGATCAGCTTGAGGTATTCATGCTTGACCGGCAGCACGCCGGATTCCCCCACCACGGGTTCAACGATGATCGCACAGGTCTTCGGGCCCACCACACGGCGCAGCGCCTCTTCGTCATGCAGGTCGATATGCACGATACCGGCCGGATTGGGCCCCATCCCTGAGGAATACTTGGCCTGCCCCCCCACCGAAACCGTGAAGAAAGTTCTGCCGTGAAAGGAGCCGTTAAACGAAACGATCTCGATCTTTTCCGGGCCATACAGATTCACTGCACGCTTGCGCGCCAGCTTGAGCGCAGCCTCATTGGCTTCCGCACCTGAATTGCCATAAAACACGCGCTCGGCAAAGGTGGCTTCGCACAGTTTGCGGGCCAGCCGCAAGGCAGGTTCATTGGTGTAGTAATTTGATACATGCCACACCTTGGCAGCCTGTTCCGTCAAAGCCTTGAGCAACCCCGGATGGGCATGCCCCAGCGAGGTGACAGCCACGCCCGCTCCGAAATCGATGTAATCACGCCCCTGCTGATCCCACAGGCGGGAACCTTCGCCTCGCACGAAGATCATGTCCAACGGGGAAAACACGGGAACCATGTAATGATCGAAGTCTGCACGGGAAACAGCGGGTATCACTTGCAAATCCTTTTCTAAATGGCGAAGCCAAGCTGGCTTCCTGCCATTTTAACGGCAAACTACCCCCGTCATCCCGACTTGAAGCAAGGATTCATCACAGAAATGTCCGGACGGTCGCAAGTGGCTCCCACCGGTCAGCCTGCCTGCCCCACCCTGGCACAGCGCTCAGCAGCCCTTCCCAGAGGAGAGCGCGGCTGCCGGCAATGGTTCGGAAAGAATCTGAACCAGCTCCCGCACCCCGTCGCTCACCCACTCGGGATCAAGACCAGCGGTCGGTGTGGCCACCGTCAGCCCGAGAATCTGCAAGCGGGCGGGGCTCACCCCGAGAGCCATCACCAGTCGCAACACCTCGACCAGTCCAAAGCCGTGAAGCTGGCGCTCGCCACCTTCGATATCTTCAAGACGAAGGCGGCGCAGCATTCCGGATTTTTCGCCTCCGACACAGGCATCAATGATGATCGCCGAATCGGCCCCGAGCAGAGGCATCATCAGCTCCCCAGGATGGCGGCACAGCATCAGATTGACTGTTTTGGGCAAGCCACAGGATTCGAGCGCCCGCAGCACTTCCCATCCGAAGGCATCCGCACCACATTCAGATCCAAGCCCGGCCACAAGAATGCTCACAGTATCTCCCCGCGCAAACCAGGGCAGCGCAAAATGCGCCTCGTCGTGACGCTCAACACGGCAACGCCACCCCGGGAACTGCAGGATCGGAATCCCCTGCATCTGAATCCCTATTTACCTTGAGTTTCAGAAAATGGGTGGAACATGACAGGCAGGGGTCATAATTGCGGATCACCTGTTCGCACAGGCTGCGCAGCTCATCATCGGGATGATGCAGACCAAACCGTTCCACTGACACATGCAGGTCATGCTCCATGCAGGCCTGATTCTGGGATGTCGGTGGAATCATAGTTGCCGCCAGCACGCGCCCCTTTTCGTCGAGCTCAAAGCGGTGATAGATCATCCCACGCGGGGCTTCCGTGCAATGATGCCCCACCCCCGCCCGCACGGTAAACTCCTGCCACGGCCGGGCGGGCAGATGATAGTGCTGCAGGATCTGCAACGTATCAACGATAGCCAGATAGCATTCCAGCGCACGTGCCGCGACATTCATGAACATGTTGTTACTGGGGAAGTGCAAGCCCATGTCGTGCGCAAAATCCTGGATCTCCAGCGGCAGGCGATCGAAATTGAGATTCATGCGCGACAGCGGCCCAAGAAAGTAGCGCTCCCCGTTCATCAGCGAATAATGCGCAGTGGAGTGCTCCACCTGATGTTCGCCAAAGTACTGGGGATAGGCGGCAAAATCAATATCCAGCCCTCCCGTGGACATCAGGCGCCCTTCATTGAGGCCATATTCGCGGGGATGACGAATCGCCACGCCAACGAAATCCTGCTCATCTTCTGGGCGGGGAAGGCCAATCGCCCATTCGGCAAAATCACGCACTACCTCACGCGCAGCCAGTAATTTGTCGACGAGATCAGCCACCTCGTGCTTGGGCGGCGCACGATGAAATCCTCCAACCCGCAAGCCAATGGGATGCACCGAGCGGCCACCCAGCAGGCGCAGCATGTCATTGCCCAAGCCCTGCAACTGCATGCCACGGCGCACTTCATCAGGAAAGTGGCTGGCCATCTGCAGGGCGTCGGCAAAGCCCAAAAAATCAGGGGCAGCAAACAGATTGATATGCAGAGCATGGCTCTGCAGCCATTCTCCGTAGTACACCACGCGCCGCATGGCGTGCACCCACGGGTCTTCGGCAACCCCGAATATTTTTTCAATGGCGCGGATCGAAGTCATCTGATAGGCAATCGGGCACACCCCGCAGACCCGCGCTGCGATGTGTGGCACTTCGGTATAGTCCTGCCCTTCAAGAAACTTCTCGAACAGCCGTGGAGGTTCAAAAATGCACAGTTGCAGTTTCTCGATGTGCCCGCCACGCGCCGTAAACTCCAGCGAACCTTCACCTTCGACGCGCGCCAGAAGCGGCACCTCGATAGTAATGTCGCGCTCCGGATTGACTTGGTCTGTCATGCTCACTCCTCCATCCAGGTCTTGCCGGAAAACATTTGAGTCGCTTCGCTGAATGCAGGTGCTGCGTTATTGATGGAGGCAAACTTGCGTGCCACCTGATCGCTATCGAGCCCGAGCCCCATCAGACACTGACCAAAGCTCGACGCGTTGGTACTTTCCGCCGGCCCGTAGCAGGTATAGCACGGTGCCCCGAAACTCGGGCACAGCGCGCCGCAGCCGGTTCGCGTCACCGGCCCCATGCAGGCCTGCCCCTGGGTAACGAGAATGCAATTGTTGCCGCGCCGCTTGCATTCCTGACAGACCTTTTCCCCCAGCACCTGCGGTGCCACGCCAAACAGGAAGGAACGCACAGCCCCGAGCATCTGCCGCACACTCACCGGGCACCCCCACAGTTCGAAATCCACCTTGACGTGATTGGCAATCGCCGCCGAGGTCGACAGGGAATGAATATATTCGGGCTTGGCGTAGATTGAGCGCATCCATTCCGCGGAGTCGGCATGATTGCGCAGCGCCTGGATACCGCCGGACGTTGCACATGCTCCCATGGTGATGAGATAGCTGCTGTGCGCCCGGATGCGTTTGAGGCGATCAACATCGTGAGGCGTGGTGATCGAACCTTCGATGAAGGCAATATCAACCTCTTCTTCATCAGAAGCGATATGCCCGACTTCAGCCATATGCACGATCTCGACGAGGCGGCTCAATTCAATCAGATCCGTCCCCATATTGACAAAAGCCAACTGGCAACCTGAACAGGAAGCAAACTTGTGAATTGCAACGCGTGGCCTGACATCCATCTCAAAATCCTTTCACGCTCATTGCAGCTTCGACCTGTGGCCATGCAAACACTGGGCCATCCTTGCACACGAAACTGCCACCGAGCTGACAATGCCCGCAATGACCGATTGCACACTGCATGTTGCGCTCCAGCGACAGATAGATATCCTGCGCGGGCACGCCCAGCGCAGCAATGGTGGACGCCGTATCCTGCATCATTGCATCCGGCCCGCACATCATCACCACACAGTTCTGCTTGTCATAATCTGCCTTGTCGAGCAGCACACTGACCCGCCCAAGCTCCCAGTTCGGCCAGCGCGTCTTGTCACGCGAGGCGGTGAGCAGTACCTGTGTATCGGGCAGGGATCGCCACGCATCGTACTGTGGCTCCCATAGACCTTCATGCCGATGGCGTACCGATTGCATGATCACCAGCCGGCCATACTCCTGCCGATGAGCGATCACATATTTGACCGATGATGTCACCGGCGCACACCCCAGGCCTGCCGTCACAAAAACGACATCACGCCCTTTGGCCTGCTCCAGCGGCCACGCATTGCCGTATGGCCCACGCAGCCCGATGCAGGCACCCACCGGCAGTTCCATCATGGCACGCGTCACCCGTCCCACCGCGCGAATCGTATGCCAAAGAAATTCCTCGTCGCCAGACATTACGGAAATCGCCACATCGCCCACACCGAAGAGATAGAGCATGTTGAACTGCCCGTGGCGGAAACGATAATGACGTGCCACTTCAGGATCGGTGAGACGCAACTTCCAGGTAAAGATGTCAGGCGTCTCCTGCGTACGCTCGACAATCTCGGCTTCCCAGGGCAGATAGGGGTTGTCGGAGATCATGTTGCGGCTCCCTTTTTAGCCAGAATGATATTGGCCTCTTCCGCAAAATCGATTCCTGCCGGGCACCAGGTGATGCAGCGCCCGCAGCCGGTGCACCCGGTGCGTCCGTACTGTTCGGTCCAGCTCAGCAGCTTGTGTGTCATCCACTGGCGGTAGCGTTCGCGTGTTCCCGGATGCACAATCTGCCCGGCAATGTAGCTATGATCGGCATTGAAACAGGAATCTGCATCGCGCCAGCGTTCCGTACTCACGCCATCAAGCGCAGGCGAGTCAAACTCGCGGTGGCAGAAGCAGGTTGGGCAAACCGCTGTGCAGTTACCGCAGGCCAGGCAACGTTCGGCAATCTCTGCCCAGCGCGGATCATCAAGCTTGTCGGCAAACCCTGCCAACTCCGAGGCAGGGGGCAATGCGCGCTGCTGCTCACGGCAGTGCTGAAGCTGATCCCAGGCCTGCCTGATCTGCTCGCTGGAGGCGGGCTCGCACGGCAGATCGGCCACAATCACGGCACCGCGTGTGGTGCCGGTGCGCAACAGAAACCCCTCATCAAGCTCGTCGAGCAGGATATCGAAGCCGCTCACCACTTCCGGCCCATCCCCGGTCGAGGCACAGAAACAGGTGGCTGCCGCATGCGAACAATTCACGGCCACCAGCAGAAGTTTTTCGCGCCGCGCCTTGTAGTAGGGATCGCGATAGGTCGCTTCGAGGAAATGCGCATCCTGGATCGCCAGCGCCGCCAGATCGCAGGCCCGCACCCCCAGAATTGCCGTTTTCTGCAGTTCATGCTGCATCGACTCAAAGGAAAGGCGTCCTTCCTTGCGCACAACACGCCAGAGTTTTTCGCGCGGTGCAAACACATAGGGCTTGATCGCGCTGGCCGTGTTGGCCCAGCTGAAATTTCTTGCCGAGCCACTCCCCTCAAGCCGGTAGCGGCCAGGAGACTGATGATCCACCACGCCCTGCGGCAGATCCTCCACGCCACTGATTTCGCGAAATGCCAGGCCACCCTGGCCAATCTCCGGCCTCGGGCCAATCACCCGATAACCTCCATCCTGAATGGCTTCTATCAGCAGCCCCAGCGCAGTGCGGGGCAGATAGCGCGTCTCGTTCATCGCCAAAAACCTTGTCTTAACAATGGTTATTTATTGATGTATCGCCCCGAACAGAGTGCATGGGTGGGCGGTTTCGATCCTATAATGGTGCTTGGTCTGCAGTACCGGAATTGCCCTTTGAGGCTGTTCATGATCTTGCTGCGAAGCCGTGATCAGGGCGCCTGCGCTGCTCGAAATCCTCATGTATGCCAATACATTCCGGTTTCTGCGCCGCTCTTCACCCTGCTGACGGTCTCCTGCAGCAAATCGCGAGCCGGTTCTTGCGGACGCCAAAAGTTTGCTTCGTTTCAAGATCGGAATATTTCCATGTGTCTAAGCGTTCCAATGCGCATCATCTCTTGCGACGGCGATCGGGCCATTGCCGATACCCTGGGCGTAAGCCGTGAAATCAGCCTGGCCCTGTTGGGGGAACCGGTGCCGCAGCCGGGAGATTACGTCGTGGTGCACGTTGGCTACGCAATTGAGCGCATCGACGAGGCTGCCGCCGAGGAAACCCTCGCCATCTGGCAGGAGATGCAGGAAAACGGCAGCCATGCATGAACTCTCACTGTGTGAGGCCCTGATCTCCACCGTACGGCGCCAGCTCGCCACACGGCCCGAATACGCCGGGCGTCGTATCAAATCGCTCAAAGTCACTATCGGCGCACTCTCCGGGTGTGAGCCTGATCTGCTCGCCCGGATGTTCCCGCATGCTTCCCCCGGCACGGTAGCCGAAGGCGCTGAACTGATCGTCGATTTCCAGTCGGCGCGGGTGGCCTGCGAGGCCTGCGGCACCGAGCGCGATGTGGCAGCAAATCTGCTGGTTTGCCCAAAATGTGGTGACCAGGGTGTCAAACTGGTGGCGGGAGACGAAGTTCTCCTGACCGGCCTGACCCTGGCCGAAGCCTGAATCAGGAATCTAGGAGAATCATCATGTGTCTCGAATGTGGTTGTGGTCTGCCCTATTCACCCAGCGCCCGTCAGCGGCGCAAGGAAACCGCAGCACCGGCCCCGTCGCAGGAAACGATACTGGCAGTGCATGAATCCCTGCTGGGTGCCAACGATGAAGTGGCCGACAAAAATCGCGAAAAATTCAATCAGCATGGCATTCTCGCCATCAACCTGATGTCCAGCCCGGGCACGGGCAAGACTTTCCTGCTAGAAACACTCATCCCCTTGCTGCCTCTGCGCTGTGGCGTGGTCGTCGGCGATCTGGAAACCGACAACGATGCCCGCCGCATCGCCCGTACGGGCGCCAAAGCCATCCAGATCACCACCGGCCAGGCATGCCATCTGGATGCCAGCATGGTGGCTGGAGCCCTGTCGCAGTTCGATCTGGGTGAGCTGGATGTACTGTTCATCGAAAACGTCGGCAATCTGGTTTGCCCCGCGTCGTTTGATCTGGGCGAAGCGAAGCGGATTGCCCTGCTTTCCGTGTGCGAAGGTGACGACAAACCCGCCAAGTACCCGACGCTGTTCCACAAGGCCGACCTGATGCTCATCACCAAGGCCGATCTGCTGCCGCATCTGCCACAGTTCTCGCCCGAGAATGCCGAAGGCTATCTGCGCAAGCTCGCCAATCACTCGCCGTGCCTCACGATTTCGAGCCTGCAGCCCGAAACCCTCACGCCGCTGATTGAGTGGATCACCCAGACGCATGCTGCCCTCAAGCCCAGCCACCAGTGGAAGGCCGTCTGATGGTGGGCGCAGTTGAACACCTGGCGCAGATCCGGGCACTGCCACGCCCGGAAAAACCCGTCAGAATTCTCAATGTCTGCGGCGGGCACGAGCGCAGCATCACCGAGTTTGGCCTGCGCAGCCTGCTGCCAGATTGGGTGAAACTACTCCCCGGCCCAGGCTGCCCGGTGTGCGTCTGTCCTGAGGAATCGATCTATCAGGCTATCCGGATTGCCATGGATCACCCGGTCACGCTGGTGGCCTTCGGCGACATGCTGCGCGTGCCAGCCAATGTCGGCCATAACGAGCCGGCTTCACTCGTCGCCGCACGCGCCATCGGTGCAGACATCCGCCCGATTGCCTCTCCGCTCGAAGCTATCAGTCTGGCCCGCGATCTGGCGCCACGGCCGGTAGTGTTCTTTGCGGCCGGCTTCGAGACAACCCTGGCTCCGGTGGCAGCAATGCTCGCCGACAGTCGCCTGCCCGACAACCTCTTCCTGCTGCCGGCTGCCCGCCTGACCTGGCCTGCGGTGGCCCACCTGCTGCGCGACGAAACGCCTTTTGAAGGCATGATCGCACCGGGACACGTGGCCGCCATCATGGGCGCCAATGAATGGCGTTTTGTGGCAGAGAAGCACCACATCCCGGTCTCGGTCTCCGGTTTCTCGGCAGACAGCCTGCTCGCCTCGCTGCATACCGTGATCCTCCACGCTCTGACTGGCAAAGCCGTGCTCGACAACTGCTATGCCAAAGTTGTAAAGCCGGAAGGCAACCTGCAGGCACAGAAGCTGATCAATTCGGCTTTCGATGTGGAGGACGCCATGTGGCGCGGCATTGGCATCATCCCAGCTTCCGGCTATCGTCTGGCCGCCAGACACGCTGCACGCGATGCCAGCACGCATTTCCCGATCAAGGATCTGCACCGCCGCCGTGCCGGCGAAATGCCGCCGGGATGCGATTGCGCCGAAGTGCTGCTCGCGCACAAACAGCCAGATCAGTGCCGCCTGTATGGCACCGGGTGCACACCGGATCACCCGGTTGGCCCCTGCATGGTCTCTGACGAAGGCGCCTGCCACATCTGGTGGTCTGCCGCACCACGCACCGCACGCAAATGAACACCGCACGCCTGAACGCGACACTTGGTGGCGTCGTGCAGGGTGTGGGCTTTCGCCCCTTCGTCCATCGTCTGGCCCACGAACTCGGGCTCGGCGGTTGGGTGCAGAACCGCTCCGGGCAGGTCGCGATTGTCGCCGAAGGGCCGGCAGATCAACTGGCAGTCTTCGTGCAGCGCCTGCAGGCGGATGCTCCGCCGCTGGCGTCGCCACAGTTGCTGCAGCAGCATCTGGAAGCGATCCAGGAAGCCCGCAGTGGTTTCTCGATCCTCGAAAGTAGCGCAGAGGATGTGGCAGACATTCACCTGCCCCCCGACACGCACCTGTGTGCAGACTGCCGTCGTGAGCTCTTTGACCCCGCCAACCGTCGCCATCGCTACCCCTTCATCAACTGTACCCAGTGCGGGCCACGCTACACACTGATTTCCGGCCTGCCCTACGACCGGGCGCGCACCAGCATGGCGGGCTTTCCGCTCTGCCCGGCGTGTCGCGCAGAATACGAGAATCCGGCCGACCGGCGTTTCCACGCCGAGCCCGTGGCCTGCCCGGTCTGCGGCCCACAGTTACGCTGGCAGGATCAGGTTGGCGAGCCTGCCCTGCAGGCAGCACTCCTGGCCCTGCACAACGGCCAGATCCTCGCCGTCAAAGGCGTGGGCGGCTACCACCTGATGTGCGATGCGCGCAACGAGGCAGCAGTCTCCCGTCTGCGCGAACGCAAACACCGCCCTTCCCGCCCCTTCGCCATTCTCTTCGATGAGACCGGCGAGCACGGCGACGCGATGCTGAATGATTATCTCCATCCTGACAGTGCCACCCTGACGCTGCTCCGCAGCCCACAGCGCCCCATCGTACTGATCCCAATGCGTGCAGACTGTCGCCTGGCACCGGGAATAGCACCGGGAATGCGGCGCATTGGCGCAATGCTGCCACACAGCCCTTTGCAGGCACTGCTGAGCCGGGATTTTGGCGGCCCGCTGGTGGCGACCTCAGGCAACGTTTCAGGCGACCCGATTGCCATTGCCCCCGAAGAAGCAGAGGCCCGCCTCGCGCATCTGGCGGATGGCTTCCTGCATCACAACCGACCCATCCTGCGCCCGGCAGAAGACGGCGTCTGGCAGATGCACGCCAGCACCCCCCTGCCGATCCGCCTTGGCCGCGGCGAGGCAGCACAGGAATGGCGGCTTGCCAGGCCACTGGCAGTTCCCACGCTGGCGCTCGGCGGAGAGCAGAAAGTCTGCATCGCCCTGGGCTGGGGGAATCGTGCCGTGGTTTCACCCCATATCGGCGATCTCTCCCACCCCAAGAGCCTGGAATGGCTGCAGCGCGTCACCGGGGATCTATGCCGCCTGTATCGGGTACAGCCGGCCCGCATCGCGCTCGATGCCCACCCCGGCTACCGCAGCCGCCAATGGGCACAGGCTCAGGGGCTGCCGCTGCATGACATCTGGCATCATCACGCACACGCCAGCGCACTTTGCGCCGAGCATCCCGAGCAGACTGAATGGCTGATTTTTGCCTGGGATGGCGTCGGCCTGGGCGAAGACGGTGCCCTGTGGGGCGGCGAAGTGCTTCGTGGGAGCCCCGGCCACTGGCAACGCGTCGGCCGCCTGCGCCCCTTCGGCCTGCCTGGCGGGGAAGCCGCCAGCCGCGAATGCTGGCGCAGTGCAGCCGGCATGCTCTGGGAGGTCTCGCGGCAGCCGCCAGAATGGCATCCACAGATGGGACTGCTGCACACGGCCTGGCAACGCGGCCTCAACAGCCCACGCACTTCGGCAGTTGGCCGCCTGTTTGACGCAGCCTCGGCACTCCTCGACATCTGCCCGGTGGCCAGTTTTGAAGGTGAAGGCCCGATGCGCCTGCAGGCACTGGCCGAAACCAAAGATACCGCACCAGCCTGGCCCGTCGTCTGGCGAGAAAGGGATGGCTTGTGGGAACTGGACTGGGAGCCCTGGCTGGACGGCCTGCTCGACACGCAACTGCCGGTTGCCACGCGCGCCCGTGCCCTGCACCTGTGCGTGGCACAGGCCCTGGGCGCACTCGTGAAACAGCTTGCACTGCCTGAAAGTGTCTGCGTCGGTGTGGCTGGCGGAGTATTTCAGAACACTCTACTGCTCGATCTCATTGCAGCGCACGGCCAGCCAGTGCAGGTGGCACGCCGCCAGCCCACCAACGATGGCGGGCTGGCCTTGGGTCAATTAATCGAAATCAGCGCGCTTACTCCTTCATGCGAGTAATCAGAGAAGCATTTTCATCTTCCCGATACGCATAGAAGAAGCGGCCGTTATGGATTTCGCCCATCACCACCATGTTGGCACTGATGGCCTCATGATCCTTGGGTGTGAATGGCTGGTCATAGCGCGTCACCACGGTTGAGCGTGCAGAATACTGCAGCTGTTCGAGTGCATTGCGGATCTGATCGCTATCCGTACAGTTGCACTGATACATGGCCAGATACAGGAGACGCAGCGCATCGTAGGTTTGCGCGGCAGCCACGCCCGACGGAATCGACCCCACCTTGTTGACCTTGCGGTAGGACTGGCCAAAGTCATAACTCACACCGCCGCGTTCATCTTCAATAAAGGTCACTGCGGCGCGCCCGCCTTCCGCAGCCGAACCGGCCATATCGATGAAGGTTTTCTGGGCCATTGTCCAGGTTCCCACCATCGGCACCTTCCAGTTCATCCTGGCCAGGCTGCGGGCAACCGCTGCATCCTCGGCAGCAAGCCCATACACCGCAATCGCCTTGGCCCCTGCAGCGCGTGCCCGGGTGAGCTGTGCCGTCATATCCTGTTCGCCAATGGCGAAACTCTCGACCGACACAGGCTTGAGCTTGCGTCCTCCAAGATCGGCAAGCGCATTGTCCCTGCCACTGGTGCCGTATGCCGTCGCATCATGCAACACGGCAATTTCAGTGATCTTGCGGCGATCAATCAGATCCTTGAACATCGCCTTGGTCTGCAGCATGTCACGCCCGGCCACGCGAAACAGGAAGTTGTGCTCCTTCGGCTGGAGATTGGGCTGTCTGGTGATTTCCCCCCCGGCCGCCGCAGACACGATCAAGGGCTTCCTGGCCTGCTGCAGCAGTGGCGCCGCCGCCGAAACAACCGCCAGATTGGCAAAGCCAACCACCGCAACTACCTTGTCTTTTTCGACAAGCTCCTTTGCTAGCTTGGCCCCCACGTCAGGTTTGGCCTCATCATCCTTTTCAACCAGTTCGATCTTGCGCCCGAGAATCCCGCCGAATCGATTGGCTTCATCTGCAAAAACGCGTGCACCACCACGAATGCTTTCCCCCATGTCTGCAGACGACTTCCCGGTAAAAGGCCCGATAACACCAATCTTGATGGTGTCTTCGGCATTGGCTAGACCTGCTGCGCACAACAACAGCGCAATGACGCACCGCTTCATGTCCCTACCTCCTTTAAGCTCACATCGGGTTTTCTTTTTCTCTCCGTGAGATGAAGCCTGTCTCTATATTTATCTATTTTTCATTTATTGAACAACACAAAAACCAACTTCATTTTTCCATGATATGCAAAACACAAGTCAATCTACCATTCTCGTGAACCACTACACATCAATTTCAAAAAATGGCGAACCAACACACAAAGGCAAGCATAGATCTTTGATTAAGTTCGAAATTCACACATAAGCAACATCAATAAAACACTTGTTTGTCATTTATTAAGACACACAATAATATATGCCAATTTTATTTTCCATGATCCATAAAATTAAAATTTTTACAAAACAATGTTGATTGAATGAAACAGGCAATCTGCCACCCGGATTGACAGGGCGCAGAGACCCGTCACGCAAGCCGGATCAGCTTGGCATGGGTAGGTATAGCGCTGATCGTCCATGCAAAGCCGGCTCTTGCCGTAACAACTCACCGTCTCGGCGAGCTGGCAGGCAAACCCGGAACATCAACGAAAAGTGCCAGAAGATTTATGGGGGAAACGGATGGAGAGACAACTGAGCGCAGGCATGCCAGGTATCCCCCGGTGCCAGACCATACGCCCGGCAGGCGGGCCTCTTTGCGCAAGGGATGAAAGCAGATGTTTTACAACATACCAAACCCTGCCGGATACAGCCCCGGATTGCGGTCGTACGAACGGAACACGCTACAGCCCGACTGCGCATGATTCCCCCTCCTTTTTTGCAGCAAAACATATTGTCACCTACGGTAAACCCGCATAAACATTGCGTTTTCGGCAGCCGTCGGTTTCTTTGTTAAGCTTATGATGTGTCGGCTGTGAACAAGGGTGCAATCCCTTTCATCGGCGACAGGAGGAATTGGATGAAAGATCAATATATTCGTCTCGCTCACGGCAACGGTGGTCGCCTGATGCGGGAGTTGCTGGAAACAGTCGTTTTCCCTGCTCTGGGCTGTGTTGAATCCGGCACCGACGGTAGCCCGCTGGCCCAGGATGGGCGGGTGCCTGTTCTCACCAGCGACAGCTTCACCGTTCAGCCTCTCTTCTTTCCGGGGGGCAACATTGGCAGCCTTGCCATCCATGGCACGCTCAACGACCTTGCCGTGTCAGGGGCTGACGCCGCCGCCCTGACATTCAATCTGGTGATCGAAGAAGGTTTTCCGCTCGAAGACCTGCGCAAGGTACTGCAGGCCGCAGGCGAAGCTGCCCGCGCAGCCGGTGTGCCAATCATTGGTGGCGACACCAAGGTCGTGCCGCACGGCCAAGGCAGCGGCGTGGTGATTGCCACCACTGGCCTCGGCTGGAGAGCTCCTGACAGCCATCTCAACATTCGCAGCATCCAGCCCGGCGACGTCATCCTGGTCAGTGGCCCGGTTGGTGATCATGGCGCAACTGTACTGATGGCCCGCGAGGAGTTCGGCCTCAGCAGTGATCTGCAATCCGACGCCGCATGTGTGGCCCCGCTGGCGGCACTGATTCGCGATCTGCCGGGCTTGCGTTTCATGCGCGACCCCACACGTGGCGGCCTTGCCACGGTGATGCATGAAATCTCCCACACCTGCGCGGTAGGTGTGGAACTGCATGAACCGGCCATTCCGATTCGTCCGGCGGTGACAGGCATGTGCCAGTTGCTGGGTTTCAACCCGCTGATGCTTGCCTGCGAAGGCAGAGTTGTCGCCATTGTTGCGCAGGAACAGGCCGATGAGGCCCTCCGGCTCTGGCAGACCCTACCGGCGGGAGCTGGTGCGGCGCGTATCGGTAGCGTACTTGCCGGCAACACCGTCAGCCTTGTCACCACACTGGGCGGGCAGCGTTTCATCGACGAACTGGGGGAAGACCCCCTCCCCCGGATCTGCTGATCCAGCGCTAGGCGGCTTCCTCAAGCCTGGGTTTTGCCTGAGGCGCCACCCGCGGCACCTCCAGTACGAAACAGCTGCCTGGCGCAAAGGATGTATCCAGTGTCAGCGTACCGCCCAATACCTCGCAGGCAAGCTGATGAGAGAGGAATAGGCCCAGGCCTGCTCCTCCTTCTCCACGTCGGGTCGTAAAAAACAGCTCAAAAACGTGGGCCGCAAGATCCCGTGGAATCCCCTTGCCATTATCCATCACCCTCAGGATAATCCTCTCCTGCGATTCATCTGCCCGGGCAAGGACCTGAACCGTTCCAGGACGCTCTGCTACAAACGCATGAAAAAAGGCGTTGCGCACCAGATTATCGATGATCTGCCCAAGCGGCCCAGGGTAGCTATCCATCACCAACGCTTCCGGCACGTCAATCACCAGTTGCTGGAGGCGGCCAGCGTGCTGCCGCAAAATCACGTGCAGCGAATCCTCGATCACCTCGCGCAGCCGGAACTGACGACGCTCCTCTGTCTGCCGGTCCACTGCAAGCTGTTTGAACCTGGATACCAGCGCTGCCGCTCTCTCCAGCGCCGCATGCATGATTGCAAACCCTTCTTGCTGCGCGCCAAGAAATTCACGCAGTTCAGATTGCCGCAGGCCCCGCTGCAAACACTCGGCAAGTGCGCCAGAGGCATGCTCCAGGCTGCTCAGCGTCATCACTGCCGTACCCAGTGGCGTATTCAGTTCATGCGCCACCCCCGCCACCATCAGGCCAAGCGAAGACAGCTTTTCGGCACGTACCAGTTCCTCCTGCATGTTCTTCTGCATATCCAGGGAGTACTGTAGGGCAGAGTTGGCGGTAGCCAGTTCGCTGCTGCGCACCAGCAGATCGGCAATCGATCTCTCTCGCCCCTGGCGGAAGCGTACAAGACAGAGCACAACATACATTGAAATGCCGATGGCAAGCAGGGTGACAATCAGCACCATCAGGTGCGCTGACCACACACGCTGCGCCAACGCCTCCGCATCAAGATGGCTGATGATGACCCAATCCAGCGCGTTTTCCTTGTCATGCGTACGGTCGGCTTCAAGCGTCGAGGGGATAAAATGCCGGAAACCCCACACCCCGGAAGGAAGTTGCACCACCCCACTGTCTGCATTCCTGATGGCGCGCCACAGATCGGGCTGCGCATGTGCCAATGTCGCTTGCGGATGACCCAGCATGAAGCCCCAGGCATTTGCCGGATCATGGCTCATCAACCAGAATCCTTCACCATCGACCAGTTCGATGGACGCATGCGTCAATGCTGCGGTCTCCGCCAGCCAGCCCAGAACATCACTGCCCAGAAAATTGAGTACGACGATGCCCCGCCTCCCCCCTTTGCGATCAAACACCGGTGTGGCAATACGCAACATCGGCTTGATGGGAAGCTCCAGCCGGTTGTTCTCCACACTCAGATCAAAACGGGAAAAATAGATCTGCCCGGCAGCAAGCTGCATGGTGTCACGAAAGGTCGGCCGCTGTGATTTGTCCTGCAGCTGCCCGGACGGTATCGTACGCGGGCCATCCAACCCGCGATCCACCCGGATGCGTTCAACCCCGGTCTCATCAAGCCAGCGGATTTCGTTGTATTTATCCACAACAGAGGAAAAGTGGCGAAACACTTCCGTGACCGCCGGAACCTTATGCGCATCCCCATTGAGCACATCCTGCAGATCCGGCAGTGAGGCCAGAAAACGTACATCCTGCACCGTGCTGGAGAGCCGCCGCGTAAGTACCTGATGCCCGCGCGCAACCAGTTCGCTCTGGGCCTGGATCGCAGGCTCGGAAAGTCTGGCCACCACCATGGAATCCACCACCACCGCGAGACCCAGCAAAACCAGGCACCAGGGCAGGCCGAACAGCAAAATCTGCCCAAACGTAGATTTCAGGAACCATAAAAATCTTCGTTGCAGGGGAGCCGCCTGAAACATGGTTTGCCTCATCCGCCACTCAATGTCTGCGCGCGAAGTTGATGAACGCTTCCAGCGGCATGGGGCGAGCAAAATGGTAACCCTGCACCAGCGCACACTTACGGGCCTTCAGCCAGGCAGCCTGCTGCTCGGTTTCAACCCCTTCTGCCAGGACGAGCAGACCCAGCCGATGTGCCATATCCAGCACAGTCTCGGCAATCGCACCGTCGCCGTCTGCCCCGATTTCGTTGATGAATGAACGGTCGATCTTGAGCACATCGATAGGCATCTCGCGAAGCCTTGCCAATGAAGAGTAACCCGTACCGAAATCATCAATGGCTACGGAAAAGCCAACTTCATGAAAAGCCTTCAGGCGTTCCAGGATGCCAATCTCTCCCTGCATCGCCACAGACTCTGTCACCTCAATCTCTATATTTCTCGCCGAGACCCCGGCAGCCGCGAGATCTGCCAGCCAGCCACGCAACAGGCCGGATTGCATCAGTTGCAACACCGAAACGTTTACGGCCAGCCGTATCTGGGACAGCCCCAGACGTGACAATTGGCAACAGGCCTCCACCGTCTGCTGAAAAACCTGGGCCCCCAAGCGCACGATTTCACCATTAGCCTCCGCCACGCAGATGAATTCAGACGGGGCAATCACGGTGCCGTCCGGCAGGGTCCACCGGGCCAGCACTTCGGCGGAAACAAGCACACCATCGGCAAGACGAACTTGCGGTTGCAACGCAATCGACAGGCCACCGGAATCCAGCGCCAGATGCAGCGCCTCGGAAATTGCCAGGCGGCGCTTGGCCTCTCCACTCATACGGAATTCATAATTTCGGGACTGACCGTATCCCGCCTGCTTGGCTGACTTCAGGATCAGCGAAGTCATGGCCATTGCCTCCTGGGCAGACCCATGAAACCCGGCAAGATCCAGGCGTGCCGTACCGAGGCTGATGAAACGCCCGGGCAGACCATCAACGCCTGTTGACGAGAGCTTCGCCAGCCGTTCCTCGGCAATCATGTCCGAAGGGCCAAGCACCGCAAATACATCGTCATGCAGCCTCGCCGTTACGGCAGGGGGCGGAAACTGTGCCTGCATGCGCCGCGAAAGTTCGCGCAAGAGCTCGTCCCCATGCTCGAATCCGAGCACAAAACTGATCCCGGAAAAATCATCAATATCAAGCAGGATCAGGGAATGCCCGCTATCAGCGGTTTTCTGCATCACCGAATCGAGAAAACGCATCAGCGCATTCCGATTCGGCAGATCCAGCAGACTGTCACAGTACGCCATCCTGTCGAGTCTGCTGATCAGGGAGACATTCACCAACGCCGAATTGATATGCGAAGCAAATACCCTCAGCAGATTCTGCTGGGTTTCATCGAGACTCTCCACGCCTTCAACGTATACCGCGCAACTCAGAGCATCAAGCTGGCTCGCCAGATACAGCGTGAGCCCGTGTGGCAGGGTCAGATCACGGCGCTGGATCAGGCAATCCGCCAGCGCATCGCGCACCGCCACATTCGCCAGACAGGAGAGCGGCTTGCCCTGGGCCGAGGCAAAGGCGCCTGCTGCCGCAATGATGCACGCATCATAAGGCGAACCACGACGGTCTTCCGTGGCGCAAACCACCCCCTCCTCCTTGACGCCAAGCAGGCGGGTGAGTTCAATCACGACGCGAGTGGAGAAATCTGCCACGGTACGCGCATCAGCAAAGGCATTGCAGCCTTCAACGATCATCTGCAACCCGCGCCGGGCCTGATTGATGGCACGCAGACGCTGCCACTCGCGCAGACGGGTGGTAAGCATTCCGCGCAGGCGCTCGGCAGTGAAGTCGGTCTTCAGCCAGTAGTCGTCAATATCGTAATCGGTCACCACTGTCTGCAGGGGCGCCATGCCTGGCTGCCCGGTAACCATCGCAATCCGGGTTTCCGTATTGCCAAGAATCTCTCTGACATTACGCACCAGCCTGAGGCCTGCATCATCGGTTTCCATCACCACATCCAGCATCGCCACCGCAATGTCGGTTTCGCGCGCAAATACAAGCGCCCCTTCCTGGCTCGACGAAGCTGTCAGCATTTGGACGGGGCGATCCTGATAGACAAAATTCTTCAGCGCAAACTGCAGAGAATGACGAAACTGCGCATCGTCATCAACCACCAGAATTTTCCATGGCAGCACGGACTCTGGCGATTTCTTCTGCTCGTCTGACTCCGGCAGAAACTGCATTGGAAGTTCATCATCAGCTACCGGAGGAGCCTCCTGAAATACCATTGATTCAATCTCCTTCCCGCCAGGAATAAGAACGAGCCCATATCAGAGGGAGCAGACCTGCTGTCTAGAAGGGTAAGATCGGTCCTCACCTTTTGATAGCATTTCGCCCGAAGGTCAGCAGGGCAGCCGCGCCGACAACACTATCAAGCTGGTTGGCCCGGCAAATGCGCTAAAGTAACGATATCTTCCCGCGCTAGCGACAAGCCCACCCTTGCCCATGTCTATGTCCAATTCATACGACCGATCCGGCACCTGGTTTGACTGGTTGCTTCTGGCCATCAACGCAGCACTGGTCATGGCAGCTGGATTGCTGGCCGCCAAACTGATGGACCCGCAACTTCTCCCTTACCGGCAGGCCGCTACACCGGTGCTCCTTGGTGTAGCGCTACTGGGCTTGACCATGGCGTTCTGGCGCCGGCACAGGCACGCCATTGGCCGCACCCTCCTCGTGCTGGCCTGGATCTTTGTGCTGGGAATCGTGACAGAACAGGAATGGGGGTTCCTGATGGCACGCCATGCCATCCTGTCAGCGCACGGAAATGATGCTGCAAGACTGCGCAGTCTCGGAAGCCATCTGATTGTGGGCTATGAGCGCCCGGAAGACGTCAGCTATCTCGTCCGCCAGGGATATCTGGGAGGGCTTTTCCTGACGCGGCGGAATAGCGAGGGCAAGACAGCCATCCAGTTGCAGGCAGAGATCGCCACCTTCCAGGAAGCCCGGCGCAAGGCGGGACTTCCGCTGCTGATGATAGTCAGCGACCAGGAAGGCGGCAGCATTTCACGCCTCTCCCCGCCCCTGCCCTATCAGCCGACCCTGGCCAGTCTTGTCACACCAGGTCTTGCCCCACATGATCTGGAACGCCTTGCCTATGCATATGGCGCCGCCCAGGGTAAAGCACTGGTATCCGTGGGGGTAAATACCAATTTCAGCCCGGTGCTTGATCTCAAACCACTGCACCCTGACGAAACCCTGGATTTCCACACCTTGATCAGCCAACGCGCCATCGCCTCGAATCCACAGACAGTCAGCCAGATGGGTCTGGCATACAGCCTGGGGCTGCTTTCCCAGGGCATTCTGCCCACGCTCAAACATTTCCCCGGGCTGGGCAGTGCCGATGGAGACACTCACCATTTCTCGGCGCATGTCAGGCTGCCGGTAGGAACACTGAACACCCAGGACTGGGTACCTTTCAGGACTGTACTGGAGCAGACCCCTTCACTGCTCATGATAGGCCATGTGATTCTGGATAGTGTGGACCCGGAGAATCCGGCCAGCCTCTCGCAGAAACTGATCCGCACACTCAGAGACGACTGGCATCACAACGGCATTCTAATCACTGACGATATGACCATGGCCGCTGTATACGACAGAGGCTTGTGCACATCATCCGTCCAGGCGCTCCAGGCGGATGTTGACCTGCTCCTGGTCTCGTACGACGGGGAAAAGATCTACCCCGTCATGGACTGCCTGCTGCAGGCAGACAAGGCAGGAAGCCTCTCCCTGGAGGCCAGCAACAAACGCCTGGAGCAAGCTCCCTGGATACAGGCTCGGGCCCGCTGAATCGGGACTCCGGGACAATCCGCGTCAGGCGAGTGCCACTCCAAAGAGGCGGGAGAAGTTGGCAGAAGTGGCGGTGGCCACCTCTTCGATCCCGATACCCCGCAGACGCGCAATTTCCTTAGCCACCTCGGGCACATAGGAAGGCTCGTTGAGTTTGCCACGATAGGGCACGGGCGCCAGATACGGAGAATCCGTCTCGATAAGGATGCGATCCAGCGGCACTGCGGCCGCCACCTCCTTGACCTGCGCAGAATTCTTGAAGGTCACGATGCCGGAGAAGGAGATGTAGAAGCCGAGATCGAGCGCAGCATGAGCGATCTCCAGGGATTCGGTGAAACAGTGCATCACGCCACCCACCTCACCGGCCTGCTCTTCGCGCAAGATGCGAATGGTGTCTTCTGCGGAATCGCGCGTGTGAATCACCAGCGGTCTGGCACTTTGGCGTGCCGCCCGGATGTGCACGCGAAACCGCTCACGCTGCCATTCTGGCTGATCCTTGTGCCAGTAGTAATCCAGGCCGGTCTCGCCAATGCCGATAACTCTGGGGTGCTGCGCCAGAGCCACCAGCCGCGCCACATCCGGCTCTTCACCTTCGGTATTTTCCGGATGCACGCCAACCGTGGCAAAGATGTTGGCCCGCTTTTCAGCCAGCGCCAGAATTCCCGGCAGGCTTTCCAGCTTTACGCCGATACAGACGGCGTGCGTCACCCCGGCACTGACCATGCGCTCAAAAATTGCCTCACCCTGAGCAGCAAGCTCATCCGTGTCGATATGACAGTGCGAATCCACAAACTTCACGATTGATTCCTGAAATGAAAACCGGGCTTGCGCCCGGTTTGAAAATTCTGATGTCGCAACACTTCTATCAAAGCGTGTGCGTCGGCCGGGTTGACCCCAGCGCACCGCCCAACACCTGCTCGATTTTCACCTTGACGACGTTGCCGCCTTCGTCAGGAGCAAACTGTACGCCAACACCCTGCGTCTTCGAATTGGCAGCTCCAGCCGGCGTCACCCAAACCACCTTGCCCTTGACCGCCAGACGAGCCGGATCATCCATCAACTGCAGCAGCATGAACACCTCGTCGCCGGGAGCGTAAGCCTTGTTCGTTGGAATGAACAGACCTCCCCCTTTGAGAAAGGGCATGTAGGCCGCATACAGGGCGGACTTCGAATTGATGTTCAGCGACAAAACGCCAGCACGAACTGCCGACTGTTTTTTAGCTTGTGATAGTGCGTCATCCATAGGCACAAATGCTAGATTCAATCAATCCGGAATGCCAGCCCGATTTCATGAATGCACGAAATCCGGCTTCGGGCGGTATGAATATCATACCGCCCGATTGGCATCAATGCGTCACAAGGCCGTTGCTACCTGTATCGTCAGCCACCTCTGCCTCCACCAGGGGAGCCACCGCAGCAGCGGCCTCCGCAGGCTCAGGCAAGGGCTCAGGCTGGCGTTCCAGCGCGTGCTCAAGCACCTGATCAAACCACTTCACCGGAATGATCTCAATACGATCCTTCAGGTCTACCGGCATTTCCACCAGATCCTTGACGTTTTCCTGAGGGATCAGCGCCGTATGGATCCCGCCGCGGACAGCAGCAAGGAGTTTTTCCTTGAGGCCACCAATCGGCAATACCTCGCCGCGCAGCGTGATTTCACCCGTCATCGCCACATCGGCACGCACCGGGATGTTGGTCAGCACGGAAACCAGCGCCGTGGCAATCGCAATCCCTGCTGATGGGCCATCCTTGGGCGTGGCACCTTCCGGCAGATGGATGTGGATATCGCTCTTGGCGTGAAAATCCTCAGCAATACCCAGCTGGCGTGCGCGCTTGCGCACCACCGACAGGGCGGCCTGGATGGATTCCTGCATCACCTCGCCAAGCTTGCCGGTGTTCATCACCTTGCCCTTGCCCGGCAACACCACGGACTCGATGGTCAGCAACTCGCCGCCGACTTCGGTCCAGGCCAGACCAGTCACCTGACCCACCTGGTTTTCCTTTTCCGCCATACCGAAGGAGTAACGCTGCACACCCAGGTACTTGTCGAGGTTCTTGGCGTTGACGATCACCTTGCTCTCACGCTTCTTGAGCACCAGCGCCTTCACCACCTTGCGGCAAATGCGCGAGATTTCGCGTTCCAGCCCGCGCACACCCGCTTCGCGGGTGTAGTAGCGGATGATGTCGCGAACAGCTTCTTCGGTGACAGACAGCTCGTTCTGCTTCACGCCATTGTTCTTCATCTGCTTGGTCAGCAGATAACGCTGGGCGATGTGCACCTTCTCGTCTTCCGTGTAACCGGAAAGACGGATGATTTCCATGCGGTCGAGCAGCGGTGCCGGAATGTTGAACGAGTTGGCAGTTGCCACGAACATCACTTCGGACAGATCGTATTCCACCTCGATGTAGTGGTCGACGAAAGTCGAATTCTGTTCCGGGTCCAGCACTTCAAGCAGCGCAGAAGACGGATCACCACGGAAATCGGCACCCATCTTGTCGACTTCGTCGAGCAGGAACAGCGGATTGCGCACGGCAACCTTGGTCATGTTCTGCAGGATCTTGCCGGGCATGGAACCGATGTAGGTGCGGCGATGCCCACGAATTTCAGCTTCGTCACGCACACCACCGAGCGACATGCGCACGAACTTGCGGTTCGTGGCTTTGGCGATGGACTGCCCCAGCGAGGTCTTGCCGACCCCTGGAGGCCCGACGAGGCACAGGATCGGCGCCTTCAGGCGGTCGACACGCTGCTGCACTGCCAGATATTCAACGATGCGTTCCTTGACCTTTTCGAGGCCAAAGTGATCCTTGTCGAGCACCTTCTGGGCTTCAGCCAGATCCTTGCTGATACGCGACTTCTTCTTCCACGGCAGACCTGCCAGGGTTTCAATGAAGTTGCGCACAACAGTAGCTTCAGCCGACATCGGTGACATCAGCTTGAGCTTCTTGAGTTCGGACTGGGCCTTGACGAGGGCTTCCTTGGAGAGACCACCCGCCTTGATCTTTTTTTCCAGTTCCTCGAGATCGGCACCTTCTTCGCCTTCACCGAGTTCCTTCTGGATGGCCTTGACCTGTTCGTTCAGGTAATACTCGCGCTGGCTCTTCTCCATCT
>DBTS01000006.1 GCA_002307175.1 Rhodocyclaceae bacterium UBA1310
TGCCCATGTCGGGCACACTAGGGTGGGTTTGCGCAGCAACCCACCTGGCCAAATGTGAAACCGGTGCGGGATTGATGGCGGGGCTGGTGGGTCGTCGCTTTGCTCCAGACCCACCCTACAGGCTTGCGCCCTCCTGGTGGAGCGCAGTATGACAGGGGTATAGCCGTTGCTGCCGCCCCTGCGGCTATTGCTGGGCTGATCGTATGCAGCTGACGGTGCCTTTGCGCCCTTTCTGGAATTGCGGCACGGCATCGCAAATGGTGTCGCTCTGCGCGACTGTCAGACCCCAGTAGATGATGCGCATTTCTCTTTCGTCTTTGGTGCCTCTGGCGAGGCGCATGTAGGTGAGGAATGTTGGCTCGTTGTTGAAGAGTTTGGCGTAGCGCACTTCAAGCTCAGGCTTGCAGACAACGTGTTCAAGTGCACAGTTGTTGTGGCAGAGGCTTGCCATGGCTTGCTTCATGTATTTTTCGGCAGCGTCGCGTTGCTTCATGCAATCCAGTTCATCTGCGGCTTCGGAAATGAGCAAGGCTTCGAGTTCGTGCCCCTGGATATCCATCTTCACGCGGGCTTCGGTATAGAAGGGTTTTGCGATAGGGCTGAAAGTTGTCGACTCGGCGGACTTGCGGTGGTGATAGGCATAGCTGCCTGCGGCGAGGATCAGGATAAGGATGACAAATTTCTTCATGGTAGGAAATGCGCGCGGCAGTGTCTGGAATTTGCATGAAGGCGCAATTGTAAAACAAGATCAAGATTTGTTTGTAATTGCAAACGAGATTGTTTCTGGCAGAACGGTGGCTAAGCCGGGAATACCCGTACGTGGTCTGTCTGGGAATACGGCAGAGCTTTGCTGGGACAGGGTGGATAGGGGCAATGCAGAAGCGACGTTTTGTGTCGCAATAGCAAGTGAGGACCAAGCTACCTTTTGAGGATGCTTGAGCCTTACGCAAATCGGTTGATATGCCAATGATGTAGGGTGTCAATGAGCGTAGCGAATTGCACCGAACGCGCATACCAAACGATGGCATGGTGATGTGGGTGTGGTAGACCCGGAAGGTGCAATTCGCTTGCCGCTCATTGTTCGCTTCGCTACCCCACGAAAAGATGTGTCCGCAGCGGATTAATCGGGGTGTCCGCCGCAACGTTCTTCGATCTCTTTCTGCAGTGCTGCGAGGTGCAGGCTGGTGGAAGAGGGGGCGCCGCGTTGTGGGTGGCGCTCGAAGTGTTTGTTGAGGAGATCGCAGATTGCGTCGTGGGCGTTGAGTCGGGCGGTTTTGAAGGGCGTGTCGCCTTCGGTGCGGGCGTGTGGGTCGGCACCGTGTTCGAGCAGGTAGGTGACGATTTCGGCATTGCCGGTTTCGCAGGCGATGTGAAGCGGTGTATGACCGTTCTCGCCATGCTTGTTGATGTCGATGCCGGCTTCTACGAGCAGTTTTACGGCGGCCAGATCTTCCCAGAATACGGCAATGTGCAAGGCGTTGTCGCCGAGCGCATTGGATGTGTTGATATCGGTGAACTCGACGTAACTGAAGTCCGGAACCTCGGCAACCCGGCTGAGCAGGGTTTTGAGTTCCGCAGGCAGGGTGTTTGAATCGTATTGCTGCACCGGGAGTGGTGCGCCGAGATTGATGACGGTATCCACGCCGGTGTTAAGCAGGTTGGCGAGGTGGTAGAGGGTGTGCCGGAGTTCGTCCTGGTTGCAGCGGTATTCATCGATTCTGCCCCAGGTGGTGAAGTGGGAGCGGTTGAAGCCCTCTTCAATATCGTTGTACCAGATGGCCATTCCGCCGATCACGCCAACCACCCAGAAGCCTTCTCCTTCGTCGCCCCATGGGTGAAGCTGCCATTTCTGCGGCGTAATGCGGATGGTGTGCCACAGATGCAGCAAGCGTGTATCCATGCAGTCGCAACTGGCGTCGATTTCTTTCAGCAGTTCTCGCAGGGGGACAGGTGTCCAAGGTGGCGTGGCGGGTTTCATGATCAGGGCAGGAGAAATGCCAGCAGGCAACACGCTGCTTCGCTGGTGGCTTCGATGGCGCATATCTTGATGAAATCAGGATCGCCAGTCTGGCTGGTGTTTTCCTCCTCAGGCAATGCTGGCGTGGCTGGTGTTTCGGCGATTGCGAGGGCTGCCTGATGACAGGCGCGCAAGCGCCGCCAGAGCAGGGGGAACATCAGCAGCACGCCGTAGCGCAACACCACGCGTTTGCCGAATGCGGAGCATGAGCCGCGATGGTGAAGGTGGTTGTGCGCGCAGCAGTAGCCTTTGTGCGGGGAGATTTTGCGTTGGTAGAAACCGATGCCGGAGGCGATGGCGTAGCGCATGTGTCGTCAAAGGAGCGTATTGGCATGTGCCATGGTATGCCCATGAAGTGCGCACGGGCAAGCTGGCGGTGCGGGGCGTTTAGCGGGTATTGCGGGTCGGGCAGGCATGGGCGTGGCGTCACCGCGGAGCGGTGGGATGTGTGCGCCCACGGAGGACCGTGGGTACGATCAGGCCAAATGCACGCGGAAGGTGCAATTCGCTGCGCTCATTGTTCGCTTTGCCACCCTACGAAAAACACACGAGTCATTGGGGGCAGGCCTTGGTTGGGCCGTAATGGAGCGTGAGCGGAATTGTGCCGCATGGGATGGTGGTGCGCGTGAGCGCGGCAGGAGGTCAGCCGGGCAGGCATGGGTGTGCGGTCACCGCAGAGCGTTGAGACGTGCGCGCCCACGAGGGCCGTGGGTGCGATCATGTGGGGAGCGGCGGCGTCGGACGCGGCGCTTGCGGCAATGGCCTTTGTTTGTAAAAAGAAACCCCCGAACGGTGTCGGGGGTTCTCTGGCTTGCTGCACGGCGGCGCCCCGGGTGTCAGGGCGCGGCGTGGGTTCAGCGGGCGGGCTCGCCGATGGGGCGGGTCCACTGGGTGAGGCTGGTGGTGAGCGGCACGAAGGCGAGGATGACGCCAAGGGCGGCGAGGCAGCCGACGTAGTGCGCGGGGGCGAGCGGGTCGCTCTTGAGCCAGAGGGTGAGCATCACGGGGGTGAGGCCGCCGAAGATGGCGTAGGAGATGTTGTACGAGAACGACAGGCCGGAGAAGCGGATGGCGGCCGGGAAGGCGCGCACGGCGGCAACGGGCACGGTGGAGATGGAGCCGACGAAGAAGGCGGCGAGCGGGTAGGTGATGAAGAGGCTGGTGGCGTCGCCAGGGAGCCCGGTGTAGAAGAGGTAACTGCAGACGAGCAGGCCGAGGTTGCCGATGATCATGGCGGCGCGCAGGCCGATGCGGTCGCAGGCCCAGCCGAAGAGGATGCAGCCGATGGTGAGGGTGAGCGTGGAGAGGGCGTTGGCCTGGGAGGCGAGCGCGGGGGCGATGTGGTACACCTTCTGCAGGTAGGTGGGGGTGAACAGGATCACGACCACGACGGCGGCGGAGAGCACCCAGGTGAGCAGGATGGAGATGATGCAGGCACCAAGGTGTTCGCGCAGCAGCGTTTTCACCGGCAGGCCACGGGAGAGTTCGCGGCGGGCCTTGAGTTCCTTGAACACTGGGGTTTCATCGAGGAAGCGGCGCAGGTAGACGGACACAAAGCCGAAGATGCCGCCGAGGATGAAGGGCAGGCGCCATGCCCAGCCGGTGATTTCGTCTGGCGTGTAGGTGCTGTTGATCGTCACGGCGGCGATGGAGCCGATGAGGATGCCGAAGGTGAGCCCCGAGGTGAGCACGCCGACGCCATAGCCGAGGCGGCGGGCGGGCACGTGTTCGGCCACGAAGACCCACGCGCCGGGCACTTCACCGCCAATCGCAGCGCCCTGCAGCACGCGGCAAAGCAGCAGCAGAAGCGGCGCGGCCACGCCGAGGGTGGCGTAGGTGGGGAGCAGGCCGATGGCGAGCGTGGGCACGGCCATCAGGAAGATGGAGAGGGTGAACATGCGCTTGCGGCCAAGCTTGTCGCCGAAGTGGGCGATGATGATGCCGCCCAGCGGGCGGGCCAGATAGCCGGCTGCGAAGATGCCGAAGGTTTGCAGCTGGCGCAGCCAGTCTGGCATGTCGGCGGGGAAGAAGAGCCCGCCGATGACTGCGGCGAAGAATACGTAGACGACGAAATCGTAGAACTCGAGCGCGCCGCCGAGGGAGGAGAGCGCAAGGGTTTTGAAATCCTGGGGGGTAAATGGCCGATTTGCCTGGGCCTGAGCAGTGCTGCCTGGTTGATTCATGACTGACATAGGGCGGCCTGTGCCACCGGGGGGATTCGTTGAAAAGTCGGTAGGCCTGCAATGCTGCGGGCGCCTGTACGGTATGTTGCGCGTCAGTTTGCACTACGAAAAACTTGGCAGGCTCCTGGTGGGGGCCCCCAATGCGTAGCAACAGATTCAAGCCGTTCGCAAAAACAAGGCGCAAGAGCTGACATTTTATCGGCGTTTGGCCGGGAGAAAAACCATTCTTTTGCAATGGTTTCAGGGGCGGACGCCAGATAGGGTGGGTGAATGCGGGCGCAGAGGCCCGTGCGGTGGGGCTTGCAGCCCTGGGAAGGCAGTATTGTCGGGGAGTGGGTGTTCTTTCGGTATGATGGGGGTGATGTGCGTTTTTCGTCTGCTGCCCGGTAGGGGGGTTTCGGGTTGTTGATGCTTTGTGTTCCCACGCTTGCGGATGGCAGACTGTGAAAATCGAATCGATTCTCCTGACGACGGTCAGGATTCAGACCTTTCAGGGCTTGGCCGGCCTGACGAATGCGACGGGCTTTTTCTTTGAGCGCGGTTCGCGGCTGTTTCTGGTGACGAGCCGGCATGTGCTGGTGGACCCGGAGAGCGATCATTATCCGGATCGCATCGAGATTGAGCTGCACGTAGGTGCGGAGCCGCTGTCGGCTTCCACGGGGTTTTCGATGCCGCTGTATCAGAATGGCCTCGGTGAGTGGCGTACGTGTGCCGACAAGGCTGGCGATGTGGATGTGGCGATGCTGGAGATCAACCGGGCGGCGCTGCCGGCCGATACGGAGTACCGCGCCTTCACGCCGGCACATCTGCCGCAGCGCCTGGACGCTATCGAGGTGGGCACACCACTGCTGGTGGTGGGTTTTCCGCTGGGTTTTCACGATAACCTGCACCATCTCCCGGTGGCCCGGCAGGCGGCGATTGCCTCCTCATTCGGCCTGCGCTTTCAGGGCAAGGGCTATTTTCTCACCGATGCGCGCACGCACCGGGGCACCAGCGGCGCACCGGTCGTGATGCGTATGGGCGCTGACGAGGCCGGTGGACGGGAGTTGCCGTGGGCACTGCTGGGCGTGCATTCGGCGCGGCTGGATATTGGCACACGCGATCTGCTGCTCGATGAGGCGCTGGGACTTAATTGTTCCTGGTATGCTGATGTGTTGATGGCGCTGAGCGAAGATAGGCCGGGCGGCGTATGGAGGTGAGTGGGCAATGTTATGGCATTCCGCGCCTTACGCAAACCGGTGCGGTATGCCAATGATGCAGGGTGGCAATGAGCGAAGCGAATTGCACCGAACGCGCACTCCTCACGATGGTGAGGTGATGTGGGTGTGACAGACGCGGAAGGTGCAATTCGCTCCCGCTCATTGTTCGCTTCGCCACCCTACCAAACCCGGCACGACACTCGAATCGGCAGCGGGGCGGGGGCACGGATTTTGTGGCGCATCCCGATTGTGGAATCGGAAACCGGGTATGCATGATCGCGCGGCCACCGCGGAGCGGTGAGGCAGGCGTCGCCACGGAGGACCGTGGTAACGATCAAGCGGTTAGCGCCCTCCGGGCAGAGGCTTGACCGGCGCAATTCCGCTGTGCTCCATTGTTCCGGCTGCGCCGCGCCCTACGCAAACCGGCGTTGTATGCCAATGTGCTGCTGTTATGCAGTGGCTTTGCTATCGAACCATTGGCGCAGGTCGGCGTCGAAGCTTTGGGCGAGGTCTTGTGCGGTGTTGCGTGCGCTGGCGGCGGCTGCGGGTTCGCCCAGGGCGCTGAGGGCACGGGCGAGTTCGAGGAGGATGAAGGCGCGGTCGACGTCTTCTTCGCCATTCTGGGCGATGGTGGCGAGCGCCCCTTCTGCTGCGAGGCGGGCGGCGGGCCAGTCTGCCACACGGTTGGCGCACAGGGCGATGAGGTAGTTGGCGCGTTCGTCGTTGAGCCAGTTGCCTGCGCGCTGCCAGATGGCGCGGCAGACGCGGGCGCCGTCGAGCAGTGTATGCCGGTAGGTGGCGTTTGCAGGCTGGGCGCCGGGGTGCTCGAGCAGCAGGGAGAGCACGTTGTTGAGCGCGCCGGCAATGGGTTTGCCAAGCTCACCGAATTCGATTTCTGCGGAAAGTTGCGCCACACAGGTGGCGAGCATGCGGGTGAGGCTGTCGGCATCCAGGCTGGCAGCGGCGAATTGCAGGGTGCTGAGGCGGATCAGGCAGTTGCTGAGGGTGGCAGGCACCTTGGCTTCGGCGGCCAGCCGGTCGGCAGTTTGCCATGCCAGCAGCGGGTCACCGGCCAGATGCGCGGCGACGGCCAGGTGGCAGAGGCTGCGCAGGTCTTTCACTTTCGGGCACCGTGCTGCTCAGGATGCTGCGAGCTTCGCCCCAGGCGCCGAGCTTTTCGCCGATCACGTGGTTCACGAGCCAGCAGAAGCGCGGCAGCTCGTCTGCCGGGATGCCTCGTTGCACGAGGCTGCGCAAGCTCTCTGCGGCGCCGGCGGGGTCGCTGTCGTGGATGTGGTCGATTGTCTGAAGTGTGGGTGCGGTCGTCATGTCTGCGTGTCTCCAGCGGGCGCCCGGTGCCGGGTCGGGATGATCGAAGTATGCCGGCTTGCTGCTGCGCTGGGAAGGGGCCGGCGCAGGCCCTTTGGGTGGGGGGCTCTGGTCCCGGCTAGGTTGGGCACAGGGCCATACGCACAATGGGGCGCCAGGGGCGGTTGCGTGCCACCTCCTGAAAGCCGGCACTGCTGAACATGGTGAGCGAGCCAAACCACGGTGCGCTTTTTGCGCCTGCCACTGTGCGATCCACCGGATAAGCCTCCAGCAGCGTGGCGCCATTGGCCCTGGCAAATTCGATTGCCGCTGCCAGCAGCTCATGCGCAATGCCCTTGCCCCGGAACTCGCCGTGCATCACGAAACAGATAATCGACCAGACGGGAAGATCATCGACTGCACGCATCGTCTGTGAAGTCTTCAGGCGCCGGAATTCGCTGCGGGGCCCCAGCGACACTCAGCCCACCGGTTTGCCATCCAGGTAGCCAAGCAGCCCCGGCGCAAATTCCCGCTGTGCCAGCCCGAGCATGGCTTCGCGGTTGCGGGCTGAAAGCGTGCTGCTCTCCTGCCCCCTGTATTCGCTGTGGGTGAGCCGGTAATACATGCAATAGCACTTCTTCGCATCCGAACAACCCCGCGCCTGAAACACGGCATCGAGATCGCCCATCCGCTCGGGTGTCAGAGGGAGAACGGTGAAAGACATGTTCAGGCTCCTGGTAGGCTCATCTGGCTTGATGCTGCAACAGGAGTGCACGGAATGTCAATGGGGTTTTTATGGGGCGGCAGGATGTCTGGTATTCAGCTGCAGCCGGGCAAAACCACACTGCAAAACAGGATGAAGAGGATGAGGGAAATAACTGCCTCTGTGGCGACAGCTTAAGCCCGCCTCAGGTGGGCGGGTTCGTTGCCGTTTTCCATATGCCTTTGCGGATGGCAGGGCTTTGGTCCAACGGCCATTAAAGCTTGTCTGCCAAAGCACGGACAACCGCTTTGCGAACATACCAGGGTTTGAGGAGAGAGAGGGCTTTGGTTTTGCATTCCTCTGCATCGGCGTGGCGGTCGACGCCAGACAGAATAGAAACGATAGTCCCGAGGGTTGAAGCGAAGTTCAAACTGTACGCTCGATAGCAAGGGGCCTTTGAGCGTGGGCGTTCAGGAATGCGTGCGATATCTTCATTCAGACGCTGCGCGAGAGTGGCGATACGGCCAATGGGGTCCGGGAGATACTTGGCGGCGAGGTTGAACCTATGGGCTTCGACGAGTGCTTCAAGAGCAAGGTTGCAGCAGACCGACGCGAAGTGGGGGTGGCTGCAATCGAGTTGTTCAAACAGGCGTACAGTCTCTGCGTTCGCGCTGAGGTAGTGATTAATTGAACAGACATCGTGAAAGAGTGTGCGATCCAATTCTCCAGAAATGAGACGGCTCGTTTTGTCGTCCCGAATCTCCTGCAACGCTACCAACGCGGGTGGATATATTGCTGCCAATTCTAACCAATGCGAAAGCGCAAACGAGAGACGAACCCCATAGAGTGCCGGTTCTTCGTCAAGAGCGTGATGGTGGAACCATACATACGTAGAAAGTGCATCTTCGTACTTCCCATCCAGCACGGAAAGACGAGCCAATCTCAGGCGATCACATGCATTCATTGCGATATCTTCTCTTTGACGTTGTGCAGAACGTGGCGGTAGCTGACCAAGTACGTGCTGGGGATGATGCACGTTCGTCTCTGTATGCCATCTTCCGCTTATGCTACATCCGTAACCAATTTCAGGCCAAACATTCCTATCGGCCAGAATTTCCACGAATTTTATCGGGCTACACTCTTCTCTGTTGGCGCGCCTCACAGCTCTGTGGTGGATTTTTGGGGATCTCGGAACGATTGTTTTGTGCTCTCCGGGCGGAGGCGAGGTCTGCGCAACTGCGCGGTGCGTCATTGGCCTGGCTTTGCTGCGCCCTGCGAAAACCGGTGGGTATGCCAATGATGTAGGGTGCCAATGAGCGAAGCGAATTGCACCGAACGCGCATCCCTCACGATGGCGAGGTGATGCGGGTGTGGCAGACGCGGAAGGTGCAATTCGCTGCCGCTCATTGTTCGCTTCGCCACCCTACGAAACCGGCATGGAATGGCGGTGCTGGCGGCTTTAGCCGAGCACGGTGAGCGAGACTTCGTCCTGATGGCCGAGCATTTCCTGGGCGTGGTAGGTGCCACGGGTGCGGGTGCGCAGGTTCTGGAGGCTGTGGCTGCAGAGTGCCATGCAGGCCTGGGCGGGGTTGCTGCGCCAGATGTTCCAGAATACCGAGAAGCGGAAGCCGTGGGCCTTGCTGTCCGTCTGCATGGACAGATGGGTGCCTTGCGAGGAATCCAGCTGCAGGGCGAAGGAATCGCGGTGTGCAGGCAGGTGCGCGAGGGGATCGAGCAGCTCGGGTATCGGCTTGAAGTCTTGTGTGGCCGGCTCGGCGGGTTCGCGGGGGTAGAGTTCGTCGAGGGTCTTGCCCGGTGTGCTGGTTTCGGCGTTTTCGAGAAACTGCACGGTGATCTTCTGCCCCGGATGCATGGCAATGTGGTTCGCCCACAGCAAACAGGTGGCTTCCTCGTTGCGGGGATGATGGCTGGCGGCGATTTCGAGGTAGGCGAGGTCGCTGTCGGTGCGGGTGCCGCTGACTTCGACGGTGACCAGTTCATAGTCGACCGTGGAAACCGTGGCAAGGTGAACGCCGTCTAGCAGCGTGCGAAGGGCGGGCATGACGAACCAGCATAAATATGCAATCGGCTGGCATTCTAGCCCATTGGGAGGCGCATGGGAAATCAGGGTTTGTGCGTGCGCCCTGCGGGCCCTGCCCGGAAGGGCTGGGTTGGGGCTGCCTGAGGGGGCAGGAAAAGGGTGTGCTGCCATACGTAGCGTGAATTGCCGGCTCTGGCGCCGTGGTGCTCGGGTTTGGACGCCATGCATACCCTGATTGTTGGGGGCTTTATCTGTCGCCGGGGAAGGCGGTACCGACGATTTTGCCATCGCGGTTAAAGATGAGCATCCAGATGGTGGTACCTGCCGAGGGTGTTGGTAGGGCGTCCAGCAGGGTTTCGCGCAATGCCCAGTAGTCGGTGTCTGAACTGGCTGGGGTTAAATGAATGGTGAGGCCAAGTTCATTGTAGGCACCGGCAAAATGGTCGCTTACCGAGTCCACACAGGGGTGGTCGGCAAGGCGGCGTACCTCGTCTTCAAGCTGTTGCTCGGGAGTGAGGCGATCATGTTGGCGGGTTTTCTGGCGGGACATTGGGGGGATTATAGGGCGCGCTGCGCGCGGAAACGGTGTTCGACCGGCGCAATACCGCTTGCGCGCCCTACGGGGCATGGCATGTCAATGATGTTGAGTGCCATAAACGAATGTGAATTGCACCGGACGAGTGGAAGCGATCATATGACGTAGACGGTGCGGTCACCGCGGAGCGGTGGGACGTGCGCGCCCACGGAGGACCGTGGGTGCGATCAGATAAACGACACGCGGAAGGTTCTTCACTGGGCGGAGTTTTCCGCTGTCTGTATGAGGTTTAGCCAGCTGGACTGGGTGTTGATGGCGTATCCGCCGTTGTCAGCGACTGGGTGGGGATGGTGGGTGATTATTGCAATGGGGTTTAGCAGCGGGGCGTCAGGGGAGTGGCTCGCGGATTTTCAACAAGATCTTCACTCAATCTGGGCTTGCGCCTGAAGTCGGAGGCGGGGCTGCCGTTGGCTATCGGGCGCCTGCGCACTGCGAGGCTGCTACTGGGGTCACAGCGTATCAGACAGAGCTTGCCTTGTTAAAGCTTTTTTGCGGCAGTGAATCCGATGAAGATGATGAGTTGTTGCCGCTTGGATTTTGAAGATATTTTTTTGCATCCTGGAAAGGTTATAGGCGCTTTCAACCTGGCGTATTATTACGCAGAAATTTGTATGATTTTGTGCTGAATTCCAGGCTGATTGGTGTGCGAGGATTGTTTGATGAATGACGTTGAATTTATTCGTTGTCTGTGTGATGGTTATGTTCGGTGCTATCGGACTTTTAATCTACACACTTCCGCAACATGGACGGACGTGACACAACGCGAGCTTGATTATTTTTGTCGGCTTGGAGAAAGTCTGGGATTTCAAGCACGGCTTGAGCATAATCCCGGTAATAAGGATATTGCGTGGCATGATCCAGTTTCACAAAACCTTGTGCTGTATGGGGAACGGGAGACCGAACAAAAGAGATGTGTTCCTGAAGCGCTGAGGAAGCTTCTGGTGACGGACGAAGGGCTTAAGTCTCGATATTTGTTGGCTGTTTTGGGGTGGGTATTTGAGGATGATATTGAAAAGATTTGTAGTGAGATACGACAGAAAATAGGAAGTCGCTGCATCGGGGTTATTGCTTGGGTTGGGAAAAACAAGGATGACATTGATCACCTGCAACTTTTGGTGTCGGCAGGCGGGAATTTGGTCAGGAGTCAAGCCAAAGTAGCAAAGGACTCTGCGGGCTATTGGTTCGCCTATAGTAGTTCTGGTTGGATTTAATCAGGAAAACCGATGTGGACGGTGCAATTCGGTGCGCTCATTGTCAGCTGCAACGGTAGCATGATGGGCGTTTGGGGGGCTGAATTGAAGCGTCCCCCGCTGCTTAATGGGGTGACGCGACAATCCAGTCATGTGGCTTGGTCTGCTCAAGGCTCCGGGCGAGAAGGTACATCTGCAAGCCCGCCCCGCAAAGAAGACGTGGTGCGCGGTCTGGATGTAACGAGTCTCACGCTGCTTGATTGCGTCAGCGATCTGATGGCAAACCTCGCGCAGCTCACATCCCCCAATTTTGACGAGCAGTTCAATCGTGCGCCCCTGCCACTCGACACGGCTGGTGTGCTGCGGCTCATTGAAGCGCTGCACGCGCGCGGGCTGCTCTTCATTCACGCTGGCGCTACGCTCATTGACACGGCACATCTGGGTGGCACTGACCAAGGCCGGGGGGCAGGCATGGGAAGCACATTTCCAGCCGGACTGGAACCGGCAGGTGAGGGATGGTGTTTGCTATCGTGACGATGGCATGGCGTTTTACGAATTTATATCGCCTTCACGGCAGCCGCTGGAAGACATTCGCCAACAGATCCCCGCCCATGCCGGCGACGTTGCACTGGAAACAGTCAGCCCGCTCGACATGAACTACTGGAAGCACTTCCCGCAGGGCTACAGGCTCAGCTTCATACTGCCGGAAGGTGATGATTGGCGTATGCCGGCTTCGGCATGATGATGCATGGGAGTGGTTCCGTAGTGCTCACAGGTGATATTGCGGCGGAAATCGCTGCGCTCCTTCCACTCTACAGGGGGCGTGTGGGGTAATGCAGGGGATGGGCGCGATCAGTTCTCAACTCGCCCATGAGAAGCGTACGATGGCCAGCGCGAGTGCGAAGAGGTAGCTGTACCAGAAGCGGTCGATGCGCAACACAGTCTGCCCGCGTCGCGCCCGCTGTGCTCCCAGCATTGCCATGACGGCGCCCGTTGCGAGAGGTGTGACAATCATGTTTACCCAGCGTAGTGCTACGAGTGTCACCATGTGGCGCGGAAAGATGAAAAGACTGATGAGGCCGGCGAGCGCACCGAAGAGTGTGTAACCGATGGTTGCAAACAAGGGGTTGGGTGGGCGTCGGAAGGGCTCCTTTATCGCATGCAGGCCAAGTTCGCAGAGTATCTCCGTTACGATCTGGCCGATGAATTCGAGAAGCAGCTCAAAGAAAAACTCCATGCAATTCCCTCCGGGGTGTGATCCGGGCCCGCCCGGTAGTGTGTGAGTATGTGACGGTTGAAGGCTTGGGACAAGCTGGGAAAGACTGACGGCATCGGCGGTAACCCGGCGCCCACGCCGGGCGGCAAAATGGGGCTTATTACCGTACGCGTAGGTCGCAGGGCTCGGTAGCTGTGATCTACCGCAGGGCGGGGAATGTACGCATGTCTGCTGGGCGCGGGGCGCTCATCAATCACCTTGCGTGGCTACTACCTCTGGCCGCCCATTGTCACGCGTTGCGACGTTTGCGGAAGTTGCGCAGGCGGGTGGCGATGGTGTGAGCGTAGAGCAGCAGGAGAGACTGCGGGAGGGCCAGAACATAGCATTCAGCCCAAAGGAAAAATGCGCTCGGATAGCCGATGAAGCCGCCATGCTGGCGGGCAAGCCAGTCCATCGCCGAGGTGAGTGGTGCTGCCACCAGGCCGAACGGAATCCACACCGGGAAATATTCCAGTAGCAGGAGTTCTCCGATCCCCTCGGAGTTGGCGAATTTCGGATAAGACGCTGCGGGTGCCAGCAGGATAAACAGGATGGAGAGGCTGATGACACAGTGCAGTGCGATGTGATGCAGGCGTTTGCCTGTGTGGTCGGCCAGTGCATTGATAGACCAAAGAATCCACGCGAGCGGGATCAGAAAGATGACCCAGGTCAGTATTTTCAGGGTATCCCCAAAAAGAAAGTACAGGCTCGCCAAGCATAGCGTGAGCAGGTAAAAGCCGCGAACGATGGTGCGCAGGAGGCTGAGTGGACTGGCTGGTTTGTTATGCATTTGGCCTCATTTGATATGATGAATGGCAAAGGCAAGACAGAGGGTGGCCTCGGGAAAGAACACGTGCGCCGTGCCCTGCGCCAGCGGGCGGCTATGCGCATGGGCAGGATTCTTGCGCAGCAGATAGCCCAGATCCGTGGCCGGCTGATGCGTGGTGGTGATAGTGAGGAGCATGTTATAGCGATGACTGACCGGGTATGCGGGATAGGTGGGGAGTATAGCGGAGGGGGCGCGGGTTGGGGGTTGGGATTCGATTGGATGGCGCGCTGCGCGCGGAAACGGTGTTTGACCGGCGCAATTCCGCTCACGCTCCATTGTTCCGCTTCGCGCGCCCTACGAAAAACACACGTGTCATTGGGTGATGGGCGTACAGGCTCTGGTAGTGCGCCAGTGCAGCATAGCGGAACTGCGCCGCGTGGGAGTTCTCGCGCTTTGTTCGTTTAGTTCCCTGTGGCAATAGCCAGGTTTGGCCCTTGAATGGGATGGGCAGCCTGCCATCTGATCTTGAAACCCATTGGTGTCGGCGGTGCCAGGCAGGGAATCGCTGGACGCGGGGGTGGATTCAGACTACTTTGGCAGGGCTCATCCTGCGCTGTGTGGCGCGGGAATGGTGAGTCTGGGGCATGCGCCCGAATCCTGCTGCGCTGGCGTTGCAGGGGCTTGGCCTGATCCGGTGGTCTGATTGTGCAGGAGATGCTATGGAACGGGAAAGCTTTGATGATGTTGCCGGGGCGATACGCGAGCAGTTTGGCGGGGAGAAGGTGATCATCCATTTGATGGGCGGGGAGAATCTTTCCGGAGTGATTGATGAGCGCACCTACGGCTTGTCGAATTGCCTGAAGGTGGTGATCAACAATGGGGAAATCCGCCTGGTGAATGCGGCGTGCGTGATTTTTGTGGCGGAGGAGAAGGCGAAGATTCCGTCGCAGCCAGCGTTCAGCGCGTTGTAGGCGAAGAGGCGGGCGCTGGGATGGTATTGGCTGTGTGATTGATGTGCGTGTTGTTGCGGGGTGTGGGCGAGATCAGAAAAGGCGCGCGGAAGGTGCAATTCGCTGCGCTCATTGTGCGCTTCGCCACCCTACTAAAATCGGCACGTTCTGCTGATTTTTTGGTCTATTTGAAGATACCAGCTTTGTCGGTGGCGCGGACGAGTTGCGTAAGCTTGTCGACGTTGCAGGCTGTTGGGCCAAGGTTGCGGCAGTAGTTGAGGGCACGTAAGGTGTCTTGCCGGGCTTCGTCTTCGGCGTTGCGGTGGCGCGCGAGGATGGCGAGGCGGATGTAGTCGAGCGCAGAGCCAATGTTCATCACCTTGGCGTCGAAGAGGGGGTCGTGGCGGGCGCGCATGCGCTCGGTGTAGGCAATGTGAGTGCGAAGAGCATCTTCGCGGGCGGTGTCGGTGCCTTCGCGGAGCTGGGTGTCGATGTAGGTGTGGATGGATTCAAATTCCGTTACGCTGAGCGCGAGGTCGCTTGCGTGCTTGATGGCGAGGGTGTGACGGTAGCCGAGGATGCCGCCTAGGCAGAGTGCCGCGAGGGCAATGATCAGGGCGTAGAGGCGGATTGTGTGACGGGGCATCGGGGTACGTGTGCTTGGGTGCCAGGCCTGTGAGTCAAAGCCTTGGGAGGCGCATTCGGCCTACCCTGGGATAATCGGATTGGTCTATTTGAAGATGCCGGCTTTGTCCAGCGTGTGGATGGTTTCAATGAGTTTGTCGGCGTTGCAGGTCTGCCAGTCGAGGTGCAGGCAGTAGTTCATGGCGTGGCCGATGTCTTGCCGGGCTTCGTCTTCGGCGCCGCGCTTGCGGGCGAGGATGGCGAGGCGGGTGTAGTCCATGGCGGAGTCGAAGTCGGTGACCCTGGCGGTGAAGAAGGGGTCGTGGCGGCCACGGATGCGCTCGGAGAAGGCGATGTGGGCGCGGATGGCGTCTTCACGGGCGTCGTCGGTGCCTTCGCGGAGCTGGGTGTCGAGATAGGCGCGGATGTAGTCGATTTCCGTGCTGTCGAGTGCTGTGGTGGCGCTGCCGGCCTGGGCGGTGGCGTAGCGGTAGCCGATGAAGCCGCCGAGGGTGAGCGCGACGATGGCAATGGCGAGGGCGGCGAGGCTGAGCTTGAGGCGCTGTGACATGGGTGGGGGTGAGTGATCGTGAGTGGGCAATCAGGCTTCGGCGGGCAGATGCTGTGTGACTTTTGACATGAGCAGCTCGATCAGCGCGGGGGCCATGAAGGTGTAGGCATCGGGGATATCGAGGCAGATGATGCGCTGGCCGTGGATGTGGCGCCTGAATTTTTCGGTGAGCTTGCTGCGCTGGGCTTTTTCCATCACGAAGATGAGGTCGGCCCATTCGACGAGTTCGCCGGTGACGGGGTTGTCGGCTTCGTGGCTCAGCCCGGCGGAGGTGCATTCGACGCCGGGGTAGGAGGCAAACACCTGCTCGGCGGTGGGGCTTCTGAGCTTGTTTTTACCGCAAATGAAGAGGACGTTGAGCATCTGATTCAGAAAGACGGGTAACGGGTTCTACATGCCGACCGGGGCTGTCGGGTTTTACGGCGAGCGCCAAGTGTACGACCAAAGTATGACGTCTGCCAATGGCGGGCAGGCGTTTTTTTAGCTTTTTTGCGGGGTGGGGCCGCATTCCCTTGAAGTACGGGAAGGACCAAAAGTATGCCTGCTTGGGTAAAGCAGTTGTTGATGTGACGTATTTCCTACATGGAGCCACATCGACGTCCTACGATTTGTTTTAGCTGTACTTGCAAATCGTGAAGATGGGAGCGTGTATGAGTTATCGTGGTCTGGCGGAACAGTTTGTTTGGGTAATTTCCATATCTTCAGTGTTTGGCTGTGCGTCTGCTCCAAGCCAGGAACAGATGCAAAACGCAAATTACGGAAGAGATTTGTCGTCAGTTGAATGTACTGAAGTAGCTGAGCGAGTCGTTGCTGACACACTAAAGGATCCCGGTGCTGCACAATTCCGTAACATGCCTTGTTCTAAGGGGTACTGGAAGTCTGTGCCCATAATGGGGATGGGGGTTGAATTTGGCTGGATTCAGAAAGGCGAAGTGAATGGCAAAAATTCATTCGGAGGTTATGTCGGCTTTCGTCCGTACCAGGTTTTGATTAGGGATGGGGTAGCGATTCGGTATTGTGTCTCCGATCAAAATGGGGTTTGTATCCCCGTTGCCCGATGAATCTGAGTATTCCTTGCTTATTTGGTCAGTCATCCGGGAAGGTCCACTGCGGGTTCCAGGCAACTTCCCAGAGGTGGTTGTCGGGGTCGCGGAAATAGCCGGCATAGCCACCCCAGAAGGTGGACTGGGCGGGCTTGACGATCGAAGCGCCGGCCAATGCGGCTTGTTTCATGACGGCATCGACCTCTGTCTGGGAATTGACGTTGTGTGCAATGCTGCAGGCGCCGCCACCAGCGGCCAGCGGAATGCCGGCATCCCTGGCGAGGCTTTGGCGCGGAAAGAGGGCCAGCTTGAGGCCGCCCTGGAGATCGAAGAAGACGACCGCTCCCCCCTCAAATTCGCAGCCGACGATACCCTGCGTGGCCAGCCCGAGGCCGTCGCGGTAGAAGCGCAGCGAGGCTTGCAGATCTTCCACTCCGAGCGTGATGAGGCTGATGCGTGCTTGCATGGGGCACCTCCGCAGATGGGGTCGCATGCGCCGGAAGGCGCATGACTATGCCGGGATTATAGGCTTGAACGGTGCATGGGATGCTGCCTTGCAGGGCGGAGGGGCGATGCTCCGGTGGGCATGGCATCTCCTCTTTGCCACCACGGGCGGCCTCTTGCTGCGGTTATGTGCGGGTCTTGAGAAGGTCGACGTAGGCGGTCTCGATGAGCTGGCTGGCTTCGATGCCGAGCTGTGCCATCAGGGTATGGGCTTCGCGGGTGCCGTTTTCGGAGGATTCGTTTTCAGCCAGCACGACTTCAAGTTCAAGGAAATCGCCTAGGCCCTGCACGCGGTCCAGGTGGATGCGTGTGCGGCCGGCGAGGTAAAGCGTGCGTTGTTTGATGACACGCCCGCTCTGGCCGTAGGCGAGGGTGAGTGCTTCGCGCAGGGAGTCGGGGGTGTTGGTGGGGCTGCGCACGTAGAAGGATTCTTTTGGCCCCTGCTGGTTGGCTCGCTGGTAGAAGATGAGTTCGCCCTGCTCGGGGCTGAAGCTGCGCAGCTTGAGGCGGCCGTTGGGGCAGTGGAAGAAGGTGTCGTCCTGCGCGATCAGCATGGGGCCGGAGGTGGCAATGCTGGCAGCCTTGGGGGTGATGTCTTCAATGCTGGCAAGGCGGGCTTTGATTTCAATGTTGCGTGGCATGGGTTCTTATTCATCTGTTGGGCGGATCTATTTTGCCGGAATTCTGGATTTTTGGGCGTTCTGGCGAGGCTGCGAATTGTTGCGGGCTATGCAGGATATGTAGCGACGGAGTTGCGGCAATAGTAATCGTTCCCATGCGGAGAGGCTGAGCAAGGATTCCAATTGAAAAATCCCGGCTAAAAGTTGATCTCTCAAAACTGCCTCAGAGCGATTATTTTGAGTGGGTTGAACTCCTGATGCTTCCGAAATTCTCTGAATACTTGCACAGCCACGGAGCGTGTGAACGATCAGTTAGTCAGCGCGCAAGCTGATTGTTGCCACTGTCTCCCACCGTGCCCGTCCCACGGGGCGCAGTGCAGTCGAATGGGCTACTCAAGCCGAACCAATCACCGCACCACCATTCCCCATGCGGCGCAATTCCGCTTCGCTCCATTGTTCGCTTCGCCGCCCTACGCAAACCGGGGGGGCTGCATTCGTTGGTGTTGATAATGACCAGTCAAAGCGGCGCTGAGGGTGTTACAGCACTCGGCCTTGTGCAGCGGATTCGGCGTAGGTTCGTAATTTGGGAGAAAGCTCCGGGTGGCTGCGGAGGTAGCGATTGATGATGGTTTCGACCCGTTTATTGCAATTGTCATGGCTGTGAAGGTGGCCCAGACCGTGCAGGGCGCTGTCGATGCAGGTGGGGTTGGTGGACTCGAGCACGTCGGCGAGCAGGTCGAGCAGCGCGGTATGCCAGATTTCCTTTTCTGGGGATTCGCCCCACCATGCGAGCGGTGTGATGTCCCAGAGCATGAAGCAGAACATGCTGAGCGGGTCTGGTGTGTCGTTGAGCTCGGTTGTGCAGCGGGTTTCGAAGCAGCCGCTGTAGAGGGTGCGGATGCTGTTGAAGGCGGCGAGGCGCTCGGCAATCGGCAGGCTGGTGTCCTGGAAGATGAAGACGGTATCACCACAGCCGCAGTCGAACAGGTTACGCAGGCCGCTTTCGATCTGGGCGGGGCTGAAGCGGGCGAGGTCGGTGGCGCAGTGGGTGAAGAGGCGCTGGTAGTGGCGGAGGTGTTCGGCGCTGCTGGCCTGGAAGGGCTCGCAGTCGTTATCGAGGTGCCAGCCGTTGGGGGTTTCAGGCCGATCCATTTGGAAATCGAGCCAGTCGTGGTAGCGCTGGTTGGCCTCGGCGGTTTCAATCGCTTCAATCAGTGCGGGGATGGCGCGGTCAGTGGGGATTCTCTGCAGGGCGAGGTTCTTGAGGCGGCGTGGCTTGTCGAGATGGGTGATGGTGCCGAGGCCGAGGAGTTTGGTGGTAAAGACCAGCGCCTGGGCGATGTCGCCATCGCTGGGGGTGCGCTGCTTGAAGAAGGCGGCGTAGGCGCGCAGCAGTGCCTGGGCTTCATGCGCGGCGTGGTGGCAGTCGGGGCAGTCCAGGGTGTTGGCGTGGACGTTGAAGCCGAGGGTTTCGTACCAGTATTGCTGCTCGCGCGCGAAGAAAAAGAATGGGCGCCTGCATTGCTGGCAGTTGCGCAGGATGTCGACGTAGTAGCGGTGTGGCGTGATGGTGTAGTGCTGCCGGGCGGTATCTGCTGCGATGGCGGTGTGTGGAAAGATGCGGTCGGTCTTTGCGATGCCGAAGAGGCGGGTGACTTCTGCGGGCGGGAGTTCGAGCCCGGAGGCAATCGGCGCGGCACCGTAACGTGGATGACGCACGATGTGGGGCGGCAGGGGCGGTTTGTAGCGCGACATGCCGAATACTTTAGCAGGCAGTGCAGACGGGTGTCCATGAGCGGCCAGGTCTCGCCGCTATGCGGTGAACCCGGGGTTTGACAGTGGTACGAAGTGTGTAGTGAGGCCGGTGGTGATTGGCGGCTTTGGTTCGCTGCAATTGCCGATGGTCTGAAAAATGCCAATGAAGTAGGGTGACAATGAGCGCAGCGAATTGCACCTTCCGCGCGCCTTTTGGTATTTGCCACGCCCGGCTATTTTTCTGGAGCCTGCGGCGGCATTCGCTGTGCTCTCTCCGCCCTGCATTTTCCACCCGTCGCGCTGCATTTCTGCGGTGGTATTTGCGATCTGTCGATATGTTTTATGCCTGGTCTTTGAGCAGGCCCATGATGTGGGCGTCGATGTATTGGCCGTGGACGAGGTTGGCGTGGCGGCGGGTGCCTTCGTGCTGGAAGCCGAGGCGTTCGTAGAGGGCGATGGCGCGGGGATTGTCGGTACGCACGGTGAGTTCGATGCGGGTGAGGCCTTTGGCCCAGCAGGTGTCGATGATGGCTTGCAGGAGGCGGGCGCCGAGGCCTTGGTCGCGATAGCCGGGGATGATGCCGATGCCGAGTACGCCGATGTGGGCGCGGGAGTCGCCGAAGACGGAGGTGATGTCAGCCCAGCCGACGACTTTGTCGCCATCTAGGGCGAGGAGGTGTGGGGCACCGGCAGCGGCGAGCGAGCGGTAGAAGGCGAGTGAGGTGTGCCAGGGCAGGGGCTGGGTGAAGGAGAGGTAGCGTTCTTCGCGGGCGACGCTTGCAATTGCTTGATACAGGCTGGGGTAGTGGCTCTCGTTGGCGGGGGTGATGGTGATGGGGCTCATGGCGGGATTTTAGCGCGGGGAGAGGCTGTTTGCTTGGGTGGGCACGGAGAGTCACCGCATGGTGTTGGGGTGCCTTGGGGTGCTATCAGTGAGTCAGCGCCCCCAGGGCGGAGGCTTGATCGGCGCGATTGCGCTGCGCTCCATTGTTCCGTTGTGCGCGCCCTAAGCAAACCGGTGGGCTCGGTGGGCTGCGCGGGTGATTATTGCCGGGTGCAGTAATGATCAGTCAGAACTACGCGGAAGGTGCAATTCGCTTTGCTCATTGGCACCCTACGATAATCAGCGCGTTGGGAACGAGAATGGGAAATTGAAAGTTCGTGGAAGTTCGGTGGGGACCGGTGGCGGCGGAGCTTGTTCAGGGCTCCGCCGCTGCCAGCTTACTTCCTCAGGTATTGCTGTGACCCCGCGAGGGTGTGGGAAGTTCGCGGGGACTTGTAACAGGCTGTGTCAGCCGTTTCTGGCGGATCAGATTTTGTAGGTTTCAACGATCTTGTGCATGGAGGTGGCGAGCTCGTCGAGTTCGCGGGCGGCGTCAGCACTGCCGCTGGCGGCACCGTTGGAGACTTCGGCCATCTGGGCGATGCGCTCGACCTGCTGGGCGATGCTCTGGCTGGCGGAGCTCTGTTCGCGGATGGCTTCGGTGATTTCGCGGACCATGCCGACTGTCTCGCCGCTGGCCTGACGGATGCGGGCGATGGCGTCGTTGGCATCCTGGGCACGGGCTACACCGGCGGAGACGCGGTCGACAGCGACTTCCATGCTGGTGACAGCCTGTTTGGCACCGTTGCGCACGCCATCGATGATCTTGGTGATTTCGGTGGTGGAGTGGGCGGTGCGTTCGGCGAGCTTGCGCACTTCGTCGGCGACCACGGCGAAGCCACGGCCCTGTTCGCCGGCGCGGGCGGCTTCGATGGCGGCGTTGAGGGCGAGTAGGCTGGTCTGGTCGGCGACTTCGCGGATCACGGCGACGACGGATGAGATCTTGTCGCTTTCGGTTTCGACAACGCGGATGCGCTCGCTGGTCTGGTGCACGGTGTTGGCGATTTCGTTGATGTCTTGCACGGTCTGGTTGATGATGTCGCTGCCATCGCTGGCCAGCCGCCCGGATTCTTCGGAGAGGTGATTGGCTTCGGTGGCGCGGTCGCCGATGTGGGTGATGGAGACCGTCATTTCTTCAACGGCAGCGGCCATGCTGGAGGCGGATTCGCTTTGCTGGCTGGAGGCCTGGGCGACCTGCTGGGCGGTGTCAGTCATATGGCGTGATTTGCCGGCCACGGAAGTGGCATTGCCGCTGATCTGGCTCAGGCTGGTCTGCATGGAATCGATCAGGCGGTTGAGGTTCTTGCCCATCTGCGCAAGTTCGTCGCTACCCTGGGCGGGTACGCGGATGCGGAAATCGCGTTCGCGTTCGATGCGCGAGACGGCGTTTTGCACACCCGTAAGCGAGAGGCGGATGGTGCGTTCGAGCATCAGACCGATTATGAGGATGGCGGCGATGCCGATGACGATGACGCTAATGGCGAAAGTCTTGAGGCTGGAGACACTCGCATCGGAAGCCTCATTGGTGGCCTTGATGCGTTTGTTGAGGTAGTCGAGGTGGGCGTCTGTAACTTTTTTGGCGTCGGCAGAGGCTTTGACAAAGGTGATTACGGCGTTACGGATGGTGTCTTTGTCGGCACCGATGTTGTCGAGTGCTGGTAGTAGCTTGCTATCGAAGTCTTTGAGGGCTTCGGTGTCTTTGGCAAAGAACTCGCGATCTTCAGGATCGGTAATGAGTTTTTCGTAGACGGCCATCTGTTCCCACATCACGCTATCGCTCTTCTTGGCCTGCTTGAGGATGTCCTTGCGGCGATCTTCGTCTTCGGTGGAGGCACTATTGAGCGCGTGCACACGCAGGCGCAGGGTTTGCGCAACAATGTAGTCGAGGGCCTGGATCTGCGGGACGGTTTGATTCTGGAGCTGATCGACGCTGGCCGATACTTGGTTGACACCATTCAGGCCGATAAGGCCGACGCTCAGGGCAACGACTGCTGAGAGCAGGAGGATGAGTTTGAGGCGGAGCGCTATGGTGATGTTCATGGGTGCTACAGGATGGTTGAAGAGATGTAAGGGTAAACGGCTATTAGGTTCCGGACTTAAGGGCTAAAAGTTGTAAAGCCTGCTATGCCTTGATTGAGGCGGGTTGTGGCATGGCACCGCTATCACGGAAGCTGCCAATGTGCAGGTATGGGCGGTATTTATCCATTCTCATAAAAAGGTTATTGTCCGGACGGAAAAAACGGTACCTGTAAGCCAGTCTGCCCGGGCAACCGTACTGTTCGCAGGGCCTTGTTTTTTGTCTGGATGACCCAATATGGTGGGCTGTCTGGATATTGTTGTGCAGTGAGAATGTGGTGGAAATAGGGCGTGCACATGTTTGAAACCACTATTTCCCCGGATTTGAATATGAATATTCAGAAATGAATATACGGAAATTCGATAAAATCGTTATGGCATATTGTGATTTGCGTCTCTAGGGTTTCTGCATAGAATCAGGGGGTATCACAATTTAGGCCGGGTTTGCGCTCGAGACCCTCTGAGGGTTTTCCTGCATGGGGGTGTGGCCTGCGCTGTGCTCCAATACCGCCCGGCGCGCCACGTGCGCCGATATTCGGCAGACGTGAAAAATAATCGTCAAAAAATTTCATCTGCCGGGATTTTTTTGCAGCCAGGCTGCATTAGGCGCAATCGCCGTAATGGTGGGAAATTTCGACGATCTCTTTGTATTTGAAGAGCATTGTCTGCGATTGATTTTCGTTTGGGTGGGAAATTGGCGGGAACTTTTGAGGTGGTGACGCACCTCTAAAGGCAGGAACACTCTGGCTGGGGTTTGGTTTGGCCGCGGGGCTGTGATGCAGAGAAGATTTGCTCATGGGGTGTCGCAGTAGCGACATGTGCGGAAGTCAGAATGTTCTTTTGTTGTTCATCAAGAAAAAGGAGACACCGATGCCTCATAAGGGATATACGGTCTATGTCGTCGAAGCGGACTCTTCCGTGCGCGATGCGCTGGCTCTTCTGTTGAGCCTGGAAGGTTATGCTGTTGCTATGTTTGATAGCGTTGAAAGATTTCTTGCCGCAATGAGTCAGGAATGGCTGGGTTGCGTGCTGATCGATAATCGCCTCTATGGCCAGAATGTGCTGATGCTGCAGCGCCGCCTGCGAAATAAAGCATGTGCGCTGCCGATGATTGTGATGAGTGCGCTGGGGAATCTTGGCGCGATGCCCAAGGCTTTGTGTTCGGCAGCGGCAGAGCTGCTCGACAAGCCGCTGAATCCGGCACGTTTGGTGGCTTCGGTGGAGCGTGCGTTTGTGCGCCTGGATCGTGCCCGGCATGGTTCGCGGGCGATGCTGGTGCGCTCGGCCAAACCGGCGCATCTGAATGCGGACGAGCGTGAGATTGTTGACATGATCGCTCGTGGCCTGCCACGCCGGGAGATTGCCAAGGCGCTGTTTCTCTCGCCGCAGGCGGTGGAGGAGTGTGTGCAGTGCCTGATGCGCAAGCTGGGGGCCAGCGATGTGCTGGAGCTGCCACGCATGGCGGTTGCTGCGTAACAGCCCTGAAATCTTTCGGGTGAGACAAAAAGCCCTGTGCGTCAGCATGGGGCTTTTTGCTGGGTGCTGCGGGGGTGAGTGCTTGCCTAGAAGGCTGGTGCAGGGAGTGGTTCTTTGGTGTAGGTCTGACGGGGGGCGCGGGGTAGCGCTGTGCGGACGCCGGAAGAGGGTTCGTGCACGCCAGTTTTGGCCGGGGGGGCCGCTTTGGCGCTGTGTTGTGTGGCTTTTCTGCTGACGGGCTTGTCGCAGGTGTCGTAGGTGTCGGGCGGGCAGGTGCTGCCATCGACCCAGGTGGCGCGATCGAAAACGGCGCCTTGAGTGGAGCTGGCGGCGAATTCGGCATCGCGCAGATTGGCGTTGCTGAAGTCGGCGTCGTCGAGGCGGGCTTCGTTGAAAGTGCTTTCCCTGAGGCGGGCGCGGTGAAAATTGGCACCACGCAGATCGGATTCGCTAAAGCGGGACTGGATGAGACTGGCGCCAGGGAACTGGGCTCTGCCTGCAGAGGATAGGCGTATGCTGGTGCGATCCATCATGGTGTCTTCAAAATTGGTACCGTCCAGTGCCGCACCAAAGAATGCGGTGTCGCTGAGATCTGCTCCGGCAAGGTTGGCGCTTTTGAGATTGACGGACCACATTTTGGCATTGTGGAGATTGGCGCCACTGAGGTCAGCGTGCTGGAAGGAGCTGCCTTGCAGATCTGCATACTGCATGGAAGCGCCCTGCAGCACTGCGTGGTCGAGAGAAGCCGTGCCGAGGTCGGCATAGTCCAGGCTGGCGCGGGAGAGATCTGCTTCGTCGAGTCTGGCACCGAAAAGCTTGGCGTGATCCAGTCTGGCGCCGCGCAGATTGGCGCCGCGCAGGTCTGCGGCGGAGAGATCGGCATTGGGCAGATCGGCGTCTGAGAGGTCGGCATCCCTGAGGTTGGCGCCTCGCCAGTAGGCGCTGGAGACGTGGACGCCACGGCATCTGGCGTTTGGTTCGGGCGTGCAGGTACTTTCTGCTCCGGCGGTATGGCAGAGCAGGAGCATCAGCATGGTGACAGCGGTGATGGTGGCTGCTTTTGCCTGTGGGGCCGCGGTCCGTGGGTGCGGCGCTTCTGGTTGTGGGTGGGGGCGTGAATCCGGCATGTAAACTCTCCTTTGTGTGTGGCAGCAGTGGGGTGATGTGTTTCCTGGCGTTTCTGTTCGATGCACTGCTGGCGGCTGCCATTGTATGACAAAAGATTGGTATTGGCGTGGAGAGGCAGGCCTGACTTCGACCATGAACATGTTTGTGCCGGATTTTGGGGTGTCGCGCTGGCAGGGTGGAAATACCATCTGATGCAACAGTGTTGCAATAACGAATGGCTTTGTTAGAATGCTGCATCTGCCAGGTTTCCATGTGCTGACGCCGGGAGCCGCTGGTTTTGACCCTTTTCCTTCCCTGTTGGCTTGTGCCCCTGGCTTTTCATTCCCTTCATGAAGTTTCCGCGCGTTCTCCTCGTCTTGCTGCTTGTCTGCCTGCTGTTTGCCCAGCAAGGCAGCGTGCTGCATGTGCTGGAGCATGCCCTGGCGCTGCGGGAAGGGCCTGCTGCGGGTGCGCCGGCAACCGTCGTGCAGGCAGTGCATTCAGCGGATGAGGCCTGTGCGCTGTGCGCTGCGTTTGCGGTGCTTGGCAGCGGGGCGGTGCGCGGCGGGCTGGTTTTGCTGCCGGCGGGTGAACAGGTGCTGGCAGCGGCGTCTTCTTTTACTTCAGCCAGCCTGTCAGCGCGGCTGGCGTTCGCGCCACGGGCGCCGCCAGTGCCCCGCGCTGGCTCAGGTGTTTTCTCTCTCGTGAGCTGAGCTGCCCCGCCTGCGGCGTGGGCGTATCCGGGGCTTGTTCGCGGTGCATCGCGGGTGTCTCCTGGATCGATTTATCTTCCCCTGTGAGTGTTGCCTGAAAGGATGGCGTTGGCATGTCTCGTCTGTTTGGATTGTTGTTGTGCGGTGCGCTGTTTGCTGCCCCCGCTCTGGCTGCGCCGGCCCATGAGCATGGCGTGGCGACGCTGGATGTGAGTCTGGAAGGGCATGCGCTGGACATTGCGCTGGATTCTCCGCTGGATAATCTGCTGGGCTTTGAGCACGCGCCGACCACCGAGGTGCAACGCACGCAGGTGGTGGCAATGGTGCGGCGCCTGCGTGATGCGGGCGCAGTGTTGCAGCCCAATAGTGGCGCGCGGTGTACGCTGGCCGACGTGCACATGGCTTCATCGGCTTTGCCACCTGCCATGCTGGGGGAGGCTGGCGCGCAGGTCAGTGCGAATCATGAACCACCCGGCCATGCGGATCTGGCGGCGGATTTTCACTTTGACTGTGTGCATCCCGAGGCTTTGCGCGAATTGCGCGTGGGGTTTTTCGAGGCTTTCTCGGGCTTTCGCCTGATCCGGGTGCAGGCGGTGGGGCCGCATGGGCAGAGCTATGCCGAGCTGACGGCGTCTGCGCCGGTGTTTGAATGGAAACCGGCGCATGACTGAGGAGGTGGTGATCCGCATTGAGGGGCTGCGCTTTGCCTGGCCCGGGCAGGCGCAGGAGGGCGGGGCGCTGGCGGTGCCTGCGTTTTCGCTGCGGCGCGGTGAGCATACCTTTCTGCAGGGGCCGAGTGGTTGCGGCAAGAGCACACTGCTGGGGCTGATTGCGGGCTTGCAGCAGCCGCAGGCCGGGCGTATCGAGGTGCTTGGGCAGGCGCCACAGAGCATGGCGGGGCGCGATCGCCTGCGCGCCGAGTTGATGGGTATCGTGTTCCAGCAGTTCAATTTGCTGCCTTATCTCTCGGTAATGGATAACGTGCTGCTGGCTGCGCGCTTTTCAACGGCACGCCGCCTGCATGCCGGGGCCGACCTGCGTGCTGAAGCGGCGCGGCTGCTGACACGCCTGAGTCTGGCGGAATCGCTGTGGCGCAAATCGGCCCTGCATCTTTCGGTGGGTCAGCAGCAGCGCGTGGCGATTGCGCGGGCGTTGTTCGGGCGGCCACCGCTGGTGCTGGCCGATGAGCCGACTTCGGCGCTGGATACGGCTAACGCACAGATCTTTGTCGACATGCTGCTCGAAGAGGCGGATGCGGACGGTGCCACGGTGCTGATGGTGAGCCATGCGCAGGAGCTGGCGCAGTATTTTCGCCGCACGCTGGATTTTGCGAGCCTTGTGCAGGGTGAGGGTGGTGGGGAGGCAGCATGCCGGGAATCCTGAGTCTGGCGTTGCGTAGTGCTTGGAACCGGCGCACCACACTCGCCTTCATTGTGGCGGCGATGGTGCTGGCGACCATCCTGCTGCTTTCGGTGACGCAGGCGCGGCGCAGCCTGCATGAGAGTTTCTCGCAGGCAGTCAATGGCACGGATCTGATTGTGGGTGCGCGTGGCAGCAATGTGCAGTTGCTGCTGTATGCGGTGTTCCATATCGGAGATGCGACGCAGAACATGAGCTGGGCGAGTGCGCAGAAGCTGGCCCGGCACCCGGCAGTGGCGTGGAGCATTCCCTTGTCGCTGGGGGATTCGCACCGTGGTTTCCCGGTACTGGCGACGAGCCAGGCGTATTTTGAGCATCTGCAGGTGGGGCATGGCGAACTGCTGCAGTTTTCGCAGGGGCGGATGTTCAATGATGTATATGACGCAGTGATTGGCTCGGAAGTGGCGCAGCGTCTTGGCTATGCAGTGGGCCAGCGTATAACGCTGACACATGGTGCGGTGGCGATGCCAGGGGCTGCACATGCGGACAAACCTTTCAGGGTAGTGGGCGTGCTGGCGCCGACAGGTACGCCGGTGGATCGCACGGTGCACATCACGCTGGCCGGGATGGAGGCGATCCACCTCGATTGGCAGGCTGGCGCACCCTTGCCGGGTATGCATATCAGCGCGGAGGCTGCGCGGCGCTTTGACCTGACACCGAAGACGATCACTGCGCAGTTGCTCGGCCTCAAGCGCCGCAGCGATGTGTTTGCGATGCAGCGGGCAGTGGCTGATGAAGCTGCGGAGCCGCTGATGGGCGTGCTGCCGGGAGTGACGCTGGATCAGCTCTGGGAGTTGGCGGGGCGTGGCGAGCAGGTGTTGATGGGCCTGGCCTGGGTGGTGGCTGTGGCCGGAATTGCCGGAATGGTGGCCACGCTGCTGGCCAGCCTGCAGGCGCGCCGCCGCGAGTTGGCGATTCTGCGCGCAGTGGGGGCGGGGCCGTGGGAGATTCTGGCGCTTCTGGGGCTTGAAGGTTTGGGGGTGACACTCGCCGGCATGCTGCTGGGGGTGTTGCTGACGGCAAGCCTGCTGCCCCTGATGAGTGCGTGGTTGGAAGTTCACTACGGAATTTCCCTGGCAGGGCTGAGCCTGGATGTGACGAGTGTGACGATGCTGGCCCTGCTGCTTGCCGGCGGTGTACTGGGGAGCCTGATTCCGGGGGTGTGCGCATGGCGTATGTCGCTGTCCGAAGGATTGGCGCCGAGGGTATGATATATGCGTAACGTAGCCGTTAGAAATCTGTGCTGCGGAGTTCTGTTGGTGGCAGTTCTGGCTCTGGCAGTGTGGGCTGGGTGGGTCGCATGGGAGCGTTATCGCGCGGCTAATCGTCCCTTGTTTCACGAGATCGGTTGGCCCGATCTGGTGCCGGCGGGGTGGACGCCACCGGATGTGCTGCGTGGCATGAATGTGAACCGCTATCAGGATGGTGATCCGGAGGCGATCGACGCACTCGCGAGAATGAAAAACGCATGGGCAGATGCGCCGGCGGTGAAGGCGCTGGATGGCAGGCTGGTGCGGATTGCCGGCTATGTGATTCCGCTTGATCGCGAGAATGATGAGGTGCATGAGTTTTTGCTGCTGCCGTATTTCGGGGCGTGTATTCATGTGCCACCCCCACCCTCTAACCAGATCATTTATGTGCGCTCGAAGGCGCCGCTGGAAGGCATGATGACAATGGATACTTTCTGGGTGGACGGTACTCTGCAGGTGAGCACTACCGATAGCCCCTGGGGGCAGGCGGGTTATACCTTGCAAGCGTATGACACGCAGCACTATGAAGTTCCTGCCCAATCAAACAAGTCTTGATGTGATGAACAAACTGATGAGCTATTCCCTCTTTTCGATGCCGACGTGGTTGCGCCTGTGTCTGGTAGTGCCGCTGTGCGTGGCGCTGTGGCTGGTGGTGGCGTGGGCGCTGGAGGTGTTGCCATGAGTGCGACGGTGGGTGGAGGCGTGGATGCCATGGCGGGTACGATGATTAGTCTGCATGATCTGACGGTGAGCTATCGGCGCCATCCGGCGGTGCATCATCTCTCCGGCAGTTTCGCGAGAGGCTCGCTGACGGCGCTGGTGGGGCCGAACGGGGCGGGCAAGAGCACGTTGCTGAAAAGCCTGCTCGGGCTGGTGCCGATCGAGCACGGCAGCGTGCTGCTGGGTGTGGAGCGGCAGCATATTGCATATCTGCCACAGCGCTCGGAGATCGACCGCAGCTTTCCGCTTTCGGTGCTCGATTGTGTGCTGCTCGGCCACTGGCAGCGCAATGGCCTGCATGCGGGGATCTCGGCGGAGGCCCGCCAGGCCGCAGTGCAGGCGCTGGCTACGGTAGGGCTGGGGGGCTTTGAGGGGCGGGCGCTGGGCACGCTCTCGGGCGGGCAATTTCAGCGCGTGCTGTTTGCGCGCATCCTGCTGCAGGACGCGCAACTGATCCTGCTTGATGAGCCATTCGCGGCAGTAGATGAGCCGACCATTGATGCCCTGATGGCGCTGATCCTGCGCTGGCAGGCCGAAGGGCGCACGACGATTGCGGTGCTGCATGATTTTGATCTGGTGCGTGGGCGCTTTCCGCAAACCCTGCTGCTGGCGCGCAAGCTGCTGGCCTGGGGGGCAACGGCGGAGGTGCTGACCCCGGAGAATATGCGCCGTATGCGCGCTACAGTGGCAGCCTGGGATGAGCATGCGCCGGTGTGCAATACGGAGGGTGAGGACTGATGCTGGCCCATCTGTATGCTATCCTGATTGTGCCGTTTGCGGAGAATCCGTTTATGCGGCGGGCATTGGCGGGAGCATTGGCGCTTTCAGTGGCAAGCCCTCCGCTGGGTATCCTGCTCACCTTGCGGCGTATGAGTCTCTTTGGTGATGCGCTGAGCCATGCGGTGTTGCCAGGCGTTGCGGTGGGGTTTCTGCTGTGTGGTCTGTCCTTGCCGGCAATGAGCATTGGCGGGCTGGTGGCCGGGATGCTGGTGGTGGCGCTGGCGGGCTGGATCAGCCGGCGCACGCAGCTGCGCGAGGATGCGAGTCTGGCGGCCACCTATCTGGTGGCGCTGGCGCTGGGCGTGATGCTGATTTCGGCGCAGGGCACGCAGGTGGATCTGCTGCACATTCTGTTTGGCAATGTGCTGGCGGTGGACCAGGATGGGCTGTTGCTGATCGCCGGGATTGCGACACTGATCCTGGTGCTGCTTGCCACGCTGTACCGCGGTTTGCTGCTGGAAACTTTCGATCCGCTCTTCCTTGCTGCCTGCGGTGGGCGCGGCTGGCTTTATCAGCAGGCCTTTCTGCTGATGGTAGTGCTGAATCTGGTGGCGGCATTCCAGACGCTGGGCACGCTGATGGCGGTGGGCCTGATGATGATTCCGGCGGTGGCAGCCCGCTTGTGGAGCGAGCGCCTGGGCGTGCAGTTTATGGTTGGGGTGGCGCTGGCGGTGCTGGCGAGTGTGGCGGGGCTGCTGCTGTCCTACCACTTTGATCTGTCGTCGGGGCCAGCGATCATCGTGAGTGCCGGTGCGGTATATGGCGCATCGGTGTTGGTGGCGCCGGGGGGCTGGCTGCGCCAGTTGATGCAGCGGCCACATCTGCGTGGGTGAATCAGCGAGTCTGCGAGAAGAATTTTCTGAGGGAGAATGTGCATGCGTAGATACTTGTTTGGCATGGTAGCGGTGCTGGCGCTGGGTTGGCAGGGGCTGGCGTTTGGCGCGGAGAAGATTCCGGTGGTGGCGAGTTTCTCGATTCTCGGGGATATCGTCAGCAATGTGGGCGGTGAGCGCATTGCGGTGAGCACGCTGGTGGGGCCGGATCAGGATGCGCATGTATTCGAGCCCCGCCCGGCGGACGTGGCGAAGGTGAGTCGCGCAAAGCTGGTGGTGATCAACGGGCTTGGCTTTGAGGGCTGGATGGCGCGGCTGGCGAAATCTTCCGGCTACAAGGGGCCGCTGGTGGTGGCGAGCACTGGTGTGAAACCCCGCCAGATGGCAAGCGAGGACGGCCACGGGCATGGCGAGCAGATTGATCCGCATGCCTGGCAGGACCCGACGAATGTGATTGAGTATGTGAAGAACATCACCGAGGCGCTGGTGCGACTTGACCCGGCCGGTGAGGCGGAATACCGCAACAACGCCATGAAGTACACGGTGCAACTGCAAGCGCTGGACGCCTGGGTGCGCGCGCAGTACGCACGCTTCCCGGCTGAGAAGCGGCGCATCATCACCTCGCATGATGCGTTTGGCTATCATGGCGCGCACTACGGCATCGAGTTCCTCGCGCCGCAGGGGATGTCTACCGAGAGCGAGGCTAGTGCGAAGGATGTGGCGCGCCTCGTGCAGCAGATCCGGCGCGAGAAGATCAAGGCGGTGTTCATGGAGAACATGAGCAACCCGAAACTGATCCAGCAGCTCTCCAAGGATGCCGGCGTGACCTTGGCCGGGGAACTCTATCCGGATGCGCTATCGAAGGAAAACGGCCCGGCGAAGACCTACCTGATACTGATCCGCCACAATGTGGAGGAGATCGTGGCAGCACTGGGGCGAAACTGATAATCCTCCTCCAAAGGCTGCATGCTTCATGCAGCCTTTGACACAGATGCTGTGAGAGAGGGGGTTTCTGGCGCCAGGTAATAGAGTATTCCGAAGATGTAGAACGGGATCAGTTCAAGCATTACACGCGACTCGCTGATAACGCCGAAACAGAAAATCGAGGCAGACAACGCGAGGAACGTGAAGCCCAAGCCAAAGAAACGTGCGGGATCTTTTTTCATCAGGCTGATGGCCAGCACGGCTGCACAGGTCAGAATGAATAGAGGTGTCAAATGAAAGAAGAGACTCGGGGTAAGCTCCCCGGCGATGCTGCGGATGTTGAAGCCGATGGCGATGTCGAAATTGTGCGAGACGCCGGGTGCGCTGACCATTTCACGTACCAGTAGCATTTTGCGGAGCGCTAGGATGAGGAGCGTCCCCAGCGTGCCACACAGAATGCCGGCCAGGCACAGGGCTTTGTCTATATGACGGAGCCAGTGCTTATGACGATAAGTAAAGAATGCCTTGGCAATCGGATGGACAACCATCCAGATCGCCATGAACAGGGCGCTTTCACGATTGAGGATGGCAATCGTGAAAAGCGCGCTGAACCAGCGCCAATCTTTGTCGGCGAAGACAAAATAGACAAACAGCAGGAATAGTATGATGCAGTACTGGTCCCAGGCATACAGCCACAGTTGGTTCAGCAGAAAAGAGAAAAACGCCTGAAAGGCGAAAAAGGCAAGCCATGCGGACTGTTTTCCGAATCGTCGGTCAGCCAGCAGCAGGACCATATAGCCGGCAAGTGTGGTCATGCCAGCCAGAAAAAAAACATGTGCAAGGGAAAAGTCTCCGATCAGAGCGGACAGTAACCTGATCGTGTATGGGCCTAAAAGACGACTCTGGTAGATGGCCCAGAACGGAGTTCCGTCCAGCACCTGTGCGGAGGCGCCGATGGAATTTCCATAGTGGCTTCCCATCACAAAGAATATGAGGCGCAGTTGCGCGAGCATCGCCAGCGCGGATGCCATGACCCAGCAGAAATGAGTGCGATAGCGATGGGATGGAGACATGCTGATGTTACTCAATGTGAAAATCCTGTGTGATTTTACGCTTTGCTTACGTGGAAACCCATGAACTGGTGGGAAGTATGCCCAGGGGAAGGGGTTAACTGCCGGAGTCTGTATTCCGGGAAATTTCTGCGGTATTCAGCCAGATCAACCCGAAGACTACGAACGGAACCAGTTCGAGCATTACCCGGGTTTCTGTGAGCACGCCAAAAATGACGATAGAAACGCAAAGCGCAATATGGGTGATGCCTATCGCGAGGAAGCGCCCAGGATTACGCTGCGCAAGGAGAAAGGCAATGACGGCGGTGAGCGCAAGAAATGCCGGACAGACGAGCTGCATGCCGAAGTTCGTGGCTAGTGTGCCAGCCATGTCGGCGACATTCCGATCCCAGGCGATAATGTAGTTGTGCACGATGCCCGGAGCGCGGCCCGCTTCGTGAATGAGCAGGGATTGGCGCAGGAGACGCAAGATGAACAAGCCGATCACCCCGCAGAGCACCCCGGCGGCGCACATTGTCCGATCGAATCCCTGCCACCGTTTTTCTCGCCCGTGCTCAATGCAGACCCGGCAGATGGGCTGGAGGACCATCCACATGGCAATGAAGAGGGCGCTTTCGCGATTAAAGAGGGCGACCGCGTACAGTGCGGTGAACCAGCGCCAGTCCTTGGCTGCATAGACGAAATAGACGAACAGGGTGAAGACGATGATGCTGTAATGGTCCCAGGCGTAGAGCCAACGTTCGTTGAGCAGCGCAGCGAAGCCTAGATGAAAGGCGATGAAGGCGGCCCAGCCGGCCTGCGCTCCGAAGCGGCGGGTAGTAAGTTGGAGGAACAGCAGACCCGCCACCATCGTTGTTAGTATAAGGAAAACAACGTGGGCGAGCACAAAGTTGCCATCTGTGAAGGTTGCCAGAAAGCGGACAGTGTAAGGGCCAAGGATGCGGCTCTGGTAGTTGGCCCAGTGGGGGACGCCGTTGATCACTCCGAGTGCGGCGTCGATCGATTCCGCGTATTGATGGCCCTGAATCAGCACAACGAGGCGGAACTGGGCCAGTGCCACGCCCGCCGAGGCTACGATCCACAGCAGATAGGTGCGCCCGACGGAGAGGATGCGCGACATGCAGGTTCCTTGAAAAGTGGGTGGAGGGAAATAGGGGGTACTGCAGGTAAGTATTGTAGGAGTCTAGCCGCAAGCACGCCAGTGAGCCGGTCGGCGACAGACGTCGGTGGGGAAGACTACGCTGGGAGCGGTGTGATCCGGTTTCGGAGCGTACGACCCGAATTATGACACCGACCACGTCAGGTCGGCTAAAATTCTACCTTCTGTCACAGGCAGGCCCGGTCCGATGCAAGCTTACCGTCTCAATATCCTCAAAATGTCCTTGCTTTGCCTTGTGCCGTTCGTGTACATGGGCTTGTTCATCGGTAGCTATACGGATGATGCATTCATAACCCTGTCGTACGTGAAGACGCTGGTTCAATCTCACACATGGGGCATGCATGCAGGCCACGTTTCCAATGCTGCGACGTCTCCCCTGCATGTCCTTCTGCTGAGTGCGCTGACAGTGGTTGTCCGGGATCCACTGATCGGGCTTTATCTTTTTGACGTGGGCGTTGTTTTTGCATTTTATTTTGTATTCAGACGCATCAGCCGGAATTCTGGGGCTCCCGAAGCATGGCCGCTGCTTGCTACGGTTTTGCTCTACGTAAATCCTCTTCTCGTTTCAACACAGGGATTGGAGAGCTATCTTTACCTGCTGATGCTCGTGGTGACCTGCATGCTGCACGCGGAAGATCGGCACTGGCTGGCTGGTGTTGCCTGTGGCCTGCTGTATCTGGCCCGTCCGGACGGATGCCTGGCTGCAGTTGTATTGGCTGTTGCCTGTATTTCGCAAAGGAAGTGGCGGGGGCTGGTATTCCTGCTGCCTTTGATGTTGATTGGTCTTGTGTGGACCTGGGTTTCCTGGAAATATCTGGGATCCCCGATTCCTGACACTTTCTTTATCAAGCAGGGGCAGATATTCCAGGGAGGATTCACATTCTTTTCCGGACTGCTTTTCTATTTTTCCCGCTTTCCGATAGCACTGGCCCTGTCGTTTGCCCCTGGCATTGCATTGCTGTTTTATCGCCCCACGGCCTGGAGTCCGTTTGGGAAAATATTCTGGCTGCTTCTGACTGCCTACGTCACGCTCCATTTCGCGGGCTATGCTTTGTTGAGAGTGCCGCCTTTTCACTGGTATTACGCTCCTGAGGCTGCGTTCTGTGCCCTCGCGGGCAGTCTCGGTTCGGCGTGTCATATAGGCAAAAAACTCAAAGGAAGTAACCTTGCCATAGCGCTTCTGGTTTTCGGTTCTCTGATTCCCGTGTTGATGTCGATTTTTCTGACATCGACACTTCCGATCTCAACTAACTGGGCCAACGCGAATGGCTACAGAAAAATTGCGGAATGGCTCAATCGAAATATTCAGGATGACAAAATTGCACTGCGTGGCGAGCTCGGAGTTCTTCAGTACTATACCCGTGCAGATATGATAGACGAGTTCTCGGACAGATCTTTCATAGACCGAAGATATCGTAAAACGTCGGATTCTTTTGCCCGGCAACTCATCGGAACGGCTTTTGAAAACGCGCAGGCCCCAAGTCTGACGGATATCCACTATGGGCTGGCAGCCTGTCGTAGCCCAGACTATGCCTTGCAGACATGGTTAGTGGAGTCTCCCTGGGGTGGGGGTTCCCATATCTGCCTGTACAGGCTTAAGTCGGTGACAGGTGATGGGTGGGAAATTAGCACTACGCCCAATCGCTGATTGGAAAGTGAAAAATGATCGCGATGGTATCCGTTGCTGGTTGATGGGTATCTGCAGCGAAGCACAAAATGGTGGAAAAACAGGCTGCAGCGCATTGCGCCGGATACATCGCGTGGTGGGCCAAGGAAGCCTGTTTTGCCGTGGGCTCAATCTGGTGCCGTGATGAGGGTGAATCAATCTGTCACGGCAAGCCGCTCAAGGCTCAGAACTTTTGTTCCCCTGGGAATTCACCATCCGTGTCTGGCGGAATTCGCTTCGCTCTCTCAGCCCTACCCTGAGCACTGAGCACGCATGGCTGCGGCCGGGGAGATGAAGACATCCCCACACTAAAGTCTGAAGGACCAAGAGGGTTCATCAGACTTTAGTGTGGACAATCATTGGCATGCCGATTCTATCTTCCACTCTTCCATGCCAAAAAGGCGGTTTGTCGATCGGGTCGAGCTGACGGGCAAGGTCCCGTCAGCTCGACCCGATTGTCTTTTGCGTTCCCGGCAGAATTGCATGACTGCCGCATGGTTTTTCGCGCCGTTCGCTGTAGCGTGTTCAGCGAAAGCGTGCTGCTTACCCACACTAAAGTCTGAAGGGCCACAAAAATAATTGCCACGCAACCGGATTGTCCTGCACAGCAATCTGGTTGGCGCGGCACACAGCGCTGTCTTCTGAAACCTTTGGCTCGTTCCCCCTGTAGGGTTCGCATCTCTTCCCGCATGTGTCCAAACTGCGCCTCAAGTTGATGGCGACATCGACGATCTGCAGGCCGGAGGATCGGTCTGCCTGGCTGAAGCCCTTTGCGGCCACGGCGACATGTGGCGGGACAGGCGATGAATCAAGACGAGTTTATCCAGCAGCACACCGATGATGGAGCATTATCTCCAGAGCATGCAGCGCAGCTTCTCGATGCGGCGCTGACGGGCGATACCGGCAGCATGCCGGACAAGGGGAGCGAGCCCACGACTCCCGCAGGCGGTGGGGATGGCGATATCGGTGGGCTTTTGTCCGCTGCGGCGGACAGTTCGAATGCGCCCGAGGCGGGAGAGCAGGCCGCTGAGGCGGTAATCCTGGCCAAAGATGGCCGCCACACGATTCCGTACGAACGATTGGCGGAAGCACGTGAGGAGGCGCGTCTCTCGCGTGCCCAGGCGGAAGCGGCAATGGCGCAGTTGATGGCCTTGCAGGCGAATGCCGAGGCACGTATGGCGGCCGGTGTGGCGCCGACTCGGGCGGACAACCAGGTGGCAGTGGCGCAGGCCGCCATTGACGCCGGGATCAGCCCGGAGGTGTTTGGGGACTTTTCCGAGCGTGCGCTGGCTGCAGGCATCCAGCATCTGGTGGATGCACGGGTGGCTTCTCTCACGGCGAATCTGCAGCAGCGTGTGGATTCGGCACTGGCACCGCTTGCGATGCGCGAGGCTGACGATGCGCTCGCTGAGCATTACGACGAGATCTATGCCCGCCACCCGGATGCGGATTCCATCGCGGAGAGCCGGGAGCTGGCGGAGTGGGTCGCGGCGCAACCTTCGTTTGCACGCGCTGCCTGTGAGTATGTGATGCAGGCTGGCAACACGGCAGAGGTGATCGAACTGTTCGACCGTTTCAAGACGGACACTGGCAGAACTCCGGCAGGGCGGCCTGGGGATATGCAGGCTGCGGCCAAAGCGGCGCTTGCGCGTGCTGCCTCCCCCGTGCCGGCAAGCCTCTCGGATATTCCAGGGGGGCGTGCGGCGGGGGCGGCCGATGACGTGGCAATCGCCAGTTTGAGCGGCCCCGATCTGCTTGATGCGATCCAGAGCAAAGGCTGGTCGCCACAGCAGATTGAGGCCTTCCTGAACCGGCGCATCTAGTGTGGTGAAACGCCACACTTTGCAGTGCATCCGATGCGTATGACAATGGAGAGCTAAATGGCTACCAAGACACATGCCGCCTATGGCGACAGTACCAATATGATCCAGCAGGCGGTGGGTTTGTTTGCCGCCCACATGCAACGCAACAGCACGATTGCGCGGCTGACCGGCAAGATGCCCAAGGGCACGGCAGGTGCCGAGGCGACGATCCGCAAGCAGAGTTCGGCAACGATGCCAATCGTGCGTTGCCAGGATCTGACCAAGCAGAAGGGCGATGAGGTGAGCTTCCACCTCGTCAATCCGGTGGGTGCCAAGCCCATCATGGGGAGCCGGCAGGCCGAGGGGCGCGGCACCGGGATCGGCATTTCGGAGGGGCGCCTGCGCGTGAATCAGGCCCGTTTCCCGATTGATCTGGGTGATGCAATGACCTCGATCCGCAATCCGGTGGATCTGCGCTCGCTGGGTCGCCCGATTGCGCAATCGCTGATGGATCGTTACATCGACCAGTCGCTGTTCGTGCAGATGGCAGGCGCCCGTGGCTACCACAATAATATCGACTGGGTGGTGCCCACCGATGCGGATGTGGATTTTGACGAGATCCTGGTGAACGCCGTGAAGGCGCCGACACGCAACCGTCACTTCATCGCTGATGCCGGCAGCATTCGTCCGTTTGTGGATGCAGTGGGTAGTGGCGCGCTGGATGTGGCCACCACCGATCTTCTGAAGATGGACGTGGTCGATGCGCTGCGCACCACCCTGGAACAGGTGACACTGCCGCCGCCTGCCGTGATCTTCGAGGGCGACAAGGCCGCTTCTGATAGCCCTCTGCGTGTGCTGCTGGTGTCTCCGGCCCAGTACAACTCGTTTGCTACCGACACGAGCTTCCGTCAACTGCAGGCCTCGGCTATTGCACGCGCTTCTCAGGCCAACCAGCATCCCTTGTTCCTCGGTGAAGCCGGGCTGTGGAACGGCATCCTGATCATCAAGATGCCCAAGCCGATCCGCTTCTATGCTGGCGACACGATCAAGTATTGCGCAGCATATGACAGTGATAGTGAATCCTCGGTGACGGTGCCGGAAGCCTTCGGTTCGAAGTACGCCATCGACCGCGCCATCCTGCTTGGCGGGCAGGCTGTGGCCGAAGCCCTGGCAGCCTCGGACAAGAGCGGCATCCCGTTCTTCTGGTCGGAAGTGCAGTTGGACCACAAGGACAAGGTGGAACTGCTGATCGGTACCATCCGTGGAACCAGCAAGATCCGCTTCGAAGTGGATACGGGCGCCGGCAAGCAGTTCACGGATTACGGTGTCATGGCACTGGATACGGCAGTGCCCATCATCGGCGAGCGCCAGTAAGCCTGCAGGTGGGCTGGCCGATAAGGGCTGGCCCATTCGTTGAACAGATTTCAAGGAGCCAATCATGGCAACAGTAAGAATCAATGACTGGACGGCACGCCAATTCGGGCCGTCGCCCTGGGGCAATCATTCGGCCCTGACATTTTCTTTTGTGACGACCTCGGCCGGTGCGGTGGCCAATTCGGATTCGAATACTGCACTGGCGATCGGTGATGTGGTGGATCTGGGGGAACTGCCGGCAGGGTTGCGCCTGGACGACAGCCTGGTGGTGATCTCCGATGCTTTCACTGCAGGTACCACGGCGAAGCTGGGTTTCAAGTATGCGGATGGCGTGGATGATGTGCGTGTGCCACAGGATGACGACTACTTTGGCATTTCGCTGGCGCTGGATGCCGCAGCCCGTCTGCGCAATGCCACCGCTAACAGGCCGGTGACGCTGGCAAAGCCTGCCCGCCTGATCCTCACCCTGGCGGGTGCTGTATTGGCAGAAGCAGGGCGTGCTGAGATCGTCATCACAGGTGAGCTGACCGGCGCGAAGTAAAAGCGGCGGGTCATCAGGGGAGGGGCCTCTGGCGCCTCCCCGCCAACAAGGAGTTGCCATGAAGGCAGTCAGGTATACGGGTCGCCGGGAGCAGTTTGCAGATCGGCTTTATGGGACGAATCTGGTGTGGGAGCCAAACCAGGTGCGTACGCTGCCGCCGCACCTTGCAGACAAATTCCTGCGTCACCCGGATGTGTTCGAGCTTGCCAAAGGCTCCGTCACAAAGCGCGGTAATGACGACAGTGCGGAGATCCTGGAAATTACGCGGAAGGAAGACGCGCAGCGCGAGCAGGCCCAGCAGGCGATTCTGGCGATGTACCTGGAAGTACGGGCGATGGACAAGGAGGCGCTGGCGAGTTTTGCGCAGCGCAACTACGGCCAGCTTATTGACCGCCGCCACAGCGTTGAAGATCTGCGTCAGGAAGTTGTGCAGATGATTGACAGGTTTGGTGTGGTATGACGCTCGAACAACTCATTGCCCAGTTTCGCGTTGATGCGCAGGATCGTGCCGAGCCGTATTTCTGGCCTGATGCCATGGTAGCGGGCTGGCTTAACGAAGCCCAGGCGGAGGCTGCGATTCGCGCGCGGCTGATCCATGAATCCGCTGCCAGGGATGTCTGCGAGATCGCGGTGAGTTCTGGCGCCAGTGTGTACGAGCTGAGTGCCTGCCTGTTCGAGATCACGTATCAGGCCTTTCTTCCCAAGGATGGGGCGAAGCGGGTACCGCTGAAGAGCGTCAGCGTGGAATGGCTGGACTGCCACTTCCCGTGTTGGCGTGAGGAAACAGGCGTGCCGCGCTGGCTGATGCAGACAGACAACAGCATCCGTCTGGCACCCGAGCCGGATGTTGCCGGCATTCTGTATCTGGAAGGCTACCGGCTGCCGTTGGCTGGGCTGTCTGCCCGCACAGATGTGCCGGAAGTCAATGCGGCACATCACCGGCATCTGGTGGATTGGGCATTGCATCGGGCCTTCAGCATTCCCGACAGTGAAAGCTTTGATGCGCAGCGGGCAGGGCAGGCGGAGGCGGCGTTCTCTGCTTACTTTGGGTCGGCACAGGATGCGGATCTGCGCCGCAGTACGCGGGCGGATAACCCGCTACAGAACGAGGCGCATTTTGTATAAACGCAACTGACGAGCCACATTTTCGGAGTTGAGAAAAACAACCGGCAAATGTGCTGTAGCGCACCTATACGGAAAGGAATCAAATCATGGCAAATACTCTCTACGATAACGCCCGCGAGCTGTTCGCGACGGCAAAGGTCAACTGGACCAGTGACACGTTCAAGGTCTATCTGATTGATTCGGGCAACTACACGGTCAATACCTCTACTCACCTGTATCTGTCCGACGTTTCGACCTCGGCGCGTATTGCTGGCCCGGTGGCGCTGTCGAGCATGACGGCGACGGCTGGCGCCTGCGATGCAGCGGACATTACGTTTTCATCGGTGTCGGGCACCAGCATCGAGGCGATTCTGATCTACAAGGATACGGGTACCGAATCGACCAGCCCGCTGATTGCCTACATTGATACCGCTACGGGCTTGCCGATCACGCCGAATGGGGGTGACATCATCGTCACCTGGGATTCGGGGACCAACAAGATTTTCCGGCTGTAAGCGGCCATGGCGGATAAACCTGCACCGCAGAGGCTGGGCGCCTCGGGCTTTCGGGCCTTTGGCGCAATGGGGGATGCTCTTAAAGAGGAGGAGTGGTCGCAGCAGGTCATTGACTGGGAGGCGCTGGCGAGGCTGCCGCCTTTCCAGTTGTTCATCTGGCAGCGCCAGCGCGGGCCGGAGGATGCGGACTGGCATCAGTGGGCACGCGAGCGCATGGTGGCCGAGGTGCAGCAGATGGGCGAACAGGCGTTCTTTGAGGCGTATTGCGAGTGGCACGCGGCAAGCGGGCAATGGCTGCGTGAAACGCCATTGGGGAAGCTGAAGGGGTAGCAGGATATGGTCGATATTGTTACGCGCACAGCGAAGGGCTCTCCGCTGACACATGCGGAGCTGGATGGGAATTTCACGAACCTGAAGGCGGCGGTGGAGACTGCCGTGGCAGACCACTACGCGGCTGCCGTTCTAGCCGATGTTCCTCACGCGTATTGGCGCCTCAATGAGGCGTATGGCGCAACGACTCTCGCAGACTCATCTGGCAACGGGCGGGATGCGACCTCGGCAAGTACCTCTCAGCAGTACCCGGCTTTGGGGGCCGGCAGGATCGCGCGATACATGGGCAGTTCCGGGATGTTCAGCATGCCGGCAAGTGCTGCCGGGTTTGCGGACACCGGGCAATTCACGATTGAGGTGCTGGCGAGATTCGACGCAAGCGGGGCCACGTACTCACAGATTTTTGGTATTGGGATCGCTCAGAGCAGTGTCACCAGCGGGATCATGTTTATCTGGCGGAGTAATTCACCCTGCGCCCGCCTGTGGAGCGCAAGCGCGGCGATGGTGGAGCCGGTGGTCCCCTTCAGCCTGCCGCTCTACGAATGGCATCACCTGGCGCTGGTGTACGACGGGGCCAATCTCATGATCTATGTGAATGGGTCAGTGGCTGTGAGTGTGGCTGCTGCCAGCTATATGACTGCCGCTGTGCGCTCTGTTGGCGGCATGGGGAAGGACAACTGGGGTGATCCGTCGGCAACGGGGCATTTCAGTGATCTGGCGCTTTACAGTTCGGCACTGAGTGCCAGCCGCATTGCGTTGCATGCGCGGCTGGCTGCTGGCGCGTCTGCCTGAGAGGAACTTATGGTCAGCATCATTACTCGGGCAGGCAAAGGTACTCCACTCACGCACGATGAGATGGATACGAACCTGAACAACATCAAAACGGCATTTGAGGCTGATCGTTATGCCGCTGCTGTGTTGGCCGATCAGCCTGTTGCATATTGGCGATTCAATGAGGAATATGGAACTACGAAAATTCCCGATGCCAGCGGCAATGGGAACTATCTGACTTTAAGTGGCAGCATGATGCCAATGCGCGGCGGGCTTTCGGCGAGTGGCGACAGAGGCATGTCAAATAATGGTACGGGTATATCTGGCACTCCAGCGGCTACGCTGTGGTCGGTATTTCCCGTGGGCAATAATGTCACGATGGAAGGCATGGCGAAGTTGTTCTCAACAACCTCCTACTTCCCGTTGTTCGAATTCTCCTCGGTATCGAGTTCAGGTCTAGATCGTATTGGCATCCGCATCTGCGACAACGGTAAGTACGCGCCATCGCTTGCTTTTTTCTCCAGCGCAGGCGCCGGGGCATACGTGCAGGCGCCTGTCAGTTTGAATCTTTACGATTGGGTACATGTTGCAGCTACCTACAATGGCAGTACAGCCATTCTTTACATCAACGGCACGCCGGTCGCTCAGGTTGCGACTGCTGTTACATTATCGACAACAGCAAGATCCTACGGTGGCGTGCTGAAAGACCCATATTCTGATAGCGTGGGGACAGCCATCATTGATGAAATTGCGTTCTACAACACCTGCCTGTCCGCTGACCGTATTGCGCTGCACGCCAGGCTGGCTGCCGGCGCATTTGCCTGAATGGCGGGCACGCCATGACTGACGCCGCCAACTATTTCGAGGACTATTACCTTGAAATGGGCTATTTCGATGTGGACGTGGAAGTCTATGTCGCTTATGGCTACAACGACTCCGGCTATGTTAACGGCGATGGAAACTCCGCGCTTGATCAGTATGCCTCGACACACGGCATTGCGGCGCCGGATCTGTCGACGACAGTAGTTATTCGTTTGGCGCAGCAGGCTGCCAGGCCATCCGGAATTTTTGATGCAGCAGCCGGAAACCCTGCTGTCTGGAACTGGCTGACTCGCGCCAGGCCTGCAGGCAGAGACACATCGGCGTTTGGCAATCCGTTCGCATGGCGCTGGCGGCAGGATGTGGGCGGTGGGGCGATCAACACGGCGGCTTATGGCAAGCCGACGCTGGTGTTGATGCGGCAGTATCAGGCACTGGCGGGGTTCTCTGCGCTGAAGCTGGGGACGCCGGACATTGAGCTGCGGACGCGCTATCTGCAGCCGGGTGGGCTGAGTCTGCTGTCTGTTGGTAGTGGCACGACGGCGACACTGGAGATCCGCAATCTGTACCCCTCGGGGGTGAGTCTGCTGGCGGCAGGGGTGCCGTGGGTGTCGGATTCGCCACGCTATGTGGAGGTGGGGGAGGGGTTCAAGACTTCGGCGTTTGGCACGCCCTTGATGGGCTACGGGCAGACGGCGATTCCGTTTGGCTGGGATGGGCTGCGGTTTGGCACGCGCATCATTCCGGAGGTGCAGTATTGCTATCCGCGCGGGATTGCGGGGGCGTTTGGGGCGGCGCAGGTCTGGTCGCGCACGCAGTCGGTGAGCCCTGCGGGATTTTTGCCGGATGTGCGGGAGGAATATCGCTGGGGGGCGTCTAAGGTCTGGAACTGGGCACGCTTCATCACGCAGTATGCGCAGACGGATGATTCGACGGCGCTGAATCCGCCTGCGATGTCGAAGTATGTGACGGTGGAGAACCGCAACCGGACGATTGCGACCTTTGCGACAGATCCGCATCCGCTGCCTTCGCCGGCCATTGTGAATAATGGGCGCCCGGCGCTGCCTGCGGGTATTGCGGCACCGGCCATCACGGTGAAGATGGTAAGCCATCGGGTACGGACGTATCGCCTGGATGGAATCGATTCGATCCGTTTTGAAAAGACCCATGCTATCTATAACGCGGCGCGGGTGCTGGCGCCCTCTGGTTTTGCTTCGGCGGCGTATGGCAAGGTGGCAAGCGTGGTGAACACGCGGCGCAGCTTCACGATTTATAGCAATCTGAATGCGCTGGTGATGGGTAAGCCGATGGTGGCCTACCGGGTGCGCACGGTGAAGATTCCGACAGTGGAAAGTATCGCGGCGCCGGCGCTGACGGGGCCGGAGGTGAAGCTGTGGCGGCGCTATGTGGCGCCGGGTGGTTTTACGCGGCTGGCCTGGGAGGCGCCGTCTTTGCGGATTCACTGGACGATTTTTTATCCGGATGGGATCAGGGCGGTGGTGCATGGGTCGCCCACAGTGAAGAACAAGACGCCGCAGTTGTATGCCTATGGGCATGATTCCAGAATCTTTGGCACGCCTGCAGTGCGCACGCAGTGGCGGCGCTACACGCTGAGCGGGATTTCATCGCTGATCTTTGGCAATACGGTGATCAAGGACAGGCGCCAGTGGATCTATCCTTCTGGCGTGAATAAGCTGCTGTTGGGCACGAAGCTGCGCGCGGAGAAGACGAGGGAAGATCCGCCTGCCGCGCAGAAGGTTTTTGCGGGCGGGCTGGAGGCGCTGAAGTTCGATGGCAAGGTGGCGCTGAATCAGCAGGTGGTGTATGCGGCGGGGTTCTCTGTGCTGGCAGTAGGGAACCCGGAGGCGCAGGGGAACGGCGTGCGCATGGATTCGGGGGTGGGTTCGTTTACGTATGGCACGCCAACAGTCTCTTTGTGGATTCGTACGCTGACGGCAAGCACGGTGGGGCAGTCGCCGGAGTTTGATACGACGAGCTTCCCGCGCATGTCGCCCTGGACGATCTGGGCGCCAAACGGGGCGCCGGTTGAGGCTTTGAAATGGGGTAAGGCCGGGGGCTACATTAATGTCGGCGGGGATTCGGGGAGTCCCGGTATCAAGCCGGGTTCGCCAACCGTGACGAATCGCCACCGTTTCCTCGCCGCCAGTTCGCTGGGAACGCTGACAGCGGGAACGCCGACGCTGATGTTGCGCCGGCAGTACATCAAGCCATCAGGCTATGCGCCTTCACGCCATGGCTATCAGACGCTGGGGCCGTTCCCGCAGACGGCGGAGCAGCTGGGCGATGATGTGGAGACGCCAGACACCACGTATGGGGCGCCAACGGTGACGATCCACTACACAGGGCCGCAGACGGTTGCGGGGCAGGGCTTGGACCTTGCCAAAATGGGGGCGCTGGACATCGAGAACTTCAACCGGCGTGTCTATTCGACTGGCTGGAACAGTGCGGGCCTAGGTGCGAGCGACAAGGAAACGGCAGGGGGTTATACCTGGCAGACGCTGCATGTGGGGCCACCCATGCCGACGATTCCAGCGGGCTGGGATTCGCAGCGCTTTGGGACGGGGTGGGTTTCGCTGAAGATTCGCGACGTGCGGGCGACTGGCTTTGATGCTTTTACCTGCGACTACACCCTGGATGCATTCGACAGTCGCCTGAAGGTAAAACAGGCCGCGAAGGTGATTGCTTCGCAGACAGTGAAAACAAACGGATTGACGACGCTGGCCGTTGCCACGTCAGACATCAAACTCAAGACGCAATACATCCGCCCGGATGGCAATGCCGAAACATATCGCAAAGGGGCACCCCTATCATGACAGACATCCAGATTGGCCCGCTTGCGGGCATTGATACCGAAGACGATGACGCCGCCCTGCAGATCGGTGGCGACGCCCCACGCCTCTACGTGCGTGATGCCGTCAATCTCGACATCTCCGACGATGGCCGTGCGCGCCTGCGCCCTGGTCTGCGCAAGCTCTCCTCTGCACAGCTGGGGAACCTCTGGTGCAGCCCGGCGACGGACACCGTGTTTGCCACACAGGGCAGGGCGTGGGTCCGCATCAATCCGCAGGATTGGAGCCTCACCCCGCTGGCCACGTTGGGCGATGATCCGGTGAGCCACATCGATCTGAATGGCGAAGTGCTGGCCGCCGGCCCGGAAGGCCTCTTTGCGTACGATGGGCAGACAGCCCGGCGCTTCACCATCGAAACTCCCTCGGCACCAATGCTCGAAGCCACTACCGATGGCAGCCTGGAGGCGGGCACCTATGGCGTGGCCGTGGCCTGGTTGCGAGGGGAAACGGAATCCGCTGTCTCCGAAGCCGCGTTCATCACACTGGGCGAGACGGGTGGCATCTCGATCACCTTTCCGTACAGTTTCGATGCCAGCGTCACGCAGGTGCGCACCTACTTCACGCGGCAGAATGGCGGCGAACTTGCACGCGGCGAAGACTATCCCATCAGCACTCTGCAGGTGAGCGTGCCGCAGTTGCCTGCCGCAGGCGCTGCCGCCCAGTTCCGCCACCTCGAACCGATGCCGACCGGGCGCTATCTGGCCTACTGGCGCGGGCGGCTCCTCACCGTCACGCGCAACATCCTGAACTTCTCCGAAGCCCTGGCCTATCACCTGCATGATGCCCGCCACGGCTTTATCCAGATGCCCCAGCGCATCACCTTTGTCGCTCCGGTAGATGGCGGCATCTGGGTGGGGCAGGTCGATCACGTCATCTTTCTGGCCGGCAATTCGCCTGATGTGTTTGAACAGCAGTCACGCAAGGCCCGGCCACCGGTGCCCGGCAGTGCCATCCTGATTGATGCGCAAATCGCAGGCGCTGATGCTTCGCAAGGCGGGCAGGCCACGGCGCTGTGGCTAGCAGAGAATGGGTTTGTGATGGGCACGGCAGTGGGAACGCTGGTGGAAACGAGCGGCCGGCGCCTGGCTGACATCACTGGCGCGGCTGGGAAAAATGTAGTGTTTGGGGGGAGGGTGGTGTGCGCCTGACTGCTGTCCCACGCCGTGGGGCATTGTGGTGGATTGCGCCCTCTGGGCGGAAGCTTGGCCGGCGTAATTACGCTTCGCACCATTGCTCCCGCTAACGCGGCGCCCTTGCCAACCGGTTGATACGCTAATGCAGCAGGGTTGGTTTGTGCAGCTACCCATCATTCCGAACGTGGAATTGGTGCGGTATAGGTAGAGCGTTGGTGGATTGTTGCTCCGCTCCAGACCCACGAAAGACGTTAGTACATGCACAAAGCGTTGAGAAAGCCGAAGGCGTTTCCCAGCGCTTGTTACTGAGCAGCGAACTACATCACAGATACGCCCCGATTGTCGCAGGGAGCAGCACAGCCGAAACAATGGGGCGTAGAGCATTTGCGCCAATCAAGCCAATTGAACCCCAATCCCGCAGCTAGATCAGAGCTTATTCGATGGCCGGTCTGTGCTACGCAGTGGGGCGCAGGCAATCAGGGAATTGGGCTGGCCAGATGAATCCGCTACTACCTCCATACTATCCCGGTAGCGGCCTCGCAGCACAAGGAAATCCAGTACGGGGTCTGAGCAGATCTTGCCAATATCCGGGCTTGTCAGCACATGGGTTCCATTCCGGCCAATTGCGGACGTCTGATGAAGGCAGAAATCGCCATCAATCCCGCAAAGGAACATTCGGCGCCGGTAGCCTTCAATGGCGGTTTGTCGCGAGAAAGCTGTCCCAAAAAGTTGTACGCTGCTCTCATAAAAGCTGCGGTGCAGCACAAACCAGCTCCATTCCAAGCCGCGATCACTGAGCACCACCGCTTCTCTGGGAATTCTGCTTTGCAAGACATCGGTCCATGGCTGATCATAGGCAGAGAGCTGTGCCTGGGTTGGCAACCAGAAGGTAAAGGCTCCGGCAAAGGTGGTCAGCCCCAGCAAGGGGAGTAGCACCTGTTCGTAAGGTGGTCGCCATTTATGGCGAATCCAGAAAAATGCCACAACACAGGCTGCGAGCATCATGATCTCGACGATCTGCATTGAGTCACCGAGAGCCCGGGAGATTGACTCTTTGAATTCTTTCTCGAAAAGCGCCAGAAAGTCTGACATCCCTAGTGCGCATAGCGTTCCCAAAGCTACCAGCAGACAGGCTTTGACCGGGAAACGAGCCCATATCGGGTGGTTGTGATCGGTGGTCACCAGCCAGACCAGGAAACAGATCATGGTACTGAGTGGCGTCATCGTCTCACCCACGAGCGGCGCCAGCACGATCGCCAGCAGAGCACACCCCGCAGTCATCACGCCACGGGTGCTGGTGCAGCGCATCAGGGCATAAAACAGGATTGGTACGACAAGAATCCAAAGCTCCACGGTGGATTGCACATAAGCTACACATTGCGGAGCAATGACTACCCAAGGCAGCAAACGCATTGTGCGGGTTTCAAAATATCGCGGTGGCATCCGCGAGAGCAGCACCCACAGTACGCAAGCGCTAATGGCGAGAAACAGCGCTGCCGATGGCGTGACGTGTAGCCCCAGGAAACCAATATTGCAAAAAGCCAGGGTGAGCAACGCCGCAGCCCAGCGCTGTGGTACGCTTCCCTGCCAGAGAGAAAGCAGCAGGCGGACATTCAGAATGATGCTGACGATCTGGAGCAACCATAAACCACGCCATGGCTGCAACTGAGTAATGAAGGCGTTCCGCAGGAGGCCGCTACCGATAATCCAGCTCCCCAGCATCACCAGAATGCAAACGGCAAGGCACCACAGCACTCGTTTGCCATCGGTGAGGTGCAGATAATGTGCCAGTCCCAGGATCAGCATGAAATACACAGGCTTACTGCCCATGTCAAAATTCCATTTGTCGGGTAGTAGATACGTATTGCCTGTGATCCTAATTATATTTATCCATTTCTCATCAAATTGAGATTGCAGAGTGTCAAGCCCTACCACCGAGAGAAGCAGGGCTGCGCCAGCCACCGCGCCCCCAAATGCGATGGATAGTCTAACGCGCGCACTGAAAGCGGCATCCGTTACAAGGACCATGCCCAGTAGCAAGCCGGCCACTGCAGACATGAGTGGATGCAGAACACCTGCGCAACAAACCAGTAGTGTGGCAACGGCATAGCGCCGATCCCACAGTGCCCGCAAAGAAAACAGACAGAGGGTTTCTGCGAAAATACGAGGTGTCAGGTTGGACTGTGCATATGAAAAACCGTTAAATCCGTCGTAATATGGGGATGTCAGCACTACGCCAGCCAGGCATGCTATCCAATAGGCTCCCGCCAGACGTCGGGTTAAGCAGATCAAGCCCGCAAACCACGCCACTTTGGCTGTGAGAGTTAAAGCAAGAGCCGCTAGTTGCAGCCCCAAGAAAGAGACAAAATATGTATAGAGTGCCGGGAATAATGTATAGCTTCCCTGACTGCCAAATTCCATAAAAAGATCATTCCTGAAGTTTTCCGGTGTTTGACGGAACAATGTCAGAAAGCTATAGAGGATGGAGTCCTGATAGATGCCAAAATAGGGGGCTTGCGCCAACCAGCAAGCGGCAAGGCAAAGCACAAGGCACGCCTGTAGCGCCTTGTTGAGGTGGATATTCTGACCGGGCATTTTCTATATTGGTTTTTGTTGGGCGGTTTATCAAAAAATCTATCAGGCCAATACAATATCAACAAATAGCCTAAATTAACGATTCTAGGTGTTACGCCAAATTGATTCAGAAGGTCCGATTTTTAGCGCTGCCACCTATTTTCTTAAATCTGCTTAATTCTATAGTTTTTGCATAGAGTTGAACAGGTGTCGATGTAGTTCAATAGCATTTTTCGTGCAAAAGGGATTGAGCTGCGTGAAATCTATGGCATTTCCCTGGTCGCATACCAGTCCTCTCGACTTGGCAGGATTGCGCATTAGCAAGGTTGTGTGATGACCTTTTGGTGCAGTCCGCCGTAACTTTTTTCACAATTTCTTCCTGGCTGGGCTGCTTGCTGACGACTACTGGTTTGTCACAAGCCATGGCTTCTGTGTTGTGCCTCTGGCTGCTGTCACCCCTGAAAGCTTGATAATTTTGAGCTTTCTGGCAGATTTGAGGGCACCAGCTAAGCGATAGAATGGTTCTTTCGTCTGTTTGTGGGTTGGCTTGCCTGTCGGGGCGGCGAGAATGCTTATGTAACATGTTCCCCAGTGCATGCTGCTGCGCTGCTGTTGACTTTAGGTGTGGTAAGTGGTAGCAAAGTCGCGCTCTGGAGATCCAATAATTTTCTGGTTCATCCGGCTTTGGTGTGGGTTACAACGCAGGCTGACATGCGTTTCGAAGGGTGGCACAGCGAGCCGTCAGCGAATTGCAGCTTCCGCGTGAATTTGCGGGTTCTCACTCGTTCGGTGCAATTCACTGCGTTCATTGCACCCTACATTTGCGGTGTATCCCGCGCTGTGGAGGGTGCGAAGGCCACACGAAAGTCTGAAGTACCAATTTTTCTGCCGACTTCTTATGAATCTCGATGAACTGGTATGCATCACCGTCACTTTTTTTCCTGATCCCGAAATTCTGAAGAGGCAGCTTGAGCTCTTGCCTAGAGAGAGCTGCAAACTTGTTGTAGACAATAGTGCTGACGTACGGACCCAGGCGGTGCTGGCAGATCTCTGTGCCAGTGTTGAAAATGCTTATGTGGTTTTTTTGGCTAACAATGTGGGGCTGGGGGAGGGGATTAATCAGGGCGTTGTGTGGGCGAAGGAAAATCTCTCTTCTTCCGTCCGCTATCTGTTGCTGCTGGATCAGGATAGTGAGCCACAGCCTGGCAGTGTTTCTCTGTTGCTATCAGAATTCAGGCGTCTGGAGAATGGCAATGTTCCAGTGGGATCTGTCGGCCCCAGTCTGAAAGATGCGCATACCGGGCTTTTTCATGGATTCCATCAGCCAGGGCAGATATTCTGGCATAGGGTTTTCCCCGGGAATGATCAGGTGGCGTGTGTGCCGTGTGTCAATCTGAATGGAAGTGGTACGTTGACGACGCTTCGTATCTTTGAGGAAGCGGGGGGGCTGGAGGGCGATTTCTTCATTGATCACATCGATACGGAGTGGGCTTTTCGTTTGCTCTCCAAAGGGTATGGGCTATTTGGGATTCCGCGTGCAGTCTTCCTGCATCGCATGGGCGAAAATTCCATTCGGTTCTGGTGTCTGGGCTGGAGGGTATGGCCGACGCGATCCCCTTTGCGACATTATTATCTTTTCCGCAATGCGGTCAGCCTGATGAGGCGTGGCTATGTTCCTTTTATCTGGAAATTCTGGGGTATTGTCAAACTGATGCTGACGGCCTTTGTGCACGGTTTCTTTGATAAAAAAAGGCGGGATCAGTTGCGGCACATGATGCGTGGGGTCATTGATGGAATGCGGTGAGAGTGCTGAGGTGGAGAGCCTGGTTTGTCTTTGTGAAAACGCAAAAGTGCTTCGTCAGGGAGTTTGTCGCTTGTGTGAAATTAATTGGAAATATTGTAAAGGCTCAATATGAGGAAGATATTGTCTGATTTTATACAAAGATTTCCAACTATCTGTTTGCTCATCCACTTGTTTGTGCCGAGAGTCGGGAGTATGAGAGGTGATTTGCAGGGGGTGCACGACAGATTTGCCAATAAGGATGGGGGTGAGTCCATCGCCGTGGATTTAGGGTGTGGACCTGTGCCGCAAAATAGATTTCGTGCGACGAAGTGTATTGGGGTGGATCTTTATGAAGATGCTGAAAACAATGTGGTTAAGGCGCGGCTAGGGTTTGAGAAACTTCCCTTTGAGGATGGATCAGTTGATTATCTGACTGCGTATGATTTGCTGGAGCATATACCACGGTACGCGGATCTGCCGGAACATGGGAATGTTCCTTTTATCTTTCTGATGAATGAGTGTTATCGTGTTTTGCGGAGAGGGGGTGTTTTTTTATCAGTTACGCCTGTTTATCCTTACCTGGGGGCGTTTCAGGATCCGACACATAACAACATCATGACGGTGGATACATTGCGGATGTATTTTTCCAACCAGAAGCGGGAGATTGCGAAGCACTATGGGATTAGTGCAGATTTTGAGGTTTGTTACCAGAAAATGTTTGGCCAGCATCTGATTGCTGTTTTGAGGAAGTGATGTGGCGGTTTCATGGTTTTTGTTTTTTCAGGACAATCAGCCATCCGATTGAAGCCATTCCCCATTCACTTAATGTCAGGGAGAAAATGAAACCCGTGTAGTTGAGCTGGCTGGACAGGAAGGGCGCAGACAACAAAAACAGCATAATGCCGGATAGTTCCAGTCCGCATCGCAGCCAGGGTTTTTTTAAACCCATCAGAATTGTGCTGGCGGTCAGGCGCATGCAGATGGCGGGGCAAATAAATGCAAGTCTGGAGAGCACTTCCGGGATTTGAGTGTATTGCTTGCCAAAGAGAAAAACGAACAGTGGCGCGCATATCCAGAGCATGGCACCCGCGATGGCTCCATACGCCAGGGAAATGGCAAACATCCAGTAACTCAACTTGGCCGATGAGGTGTTGTTTGCGGATTCCTTGAAGATGCGGGGGGTTGCGGCGGTTGACATGGCAACGATAGGTAATGCGAGCGCTGCGACGATGCGGGCCCCTGCGGAGTAGGTGCCGGCGTTTGAGGCACCTATCAGTCTGGGGGAGAGTGCCTTGTCGAGCTCGAAGGTGCCGCTGTATGTCAGCATCAGTACTGCGTAGCCCAGTGTGTTGCGAATATCCTTGATGGAGGGCAGTCTCCAATAACCCATTGAGGGCCAGAGGCCGGGCAGGCGTTTCTGGATGTAGAGCCAGGTCAGGATGGCCGAGGTGATGTAGCCGACCGCAAATATTTCCAGCGCATGCTGCTTTTCGACGAGCAGTAATCCCAAAAGCATGATTGCGCGGAGTATGAGAGGCAGGCTGAGCAGCAATTGGGATTCAGCCGTTCTGGACAAGCCTTGCAACTCGCAGGTGGCAAGATAGTTCAAAGGCTGGATGATGAGCTCTGTCATGCCAATGAGAAGTACGGCGGCAAGCGGGATGGCCTCCTTCGGGAAGAGTCCGATGACGATTGCCAGATAGCTCAGCAGGAGTACCGTGCCGCAAAACAGGGTGGTGGGGATGGCAAACGGCAGAATGCGTGTGCGGTTGGCCGGGTCTATGGCGGTTTCACCGAGCAGCACCAGATGGGTTCCCAGGGTGGAAAGCGTGCCGAACAGGATGGCCAGCGCGGTGATGGCCGAGAATTCTCCGAACTGGGCAGGGCCGAGCAGACGTGCCAGAAAGATCAGCGTGGCGGCTTGCGCGACGAGCCGTACGCCAAATACCACGGTGGTCTTGAGCGTATTCCGGGCGATATTTCCGGAGAGCAGCTTTTGCAGCAGATTGCGGATGCGGTAATAGGCTTCGGGCATGGGCTGTGGGTTGAATGAGGATTCCGGGGCCGTTTGACTGCCTGCAGGTGTCCCTGACTTTAGGCCCCAAATGATGCAGGCCCAGTGGTCTGCCCTGTGGGTGGGGTGCCGTTGGCCACTGACGGACGCTATCAGCCGGGCAGTCTCGCCCATCCAGCTTTTTCACGCAACTGCCCGGTAGCCTGCCGGACAATTCGGGTGGAGGGGTGGCTGCATCCCCTGTAGGGTTTGAGGGGAGGGGGGCAGGTCTTTAGGCTGGTCGGGTCTTCATTGACCCAATTTGCTGAGGAGCCCATCCATCATGAATCTGCGTACCGAACTTTCCCGCGAGCTGGCCGCTGAGCGTTTTGACCAGACTGCTGCAGGCCTGTATTTTCCCCGCCCCGGGGTGCTGGCCAGCGGCGAGTATATCGACCGCATCAACGGCGGTGCCTGGGAGCGCACCCGGAATCTTATTGTAACCGAAGGTCTGGTCTACATCCTGAATGTTGCACTGGGGAGCGTGGCCAAGCCGACGGCTTTCTATATTGCGCTGTTTTCGGGCTCCACGGCGCCGACGGCTTCGTGGACGGCTGCGCAGTTTGCCTCGGTGGCCGGGGAGGTGGTGAGCCTGACGGAAGGTTACACGGCTGCGACCCGCCCGGTGTGGAAGCCCACTGATGCGGGCAGCACGTCAGCGATCGACAATACGGGCAATGTGGCCAGCGTGACGATGGCGACCACGGGTTCGCTTACGGTAACGGGCGCTGCGCTCCTGACCAGCGCTGTGCGCGGCGGCACGACCGGCACCCTGCTGTCTGCTACCAAATACGCTTCGCCGCGCACCTTCCAGGATGGCGATACTTACGATATCGGTTACCGGCTGACGCTTTCGGCGGGTTGATCGCATGTTGTCCGCGCGGCCCTACGGGCTGTTTGTGCCGGATGGCGGCGAGTTGGGGCAGGAGGATCTGGCTGCCGTAGACGCCCAGGTGCGGCGGCTTTCCAATCTGCAGCAGGCTGGCGGGCTGCCGTCGATGAAGATGGTGCGCACGCTGCCCGGTGGTGGCAGCGTGATTGTGCAGAGCATCGGCGGCGTGCTGCGCGCCATTGTGCAGCAGTCGGTGGCGGCCGCGCAGGCCGTGACGGACACCACGGCGAAGAGCTACATCCCGATGCTCTTCTCCGGCGTGGTGACGGCAGCCTCGATGACTGACAATGGCGGTGTGGGCCTGCGCCTGAGCACGCAGACGCGGCGGCGGATTGCCGGTTACCCGAAGCGTGACGAGGCGCTGCCGGCGAAGGATCAGAGGCTGCAGCGCTTCGTGATCAAGTTCAGCGAGATGGTGCAGGAGCTGGACCCCGCGTTGAATCTGCCGGAATCCAGCGTGACCTATACCCAGTACGTGCGCCAGCGCCCGACCTGGTATTCCGGCGCGATGGCCGAGGTGATGCAGATTGTGGGAGGCTACGGGCGGCAGGATCTCTCCAGCCTGCCCAAAGCCAATGCAGTCGAGCAGGCGCGCATGGTGATTCCTGCGAATGTGATGGATGCCATCCGCCGCGAGCTGGGCAACACGCACCTGCCGGGCTATTCCGGCGTGCCGCCGCAGAATGGGCAGTTCCAGTTCGACTACAAATTCATTCAGACCCACGGTGTGGGCTTTGATGCTACTGGCGCCCCCTGGCTGCTGCGCATCAAGTCTGGCGGTGTGTATGCGATGCCGTTGCCCATCGTGCCTGCTACTGCTACCAAGGCGTTCCGGGCTTACATCGAGAAGGTGGGCGATCAGGAAATCCTCGCCATTCTGGATCGCTTCGGTGCCATGCCCAGCGGCGAGAGCTTCCCCACAATTTCAGGCGCTTTCGAGGCGTGGCGGCGGGCCGGCGTGATTATCAAGCTGTGCGCAGCCGATGAGTTCTACACGCACACGGCGTATTCCACGGCCTGTGGCTGGTCGTTCAACGCCAAAGGCACAGAAGCCTTCAATACTTGTTACGACTACGATGAGGACGGCACCGGCTATGCCTACGGCCTCGCCTACACGCTCCGCATCAGCTATGGCAAGGCGGATTACAACGGCCGCCTGCCTGCCAACCTGCAATACGACGATGCGCAGGATCGCGCTGTGGTGACTGCCTACCTGGCAGCGCTCTACAAGCTGATGGGCGCCAGTCTCGCGAAGAATGCCTCCGGCAGCAGCGCATCCAGCACAAGCACTAGTAGCGGCGGCATTTCCTATTCTGGCAGTGGCGGGTCTTCCTCAAGCAGCAGCACCACCACCACCGACACCTCGCTCGCCTCGCGCTACGAAGCCATCAAATACAAGTGGCGACGCAAGAGCGCAGCCGAACTGCTGGCGCGGGCCAAGTCCGTCACCCAGGTCACCAGCACCGAAGTGGATTACTGGGACAATCTGGAGCTCGATCCCATTGCCACGCACACGGCCAGCATCACGCAGGTTGCGCGGGGCTGGCTCTACAACAAGACGCCTTCCACCTCGGATTACGCGCCGCAGTTCAAATTTCCTGAGCCGGCGCTGGGGGGCTGTGTTTCGCATGACTTTCTGCCCATGATCGGCTCGGGTGGCAACCTGAAATGCGACACCATCATGTATGGCTACTACATCGGCGATACGCTCAAGGTGGTGAAGTATTTCTACGACCCGGACAGTTCCAGTACCACGTCGGAGAACGATTTCGATGACTGCATGATCGTGGGATCCTGGACTGAGACGGTCTACACCACGCCCAAGGTGCCAATGGGGAATTTCTACACCACGGATTTTGATGACCGCAAGATGGCGGCAGACACTTCGACGGTGACGACCATTGTCGGCAAGGATCTGGGTTACGACACCACGCCAAGCTTTGCATACGATGGCTTCTTTTATCGCATTGGAAAGCTCACGCGGGCGCGCCACTACCAGCACACCACTACTGAGACGACCACCAAGGGGTATGGCCTGGGGCTGGCGGTGTGCGTACCTTACCTGTGCCGCAATGCGCTGCTGTATGCAAAGCGCGAATCAACATCGGGGGGCAGTGTTACCAAGAGCGTGCAGTTGGGCTCTGTGCAGGATCCCTATAGCTACCGTTTCTGGACCTGGGATTTTGTTTTCCGGTGGATTGGAGAAATTGAGGTGATGAGTGGCGACCCTTATCCCAAGGATGAAAACCCGGTGTGGGCCAGCATGGAGAGCTACAGTCCGGGCGGTTGCAGTGATTTTGCCGATAACGGGCCGTGGCTCTCACTGCCGGCAGACATCACTTACATCGTGCATCCTAAAGCTAACGAGCATTGGGAGAGTGGCGGCGGCTCGACGCCGAACGTCAAGGAATACTCGACGACCACGAAAAGCGGCAGCACCGAATCGAGTGCCCTGAAGCTGAGTTTCCCGGCGCAGGAGCAGACGCTCTCGGTGAAGCCGGAGAACTGGTACTGGACGCCTTCACCGGATGAATCGGGTTCGCTTTTCTATCGTGACGCCTCTAGGGTTTTATTCGGCAGCGTCACCTATGCCAATGTATCGGAGACGGCTGGCAGCAGCGGGCGCGTGCACTGGGGCTACTCCGTGCTGACCGATCACAAATCCGCCCATCATTTCATAGGTGTCATCAATGAGTAGTACCTATCGCGACGACAACACCGATGGCGCCGCAGCCATGGACAGCAGCTGGGGCGGATTCATCGTTCTGGCTGAAGAAGCGGCCAGCCTTGCCGGTGTGCTGCTCTTTGGCCTGCTTGTGGCGCACGATGGCGGTGCCGCCGTCGCGACCGACAGCCTCAGCGATGCCGTGCTCAGCCTGTTTGCCGAAACCGCCACTGCAGCCAGCAGCGTGCCCAGCCATCTGGCGGCTGCCAATCTCGTGAAAGAGCAGGGCAGTGTGCGTGACAAGGCACTGCCGGTACTACGTGTGATGCATGAGGACCGCGCCCTCATCAGTGACGCCATTGCCTATAGCACCACCCTGCAGACGAGCACTGATTCCGCCGTAGCCGTGGATGCCGTGCTGGCACAGCGGAAGATGGCGAGTGCCCTGGCCGAGCAGGCCACGCTTGCTGATAGCGCCTGGCAGGCGGCACAGTCGATGGTGGCAGACACCGCACTGGCGACTGATGCCAGCTTCTCCGCCGTCAGCACCGCTCATGGCCTTGGCGACTCATTCCAGGCGACAGATGCCACCACGGGAATGTTGCGCGCCCGCGAACAGCTGTGGGGTGGCGCGAGCGGCACCAGCAGCGTCAGCCAGCACCTGGCGGCGCGGGATTTTGTGTACGACTGGATGGATGCCGGCGATAGCGGCATGCAGCCGCGCCGCGCCGTGGCCTGGACGGCCAACACCACCAACTGGGCCATGAGCCGCTACGAGCCCTTCGACTTCACCTCGCTTGCCGTGATCAATGGCGTGATCTGCGCCACCGCTGAAGATGGCGTCTATGCCCTCGACGGAGAAGACGAAACCATCACCGCCACGCTGACCACCGGGCTGCTGGATGTGGGGCAGGGCCAGCTCGCGCACCTTACCGATGCCTATCTTGCCTATGAGCTTGATGGCAGCGCCAGCATGACAGTCAGCCAGACACAGGGCGGCAGCAAAGTTGCCTACACCTACCAGTTGCCCGCCAAGCCTGCCGACACGCTGACCACTGGCCGCTTTCAGCTGGGCCGGGGGCTGCGCGGGCGGCACTTCGCCTTCTCTTTGCAGCTCACCGGCAAGGCAGGCTACATCAATGATCTGCGGGTCTCGGCCCTGCCGGTCAAACGGAGGGTTTGAACATGAGCAGTGCCATTGCCGACGGCAGCATTCTGGATACCGCCATCGATTTCGTCAGCGAACGTGTCACCAACATCAATTCCACCGTCAGCGAATACAGTGGCAAATTGCAGCTTGCGCTCGATGAGCTGGCCACCATCCAGGTGGCGGACGTTGCCGCCCCCGCAGACCTGCCAGCAGCCACAACAGCAGAGCCGGTGTTCGATCTGAGTGATCCACCCGCCTATGCCGACAGCACGCTGACGATGCCCACCGTCCCCACGGCAATCGATATCGACAGCCTGCTCAGTGATCTCGACATCGCCGATATGGATGCGCTGCCCGATGCGCCGGCCACCGTCACGCTCACGCTGCCGGATGCCCCCAGCATGGGCACGCACACCGCACCAAGCCGGCCTGATGTTGACACCGCTCTGAGCTACCCGGCTTCCCCCGATCTGGCCATGCCCACGATGGACACGCTCAGCGCCATCACGCTGCCGGATTTCGTCTACCCCGAGTTCCCGGATTTCACCGATCAGCCGCCGGTGGCTGCGCTCACCGTGCCCGAGCCCTTCATCAACTGGGCCGAGCCGCAGTATCAATCCGAAATGCTCGATGCGCTGCAGGCCCAGGTGCGCGAGATGATGGCGGGCTCCACCGGCATGCCGCGTGCTGTTGAAGACGCGCTCTTTGCCCGCGCCCGTGAGCGGGATTCTGCAGAAACCAATCGCGCCGTGCAGGAGGCTGTCGATACCTTTGCCTCGCGTGGCTTCTCGATGCCCCCCGGCATGCTCGCCAAGCAGATCAACGTGGTGCGCGAGCAGGGCCGCCTCAAGGCTGCCGAAACCAACCGCGACATCCTAACCCAGGCCGCGCAGTGGCAGATCGATGCGATCCGCTTCGCCGTGCAGCAGGGCCTCGCGCTTGAACAGCTCACCACCAACCTCTACAGCAACATGGTGGGCCGCCTCTTCGAAGTTGCCAAGTACCAGGCTGAAAGCCAGCTCAATGTCTTCAACGCCCAGGTATCTCTGTTCAATGCCCAGAGCCAGGCTTTCGCCAACCTCGTACAGGTTTATAAAACTAAGGTAGACGCTGCCAACGCCAAGCTCCAGGCCTACAAGACAGCTATCGATGCGCAGGTTGCCATCGGCCAGCTCAACGCCCAGAAAGTCGATATCTACAAAGCCCGCCTTGGCGCCGTGCAGACCAGCGTGGATCTCTTCCGCGCGCAGATGGAAGCCGTCAAGGTGCGTGCCGATGTCATTGCCACGCAGTTCCAGGTCTACCGCACCGAAGTGGATGCCTACGCACAGGAAATCGGCGCCGAAAAGCTCAAGTTCGATGCCTACAGCGCCCAGGTGCAGGGCGAAACTGCCAAGGCCAATCTGCTTGATGCCCAGGCCCGCGTCTACGCCACCACCATCCAGGGCCTCTCCAGCAAGGCCGATATCCGCGCCAAAGGCGCCCAGCTTCGCATGGATGCCGCCAAAACCAGGGTGCAGAAATACCTCGCCGATCTCGATGCCTACAAAGCCGAGATGCAGGCATCGCTCCAGCAGGTGCAATACGGCGTGCAGGTCTTCCAGGCCAAGGTCGAAGCCTGGAAAGCCACCGCCACCGCCGACATCTCCGCCGCCGAAGCCCAGAGCCGGTATGCCGACATGCAGACGCGCACCAACATCTCCTACGCCGAAATGCAGATCCACGAGTACCAGGCCAACATCCAGAAAGCCATCCAGCAGGCCCAGGTCACCCTCGAAGCCGCCAAGGCCATGGGTTCCTACTGCGCCCAGCTCGCCGCCGGGGCAATGTCGGCCATGCATGTATCGGCTGGGGTGTCGGGCAGTGGGTCAGCCAACTCGCAGGACAGCACCAGCACCTCCACGCAGACCAGCTACAGCTATTCCTATTGACCCCTCTGGGGTTTTGCAGGCATGCAGCCTGCGCGCAATATCCAATCAGCACTATCAACAGGAGCCGTTATTATGTCTTATGGATTTCGAGCAGGTGGCAACACCAAGGTTCGGCGCCAGCCGAAGATGAACGACGACATCATCTCGGCCCTGCGCCGCTCCATGGCAGGCGATGATCCTCAATCCATGCCCCGGCAGCGCGGCAGCATGCCTCGCACCGGCCTGCCGGCAGAGCTCGGTCACCGTATGCCGGTGAACCTCTCGAATGGAGAATTCGAGTTTACGCCCGAACAGATATATGCCATTGGGTTGCATGCTCTGGCCGCCATGCGTCATGGTAATAGGCCTGGGTTTGCGGATGGGAATGCTCCACAGCAGGGTTTGGGAGCCCAGGCTCTGGATTGGGTAAAACAGAATGTCAGTCCGCTCGCTGGCGCCGGGAAGACCGGCTATGCAGTTGGTACCGGCCTTAACGACATGTTTCAAGGGGATTTCAAAAAGGGGGCAGGCGAGATAGCTGCTCAGGTTCCCGGAGCCCTTTCGCAATTCGCGCCGGATCTTGCAAAGAAGGTCAATCCGGTTCTTGGTGCAGGGCAGATGGGATACAACGTCGGCAATGGCCTCAATGACGTGTTCCATGGTGATATTGCCAAAGGAGCCAAAGAGATTGCAGGGCAGATTCCCTCCGCTGTTTCAATGTTCGCCCCAAGCTTGTCCAAACCGCTACATTCATTAATGGATGCCGGGAAGGTCGGGATGGGGGTTGGAAACGGCCTTAACGATATGCTTCATGGCGATGTAGCGAAAGGAGCTCAGGAAGTGATTGGCCAGATGCCTAGTGCCCTCTCAACATTTTCACCCGCTCTTGCTGCCAAAGCCGCAAGTATGACGAAGTTGGGGATTAATCCTGTAAGTGCTGCGACGGCAGGCATGCAGGCTGCAGTTCAAGGGCTTCAGGATTCAAAAAATGGTTATCTGGATCACCTCCAGAATACATTTGGGACGCACTCTCTGGCAGGTGAGTTAGGCGTAAATGCACTGAATACATTGTCTCATCTTGGTAATAATTTGACTGGTGGTTATGCCGAAAGAATCGGTAACGGCATTGATGCTCTGGCTACCGGGCGAAAGTGGTCTGAAGGCTTCAATGAACAGGCGGATCGCGACAAATTCCTGGCCGAACAAAAAGCCAAACAGGCTGGTGCAGGGGCGCAGTAGTGCAGGCAGTCATCCCGGTACGTTTTTGCGCCAGCGTGGTGTCAAGCGTACCTCTGTTCGATGCCGGGTATTGTCAGTGGCAGAACTGTTGATATAGTCAGAATTGTAGCCAAAATGCGGCTGGAGGGAGGTGGGATATGTCTTATGGATTTCGTGCGCATCGTCAAAACCATAATAAAGCAGGTGCCGAGAGCGGGGTCGGGAAGGTGCACGCTTCCCACTCTTTCTTGCCCGCTCAAGAAATGAACATGAATTGTCAGCATGTGGCCCCCGGTTTCAAGGACGGCGGACTGATCCGTGGCCCGGGCTCCGGCATTTCAGATTCCATTCCACGTGACATGCGCAAGGGCAGCTTTATCATGCCTGCGGACTCCACGGCTTTCTTCGGCGTGCAGGAACTTTCCCGTCTTGGCCGACATGTGCCAGGCATGGGGAATCATGCAGATTATCAGCTCACCCCCGAGCAGGTCTACACCGTTGGTTGGAACGTGCTCGATGCCATGCGTAATAGCACCCACACACCAGCCGTCCTGCAGGCTATGTTGGGGCGCCATCGCAATGGCCGGCCCGGATTTGACAATGGCTCTCAGATCAATCCCTTGCAATCGGCCACGCCGGACAGTGGCAGTACTGTTCCGACTGCGGGCGGCAATCCCGGCCTGGGCACCAATACGATCAATGTTAGTTCGCAAAGGCCGGAAGGTTCGTACGCGTCGGGCACGCAGGCGTCCATGACCCCAGGCGAAGGCCGTGATGTTGTCCGCAATGGCAACAATTACTGGGGCGGCAATGTTTCCGGCTCTGTCACCATCAATGGGCAGGCGCCTTCCAATGGTACTTTCAGCTCCGTGCCGGGTGGCTCAGGCGCTACGCCGCTGGGCCAGCCCAGCTATGCCAGCGCACCCGCGATAGCTGTTCCCAGCGGGGGAAGTGGTGGCAGCATCGCCAATCCGGCAAATGGCAGTGCCGCCAGCCAGGCACTCGCGGCAGCAAGCCGGGCCTACGCTGGTTCGCCGAATGGTCAGCTCACCGCCAATCAGTTGCATACGCTGCAGGGGCTGGCTACCAATGACATGCAGGAACGCAATGCGCAGATGGCCAACGCTACTGCGCAGAATAATGCCGCACTGCAGGCCGGAACCGAGATGGCAAGGCTGAATGCCACCAACCAGCAGTTCCAGCAGGGGCTTGCCGCCAATGCGCAGATGCGGAACTATCAGAATAGGTGAGCATCGCAGGTAAGCATCGCTGCAACGGTCGGTATGGGAAACCATGCCGGCCGCCTCCATGCGCGAGCTCATTTTCCTTCTTGGCTCATCCGACTTTAGTGTGGGTTAATGTTTGGCATGTCGATCCGGGTTTGCGCCCTCCGGGCGGAGGCTTGACCGGCGCAATTCCGCTACGCTTCATTGTTCCGCTTCGCGCGCCCTACGCAAACCGGCACGATGGGCCAATGGCGTAGGTTGGGAAAGCCGCAGGCGTCTCCCAACGTTTTGTTGCGCCGCATTGTGCCCTTTCACGCGTGGGTTTTCCATTTCGTTCCCTGCGCTGTGATACGCGAGAGCGTACTACCCACCTACATGAAAGTCTGAAGGACCTCCTTCTTTATCCGAAGCATTCCTGTCGAGTCTTCCTCTTGTAGCCAGTTTCAGGTAGCCCAAGCACTCTCCGTTCTCCGAAAAGCCACACTTTCATCTTGGTTTACGGGGTTTTACATCTATGGGTAGCCATCGCCAGGGTGTTGTACTTTGGCATCACTTCCCGATTATTTAGAAATTTGCCGCATTTGCTGTGCAGCGAGGCTGCGCGCCGTTTTGCCGGAGGTACCCCGTTTTTCGTGCCAGATTTTCGTGACAATTGGTCGTTCGGTAGCGGGCTGCCTGGTGCATAATGCCGCTCGTTTACAAAAAAAGACCGGCTGTCTGGTGGGGCGCCCGGCAGTCGAGACGCAGTAGCGGCTTTTTTCAGGGGGTCAGGCAAGAGCGGATCAGGGAAATTTGTGTCCCTGGTATCGTTTTGTCGGTATTCTCCTCTGGAGGTCGCGCTGGTCGAGGCGGGTTTTCGGCTTTGCTGACTGGGGATACGGGGAATGGATCGCAGGATTGAAGCCTTGCTGGAAAAGGTGGCGGGTACACCGGAATTTCAGCATGTCCGGTTCAACGGAATCGGAACGGTTAATGCGCTGGGCGATAACGCCCTGCATGTAGCAGTGCGCTGGGGCGATCTCGAAGGCGTGCAGATCCTTGTTGAAGGCGGTATCGACGTCAACAAGCATGGCGAGCATGGGTATACGCCGCTGCATGTTGCCAGTGAGTCTGGCCGCGCTGAAATCGTTGAGTATCTGCTTGAGCACGGCGCTGATCCCTTTGCGCGTACCGAGGGCGATCTGCCTTTCACGCTTGCCAAGGCCAAAGGGTGTGCTGCCGTGTGCGATCTTATCAACGAGCATCTGAAACGGCGCAACAAGAGTGTGGCACGTGCCCGCTCTGGCGAGCCACTGTCTGCCCTTAATCGCAAAATCGAAGAACTCCAGGCCTTTATTGATAAACACAGCGAGAAGTCTGCTTAGGTGCATAGACGGGTGCTTGAACAGGTGCGTATGCCGGCATGCGCGTTCTGCCGCAATTCACACAGCAACGATCCACGCAGCAACATTTCTGCAACGCTCGAAAGGTAGCCATGGGCGCAATACAAAATGAAGCAAAGCGGTTCTGGCCAGACCTTGCTGAAGACCAGCACATTCAAGCCCGTGGCGCCGCCCAGCCACATCCGGAGCGCCTCCATTTGAGCCGGCGCCCCCGCAGTAAAGGCCTTGCCACCACCTTCATCCAGGTCATTGAAACCTGCTGGAGCAATCAACAGCGCGGTGGCTCGCAGGCCGCAGTCCGTAACGCCGTTCCCATGATCTTCCGCACCCCCGTGGGAGACCCTGCCGCGCCGGTGCTGCTGCATCGTGCCCTGTGCAGCGAAGCCGATGGCTTCTCCCCGCAGGTGGACGCCGAAGTACAGCGCCTCAGCGCCGAGCTTGCCGCTCAGTACCGTGTCGCCGTGCATCCTGAAGCGCATGGCGTGCGCGTCGAATTCTTCGGTGAACCCGCTGGCGCAGCATCCGCCACCGCCAGCGACAGCGTGGTGCTCAGCCCCGGCATGTGGCTGCGCATCGTCGCCAACCGCCGCGTTGCAGTGGCGGATACCTGCACCTACCACCGCTTCGTCTACAACATCGCCCACTGCGAACCCGCCGACGTTAACAGCCTCTTCGCCGGCAGCGCCCCGGTGCTCTGCATCAATCGTGAAACCCGCTTGCTGTGAGCTAGGTGGCCAAAGTGTGTTAATGGCGTTGTTATACTGTGGCAAATAAAGCCCCTTGTGCCGAAGGCGCTACGTTTTTCTACTGGGCGGTACATCGGCAACCCATGCCCGACGCGTAGGGTGGCAAAGCGAACAATGAGCGCAGCGAATTGCACCTTCCGCGTGCTTTTCTGATCGCGAGGTATACGCGTTCGGTGCAATTGGCATGCCCACCGGTTTGCGTAAGGCGCTGCAGGGAACAATGCAGCGCAGCGTAACTGCGCCGGTCACGCTCAATAATCCAACTCCCTTCATGGCGTCTTCGGCAGAGCTGGGGCATGTTGCACCGATTGCGGAATACAAAGTCGGCGGCGCTGCAACCCATGGCGCCGGTACTGGTACGATGAAGGGTTCAGATCTCCGGTTGTCCATGATCCATGCAAATTCGCCCCTATCGCCGCGGTGAAGAGGATGCATTACATGCAGTCTTCTACTCATCCGTGCATGAAATTGCCGCACGCCAATACACGCCCAGCCAGATTGAAGCCTGGGCGCCTTGCGCAGTTGACGCCGCGCTGTGGCAAAAACGTATCCAGTCGATCTCCCCGTATGTGGTCGAGGTTGGCGGTCAGATTGCGGCTTATGGCGATCTGCAGGCGCATGGCTATATTGATCATTTTTTCGTTGCTGGCCGTTTCGGGCGCCAAGGCGTTGGCACTGCGCTGATGCAGTTTCTGCTGGCGCAGGCCAGCCGGCAGGGCATTGCCGAAATCACTTCCGATGTCAGTCTCGCTGCCCAGGCATTTTTCGAGAGCTTTGGATTCCGCTACGTTGAGCACAAAGTTGTCACCATTCGCGGCGTCGAGTTGGCCAACGCGCTGATGGCCCGCTCTTCAGGCGGGCAATCGTCCGGCAGTTGATGTCGATCTTCATCGCGGCATGGCGGGATACATGCAGGGGTGTAGTGAGTATTGGCCTCCTTAAAGGCAAATCCGGTAATTGAGTTCGGTTTTGCCGAGTTGTGTATAATCAGCGTCGGGTGTCTACGGCATCTATCTGTTGCATCAGTTGTGTCGTAGACAGGGTTTTGTGTCGGTCGGGCCGCCGCACACTGATGAAACCCTGTGCCTGATGAATCTGATGAGCCCTCAAAGCGTCTCTTTGTTGCGCGATCTGCGCGACCGCCTGTCTTTCCCAAAATTTTCCCATTTTCTTCCCCGCCTCTTCATGCCTTGGCCGGCCTGGTGCTGCCCGGTATTGGGGGTGCAGATGTGGTTGATGCTGGATAGATATTTCCTTGCCCAATGTGAAGAGGCCTGCGTTCCGGCGGGAGAAGTATGATGTTTCTTGCGAATTTCAATATGCTCACGGCGCTTGTGGTGATTTTTGCTATCAGTTATGCGCTGATTGCATTGGAACATCCGCTCAATATCAACAAGTCGGCATCAGCGTTGATTGGCGCCGGTCTGTTGTGGACAGTCTATGCGCTGTCTGTCGGTGATGCGCCCAGAGTCGGCGCAGAGCTTGGTGAATCGCTCGTCAGCACGGCCCAGATTGTGTTTTTCCTGATGGGGGCGATGGCGATTGTCGAGCTTATCGATGCGCACAACGGGTTTGATGTCATCACATCGCGGATCAGAACTTCCAGGCTCCCGGTGCTGATGTGGCAAGTGGGGTTTGCCACGTTCTTTCTCAGTGCCATTCTGGATAACCTGACGACAACTATCGTGATGGTTTCACTGATGCGCAAGTTGTTGGCGAAGCGCGAGGACAGGCTGTTCTTCGCCGGTATCATCGTGATTTGCGCCAATGCAGGCGGGGCATGGTCACCCATTGGCGATGTCACCACCACGATGCTCTGGATCGGGGGGCAGATTACCAGTGCGGCGATCATCAAGGCTGTGTTGCTGCCCTCGCTGGCAAGCATGCTGGTGCCTTTGGCGATTACCGCCTATCTGCTGCGTGGCAGAGAGCTTGTTGCGCCAGAGCAGGATTCTGGTGAGTCCGTCACGCAGGCAGGTCATTTTGAGCGGAATCTGATCTTTTTCCTGGGGCTGGGTATTCTGGTTGCCGTACCAATATTCAAGACGCTTACCCACCTGCCGCCGTTCATGGGAATTCTGTTCGGCTTGGGCATTCTGTGGCTGGTGGGCGATCTGGTTCATCGCAATCTGGATGAAGAGCTTAGGCGACCACTCACCCTGACATATGCCCTCAGCCGCATTGATATGAGTTCGCTCGTGTTCTTTATCGGGATATTGCTCTCTGTGGCGACGCTGGAGCACGCGCATATTCTGACTGGTTTGGCGCAATGGCTGGATCGTGTCGTGGGGCGGCAAGACATCATTGTTCTCACCATCGGGCTTGCGAGCGCAATCGTGGATAACGTCCCTCTGGTGGCAGCGTCGATGGGGATGTACAGCCTGACCCAGTATCCGCCAGACCACTTCCTGTGGGAATTCATGGCGTACTGCGCAGGTACTGGCGGCTCCATTCTTATCATCGGCTCCGCCGCCGGTGTTGCGGCGATGGGTCTGGAGAAGATCCAGTTCTTCTGGTACCTCAGAAAAATTGGCTGGCTGGCGCTGTCAGGGTATTTTGCAGGGGTTGGGGTATATCTTGTTCAGTACTGGCTGCTGCATTGAGTGATTGCACAGTACTTACTGGAAATATTCAAAACAGCAAGGTACGTTCGGTCCGTTGGGTGTCGAAGTGAAGAATGAGTTGCACTTCCCGCATCCTCAGTACCCGCATTTCCAGATCGTTGTGCAGGATGCATAAACAGTGTCAGGCATGTTCATCCGAGGTTTCCTGCTGCCTGTGATAAATGGCCGTTAGCCCCCTGAGTGCCCCCCACATTCCTGTGCCTGCGGCCACTGGAAGCATAGCAAGCAGATCAATCGTGGCTGACTGTACGACGCCTTGTATCACGTTGGCTATGCCCGATGCGAACATAAACCACGCGGCTAGATGGAAAAACTGTTCTGGGTGCGAAAAATTCAGAGGGTTTGCGTTCCATGCAGGAGGATTGTATTCGAATTTTTTAGCTCCGCGAATGAGAATGAGCAGACCGATTCCCAGGGAAAACAGCACGGGAATGAGGACAAAGACCAGGCCAACTTCCGGCCAGGTCACACTGGTATCCGTATGAGGTCGGCTCGGAGTGAGAATCTGAGAGATAAATGCATAAGCAATTAGCGTAATACGTATCAGAGTCCAGTGTTGAAATTTCATTTTTATGAAAAAACATTTATTTGTGACTGAAGGGAGGGGCTGCCTGTGGCAAAAAATGTAGCCCGTAGGGTGCAATATCAAGGTTTTACGACGATCTGAGGTGCGTATCTGGAGCGGAGGTTGGCCGCCCAGAAGAGGGCACCGGCAGAGAAAGAATATGAGCTGAAGAGGCCTGGGTCGAAGCCCCAGGCAGAGGCGGCGCCGATTCCCCACAGCAATCCGGCGATTACCAGAGCAGCGGTGCGGCGGTCTTCGCCGTGAAGGCGTTTGAGTGTGATGGCGCTGATGGCCAGTACCAGAATCAGTACGGTGTTTATTACGATGTTGGCGTGCAACCTTGCGAGCGTGGTTTTAGGCCAGAATCCGGGATCAATCCGTGCAAGCGAGAGAACAAGAATCGCGATCTGTGCAATGAGGTGGATGTACAGCAGGGTTGTGTCCCTGCAAAACAGTTGTTTGAGGCGATGCCACACGTGCTTGGCTCCAGATGATGTTGCAGGTTTCACCGCTCTCTTTGGTGGCACTTGCGTTCCAGTAAGGCAAGACTTTGAGCTCGGTAGTTTACTTTAAAATATTCCAAATGCCATTAAAGTACAAAGCGGAAATCCTCAATCAGCGCACCCGGTAGCAGGGCGCTGTCGGTGCCGCGCTGGCCGTAGCTGGAGCTGTCGATGAGCAGCTCGCGCTCCTGTGTCAGCGCCAGCAGATTTTCGCCGAGCATGCGGTACAGGGATTCGTCGAAGCGCATTACATTAAGCGGGGCGACGATTTCGCCATGTTCCACGCGAAAACTGGCGAAGCGCGTCATGCCGGTCAGGCGGCAACTCACGCGGTCGGAATAATTGAGGTACCACAGGTTGCTGATCCACACGCCCGTGTCGAGTGCGGCGAGCGCATCGGCCTGGGGCAGGGCGCCTGCTGCCATTTCGATGCTCGCCAGGGATTCGTCGCCATTCGTGGCGAGGCTGTATTCGCGTGCCGTGCGTGGCGAGATCATTGAGTCGACAAGTCGCCCGCCCTCGATCAGGCTTACACGCGGCGGCTTGATGAAGCCTTCTGCCTGGAAGCTGGGAGCCAGTCCGCCTGCGGTGTTCTCGGCGAGTGACATGGATGGATGCAGGCTGAGCCCTTCATCACGCATTCGCAGCAGCGGGCTTTGTTTGGTGCGCAGTGCCTTTTCTGACACGCCTCCCCAGTTCAGCATGCCGACAATTTCGCTCAATGCTGCTGGCGTGAGGAATGCCCGGTACGGCCCGGGCGGAATGGTGACGGCCGGGCGCTGCAAGATTGCGAGTTGCCGGCAGGCCTCGGCGAACTTGTTGCGGAAAACAGCGCCATCCCAGGTAAAGCCCGCGTAGCTGCTCTTCACAGCCTTGTCGGCAGCATGATAGAGGCTCCAGTCCAGGTTGAAGCTCGCCACCTCGTGCCAGTTGCGCTGCCCCCATGAATTCGCAAAGCCGCGATAGACCGGCCCGCTGGCGAGAATGCCGACAAAGTCATGCCCGGCCACGCTGCCCAGCACTTCATCAACGATGTCCTGTGTGGCCGGCAGGGCTGAAGCCACGATGCGCTCGCTCGACTGCACCTCGGCCGAGAGCATCAGGTGGGGGTCGTCCGGCAGATCCGGCAATTGTGCCCGCAGTTCATTGACAAGACGCTCGATGAGCGCTGAATCCTCCTCGCGCACGCCGCTCAGGGTGACATCTCCCTGCGCCTGGCGCTCACCGCTGATGAGTTTGAGGCCCAGGTAACGCTGCTGCACATGACCACTCTGGCGGATCAGGCCGTGATTGAAGCGCACAAAGTCCGAAGATTCGGCACCCAGCCAGCAGGTGAATTGCTCGTCGCCCTTGAGGCGCGCGGTAATCTCATCGGCGAGATCGTAAAACCACTGCTGCATCATGCTTCCGCTCCAAATACTTCCACATCGCTGAACAGGCAGGCCGGCGAGGCGTGCCCGACACGGATCACCTGCGAAGGCTCAGCCTTGCCGCAGTAGGGCGTGCCCATCACCGCCACGCTGGCCGCATTGCCCACCGCCCGCAGCGAACGCCAGAAAGTGGCTGAGATGCCACGATAGTTCGGGTTACGCACCACGCCGGCAAGCTCACCATTTTCAATCAGACGCCCATATTCGCAGCCGAACTGGAACTTGTTGCGCGAGTCGTCGATAGACCACGACACATTGGCATCCATCAGCACCCCGTGCTCCACCGAAGCGATCATGGCTTCGAGCGTGCTTTCGCCCGGCTCGATATTGAGGTTGGACATTCGATCCAGCGGCGGCCGGTTCCAGTTGCTCGCCCGTGCACTTGCCGCCCCGCCAATGCCTGCCCGTGCCTGCGAGATGGCGCCACCCAGCGGGCGCTGCAGAATGCCATCGCGGATCACGAAGACCTTTTCAGCCGGGCTGCCATCATCATCCCAGGCATAGCTCGCAAACTGCTCGGGTCGTGTTGGGTCGAAACTCACATTGAGCAGCGGCGAGCCGTAGGCATAGTTGCCAAACATGTCCAGCGTCACGAAGCTCGTGCCTGCAAAATTGCGCTCGTCCCCAAGGATGCGATCCAGTTCCAGCGGATGCCCGATCGATTCGTGAATTTGCAGCATCATCTGTGATGGGAGCAAGAGCAGATCCATGCGCCCCGTGGGGCAGTTCGGCGCTTCGAGCAAGGCCAGCGTCTCGCGTGCCACGCCCGGCGCACAGCCAATGAAGCCGCTCTCCCGCAGCAAGGCGAGATCGCCCTGCTGGCACAGGCCACCGCCTGCGAAACTGCGCGTCTGCGTATCTCGCCCGGCGTTGGCGCTCACAGACAGAGCAGGGGTCACGTAGCGGAATTGCTGCGCAATCTCCGCACCATCGGCGGTAAGGTAGAGCTGCTCACTGGCAACCATCCATAAGGATGCCGACCAATCGACGATGCGCGCATCCAGCGGGCAGGCCGCAGATTCTGCCAGCAGAATGTCGATAATCTCGCGCCGCGAAGGCTGCGGCGCACCGCTCTGCGGGCTTGCGTACTGCCCCTGCAGGCGCGGCAGTGTGATGCTGCTGTAATCCACCACCGCACGCCCGGCACTCGCCGCCGCCCAGCCCTGTGCCTTCGCAATGGCCGCCTTGAGGCCCGCGGCACTCAGATCGCTGGTGGCGGCATAACCATAGCCGCCGCGATGTATCACCGTGATCATCGCGCCACGGTCAAAGCTGGTGCTCAAGGGCTGCAGCACATTCTGGCGTACTTCGGTGCGCTCGCTGCGCTCATCCAGCAGGCGCAGCGAACAGAAATCAACGGGAGGGGCGAGCTGTTTGAAGAGGCGGCGGATAGTGTCCACGATAGGCTGCTGGTGAATTGGTTGGGTGTATAGGCTAGGGTTATCGCATGCTGCATCAATCGCACGCAGGGCGTCAAGATTGAATCATCCAGCATCTGGTGCTTGCGCCCTCCGGGCGGAGGTTGCACCGGCGCAATTTCGCTACGCTTCATTGTTCCGCTTCGCGCGCCCTACGCAAACCGGCACGGTAGGCCAATGGTGTAGGTTGGGAAAGCCGCAGGCGTCTCCCAACGCTTTGTTATGCCGCATCGTGTCCTTTTACGCACGGTTTTTCATGTCGTTCGCTGCGGTGTGATACGCGAGAGGGTACTTTGCCCGCACGAAAGTCTGAAGGACAATTATCTTAACCCTCTTGGACAAGCCCGCCTCACTGTTCCGCAGTGGCAGTGCCGGAAGGACGCAGAAGCAGTGCCAGAGCGGCTTTCGGAGGCTGCGGCACATTATTGATGCTCGCCCCAGGCTTGCCCCAGCAAACTATTTTGCACGGTTTGACGATAGTTCTTGCTAAACCCCCAGATTAGGCGCACAGTGAGTGTACGAGTTTCAAGTACCGCCGACTTCATCTGGTCTTGCTGCCGCCTTTTTGGGTGGTGTCTCTTTTCCGATTATCCCGCCGCCTTGATTTTCGTCCCTGCATTGGGGGATTTTCCCTCGTTTATATTTTTAGGAATTTGAATACATGGCAACAGGCAAAGTGAAGTGGTTTAACGACAGCAAAGGTTTTGGTTTCATTACGCCGGATGACGGCACCGATGATCTGTTCGCACACTTTTCTGCTATTCAGAGCGGCGGTTTCAAGACGCTGCCTGAAGGCGCTCAGGTTGAATTTGAAGTCACCAAGGGTCCTAAGGGCCTGCAGGCTTCGAACATCCGCTTGATGTAATTGCTTTTCAGCATTTTTGATTGCGCGCCGCGGCCCGAACGTCCTTGACGATTCCCCGCGGTAATTAAGCGCAATCAAAAATTGGTGTCTTCGACGCCAGTCCCGTTTTTGCTTCCTCCAGCCAGTCCTGTCGAGCTTATTTAGCCTCGGTTTGGATTTGGTGTGTGCCCAGTTTGTGGCTGGTTTAAACTCAGTTTAAGCCTAGTTCAAACTCGGTTCAAATTGGGTCAGGCTCACCGCCGCCCAACACGGCAAGCAAAACGGGCAATACCCAGATCGCCTGATAAACTCCCGCGTTCTTGTTGGTGGCTGCAATTGTGCGGCTGTCCATCTATCCCCTTTGTGTTGGCGGTATGTCATCGTCATGGGGTGCCCGAGTCGGAAAACTTCGATTCCAGGGCAAAACTTTGAAAGATCGAATGAATTTAGAATTACAGAGACAAGCAGCCCAACAGCTTTGCACCGAAGCCGGCATTACAGTACTTCCCTACGGGAACGCCTGGTGGCTCCTCGGCGATAACATCAGTCGCGTAGTTGGCGAACTGGCCGGATTTTCCCCCAGAGACCTCCATCGCCATCACACGATCCAGCGATAAAACTCAAACAATAAGAAGCTGACCACGATCTGTCGCGAGAAGGCGTCAGTGGGCCGAAGAGCAGCACAGAAACCGGAGTGTATTGGAATACATGAGGATTTCGAGCAGCACATGAGGCCCAATCACGCCTTCGCAGTAAGATCATGAACAGCTTCTTACGCGGAT
>DBTS01000102.1:0-35994 GCA_002307175.1 Rhodocyclaceae bacterium UBA1310
AGAGACGGGCGTTTTACTTTGGGGCACGCTTCACAGGCTCACACATCGATCGTGCCGAGCTTCTCAAGAGTAAGCGTCCGGGCAAGTCATCTATATCTTGGGTAATTGAGCGTCGAGGATAGTGTCCACTTACAACGCGTAGTGGACACTTTGATGAACGAATACACTCTTCCCAAGCGCACCCGTCGGCATCACACAGAGGATCTCAAGAACACCACAGGGGTTGCACGCCGGTGCAAGTTTGGCACGTCGGTGACGCCAGCAGCCACTATCCCATCGTTTTGTCAAAAGGCTACAATTCGCAGGTGTCCGGTGGATCTCTCCTATGGACTTCGTAAGCCCCCCGAATTCCTCATTACTCAAGCTCACCATGCCTGTTTCCGACCATCAATCGCTTTCTTCCGTGCTTATCGTGCCAAGTGTCACCCAACCCTTGAGCAAGGAGCAGAAGGCCTTCAACAGCCTGATCAAAAAAATCGAGTCACGTCGTGCTGCATTGCTGGAGTGGGAAACCGCCTTGCCGGCGTTTCACCAGAAGTACGCCAGTGATCTGTTACCGCTGCAGCAACAGTGCCTTGATCTGCAGTGGCAGTTTGCCCAGGCGCTGGATCTTGCCCATGCGGCAAAGGGGCTGACAAAGACCGAGAAACGCAAGGTGGCCGTGCTGATTACGGATATTGCCAGGGCTGTGCTGGAGCAGCAGGAAAACGACGAACTCAAAGTCCTGTTCAACAAGTACAGCGAATGGGATTTTGATGAGGAGGAGGCTGAGCGTCTGGGGGGAATGAAGGCCATGCTCGAGGATGTACTTGGCATGGAGCTGGGTGATGATGTTGATATGACTTCGCCGGAAGATGTGCTGCAGCGGATGGAAGCGCAGTTTATGGCGCAGCAGGAAGCCCTGGGAGAAGCCCCTCCGCGCAAAAAAAATCGCCGCGAAGAAGTGCGCGAAGCCAAGCAGGTGGCTGAGGAAAAGCAGATGAGTCAGTCCATCCGCGAGGTCTATCGCAAGCTTGCCGGTGCGCTGCACCCCGACCGGGAACCTGATCCAGTGGAAAGGGCGCGCAAGACGGATTTGATGCAGCGAGTCAATCAGGCGTACGAAAAGGGCAATCTGTTGCAGTTGCTGGAACTGCAGCTGGAACTCGAAAACATCAATCCGAACCACCTGGCAGAGATCGGCACCGAACGCCTCAAGCACTACAGCAAGATACTGAAAGGGCAGTTGAGCGAACTGGATCTGGAAATCGAGAGTATCGAAGCGGAAATCATGATGGAGTTCAATCTGCCGCCAGTGGCCGCCCTGCGCCCCAAAAATCTCATGGTGATGTTGCAGCGGGATGTGCATATCTGCAAAGATCAGATTGCCGGATTGCAGGCGCAGATCGGGATGGCTGCAGATCCCAAGCAGCTCAAGGTGTGGCTGAAAAATTACTCGGTAAACAGACCGACTTACGACGATTTCGATATGCCATTCTGAGGCTTCCCCGCCACCGGTCTCTCACCTGTGTTCAGGCGATACATGGCGAACTCCTGGCTGAGGGCGTACGATCAGAGAGACGTTTCCTTCTATCTCTTTGAAAGATCACCATGCGCGCCCACGTACTCATGCATGTCGATTTCGAAGGCCCGGGAAGCATGGCAACCTGGTTCGCCTCCCACGGGTACTCGCTGACCTGTACCCGCTTTTACGAAGACATCCCTTCTCTGCCCGAACTCTCTGAGATCGACGTACTTGTGGTCATGGGTGGGCCGATGAGCGTGAATGATGAGGCAGAGTTTCCGTGGCTGACCGTTGAAAAGCATTTTGTGCGTGCCGCCATTCATGCCGGGAAACCCGTGCTGGGGGTGTGTCTGGGGGCGCAACTGATCGCCAGTGCATTGGGCGCGCGCGTATACCCGAATGCCCAGCGGGAAATCGGCTGGTTTCCGGTGAGGGCAACCGAAACCGCAGAAGATGAGGGCCTGTTTGCCTTCCCGGAGCAGATCGAAGTCTTTCACTGGCATGGAGAAACATTTGACTTGCCGTCAGACGCTATTCTGCTCGCCAGCAGCAGCGCCTGTTGCAACCAGGCTTTCCAGTACGGAAGCAAGGTGATCGGCCTGCAGTTCCATCTCGAAACCACACAAGAATCAGCTAGGGCTATCGTCGATCATTGCCGCGAAGAGTTGGTGCCCGTCGCATATGTTCAGGATGAGGCGAGGATTCTGGCGCCTTTACGAGCACGCTACGAAGCAATCAATCTACTGATGGGCGACGTACTGGATTTCCTGACCGAGCAGTAAAAACTCAGCCCGGATTGGTGGTGAGATACTTTTCTCCCCTGATGCGCTGTGTAAAAACGACACCCAGTCGTGTAAATGAGGATTTCGGGAACTGGCGGGCATGTGCCGACGGGGATCCTGCAGCAGGATCGCGAGCAGCTTGCCTAGAGGACGGAAAAAGGGGGATGGTGCCGCTTATCTGACTCGAACAGATGACCTACCGCTTACAAGGCGGTTGCTCTACCAACTGAGCTAAAGCGGCATTCCGGGGGACATGTCGGATTGTATAGGTAAATTACAGTCCGTTCCCAAAGAACAGGCGCCGAATTATAGCGTATCTGGCTGTTTCAACCAGCCCCCGCGTGTTATCTTCCGTCACTTATCGGATGGCCGGAGAGTTTACCTATGCTGTCTGTGCAGCGTTCAGTCCCATTGCGCGTGCTGTTCATCGAAGATAATGGCGATGATGCGGTTCTGCTTGCCCGTCACCTGCGCAAAGAAGGGTATTTGCTCGAGAGCGAGCGAGTCTGCTCACTTTCTGAATTGCAGGCTGCCCTCGCCGGGGGGAACTGGGATGTCGTGATTTCGGACTATTCCCTACCCGGGTTTTCTGCTTTTGAGGCACTCAACGCTGTCCAGAACTGGCGTGATGACGTGCCTTTTGTCGTGGTCTCCGGAATGCTTGATGAGGCCACCGCCTGCGCCATGATGCAGGCGGGTGCGCAGGATTACCTGTCGAAGGACAAGCTGGACCGGTTGGCCCCGGTGATCGAGCGCGAACGCCATGAATCACAGATCCGTCGCGAGCGGCGTGCGGCGCTGGAGGCTGTGCGTGCCAACGAGGAGCGTTTCCGCGCCCTGGCGGCAAACGTGCCGGGGCTGATTTTCCAGATGCAGGTCAGCGCTGCCGGGGATTTGCGTTTCCTGTATGTCTCGGAAGCCAGCCAGATGCTGCTGGGCATCAGTGCCGAAGATCTGTTACACCGCATAGACCCCTTGCTGGGGATGATCCTCGAGGAAGACCGGGGGGGCTTCCTGGCCGATCTGAAGCTTGCTGGCGAGCGCCAGGCGACGCTGAACTGGGAAGGCCGGGTGCACGTGCCGGGCGGAGACATGAAGTGGATCAACATCCGTTGCTCCCCGCGCCAGCTCACCCCTGAGCTGACGCTCTGGGAAGGCGTGATGTGGAACATCACGCAGAGCCGCCGTGCCGAGGCCGAGCTGCGCGATTCACGGGCCCAGCTTTCGGAGTTGTCGGAGCATCTGCAGCGAATCAAGGAAGACGAGCGTGATCGCATTGCCCGTGATATTCATGATGTACTGGGCGGTACACTGGTGGGCATCAAGATTTCGGTCAAGCTTCTTGCCGGCAAACTGGGCGACCAGGATGAGGTGCTGAAGAAGCGCGTGCGCGACATCGAATCCATGCTTGATGAAGCCATTACGACCGCCGGGCGGGTTGCACGCGAACTTCGTCCGGGGATTCTCAAGGAATTTGGTCTGGCCGCCGCTGTAGAAAGCTTTGCGGAAGACTACACTCATCGTGCGGGCATTCCTTGCACGGTGCTGTGTGCCGACCATGATATCGAGACTGATGACGATACGGCCCTGGCGCTCTTCCGCACGTATCAGGAGGCACTGACCAATGTCACCAAGCATGCAGGGGCATCGTGTGTCGAGGTGCGCCTGATGCAGGAGTACGATGAAATCGTGCTGGAAATCAGCGATGACGGGAAAGGCATGAATCCTGCCGATCTGCGCAAGCCCAAATCGTTTGGTCTGCGTGGTATCCGGGAGCGCCTGAAGATGCTGGGTGGCACAATGGAGGTTTTGCCTCGTGAGCCGCATGGCACCACCATCGTGCTGCGCGCCCCCTTGGGTGGGCGGCGCCTGGAGCAGGAAAATGACACGGATAATGTATCAAATGATGAACAGGCGCGTGCCTGAAGGGAATAGATGTCATGACTGAAAAGATTCGCGTATTGATAGCAGATGACCATGCCATCATTCGCCAGGGACTCAAACAGATCCTGTCCGACACGGAGGACATGGAGGTCACTGGGGAGGCCGACGGGGGGATTCCCGCTGTCCAGCTGATTCGCGAACATCAATACGATGTGGTTCTCCTGGATGTGTCCATGCCGGATCGCAACGGGATCGATACCCTCAAACTGATCAAGAAGGAAGCGCCGAAGTTGCCGGTGCTGATCCTTTCCATGCACCCCGAAGAGCAGTACGCTATCCGGGCGCTGCGTGCCGGCGCTGCCGGGTATCTGTCCAAGCAGGGAGCCCCTGAACAGTTGGTGACAGCGATTCGGCAGGTGGCGTCAGGCAAGAAATATGTCAGTGCGGCGGTGGCTGAAGAATTGGCGAATGCCATTGGCGAAGATCTGGAACGTCCGCCCCACGAAAAGCTTTCTGATCGCGAATATCAGACCCTGTGCATGATTTCCTCGGGCAAGACGCTCACACAGATCGCCGAACAGCTCAATCTGAGTGTGAAGACGGTCAGTGTCTATCGTGCCCGCCTGCTTGAAAAGATGAAGTTGCGCAACAACGCCGAGCTGACCCATTACGGGCTCAAGCACGGGCTTGTGGAGTAATCTCGGAAGAGTAATTGCGGAATAGGCACCGCAGACATTCTGTGCTCGACCTGAACCCCTGAGAATCCCGGGGGTAAGGGTACTGACGGAGAATATCGCTGGATCATGAAGTTTCGCAGTAACCAAAACGGGTGCCGTTCTTATGGCTGAGCAAATTTCTCCTGCGGAAATTGCGCGTGAAGTTTTCAGGCGGCTGACATCCCAGCGGATTCAGCCGACGCCGGAGAATTTCAGCGAAATTTATTACCAGATTGCCGGCGTCACCCCCGAAGACCCCTTCCCCGAGCGGCATTTCAAACAGATCAGCGCGGCGCTTGCCCGCTCCACACCGGGCCAGCTCCGGCTCGCACGGCAGTTTGAGAATGTCTGTGCCGAGCACAACTGGAATGGCTTCAAGCAGGGGCTGCTGACCTTCCTTAACGAGCAGAATGCCGAGCCGCTTCCCTGGGCGGTGTTGATCCGCGATCTGGTGACCCAGCTGGAACGGCGCCAGGCCGGGATGAACAGCATCGTCAAGGCTGAGGCGCTGAACCGGGTATTGGAGAGCAGCGGCGCAGATCCGGATGCCTTGTTCTCGCGGCTGCAGGGGCTGGTCAAGAGCTGGGGGCAGCTCTCCGGCGCCATGTCGGTGGAAGTTGACGCTGATGCTGCCGAGCCCACGGTGGAAGAGGCACAGGCTTTCGTGCAGCATGTTGCCCAGAATGTGCAGGCGCTCAAGGAAGCTCCCGAGGAATGGCGTGCGCTGCTGGCCGATACGCTGGAAAACGCGACCAGCATGCTGCTGATCGACACTCCCGAACTGTCTGCCGAAGCTGCCGTATTGGCCCGCCTCCTACGCGACCCGGCAACCCTCGCCGCTGACGAGAGCTTTGCTGAGCGTTTGCGCCAGTTTGCGTACAAGGTGCAATGGGTGGCCCAGGATCAGAGCTATATCCGTGGTGCCCTGCTGAATCTGCTGCGCCTCATCATCGAGAACATCGGTGAGCTGGTGATCGAAGACAAGTACCTGCAGGGACAGATGACGGTGCTCATGGAACTGTTCTCCCGGCCGCTCGACAAGGGTGTGCTGGAGGAACTGGGTGAGCGCCTGCGTGACGTCATCTACAAGCAGGGCACTCTCAAACGCAGCCTGCAGGAAGCACAGAGCCATCTGCGCCAGATGCTTGCGCATTTTGTCCAGAGGCTTGGCGAACTGGCTGATTTCACCGGCAACTACCACCTCAAGGTCAGTGAGTTTGCCGATCAGATTGCCAGTGCCGGCAGTCTGCAGGAGCTTGCTGGCTACGTTGACGTGATCGTCGAGGAAACCAAGCGCGTTGAAAACAGCACGCGTCGCTCCCGTGAAGAGCTGGAAAATTTGCGCAGCACCGTGGATCAGGCCAACAAGGAGATCGCACGGCTGGAAGGCGAACTGGAGCAGGCCAGCGAACTCGTGCGGCACGATCCACTCACCGGTACCCTCAATCGCAAGGGGCTCGATGAGATGCTCGCGCGCGAGGTGGCCCGCATGCAACGGCGGGGGAGCCGTCTGTGCCTTGCGCTGCTGGACGTGGATGACTTCAAGAAACTCAACGATTCGCTGGGCCACCTCACCGGGGATGCGGCTCTCAAGCATCTGGCGATGGTGATCTGCGAGAACATCCGCCCCCAGGACTCCGCCGGCCGCTATGGTGGCGAAGAATTTCTGATCCTGTTACCGGATACCGAGCTGGAAGACGCGGCCATGGCGATGCGGCGCCTGCAGCGCGAACTGACCAAACGGATCTTCCTGCACGACAACCGCAAGGTGCTGATCACTTTCAGTGCCGGAGTCACCGAAGTGGTGACGGATGAGGATGTGCAGGGCGCAATTGATCGGGCAGACAAGGCCATGTACCAGGCCAAGCGTGCCGGCAAGAATCGCGTCGAGGCAGGCTGATCTCAGCGGGCCTGTTCCACCAGGCGCTCGATTGCAGTGGCTTCGACCGCGCCGATCTTCAGGACTTTCTGTCGCGATGTCTGCCCGGACAGCAGGCTGACGGCACTTTTCGGCACCCCCAGAAACTCTGCCAGAAACGCCTGCAGACAGGCGTTGGCCTTGCCATCCACCGGCGGCGCAGCCAGCCGGATCTTCACAGCATCGCCATGGCGACCCGCAAATTCCGTGCGTTTGGCCCCCGGCTGGACGTGCACACAGACGACCACCGAGCCATCCGCAGCGATGCGGATGGCTTCGGTTGGGGTGCTGCTCATATCCGCACGTAGTCCAGGCAGTACTGGATGATCTGCAACACCAGCAACAGGAGCAGGGGGGACAGATCAAATCCCCCTATCGGCGGCAGGATGCGCTGGAACGGTCGCAGGAATGGGCGTGTGAACGCATTCAGCGACCCATAGTACGGCGAGTAGGGATTCACGAAGGAGAGGATCGCCGTCATGATGACGACCCAGGTCAGCATCATGATTGCAACCTTGATCAGCCCAAGTGTGCCCCCCAGCAGGGCGGCAATGCCAATCAGAGCCGGGTTCAGTCCCAGCGGGCTGCCCAGCCATGCCAGTACGGCTGCCAGCAGCACCTGGATCACCCAGGCTGGCAGCAGCGAGCTCAGATCCAGCTTGCCGATTCCCGGAATGAAGCGTTGCAGCGGGGTCACTGCCCAGTTGGTGGTTGCCAGGATGAACTGGCCGAGTGGGCTGACAAAAGAGATGCGCAGGAAGCGCATCACGGTACGTACCAGCAGCAAGGCTGTCAGCAGGCCAGCCGCCCACTGCAGGATGATTTGCAGAATTCCCAGCAACATACACGGGCTCCTTAGTTAGAGTCACGTCCCAATTGATCGCCCAGCTCTGTGCTGCGGGCGGAGGCTGCAGCCAGTGCCTGCTGCATCAGATTCATGAAGTCGCCCCGGGCCAGCACATCGAGTGCCGCTGCCGTGGTACCGCCCTTGGATGTTACGCGTTCGCGCAGCACGGCGGGGCTTTCCGGGCTCTCAGCGGCCAGTGCGGCCGAGCCGACCAGGGTCTGGATGGCCAACTGGCGTGCAGTGTCGGCCGACAGACCGAGTGCTTCACCACCCGCCTGCAGCGCCTCGATGAAGTGGAAGACATAGGCCGGGCCACTGCCGGAGAGGGCCGTCACGGCATCGATCTGGCCTTCGTTTTCGAGCCAGACGCTCTTGCCGACAGCCCCGAGAATGCGTGCAGCCGCTTCGCGATGGCTTGCAGAAACGCCGGGGTTGGCGAACAGACCGGCCGTTCCTTGACCAATCAGTGCTGGCGTGTTTGGCATCACACGCACCATGTTGGCGTAGCCCCCCAGCCAGCGCGAGATATCGCCCAGGCGCAGGCCGGCAGCGATGCTGATCACCAGCTGCTGTCCGAGCTTCCCCGTGATGGGTGCCAAGGCTTCCCGCATCTGTTGCGGCTTGACTGCCAGCACCAGCACATCACAGTCCAGAAAGGCCGCATCGGGCGCTGCCAGTGTGCGCACGCCAAGATTTGCCTGCAGGCGTTCGCGTGCTGGCTCATACAGATCGACGACCTGAATGTCCGCAGCACCAAAGCCCTGTTTGAGCAGGCCGCCGATCAACGCGGAGGCCATGTTGCCGCCGCCAAGGAAAGAAATCTTCATGGTGTTATCCATCTTAAGCAATACGCAAAATCAGGCAGCCGGAGGCGCACTTTTGGCCGCGCGTCCGCCGAAGATTGCCGTGCCTACGCGTACCAGCGTCGAGCCCGCAGCAACCGCCTGTTCCATGTCACCAGACATTCCCATAGACAGGGTGTCCAGCACTATCCCATGCTGCCGTAAGGCTTCCTGCAGCGTAACGAGCACCCCGAAGCGGGTGGCCAGCACCGTTTCGTCCTGGCTGGGCTCGGGAATGCACATCAGTCCGCGCAGATGCAGATTCGGCAGCCCGGCCACGGCAATCGCCAGCTCAGCCACCTCCGCAGGCGGCAGGCCACTCTTGCTCTCCTCGCCGCTGACGTTCACCTGCAGGCAGATGTTGAGCGCAGGCAGATCGGTCGGGCGCTGTTCTGAGAGGCGCTGTGCCACCTTCAGCCGGTCTACCGAATGCACCCAGTGGAAATGCTCCGCCACCACGCGGGTCTTGTTGCTCTGCAGTGGCCCGATGAAATGCCAGACGATCTCAGGCAGGTCGGCCAGCTCAGTTACCTTGCCTACACCCTCCTGGACATAGTTTTCACCAAATTCGCGTTGCCCCGCGGCATACGCCTCTCGAACCGCTGTGCCGGGAAAGGTCTTGGAAACCGCGACAAGCCTGATGGATTCGGGGTTTCTGGCGTGTTTCCGCCCGGCGGTGTCCAACCGGGCACGAACAGCGTTCAGGTTTTCAGCAATACCGGGCATATAATTAATCGGTTCATTCATTCGGCAATCGAGCCGAAAAGTATACCAGTCTGCAGCAGACCCACTTCGTTTCTGGAAGCATATCCACCATGGAAATCACCGAGCTGCTTGCCTTCGCTGTCAAGAACAAGGCATCCGACCTTCACCTTTCGGCGGGCTTGCCGCCAATGATCCGTGTTAACGGCGACGTGCGCCGCATCAATCTGCCGCCGATGGAACACAAAGACGTTCATGCGATGGTCTATGACATCATGAACGATAGTCAGCGCAAGCAGTATGAAGAGTTTTTCGAGTGTGACTTTTCATTCGCGGTTCCCAATCTGGCACGTTTCCGTGTCAACGCCTTCGTCCAGGATCGTGGTGCCGGTGCCGTGTTCCGTACCATTCCGTCCAAGGTGCTGACGCTCGAAGATCTCAACTGTCCGAAGACCTTCAAGGATATCTCCGATCAGCCGCGTGGCATCGTGCTGGTGACCGGGCCTACCGGCTCGGGCAAATCCACCACCCTGGCGGCGATGGTCGATTACATCAACGAAAACCGCTATGAGCACATCCTTACGATCGAAGACCCGATCGAATTTGTGCACACCAGCAAACGTTGCCTGATCAACCAGCGTGAAGTCCACCGCGACACCCACTCCTTCTCCAACGCCCTGCGCTCCGCCCTGCGTGAAGATCCGGACGTTGTGCTGGTGGGCGAATTGCGCGATCTGGAAACCATTCGTCTGGCCATGACGGCAGCCGAAACGGGCCACCTTGTGTTCGGTACCCTGCATACTTCGTCTGCTGCCAAGACGGTCGACCGCGTGGTTGACGTGTTCCCGGCGGAAGAAAAGGAAATGATCCGCGCCATGCTGTCTGAATCGCTGCGCGCGGTGATCTCGCAGACACTGCTCAAGACCAAGGATGGTCAGGGGCGTGTCGCCGCGCATGAAATCATGATTGGTACCCCCGCCATCCGTAACCTGATCCGTGAAAACAAGGTTGCGCAGATGTATTCTTCAATCCAGACTGGGCAGCAGTTTGGCATGCAGACCCTGGATCAGTGCCTGCAGGATCTTGTCCGTCGCAACATGGTTTCGTCTGCCGAAGCGCGTATCCGTGCAGCGAACAAGGATTTGTTCCCGGGCGGTTGATCTGCGCCGGCGCAACACTATTTGGATATCCGCCGGGCATGCGTGCCCGGCCTGAGGGAGAAGCAGTATGGAACGCGACCAGGCACTCCGGTTTGTGCAGGACTTGCTTAAACTGATGGTCAATAAAAAAGGGTCAGACCTTTTCATCACGGCTGGTTTTCCACCCGCGATCAAGATCGACGGCAAGATCGTGCCGCAATCGAACCAGGTGCTCTCGCAGCAGCATACGCAGGAAATTGCGCGTGCCGTGATGAACGACAAGCAGGCAGCCGAGTTTGAATCGACCAAGGAATGCAATTTCGCCATTTCCCCCTCCGGGATTGGCCGCTTCCGCGTAAACGCCTTCGTCCAGCAGGGGCGCATCGGCCTCGTTGCACGTACCATTGCACAGAAGATCCCGACACTCGACGAACTGGGCATGCCGCCTGTGCTGCGAGACATTGCCATGTCCAAGCGCGGCCTGGTGATCTTCGTTGGCGGTACCGGTACCGGCAAGACGACTTCGCTGGCAGCCCTCGTGGATTACCGTAACGAAAACAGCTACGGTCACATCATCACGCTTGAAGACCCGATCGAATATGTGCACGCCCACAAGAACTGCGTGGTGACGCAGCGCGAAGTCGGTATCGACACCGATTCCTGGGAAGCCGGCCTGAAGAACACCCTGCGTCAGGCTCCCGATGTGATCCTGATGGGCGAAATCCGCGACCGAGAAACCATGGACTACGGCATTGCCTTCGCCGAAACTGGCCACATGTGTATCGCCACGCTGCACGCCAACAGCGCCAACCAGGCCATTGACCGCATCATCAACTTCTTCCCCGAAGAGCGCCGCACCCAGCTGCTCATGGACTTGTCCCTGAACCTGCGCGCCATGATTTCGCAGCGCCTGCTGCCACGCAAGGAAAGCAAGGGGCGCGTGCCCGCCATCGAAGTGATGCTCAACTCCCCGCTGATCTCCGATCTTATCTTCAAGGGCGAAGTCGGCGAAATCAAGGAAGTCATGAAGCGCTCGCGCGAGCTTGGCATGCAGACCTTCGACCAGTCCCTGTTCGATCTGCACGAAGCCGGGCTGATCACGCTGGAAGACGCGCTGCGCAATGCCGACTCCGTGAATGACCTGCGCCTGCAGGTCAAGCTCAACAGTAAACACTCCGACCACGACCTGATGGCAGGCACCCACAATCTCGACATCATCTGACGAAAGTTACGCATCAATCTACTGCGCGGGCCGATCTCGCGACTGCGCTACTCGCCGTATGCTTATACGGCTGCGTTGCTCCCCGCGACCTCGGCCCTGCTCGCTACGATTGCTGCGCAACTTTCCCGCGTTGCTAGGGACTAGGGTTAAAGGCAAAGGCAAAGGCAAAATGCCTGTGAATTTTTTTGGTATTTCTTGATGCCCTGCCGGCCCTAACGAGGCGGGTTGTCGTAGGGCGCGGCGAAGCCGGAACAATGGAGCGCAGCGCAATTGCGCCGATCGACCCTCCGCCCGGAGGGCGCAAGCTTTCTGTTTTTGATCGTTCCCACGGTTCTGAGGCTGTGCAAGTATTCCGATTGAAAAATCCTGGCAAAAAATCGACTTCTTAAAACGGCCTCAGAGCGATTATTTTGAGTGGGTTGGACTCCTGAGACCTCCGAAAATCTTCATATGCCGGAAATTTCTGAATACTTGCACAGCCTCTTCTCCGTGGGAATGCAGTCTGATTTTAGCTTTTTTTGAGGTATTGACTCTATTGAGTGTCTTGTTTCTTAAAAGACCGCTCAATTTTGAAATCGGAGCATGCTTTGTCCAAATCCGGGCCTGCCGCAGTGTCATCAGATGCCCAACTGAGTTTGGCGACGAGCAATTTCTCTTCGTCTTGCAATACTTCAAATTTCCTTTTCGCAATAGAACTGCTCCACGCGGATAAGGCGTTGAAAGCATCTGTACTTGGCGTATTGTTGCTTAGATGCGTGATACAAGGAATAAACTGATAAACACCGCTAGTCATATTGATTTCCTTTTCAAGATGAAATTGATGCGGAGCTACAGGTGCGAAGTATTGCCGGAAAACTCCTTATTGTAATTAGTCTACGAAGTGTGAGTCAGAACAACCAATAAAAAAGCCGCCACAGGTATCTGCGACGGCTTTTCTGCATCCTGGAATGCTTACGCTTCGGTGTGTTTGCCGCGGTTCTGGCCGGCTACGACGCGGAATTCGAAAACGCGGCAATCCAGATCCCCGTTCATGAGCGGGGTGCGCTTGCTGGCTTTGAGGCCGATGAGCTTGGCCATTTCCAGGTCGGCGGTGAGGAAGTAGGTGTTCCAGCCCGCGTAGTGGCGCTTGAGCGCGTCGCCGAGTTTGGGGTACCACTCGTGGAGTTCGTCGCCGGAGGAGAGGCGTACGCCGTAGGGCGGGTTGGCGACGACGATGCCCTCGTCGTCCGGCGCTTCCAGATCGAGGAAATCGCAGACGAGGAGTTCGACCTTGTCGTCGAGGCCGGCGGCTTTCAGGTTGGCTTCTGCAGTGGCCACCTGGCGCGGGTCGATATCCGCACCGAAAATCGGCAGACTGGGCAGGTCACGCACGCGCTTCTGGGCGGCGTTGCGCAGTTTGTGCCACACCTCTTCTTCAAAGTGGCGGAATTTTTCGAAGGCAAAGCTTCGCGACAGGCCCGGCGCGATGTCCAGCGACATCTGTGCGGCCTCGATCAGGAAGGTGCCGCTGCCACACATCGGGTCGAGCAGGGTCTGGCCGGGTTGCCAGCCAGAAATCTTCAGGATGCCGGCGGCGAGGTTTTCTTTCAGCGGCGCTTCCACCTTGGCCAGCTTGAAACCGCGCTTGTAGAGGGGCTCGCCGGAGGTGTCCAGATACAGTGTGCAGGTGTCTTCGGTGAGGAAGGCATGGATGCGCATGTCCGGGGCTACGGTGTCCACGTTCGGGCGTCCACCCTTGACGGTGCGGAAGTGGTCGCAGATTCCGTCCTTGATGCGCAGCGTGACGAAATTCAGGCTCTTCAGTGGCGATTTGATCGAGGTGACATTGATGCGGATCGTGTTGATCGTGTCGAACCATTTGGCCCAGGTCGTGGCATAGGCCAGCTTGAAGATTTCCTCTTCCGAGCGATAGCGCGTGATGCCCACCCGCCAGAGCAGGCGCGTGGCGAGCCGGCTTTCGAGGTTAACGCGATAGGCGTAGGGCCAGTCACCGGTACTTTGCACGCCGCCGTGGACGACCTCCATCGTGTGGGCACCACAGGCCTTCAGTTCTTCAGCCAGAAATTCTTCAAGGCCACGCGGGCAGGGAGCGAAAAAAGTTTCCATGAATGTGTTTTCAGATCGGTTTGACGACCACGAGAATGACAATAACGAGCAGCAACAGGGCCGGTACTTCGTTGAACCAGCGGTACCACACATGGCTGCGCGTGTTGCGGCGTTCGTGGAACGCCGTGAGCAACCGGCCACAATACAGATCATAGCCGGTGAGCGCCAGTACCAGCGGTAACTTCAGCCACAGCCACTTCTGCGCCCACCAGAAGCCCAGCCCGACCCATCCTGTGGAGAGCGTGATGGAGAGCCCGAAAATCCAGGTGCCCAGCAGCAATGGCAGCATGAAGCGTTTGAGGCGCTGCGCCATGCCTAGCAGGCGCAGGTATTCCTGTTCCTGTGCGGTGGGCACCGCAGCAAGGTTCACATAGAGGCGCGGCAGATAGAACAGGCCGGCGAACCAGCTCACGACGAAAAAGATGTGGAAGGCCTTCAGCCACAGATAGAGCATCGGTGTTTATCCTTGTCGGGGCAAATCGCGCCGTGCTGCGCGCAGCCCATCACGTACGTCGGCGTAGCAGGGCTCCCAGCGCAGTTCGCGGCGGATGCGGGTGTTGTCGAGACGACGCGATTCGCGCATGAAACTCAGGCTCATCGGAGACAGGTGCTGCGCGCACTCGGCGCGGCTGGCACGGGGAGGGCGGGGCAGGTCAAAGATGTCGGCCAGTGCATCATAGAAATCCCCCATCGGCAGATGCGTATTGTCGCAGACGTTATAAGTGCGCAGCGCTCCTCCCCGGAACAGGGCCAGGCAGGCGGCGCGCGCCAGATCATCGGCATGGATGTGGTTGGTGAACACGTCTTCGGCGGGCAGCAGCACGGGGTCGCGCCGCTGCAGGCGCTCCAGTGGCAGGCGGTCTGTCGCGTAGATGCCGGGGGCACGCAGGATGCGCAACGCGCAGCCGCCACGCCCGGCAATCCTGCGCAGGCGTGTCTCGCTGCCGAGGCGCCGTTCGCCGCGTGGCGAGAGTGGTGCCGGAGGGCGTGTTTCTGTCACCACCGCGCCCGCGCAGTCACCATAGACGCCGCTGGTGCTGATGTAGACAATGCGTTGCGGCAGCGCCAAGCCTTGCGCCAGTTGTGCAAAAGCGCGGCGGATGCGGCGGTCACCGGGGCCGGAGTCCTCGGGTGGGGCGGTCCACAGCAGCGCATTGGCGAGCCCGCGCAGCCGCTGTAGCGTTTTGGGCTGATCCAGGTCGCCACGCAGTGGTATCGCACCGCCTATGCGCCAACGTGCCGCGTCAGCCGTCTGCCTGACGAGCACGAACACGCGGAAGCGCTGCCGCAGCCACGGCAGGGCACGCCATGCCACATCGCCACCGCCAATGATCAGAAGTCGGTCCATGCCGCCGATTATCCCATCAAATCATGCTTCCCCTTCAGGCTGACTTGACCAGGAGGGGAATACTGGGCCCATAATTCCCGAAAGTCTTTCTTTCCGATGATTGCTATGCCGTACAAAATTACACTCGAACCCAGTGGTCGTAACTATGCTGTCAGCCAGGACACCACCTTGCTGCAGGGCGCTCTTGATGCTGAATTATTGGTCCCGTACAGCTGCCGTGATGGTGCTTGTGGGGCGTGCAAGGCTAAGGTCGAGTCTGGAGAGGTTGATCATGGCCGCTCTCCCCTTGGCACACTGACTGCCGAGGAGCGCTCCCAGGGGATGGTGCTGATGTGTTGTGCCCATGCACGTAGTGATCTGGCCTTACATTGCCGTGATGTGCACTCGGCCCATGATATTCCGGTGCGTAAGATGCCCTGCCGTGTACAGAGTCTCGAAAAGCTTGCACCAGAAGTTATGCTTGTTAAGTTGCGTCTGCCGGGTGGAGACACGTTTCACTTCCTGCCCGGGCAGTACATTGATTTCCTGCTGGCAGATGGGCAGCGCCGCAGTTTTTCGATTGCGAACGCGCCGAACGAGGAAAACACTTTGGAGCTTCATGTGCGCCTGATTCCCGGCGGGCATTTTACGAGCCACGTTTTTTCTGCCATGAAGGCAAATGATATTCTTCGTTTCGAAGGGCCGCTGGGAGGGTTCTTCTTGCGCCATGGACCGCAGGAGGCAACACGGCCTCTGGTGTTTCTGGCCAGCGGGACGGGCTATGCCCCGATCAAGGCGATTCTTGAAGACATGATTGCGCGTGGCATTCAGCGCCCGGTGGCGTTGTATCGTGGTGCGCGTGATCTGGCGCAACTGTATTTGCGGGACTTGCCCACGCATTGGCAGCAGCTGCATGACTTCCGCTATGTCCAGGTACTCTCCGGGAGGCCGCCGGAAGGGTGGAGTGGTCGGCGCGGTCGCCTGCCTCAGGTCGTCATGGAGGATATGCCGGATCTCTCCGGTTGTGACGTGTATGCCTGTGGCTCCCCGGCCATGATCGAGGCTGCCAAAAAGGATTTCAGTGAACGCTGTGGTTTGCCGTTAAGCTCTTTCTATGCGGATGCTTTTACATTTTCCTCCGTGCCGCAAAGTTGAAAGGGAACCTGAACAATGAGCAATGGAGTACTGATTACCCGCGAACCGGTTGTTAATCAGCAACGCGCCATTACCGCCAACCGTCTGGTGGTTCACGCTCCGAATATCGCCACTGCGTTGCAGGCGATAGACACCCAGCGTGAATACTGGCCCACCGTGCATCCGGTATTCATCAGCTTTGGCCGCCTCGTGCCGACGGCTGAACTGCTTGATTGGCAGATGCCGGAAAATGCCCTGGTGGAAATCCCCGCCCAGGCCTTGCAATACCCCCAGATCCAGGATCTGATCCACAGTCTCAAGGATGCCGGCGTGCCGCTGGCGCTTTCCTGGTTCCAGCCCGGTGCCGCCTGGCCGGCCGATGCAGATTGCCGTTTCGTGCTTGCCGACAGCCGCAAGCTCGCCACGCCCGAAGGGGCTCCCGGCCTGCCCCTGGCCTGGGGCCTGGCCGATATCCCCGCCTTCGAAGCCGCCGTCGCACGGGGTTACGCCGGCGCGTCTGGCTGGTTCTTCCTCAGAGGCGTGACACCCTCGCGGCAATTGGCGCCGTCTCATGCGCAGATCGTGCGTTTGCTCAATCTGGTGCGCAACGATGCGGATATCACCGAGATCGAGCATGCCCTCAAGCAGGATGTATCGCTGCCCTACAAGCTGCTGCGCTACATCAACTCGGCCGGTTTCGGCCTGATGGTCGAGGTACAGTCTTTCCGCCACGCTGTGACGATTCTCGGGCGCGACAAGCTCAACAAATGGCTGTCGCTGCTGATGGTTTCCGCCAGCAAGGACCCTACCGCACCGGCCGTGATGCAGGCGGCCATCGCGCGTGGGCGTATGATGGAAATTCTCGGCGCGCATTTCTTCGAGAAGGCCCAGCTCGACAATCTGTTCATCACCGGCGCGTTCTCGCTGCTTGATGTGCTGCTGGGCACCGACATTGATGTCGTGCTCGATCAGATGAACCTGCCGGACGCCATCCGTGACGCACTGCTGAATGGCGAAGGCGTGTACGCGTCATTGCTCAAGCTCTCGATCGCCTCCGAATCTTTCCTGCCCGATCAGTTGCGCGGCCAGTGCGAGGCACTCGGGTTGTCCAACGAGCAGGTCTCCTCGGCGATCTTGCAGGCCGTGGCGTTTGCCGATGCGCTGAGCTTCGGCTGACACCGGAAGGCTGAAAACCGGCTGCAGGTCAGCCGGTTTGTTCCTGAGAGGGCATGAAGGGCTACAATCTGCGCGACAGGCGTGGTGAGCCCTTTGCCGCGCCACTTCCCCTCAGAAGGAACAGGCATGGATATACAAAACACCCTCAGGGAACTGGACGCAATCTTCAAAAGTGGTGAGCATCACCGGATAGAACCGTTTCTGGTCGAGCACTTGCGTCAGGCCGAAGCCGAAGGTGACAAGCCTTCCATGCTGAGCCTGCAAAACGAGCTGATGGGCTACTATCGAGCACTCAGCCGTTTCCGCGAAGCGCTGGAGCTCGGTGAGAAGGCGCTCTCCCTGCTCGAATCCATGGGGTACAAGGGCAGCGTACCGTATGCCACCACGCTGCTGAATGTGGCAACGGCCTATCGGGCCGAGGGGCAGGTACAGAAAGCGATCGGCATGTATGAAGAAGTCATGCAGATCTATACGGCCAACAAGCTTGAAGATGTCTACCTGACGGCCAGTCTCTACAACAATCTGAGCCTTGCCTATCAGGAAGCCGGCCAGCACGAAAAAGCCATTGAGCTGCTGGATCGTGCCATGCCACTGGTGCGTAGTCTCCCCGAGAGTGCCGTGCATGTGGCCACCACGCATACCAATCGCGGCCTCTCCGAAATCCGTTGCGGGCGGTTTTCCGCTGCGCGCGAAGATCTGCAGGCCGCACTGGCAATCTACGAAGCCGGGCACACCGGTAGCTCCCACTATGCCGGTGCTCTGGCAGGCATGGGCGAGGTTGCCTTCCGCGAAAAACAGCCGCAGGAATCCATTGGCTTTTACGAGCGGGCGCTGCAGGAAATTGCCGGCCACTATGGCAAGCAGAACCTGTACTACGCCGTCACGCTCGATAGCCTTGCTGTGGTGTATGAAGATCTCGACAAGCCCAAAAGCGAGGCGCTTGCTGCCGAAGCCCAGCAGATTCGCGAAGCCGTGAAGCAGGCCTGAGATGAACGGCCTGACGCTTGCACGTGACTATTACCTGAGCTATCGCGAAACCCTCTTGGCGCCCTTTGCAGAATGCCGGCAAAGGGTGGCTGTCGGTCTTGTCGGGTTCGGTTCGGATTGTTTCGGGTATGACGATCATATTTCCATGGATCACGATTTTGGTCCCGGATTCTGTCTGTGGCTCACCGACGATGACAGAGCCCGCTTTGGCGCGGCCCTGCAAGCCCAATACCAGAGCCTGCCGGCGACACACGCGGGCTTTAATACTCGGCGGATCAGCGCACGGGCCGGCAAGCGGGTCGGAGTTTTTTCCATCGGCGAGTTCTACAGCCAGTTCCTTGGTGCGCCGCAATTGCCGGTCAGCGATGCAGACTGGCTGCAGATCCCCGAAGAACTGCTGGCCACGGCAGTGAATGGCGACGTGTTTGAAGACCGGCTCGGCGAGTTCTCGCAGATCCGCGAAAGCCTGCTGGCGTATTACCCGCCTTCGGTGCAGCGCCTCAAGCTTGGCACGGCAGTTGCCCGGATGGCCCAGAGCGGCCAGTACAACCTGCCGCGTGCGCTGCAACGCCAGGCTTTGCCGGTAGCTTGCATGGCGCAGGCGGAATTCATCCGACATGCCTGTGGTGTGGCACACATACTTGGCAAGCGCTACGCCCCTTTCTACAAATGGCTGCACCGCAGCGTGCGTGATCTGCCGGTGCTGCCACAACTCTACACACAGATTGAGCGACTCTGCGAGACGCCGATCCAGGCCGCGCCACCTATCGTCGAAGAAATCTGTGCCGATGTGCTGCGTGAGCTTGTGCACCAGGGCTACACGCGTCCGGGCGAGGTTTTCCTCGAAGCGCATGTCGATAGCATTCTGAATCAGGCGGGATAAGGATACGGATAAGGATCATGACGATCATTGATGAAATCATTGACGCCGAATGGCGTTTTTTCGACAAGGTACAAAACGAAGGCGGTCGGGCTGGCTGTCAGGATGATTTCGAAACCTTCCAGATCATGCGCAAAAGCCAGTTTCTCGCCTGGGACGAGGCAACGGTGCAGGCCTATGCCGAGGATTTGCACACGGCGCAGCAGCTTGGGCGCAATCTGATCCAGGAAAAGTACGCCCGCATGATGGCCTCTACGGCGCTGGCACAGTACGCCACTTTTGCGCATCTGCTGCCAGCGCTGTCTGCCTGGCAACTCCAGACTATCGAAGCCATCATCGAAACCCAGGTGGTGTGGCGCGAAATTTTTGCGCGAGATTACCCTCACATGTCCGGGCAGGCACGCCTCATCCGCACGGCTGAAGACACTCCATACCAGACCTCGTTCGAGACCTATCTGCGCGGCGAACTTGGCACCTATTCCGAAAAGATGCTCTCGACCTACCAGAGCATGGTCAAAGCCTATCAGCAGCGTGGCGAGAACCTCACCACGCGCACTATGGATGAAACGGCCCGGCTGTACGGCTACAAGGGTCTGGAGGATGCAGAGAGCCGTCTGCGTGCCTCGGCCTGATAAACAAGGTTCATCCGACTTTAGTGTGGGTTACAACACAGGCCGACACGCGTTTCAAGGGTGGCGCAGCGAATTGCACCTTCCGCGTGAATTTGCGGGTGCTCACCCGTTCGGTGCAATTCACTGCGCTCATTGCACCTTACATTTGCGGTGTATTCCGCGCAGTGGAGAGCGAGACAACGCATGCCTGACCCGCACGAAAGTCTGAAGAACCATCAACAAAAACGGCCTGCTTGGAGCAGGCCGTTTTTACCGGATATGTTTCCCGAAGCAGATTAGCGCGGGCCGATCTGGTCGAATACACCACCATCGGCGAAGTGGGTCTTCTGAGCCTTGGCCCAGCCACCGAAGACTTCGTCAATCGTGAAGAGCTTCACGGGGGCGAACTGCTTGGCGTACTTTGCGGCAATCTTCGGATCGGTCGGGCGGTAGAAATTGCGTCCGGCGATTTCCTGGCCTTCCGGCGAGTACAGATACTGCAGATAGGCTTCTGCCACCTTGCGTGTGCCACGCTTGTCGACCACCTTGTCGACCACTGCCACCGGTGGTTCGGTCAGGATCGATTCAGACGGGGTCACGATTTCCACCTTGTCCGGGCCGAGTTCCTTGAGCGCCAGATAGGCTTCGTTTTCCCAGGCGATCAGCACGTCGCCGATGCCACGTTCGGTAAAGGTCGTCGTGGCACCACGGGCACCCGAATCCAGCACCTTCACATTGCCATAGATCTGCTTCACGAAGTCCTTGGCAGCAGCTTCATTGCCACCGTTGTGGTGCAGGGCATAACCCCAGGCAGCCAGATAGTTCCAGCGGGCACCGCCGGAGGTCTTCGGGTTCGGTGTCACCACTTCCACGCCAGAGTGGGCCAGATCCGGCCAGTCCTTGATGTGCTTCGGGTTGCCCTTGCGCACCAGAAACACGATGGTCGATGTGTAGGGTGAAGAATTGTGTGCCAGGCGTTTCTGCCAGTCAGGCGAGATCAACTTGGCCTTGTCGGCAATTGCGTCGATGTCGTAGGCCAGTGCCAGCGTCACCACATCGGCCTGCAGACCATCAATCACAGTGCGCGCCTGGGCGCCGGAGCCGCCATGCGAAGCCTTCACCGACACATCTTCACCGGTCTTGGCTTTCCAGTACTTGGCAAAAGACTTGTTAAAATCCTGATACAGCTCACGGGTGGGGTCGTAGGAGACATTCAGCAGCGTTGTCTCGGCCAGAACCGGACCGGCAGCCAACGACAGCGCCAGGGCGGTAACCAGGGGGGCAAACAGGCGGGGCAGGTGCATGACAGGAACCTTTCGTTTTTCGCGATCAAATCGGGTACTGCCAATGTACTGTGGGCGCCTTATCAAGAGAACGAATAAAAACGAAATTACTTATAAGGTTAAAGAATTAGCTTGCCCGTTGCGCCGCTTGCCGACTGATGGTATTGAAGAATAAACGCATGGGCGAAACGGTTTTACCTATAACACAGGGCATGTGTGTTGAGTACGGTTTCTGTCAGCAATGCCAATGTCGGACCGTCAGGCACGGAGAAATTCCCTGGTAGCTGCTCACTCCAGGAGCTCAGCGAGGCAGAGAGGCTACAATGGCGCCTTCATTCCTTTCGGACCGCCCTCCTGATGCCGTCTGCCCTGATTCCACTTTCCGACCCGCGCATCGCAGCCCTGCCGACGTACGATTGTGGAGAGTCCATGTGCCCGCTGGCCGGCGTGCATCCCCGCATCTGCCTTGATCTTTCACCCGCTAATGCTCAGGGCATCGGCTACCCGCCGCAGTTCAACGCCCGCATCGGCGTGGTGGAGCGACTGTGCCAGGCAGCGGATGCGCTGCCGCCCAGCATCCGCCTGCTGATCAAGGAAACCCATCGCCCCGCGCAACTGCAGACCGCATATTTCGCGCGCCGTGTGCGTCGCACCCAGGCCGAGCAGCCCTCCCTGGATCACCTGTCCGCAGAAAGTATCGCCGCCCGCTTTGTGGCGCCCCCGTTGTGGCTGGTCATCCTTCCGGCGGCGCAGTTGACCTCACGCTGATCGACGCGGCAGACCGCGAACTGCCCATGGGCTGCAACTATGACGAAGACGAAGAAGCCTCTGACGGTGCCTGTTACTCGGCGTACGCCGGACTACTCCCGACGCATGCTGAAAACCGCCGTCTGCTGTTTGCTGTGATGGCAAGCGCTGGCTTCATCAACTATCCCTTCGAATGGTGGCACTGGTCTTATGGCGACCGCTACTGGGCCTTCATCACCGGCCAGCCTGCGGCGATCTATGCCGCCGTAGAAGACGCAGAGCTCAAGGCGTGTGCCCACATGAGCAACTTCTTGGCATAACTGAGCTTTCTGTTTCCGCGAATTTTTAAGCCCTTTAATTTTTGCCCCCACTTTTTCGTTTTCCGTGCCAGATCAGTTTTTTGCGAAGATCCCCTCGAAGAGGCGCTCTGTGTCCTGCAGTCCTTTTTTGGTGTAATGGAATGGCTCAAGTGCGGTTGCACGGAGAATAAACCAAAACTAAAAGTTGGCCCTTTGCTTGAAGGTATTTTGTTGCGGGCACAGGATTTGAATCTATGATTCGCCAGAAAACGTATGAAATTCTTTCGTTTTGGAGGTTGATATGCGGGATACTGACACTTTTTTCAGATATACCGAAAAATGGCACGGCTGTTGCTTTTGCTAGTAGCCTTGCTGATTTTGGTAGGGTAACGAATTGTAAAGCAATCTGAAAGGCATGTTAACACTATGGATATTAAAGATCGCTCGATTCTTTATCTTCTTCAGCAAGACGCGCGCATGTCAACCAATGAGATTGCGGAGCGAGTCCATCTTTCCGCTACGGCATGTTGGAAGCGAATTCAGCATATGCAGGAATCAGGGCTAATTCGCCGCCAAGTTTGCTTGGTGGATCCCCTTAAAGCTGGCCTGGGTCTTACTGTGTTTATTTCGGTTAAAACGAATCGGCATCATATGGATTGGGCTGATAAATTTGCGCTGGGTGTAAGGGATATGCCTGAGGTTATGGAGTTTTATCGGATGACCGGGGATATTGATTATCTCCTGAAAGTCGTAGTGCCGGATATTGTGGCGTTTGATGGGGTATACAAGAAATTGACCCGCGTCGCCGAGCTTTATGATGTCAGCTCAAGTTTTTCCATGGAAGAGATCAAATGTACGTCTGCATTACCTCTTGACTACCTGTAAAGATTGGCAGGTCGATAGCGGCCTTACAGATTTTTGAGATGAGCTGATTGCTCAGGTTGAACGGTATCAACGACCGTGTGGTTCTTTGCGGCCCAATCTTGAGCTTGCTTGAAGTCAGGGTAATTCCCCGAGCAGAGACGTTCCTTTGTTTCTTCATGGCGGTGCATGCTGTCTCGGGGGGCTTTGTATTCGCCCAACACGCCAACGCGCGCCCTAAATCCTTTGTCTTTGGTTGGGGGTATTCTCCCCCGTGTATCACCTGAACTGGCAAGCGTCGTGTTTTACTTACGCGCCCTGTTATTGGGCGTGGTGCCCATAATTGGTGAATAGTCTGGCGATATGGAGGAGCAATCTTCCTTTGCCTAGTCCTTGTAGAAGGTCTGATGATCTTTACCAAAGCTCATGGCAAGCAGGCAACGTCTTCGACTGTATCACTATCGGAAGGGGGCAACTGCATCCCCCTGGGATGCTGACAAATGGTGCAGTGTTCCATGTTTGCCTTGTGCAGATATTTCACTTCGTTCAGACATTTCCATTTGGCCAGGGTAGAAGAGTAGACCCAATTGTTCGAGGGGCTGCACCCGGCTCACCTTCGCTCAGGGGTGTTTTCCCTCATTCCCACGGAGCGTTAATGCCTATATTATGCTATAAGGCTTTTGTGCCATTCGAATTTTATGCCTTAGATAATTGAAAGTTATTGCCCTGAATTAATGTCTATTACATTCATTACAAATTAGAAGTAATAAAATACACGGAGCGGAGGTGTAAGCCAATCGTCATCATTGTCTGCTTATCTGAGATGTCCGATGAGGTTTTCGAAGAAGTTGGGCTGACGCTGAAAGATATTTGAGCCAGTACCATTCGACGAGAACCTCATGTCTTCATATATGTGCTTTAAACTCGTTGAAGGCCGCAACCGCGTTAGCGGCATACATTGCTACAGGGCCACCCCCCATGTAGATCGCAACACCCAGAGCATCATGTACTTCTTCCACGGTAGCGCCCATTTTTGCCAGTGCTCTGGTGTGGAACCCGATGCATCCATCGCAGCGTGAGGACACGCCAATAGCAAGAGCAATGAGTTCCTTTGTCTTTTCGTCAAGCACCCTGTCCGCCATGGCAGACCTTCCCATTTCGCCAAACGCTTTCATGACGTCTGTCTGGGTTTTTCGTAATTGAGAAAGATTCGACGAAATTTCCTGAGTTAGTTTCTGATATGAATCGCTCATTGGGTACGTCCTAACATTGAAAAAACTGCATGAACAGAAAAATGTACAACGAAAAATCCTGAAATTCCAAGGATTAGCAGAGAAAATATTCTATTGGAATCTTTTTTTGAAAGTGGAAAGCGGCTTGTCCGTTCAAAGAAGCCAGTCACTGCGTATCGTTAAAAGCAGCCGGCTGTGACTAACGTTGAAAACGCTCATAGGTTAAGCCGTCAAGCTCAATCTCGGGGGGGCGGCCACAAACAAGGTCCGCTACAACACGGGAGGTGCCGCAAGCCTGCGTCCAGCCATTGGACCCATGTCCGCTGTTGAGGAAGAGTCCTTTCACGCCACAGGAGCCAAGGATTGGAGGGCCATCGGGAGTCATTGGGCGCAAACCAGCCCAAAACGTAGCCTGATCATATTCAATCCCGTTCGGGAAGATACTTCGCACAACACGGATCAATTTGTCTTTCCGGTTCAATTTCAAAGACAGATCGTGGCCGACCAACTCGGCCATTCCGGCAGCCCTGATCCTGTTGCCGAGACGGGAAATCATGACTTTGTTATGTTCGTCCATCACGGACATATTGGGCGCGTGCTCTGTGCTGGTGACAGGTGCGGTTATCGAGAAGCCCTTGAGTGGGTACACGGGCAGCTTTATACCGAGCGGAGCCAGTAATGCGGGGGCCTGATTGCCCATCGCCACTACGACAGCGTCAGCCTTCAGTACCCCTGCAGATGTCTCAGCGCCAACAGCCTCACCGCCTTCAGTCAGCAAGCGTCCGACCGCTGTATCAAAACGGAACTTTACGCCTTCGTTCTCCAACCACCTCGCGAGTGACTGGCAAAATGCATGACTGTCTCCCGACGCATCCGCGGGCATATGCAGCGCCCCAGCAATTGTGATCCGTGCGTCCCTTAATGTTGGCTCCACACCTGTCGCACCTGCTTGATCCAGCAGGTGGTGTGGGATTCCAAACTCGGTCAGTGCCGCTGCGGAAATCTTTCCATACTCGCACTCAGCAGGTGTTTGAAACAACTGCAGTACGCCACCGGGATGGAAATCGAAGGCGATAGGTGTTTCTTCCATCAGTGACCGCAGGCAAGAAAGACTGTAGTGCGCGACTCGCTGCATGCGGAGTTTGTTGACGAGAAACCGTTTGCTGCTGCACTCCCGCAGCCATTGCAAAGACCAGCGCATCCTGTCGATTTCTGGCCACAGCGAGAACCGCACAGGTGCATCTGCCTGCATCGCCATTTTCAGTACCTTGAGCGGCATGCCTGGAGCGGCCCACGGTGCGGCGAAGCTCGGGCATAGTCCGCCTGCGTTGCCGAAGCTGGTATCCATGCCTGCGCTCGAGTGCCGCTCGACGACTTCGACGTTGTGCCCCTGTCGGTGAAGATAGTAAGCCGTAGCGGTACCGACCACGCCTGCGCCCAGAATCAGAATTTTCATGGTCTGGCTTTCTTGCTAATCCAATGGTGAAGAAGGCAGCTCTATTGATTGCGACTAAGTTTAGGGAAGGTGTTATAGAAATTTATTTCGTTGTTGTCTGATTCGAAGACTCAAAAGGAGGATTTTTTTACCCTGCCCCCCAGTAGCATGTAAAGCCAGGACGCTATTGCGAACGCTTGATTCAATTGTCTTGTGATATTTCTCCTCTTTGATGCGTAATCATGTCTGAAAAAATCTGCCGCATACCATCCTTGTCGCATTGGGGGGCGTTCACTGCAGTTGTCCAAGCAGGTCGCTTGATAGATTGCGAACCGTTCGCAAAAGACAGCGCGCCGTCGAAGATTCTGAAATCCATGCCGGCAATGGTGCACTCAGCCTTGCGCATCAACCGCCCGGCCGTTCGTATTGGCTGGATTCGTGACCGTCACCTGTGTGATGGAGGCCAGCGCGGCCAGGATGACTATATTGAGGTCAGTTGGGACGAAGCACTTGGTTTAGTGAATGCAGAACTCCAGCGTGTACGTACAGAGTATGGAAGTGAAGCAATCTTTGGCGGTTCATATGGGTGGTCCTCTGCGGGGCGTCTGCACCACGCACGAACTCAGACCCATCGGTTTTTAAACGCCGGAGGGGGCTGCACGAATCAAGCGGGCAACTATAGTTGGGGGACTGCGCAGTTTCTTCTTCCCCACGTGATTGGAAGCTATGCTCCGGTGACCGGGCGTGTCACGGACTGGAACAGTGTCATTCATCACACTCGCCTGCTGCTTGCGTTTGGTGGTATGCCATTACGCAATACACAAATGACCTCGGGTGGTGCAGGTGATCATCCCGTCGCCGGGCAGCTTGAACGTGCGGCGGCCGCGGGTATGGAACTTGTGGTGATCAGCCCTAACCGAGCGGATATACCCCCTGGCCTGAATGCGCGCTGGATTCCGATCCGTCCGAATACAGATACTGCCATGATGCTGGCTATGATCCAGGTACTCGTCGCGGAAGGCGTTCATGATGCAGCGTTCCTGAAGACACATTGTGTGGGATTTGAAGCTCTGCAGAATTATCTGATGGGCAGCACTGACGGCGTCGCCAAGACTCCTGCGTGGGCTTCGGCAATCTGCGATGTCCCCGAGCACATTATTCGCGATCTGGCGCTCCAGGCACGCAACGTGCGCTCAATGATCACCTGCGCCTGGTCCTTGCAGCGTGCGCATCGCGGCGAACAACCCTTCTGGGCCAGCATTGCTCTGGCCGCAGCTCTTGGCCATATCGGTCTACCGGGTGGTGGCTTTGCGTTCGGGCATGCGTCAATGAATGGAGTCGGCAATCCACGCATGGACGTAGCAGGGCCGGCCATGGGCTCTGGCAACAATCCGACAGGTTCGGTCATTCCGGTTGCCCGCATCACAGACATGCTGCTCCATCCTGGCGAGACATACGAATTCAATGGGCGGCAAAGTGTCTACCCTGACATCAAGATGGTGTACTGGGCAGGTGGCAATCCCTTTCATCACCATCAGGATCTGAATCGTTTTACCCGAGCATGGAGCCGCCCGCAAACGATCATCGCCCATGAGATCTGGTGGACACCAATGGCACGCCGTTCTGACATAGTCTTGCCTGCGACAACCACACTGGAACGCAATGATATTGGCGGATCAACGCGGGATCGTTACGTGTTTGCAATGCATCAGGCTATATCGCCGGTGGGGGCGAGTCGCAACGATTTTGATATCTATCGGGAGCTTGCGTCCCTGGGCGGATATGAAGCTGAATTTACAGAAGGTCGTGATGAAATGTCGTGGATACGGCATATCTATGACGAAATGGCAAAAGAATGGGGAAAGGCTGGGCATGCAGCTATCGACTTCGAAAGCTTCTGGGCCAGAGCACATCTGGAAATCCCCGAGCCTGAGCGTCCCTTCGTTCTGTTTGAAGCGTTTAGGGAAAATCCTGAATCCAATCCGTTGCGCACGCCTTCCGGGCGTATTGAACTTTTCTCGGAGAAAATCGCCGGATTTGGCTATGCAGACAGTCCGCCCCATCCAATGTGGCTCCCGCCTGTGGAGTGGCTTGGCGCTGTGGCGGCAGAGAAGTGGCCACTGCATCTGCTTACGCCCCAGCCCGCAGGCAAACTTCATTCCCAGATGGATGGAGGTAGAGCGTCTGTGGAGCTCAAAATCAACGACCGCGAAGTTTTGCAAATATCTCCTGCAGACGCCGCATCGCGCGGAATTGGCCAGTATGATCTCGTCAAGGTGTATAACGCTCGCGGAGCGTGCCTTGCCACTGCCGTAGTTGATCCCAATCTGAAATCCGGCGTTGTATGCTTGCCGACGGGGGCGTGGTTTGATGCCGACAGTCCTGACCTTGAGTTGCACGGCAACCCCAATGTGCTGACGATTGACATTGGTACATCCAGGCTCACACAGGGCAGTAGTGCGCAATCCGCGCTCGTGGAGGTCGTGCGCTGGAACAGCGCCGAAGTTCCCAGTGTCAGAGTGTTTCAACCGCCCAAGCTGGTGGGGAAAGAGCAGGCCGGACCACAAGACTGAAACCTGCGCGACTTGAGAAACACTCGAAGTTGCAGGATTGGGAAGCGTTCGTGCCCAATCTGCGTCAACATTCTCCGGTGCCGGGCTGTATTGAAGAATGTCTCTTTTTACCCTTGGATGACTGAAGAGCGGCCTGGAGTGCCTTCATCCTGACCACGGTAATCTCTGTGAAGCCGACGATCTTCCCGATGGCTGCAGACGTAAAACAATGCAGCCCAAGGGCTCTCGACCTGTCATGCGTACTGGATCATGAGTGACATGACTGCAGCGGGCCTGTAGAAGTATTTTCGCGTTTTGAGGGTGGATGGTTCAAGGATGCCTGGTAGGTACTAACAATATATCATTCGATATGGGTATATTATATCAGTATGCGAAATAATCGGTACGGAGTAGGTGTCAGGAATCTACTCCGTGCCATGATAAAATCATTTTCGCCCATGAATTAGAGCGCATCGTATCGTTGTAGTCAAAGTCGATTTCAACGGCCATTGGTTCAGCAACGGAAACCATTTTTCGCCTGATTTCATGAACGCGATCGACTGTGATTGTAAATGTCAGTCAGGCTGAATGTGAGCCTGCTGGATAATGAAGCGGTATCGTGTGATTTCAGACTGGATGTACTTGGAAAAATCGGCGCTATTACGATACGAAGACTCGAATCCGAGTTTTTCGAGCTGATCTTTCATGCTCTGACTCGACATGATCTTCGCTGCTGCGGCATCCAGCTTTGCCCGAATCGGCTCGGGCAACTTGGCAGGAGCCCACAATCCATACCAGGAGTAAAACTCAAAGCCCTTCAAGCCGGCTTCTTGCATGGTTGGTACGTCAGGCAGCAAGGGACTGCGTTTGCTGCTGGTAACCGCCAGTGCCCTGGTCTTTCCGGATTTCACCATCGGCAGAGAAGACAGCATGGGGTCCATCATAGCGCTGACCTGCCCCCCAGCCAGATCAGTCAGTGCCGGGCCGGCTCCTTTATAGAGCACAATCGGGATCTTGAGATTGGATAGCCCTGCATCATACGCGAACTGTGCGATGCCGAGGTGTCCGGCAGATCCCAGCCCAGAAGTTGCAAAATTGTATTTGCTTGGATCGGCCTTGATAACACTTACAAATTCCTGGACAGATTTTGCAGGAACTCCACTGTTGACGCTGAAAATCAAAGAACCCTGTGCAAGAGAGCTGATTGCAGTGAAGTCCTTTACTGCGTCGTATTTCATTGTTTTTGAATAAATGAATGGGTTGATGTTATGAATTGATGCATTGACGTAGAGCGTGTACCCGTCCGGATTGGCCCGCGCTACATACTGGGCGCCAATCGTGCCTGAGGCGCCCGGACGGTTGTCGACGATAACAGACGTTTTCAACTCCTCGCCGAGCTTAGCGGCAAAAATTCGGGCCAGCGAATCAACTGCGCCGCCAGCGGCATGCGGTACTACAACGGTGATTGTACGGTTCGGATATGCGGAATCCGCACTGTTCTGTGCGTGGGCTGAACCTATAGCAGTAAAAGCTCCGACGGCCGCTGCAATAGCCTTCACAAAGAAACGACGTGATTTTAACGAGGGGTTTTTCATGGCAATCTCACAAAAGTATTTGGCATAGCAATACAAGGCCACAACCTTTCATTAAAAAGGCGTGATGAAGAAACTGGCTCCAGGCTGGCTAGAATGTTCCGGGATAAGCACCTCCGTCTATCAGGATATTTTGGCCACAAATATAGCCAGCATGAGCTGAGCAAATAAATGCGCATAACATGCCGAGTTCGTCAGGCTGTCCATAACGGCCGGCAGGATTATTTGACCCGCGTTCAGCCCACAGTTGGTCGAAGTTTTTACCGCCAGGCTCAAGCATGCCCATGATGTGATTTCGCTGGGCCTCCGTAGCAAACACGCCCGGCAGCAGGTTGTTGATCGTGACGTTATGGCGGACTGTCTGCCGCGCAAGGCCGGCGACAAAGCCAACCAGACATGAGCGCGCTCCATTGGAAAGACCAAGTTCAAGCTGTGGTATTTTGACGCTGCGTGAAACAATGTTTACGATGCGGCCAAATCGGCGCCCGGTCATTCCATCAACCACTCGGCGGATCATATCGATCGGGCCGAAAGCCATCGTATCGATCGCTGCGTGCCAGTCGTGTTGGGACCAGGTGCGGAAGTCTCCCGGTGCGGGGCCATCCGCGTTGTTGACCAGAATATCTGGGTTTGGGCAGGCGGCTATTGCCGCTTCTCTTCCTTCTTCTGTTGCAATATTTGCAACCACGTACCGGACTTCTGTTCCTGTGGCTTCCGAGATTTCATTTGCAGTCCTGGCCAAGGTGCTTTCGGTACGTGCAGCTATGACTACGTTGACACCTGCCATGGCTAGCTGGTGTGCGCAAGCGCGGCCCATTCCCTTGCTACCACCAAAAACAAGCGCATTGCGATCGAGAATTCCCAAGTCCATTTGTTCTCCTTCGAACTCCAATCCACTCGTAAGTGACCTTGGGACAGTCGAAAACACTGTGCCCATCCGGTTCATCAGCCCTAAAAATCAGTCTGTTACTCTGCGATCTGCTGTCACAGTAAATGAGTGTCATCAATGCCTGGGTCCAGAATTCGCAGTGCGGCTTTGGCCGATGGGCGCGCATTGGTAAGCGGCATCCTCCTAGGCTGACGTGTGTCTTGACCAGGTATCCCCTGAAAGCCCTGAGACAGGCAGAAGAAACCTTCTGTCGATTCAGTCAGCAGGGCATCGGTTAAGCCAAGTCAAATTGCTTTCAAGGCAGGAGAGTTCCAGCCGTACTTCTTATCCAGCTCAAGCTCTTTCACCACGCGCAAGCCCTTTAGCAGTGCTTCGCCTTCAAGCGCTCTGAGAGGCTTGCGCAAATCCCCCGCTGGGAGGCCAACTGCTTTCATCAACGATTTGATGGCCACAGGATTGATGGCAGAGTAGGCGTAGTGCAGCAGTTGCAGATTGCGCAAGTAGGCGTTACGGAAACTGGTGCTAACTTCAGGTGAGGTCCAGGGCCTGGATATTTCAGCGAGTTCTGCCGGGGCAATATTGCCCGTCATATTGGCAGTCCCATGGCCGCCCAGGCTCATGGTTGGTACCACCAGGCCGAGGTTGGGTGAGTCGCAGCACATGACTGCGACATCAGGAGCCCCGCGCAAAACCTGTGCAACCTGGCCTACCCGTGTCGTGGACTCTTTGTGGACCACATAATTCGGGTGCTTGAAGATACGTAGCAAATGGTCCCAGTGCAGATCGCTTTTGACCCGCGGAGGATTGTTGTAGATGCCCAGCGGCAGATCGGTTGCATCGGCCACTTCAAGGAAATAACTTTCAATGTCCGCTTCCGGCGCACAAATATAGGCAGGTGCAGCCAGGATCGCTCCGTCTGCGCCATTGGCCCGCGCAAAGCGCAGGTAGTCCATCGTGGCTTCGGTATTGGTGCCGGTGCAGCCGTAGAAGAGCTTCATCTTGCCTGTTTTCATCTTCGCAGTTTCGACGATGATGTCCTGGCGTTCTTTTTGCGAAAGCATGGAGACCTCACCGGTCGAACCCATGATGAGCACCGCGCTGGTGCCATGATCTTCCTGCCACTTGAGTAATTCTTGGAACGCCGCAAAATCAGGGCTTCCATCTTTGTTGAAAGGAGTAATGATGGCCACGAATGAGCCGGTAATTTTCATCTTGCTCACGCTGATTTCCTTTTTTTGAGGTTGCAGTAAAGCTGGGGATTTGATTGGATGAATCCGATCAACTGACTCAAACCCATTGCTGGCGATGTAACGGCGGTCACCTTGCTTCGCACAGATTCCGGTGGGTACTGCCTTTCAATCGCGCTTCACAGGCTGAAAGTGCCGCAAGACCCTGCTTCAGGTCAGCAATCAGATCCTCCGGATCTTCGAGTCCGACATGGATGCGAACTGCCCTGCCGATGTATGGCCAGCGTTCACCGTGGTGTTTGCTCGGGGTAAAAGGAATTGCCAGACTTTCGTATCCGCCCCAGGACACGCCAAGCCCAAAGTGCTGAAGCGCGTCAATAAAGGCAATCACCGAGGCATCGTCGGTTACATTCAGAACCGCGGTAAACAGGCCGCAGGCACCCTTGAAGTCTCGCTTCCACAACTCATGGTTTGGATGGGAGGGAAGTGCCGGATGGATGACCGCTTCTATCTCCGGCTGGGCTTCCAACCACTGGGCAACAGCCACTCCCGATTTCCAGTGCCTCTGGAGGCGTACTCCCATCGTACGCAGTCCGCGCAAGGCCAGATAAATGTCATCTGGGCCCGCTGTCTGCCCCATGCTTTGAGTTGTTTCCTTGACCTGTTTCCAGGTTTTTTTGTTGCAGGTCACGACACCGAGCATGGCGTCCGAATGGCCGACGATGTATTTAGTTGCAGCTTGGATCGAGACGTCTACGCCGTGATCAAATGGCTTGAAAAACAGAGGAGTGCCCCAGGTGTTGTCCATCACGACGAGGGCGCCGTGCGCATGTGCAACAGCTGAAATTGCCGGAATGTCCTGTATTTCAAGGGTTTCCGATCCAGGCGACTCGACGTAAACAACCCGTGTATTAGTGCGCATTAACGCTTCGATCTTGTTGCCACATGTGGGTTCGTACACCTGCACTTCAACCCCGAAACGACTCAGAACCTGCTCCAGAAAAGACCGTGTTGGAGAATAGGCGCTATACGTAACCAGCACATGGTCGCCCGCCCTGAGCAAAGCTGTCAGTGCAGTCACGATTGCTGCGAGTCCGGAAGGGAACACCAGGGAACCGTGACCGCCTTCAAGTGCAGCGATAGCTTCTTCAAAGGCATGCGTTGTTGCAGTGCCGTACCGTCCGTAGGTCGTGGCCCCAGGCTCCTCTGCTGCGCGAGCGCGCTTCATTTCCTCCCACTCAGCCATGGAGCCCGCGAGAATGGTCGATGCCCGGCAGATTGGCGTATTGACCATGCCGCCAAAGCGCTCGGGATGTCTGCCCGCACAAACCAGTTGAGTATTGTCTTTCATGAGCTTCTGCTTCCTCGATTGTGCGACTGGAAGATTGTCAGTCGCGTATAGAGGTACTTTAGAAGTGGGGGCGGTGAAAACTCTTCCCTTCTTTGCCCTTGAAAGCCAGAAAATTAGAAAAAAAATTACCTGCAAACCCTGACAATTCTAAACATGGTGAGTGGTCAGGCTTAACGCGCAGCATCAAGAAATTGCGTTGTGCCGTCAATCGGCCTGAGGCTGCTGAACCATCGTTTTGTGTCGACGGGATTGCAGGCTCAGTATGGAATGCATCGAGACCATTTTGAATTTTGGATTGCCAGCCTGGAGTGTGCGGATTATTTGCCATCCCATGACTCCCCGGCCATTGAGTGCAAGGTGAAAAAATTGCAAGTGCAGAAATCTGATTTCGCTTGGATTGATTTGTGCTTCTCCAGGGTGGCCGCATCGGCAGGTTTTGTGTGCGCACCAAATTACATAAGGGTTTCGAGGAATATGAGTCTGAGAATCGCCTTTCTTAAATCAGGGATATTTTCAAAGGCACTTCAAGGAGTTCATGCATGATTGATCGCAATTTGGCACAAGGCGTTTTTCTCACAGTGCTAGCGCTTGCCTTTGGTGCGGGAGCGCTTAACTATCGTTTGGGCACGCTGTCAGACGCCGGGCCGGGGTTGTTTCCTCTCATGATCAGTGGGTTGCTGCTGATAGTGGGAGTCATCTCCATCATCCGTTCCCGCTTTGTTGAAAAAAAAGCGATGGTATTCAACCTCCGTAACATTCTCCTCTTGCTCGCGGCTCTCGCGGCTTTTGCCATCGTCTCCGAACTTGTGAGCATGAGCCTGGGCATCATTGCATTGGTCTTCGTTGCGGCATGTGCCGGCAGTGACTATTCGTGGAAGCGCAACGCCAAGGTCGCAGCCGTGCTCCTTGTGGTCGCCTTTTTGTTTCAACAAGGCTTCGGCCTGAACATCAAGTTGTACTGACGAGGAGAACCGAGCCATGCTCATGGAAGTCTATAATCATTTGGCATTTGGTTTTGGGCACGCGCTCACCTGGCAGAATTTGCTGTTCTGTGCTACAGGATGCGTAGTCGGCACCCTGGTAGGTCTGCTGCCCGGCCTAGGGCCGCTTGCAACCATCAGTCTCTTGTTGCCGCTTACCTATTCCATCCCAACCACCGGGGCCCTGATCATGCTGGCGGGTATTTATTATGGAGCCCAGTATGGCGACAGCGTCAGTGCCATCACGATGAAAATGCCACATGCCAGCTCTATCGTTGCATGCATCGATGGCTATCAGCTGACGCTGAAGGGCAAGACCGGACTGGCGCTTTTTACCGCGGGCATATCGAGCTTTATTGGTGGAACGATTGCCATCTTCGTGCTTGCGTTTCTCGCGCCAAGTTTGGGCGAAGTGGCGTTTCTGTTCGGTCCGGCCGACTACTGCGCACTCATGCTGGTCGGCTTTGTCTGTGTCAGCTTCATTACCACCGGGGGGTTGCTGAACGGCATTGCGATGTGTCTGATTGGTGTGTTGCTTGGTCAGGTTGGCAGTGACGTCAACAGCGGTACCTTGCGCTACACCTTTGACCTGCCTTTCCTGGCTGAGGGGGTTAGCCTGGTCAGCGTGGCTATTGGTTGTTTCGGCATTGCCGAGATTACCAAGAATCTCGATTCACACGAGGAGCGTTCTCCGTTTAGCGGCGAGATCCACCTGATACCGACCTGGCAGGAGTTCAAGCGGATCATTCCCAGCGCATTGAGAGGCAGCGTGATTGGTTCTGTGCTGGGCATTTTGCCGGGGGGCGGTCCGGTGATTGCGCAGTTTGCCGCGTATGCGGTAGATAAAAAGGTCAGCAAATACCGCGACGAAATTGGCAAGGGAGCAATTGAGGGGGTTGCAGGCCAAGCCGCGGCAGATGAAGCTGCTGCACGCACCAGTTTCATCCCGCTGATGAGTATTGGCATTCCTGAAAACGCCATCATGGCGCTGATGATGGCGGCCTTCATCATCAAGGGAATCCAGCCTGGTCCTGACATGATCAGTGGCCACCCGGACCTTTTTTGGGGTCTGGTTGCCAGCATGTGGGTAGGCAATGTCTTCCTTGTTATCCTGAACGTACCGCTGGTGCGCTATTGGCTATCTGTTTTCAAAATCCCTTACTCAGTACTTTTCCCCTCAATCCTGTTCTTCTGCTGCATTGGTACCTTCAGCGTCAACAATAATCTGAACGATATTTACGTTACTGCTGGGTTTGGTTTTTTAGGCTATGCATTTACTCGCCTTGGTCTGGATGCAGCACCATTGATGCTGGGCTTTATCCTTGGCCCCATGCTTGAAGAAAATTTCCGGCGCGCCATGCTGCTATCACGCGGGAGTTTTTCCGTGTTCGCGACAAGGCCTATTGCTGCGACGCTGCTGGCCTTGATTGCGGTTTTTGTCCTCTGGCAGGTGATTGCCTTCACGATGAAATCCCGCAAGAAATTGCCTGTCGGCTCAACTTGGTGATGAGGAAAGCTGGAGGAGTGGCGTGCAATCAAGAAGGCCTGGCCCCGCCAGGCTGCTGTTGCTCCTCCTGAGTCTGCCTGTCGGCTTAGTAATCTCCGGGGGTCCTGAACGCAGGGGAATTTCTGTACTGGTTAGCGTGATCAGCATGGGCTGGATTGACACTCGATAGTTCATGACGAGAGTCTCTCTATAAGGCGCCGGGAGGCAGGTACGATTCCGGTAAGTACAAAAGCAAAGGGCCAACTTTCGTTGGCCCTTTGCTTGAAGGTATTGGGTTGCGGGGACAGGATTTGAACCTATGA
>DBTS01000102.1:36282-38704 GCA_002307175.1 Rhodocyclaceae bacterium UBA1310
AGACTGCTCCACCCCGCGTCAGAGAGAAAGCATTATGGCCGACGAACGAAGAAGCGTCAAGACTTTCTGTGGCAAGGACTGTAAATAGCCATTCCGGGTGAGGAGTAGATAGGGTGGCTGGCCTTGTTTTAAAAGGACTAATGCACAAATTTGGTGCCGAAAATTATTTTTAAGAATTTTGGTAATTGTGGCAAAGGGGATGCAGAAAAGTGCTCTGGTGTGTGTGTTGTGCAGTGCGGATTGACTAGATTTCCCTTTCGGGTAGCATTCAAACGTTTGTTTGAAACGATTGATCCGCGTGCGTTCTTACCCATCTTCCGATTCCACCTCTTCCGTCACCGCCGAGCGTTTGCTTGATGTGGCAGAAGTTCTGTTTGCCGAGCATGGCTTTGAGGGAACCTCGATGCGCATGATTACGGCCAGGGCAGAAGTGAATCTGGCTGCGGTGAATTACTACTTCGGGTCAAAGGAAGAACTGTTTCACCGTATATTCCATCGCCGCCTGATGCAGTTGAACGCAGCACGCATAGAAGCCCTGGATGCCCTGGAATCCGTTGCGGCAGGCGAACCATTGAAGTCGCGGGAGATTCTGCAGGCGTTTTTCCGCCCGGCATTGAGCATGTCGGAGGATCGCGAGGGCGGCGGGGCCACCTTTATGCGCCTGCTGGGTCGTTCTTATACAGCACCTGCGCAGTTCGTCAGCGAACTTATGGCGAGTGAGTATAAAAAGGTGATGAAGCGTTATCTGGCTGCAGCCTATCGTGCGATGCCGGAGATTCCTCCTGTGGAGCTGGCCTGGCGTCTGCATTTCATGACCGGGGCCGCGACCTACGCCATCTCCGGCGTGGATGCCCTGGCCCTGATCACCGGAGAGCGGGAGTGTGACCCGCAGCGCCTGATGGACAGGCTCATCACCTTTTTTCTCGAAGGGCTTGAAGCGGTGCCACGGCGGGATTAGCGCCGGACAACGGATTTGACAATTTTTGGGGGCAAGCAGACCTGGTGGGTGAGGGGGTTTGCCGAGGCTGGACATCAAGCAGGGCGTTTGCCCGAAGAGCAGTAAATAAGGAGATTTCAATGCAGAAGAAGTTGATGGCACAGGCAGTCGGCGCTGTGCTGGGGGTGGCATTTGCAGGGGCTGCGCAGGCCTCCGGTTTTCAATTGGCGGAGCAGAACGCCAGCGGTTTGGGGAATGCCTATGCAGGCTCCGCCGTTGTCGGGGAGAATGCCAGTACGGTGTATTACAACCCTGCGGCAATGAGCAAGCTTTCGGGCAACAACATCTCGTTCGGCACGAACGTGCTTAAGCCCAGCTACAAGTTCAAGGATGATGGCAGCAGCAACTATCCGGCCACAGCTGGAACGAACGGTGGGGATGCCGGGGGGGTCTTCTACCTGCCGAACTTCTATGCCACCAGCCAGATCAATGACAAGTGGTATGCCGGGATCGGCGTGAACTCGCCTTTCGGTTTGCGTACGAGCTACGAGGCTGACTGGGTGGGGCGTTTCCAGTCGAAAGTGTTCGACATCAAGACCTATAACGTGAACCCGTCGGTGGCCTACAAGGCTAATGACAAGTGGTCGTTCGGATTCGGGATTGACTGGCAACGCATGCAGGCCCAGTACACACGGGCCGCTGCGACTCTGCCATACCCCGGCTATCAGTCCACCGACGTGCGTCTGGATGTGACAAACGATGCCTGGGGCTGGAACTCGGGGGTGACTTTCAAGCCCAGCCAGACCATGGATATCGGTCTGTCCTATCGTTCGCGGGTCATCCATCATCTGCATGGCGATCTGTACTCCTCAAACAGTGCGGTAAAGGCCAATTCTTCAGCGCGTGTCGACATGACCCTGCCCGACACCTATATCCTCAGCGTATCGCAACAGCTCAATGAGCGCTGGACGATGCTGGGTGACATCTCTCGCACCAACTGGAGTACGGTTGACAAGGTGCTCATCGAAGATGGCAGTGGCAATCTTGTGCAGGTACTCAACGCGAATTTCCGTGATACCTGGCGCATTGCCCTGGGTGGTACCTACAAGATCAACGACCAGTGGAAGTGGAAGTACGGCGTGGCCTACGACCAGTCCCCTGTGCGCGGTGTGGAGGAACGTCTGGTTTCGCTGCCCGACAACAACCGCTTCTGGGTGACGACCGGTGCGCAATGGACGGTCGATGAGCACACCACGCTGGATGCAGGCCTGGCGTATATCTATATTCCGAAGGATCGCACCGAAAGCAATCAGACTGCCACGTATCAGGGCAATGTGGTGGGAACCTATACGGGCAGTATCATGATTCTTGGCGTGCAGTATTCCGTGAAATTCTGAGAAAGCTGTTCATGACCCTACTGCGAAGGCATGATCGGGCCGAATGCGCTGCTCGAAATCCTCATTTATCAAACATAAACTCCGGTTT
>DBTS01000102.1:38925-46887 GCA_002307175.1 Rhodocyclaceae bacterium UBA1310
ATGCGCTGCTCGAAATCCTCATTTATCAAACATAAACTCCGGTTTTTGCGCTGCTCTTCGGTCCGCTGACGCATTCTCGCTACAGATCGTGAACAGCTTCTGAGTGCCGGGGTAGTTGGTAAAGCTTGAAAAAAGGCGCCTGGACGGGCGCCTTTTCATTTCGTGGCATGGCTATCCAGTCATGACCTCTTCTACTTGGCGCGTGCAGACAGTATCATCCTTGCCAGTTCATTATCGGGCCTGAGTGTCAGGCCGTTCGAACGGGAGAGAAGTTGACCCTGCAAGCTATCGTCTACGGGCTCGTATGTCTTCTGCTGGCATACATCAGCGGGCTGCTGCTGCGCTATGTGTGGCTGGGCCTGCGGCGCAGGCGCAAGAGCAGCCTGGCGTTTGGCAGTGATGATGGGGATGCACTCCCGGTTGAGCCCGTGCATACGCAGATTCTGGGGGGCGAACCCGGTAAGTCGTTTTCGAGCGTACATTACGATAGCGCGGAGCCGGTCGAGATCGAACCAGAGCGCACCGAGCCGCGGTTTTCCCGGCCTTTGCCGCCGGATGCGTCCGAATTTGGATTTGATGCGCTGCTGGAAATGCGTCAGACGCGCCTGCGTCTGGATGAACTGCATCAGCAGTTCGAGGCTTTGCAAAAAGAAGTCGACGGCATGCGTGATGAGATTGCCGAGGTGCGTGCGCTCAGCCAGGTGTCTCCTGTGTATGGGGATGCCGTGAGTCTGGCCCGGCGTGGATACGATCCGCAGTTCATTGCGGAGCGGTGTGGAATTTCTGTTGCAGAGGCGGAGTTGGTGCGATCCTTGAGTGGCGGTGCAGAACAGGAGGAAGGCAATGCTGGATCCTGAATATGGTGGCAACAAGCACGACGAGTCTCGGGAACGCCGCAAGCTGATCACGCGTGCGGCGGTTGCCGCAGTGGTGGCGGCGGTTTTGCTCGGCAGTCTGTATTTCCTGCAACACAGGAAGGCGGCAGATCCCGAGGCTCAGGCCGATGAAGCGGCCAGCCCGCCGAGTTTTGGTGTCAGTGTGACAACCTCTAGTGCCAGCGCGTCGGTCTCGGCTTCCGCGTCTGCCATCCCCGAGGATGTGCAGAAAGCCATTGCAGAGGCTCCCGATACCACCCAGGTGGCGCTTGGCAAAGCTTCCGCACCGGTATCCACCCCGGCACCCGTCACCCAGGCGCCAGCACCTGCGACTGCGCCGGTCCAGGCTCCCGCAGTGCCCGTCGTCAAGCCTGCTGCGCCGGTCGCCAGCGAACGTGCGGCGTCTTCGCGTGCCAGCAAGGATGCCCCGCACGTTGATCGTGTGGTGGTTGATTCCGGCAAGGCCGCACCGCCTCCGCCACCTGCCCAGCCTGTCGCTGCACCCGCGCCGGTTTTGCCGCCGCCCGTGCCGCAGCTGCCCTCACCAGCCTCCATCGTCATGGTCACACCGACTCCCGCCTTGCCCAGTGGCAGTTTTGCGGTGCAGCTTGGCGTATTCAGCAATGTTAGCAATGCGCAGGAACTGATTGCCCGGCTGAAACTGGCAGGCATACCCTCGCAGCTTGAAACACGCGTGCAGGTCGGCCCTTTTGCCAACAAGGATGAAGCCCAGCGTGCCCAGGATAAATTGCGCGAACTGGGCCTTGGCAAAGGCATGCTGGTGGTGGCGGGCAAGAAGTAGCAATCTGGTTGGCAATTCTGGGCGGGGCCGCAGGCGATCTGGCGGTGGTTCCGCAAGCTTTGAATCGGTCGGGGTGGGTTTGCCACCCCGCAGGTTTTTGAGGAGATCGCAGTGGCACGGCAAACTATCGCAACCGACAAGGCCCCCTCGGCCATTGGCACCTATTCGCAGGCCATCCGTGCCGGCAACACGGTCTATGTCTCCGGCCAGCTGGGTCTGATTCCTGCGACCATGCAGCTCGCCGAAGGCTTCGAAGCGCAGGCGGTCCAGGTGTTCGAGAATCTCAAGGCGGTGGCTGAGGCTGCCGGTGGCTCGCTGAATGACGCAGTCAAGATCACCATCTTCATGACGGATCTGGCCGAATTTGCCAAGGTCAACGAGATCATGGGGCGCTACTGCACGCAGCCATACCCGGCGCGTGCCGCAGTGGGGGTAGCGAGTCTACCCAAAGGCGGCCTGATCGAGGCGGAAGCCATCCTCGTAGTGGATTGAGCTGGCGGTGGCAGAGGGTACCCGCAAACCTTCAGCGCTGACGGGGCGCCTGCAGAAGCTTGGCATCTATAATGACGATGACATTATTTTGCATCTGCCCATGCGTTATGAGGACGAAACGCGGGTCACCACCATTCACGAGGCCTCGCCGGGCAAAACGGTGCAGGTTGAAGCCGAGGTCGAGCATTCCGAAGTCACTTTCCGGCCACGTCGGCAGCTCGTTGCGATGGTGCGCGATGGTAGCGGTACGCTGACGCTGCGCTTTCTCACCTTCTATCCGAATATCCAGAAGATGCTTGAGCCGGGCAAGCGCGTGCGTGCTTTCGGCGAAGTGCGTGGCGGCTTCTGGGGCGCTGAAATGATTCACCCCCGGCTGCATGCGGTCACCGAGGGCGAGGTGTTGCCGCAGGCACTTACACCGATCTATCCGGCCACCGCCGGGCTAGCCCAGTCTGCCCTGCGTAAACTGGTGCAGCGGGCCCTTGAGCGGGTCAGTCTGCGCGATCTGCTGCCGGAATCCCTGCGTCGTTCGCTCAAGCTTGCGGGCTGGGAGCGCAGCCTGCGCTACCTGCATCAACCGCCACCCGAAGCCCATCTTGCCGCGCTGGAGAGCCGCAGTCATCCTGCCTGGCGCCGTGTGAAATTCGAAGAGCTGCTCGCCCAGCAGATTTCCCTGCGCAAGGCTTTCGTCGAGCGTCGCTCGCATGCTGCAGCCCCCTTACCGGCACAAGGCACATTGACCGGGCGTTTCCTGCAGACTCTGCCATTTGCGCTGACAGGCGCACAGCGGCGTGTGCTCGATGATATCTGCCGCGATCTGGAACAGTCCTATCCCATGCAGCGTCTGCTGCAGGGTGACGTGGGCAGTGGCAAGACCGTGGTGGCTGCCCTGGCAATGCTGCAGGCGGCCGAGAATGGCTTGCAGGCCGCGCTGATGGCGCCTACCGAAATCCTCGCCGAGCAGCATTACCGCAAGCTTGAAGGCTGGCTCAAGCCAATGGGGGTGGAGGTTGTCTGGCTCGCCGGCTCGCAGAAGAAGCGCGAGCGTAAGCAGATGCTCGAACGCCTGGAAAGTGGCGAGGCACTGCTGGTGGTGGGCACGCATGCCCTGATCGAGGATTCTGTGGCGCTTGAAAAGCTCGGGCTCGCCGTGGTGGATGAACAGCACCGCTTTGGTGTGCGGCAGCGTCTGGCCCTGCGCGAGAAGGTGGATGGGCGCCTGCCGCACATGCTGATGATGAGTGCCACGCCGATTCCGCGCACGCTGGCCATGAGCTATATGGCCGACCTTGATGTCAGCGTGCTCGACGAACTGCCGCCGGGGCGCACTCCGATAGTCACCAAGCTGGTTGCCGACGTACGCCGCCATGAGGTGGTCGAGCGCGTGCGCGATGCCTGCCACGAAGGGCGGCAGGCGTACTGGGTGTGTCCGCTGATTGAAGAGAGTGAAACCCTGCAGTTGCAGACCGCGGTTGAAACCTATGAAACGCTCTCTGCCGAACTTGATGATCTGAAGGTGGGTCTTGTCCATGGCCGCCTCAAGCCCGACGAGAAGGCCGAGGTCATGGCCGCTTTCGTGCGCAACGAGATCCAGGTGCTGGTGGCCACCACGGTGATCGAGGTTGGCGTGGATGTGCCGAATGCCAGCCTGATGGTGATTGAGCACGCCGAGCGCTTCGGGCTGGCGCAGCTGCACCAGTTGCGCGGGCGGGTGGGGCGTGGCGCGGCAGCCTCAACCTGTGTGCTGCTGTATGTGCAACCACTCTCCGGCAACGGGCGTGAGCGTCTCAAAGCCATCTACGAGAGCGCCGATGGTTTCGAGATTGCGCGGCGCGATCTGCAACTGCGTGGCCCCGGTGAATTCATCGGCGCGCGTCAGAGTGGCACGCCCCTGCTGCGGTATGCGGATATCGAACTTGACGTCGATCTTATGGAATCCGCACGGCAGGCCGCCGACGAGATTCTGGAGCGCTGCCCGGAGGTGGGCGAAGCGCTCCTGGCGCGCTGGTACCGGGGGCGCTCCGAACTGCTCAAGGCCTAAGTCAGTCGATCCGGAAGCGGCTGACGGTTGCCGTCATCTCCTGCGAAAGTTTTTCCAGCGCATTGGCTGAAGCCGAGTTGGAGTCTGCAATCGCAATGGCTTCTTCGCTCATCTGTGCCACATGTTCCACGTTCTTGGCGATATCCTGTGCGGCGACAGTCTGTTCGCGGATGGCGCCAGAAATATCCGTCACCATTTCCGCCACCCTGTTGGTGCTGGAGACGATCTGCCCGATGGATGCCCCGGCGGCTTCTGCCATACGGGTGCCTTCCTGAACCTTGGAGACACCAGTCTCCATCTCGCGCATGGCTGATTCGGTCTCGTGTAGGACTTCCTCGATGACTTTCGAAATTTGCTGGGTTGACTGTCCCGTGCGTTCCGCCAGTTTGCGAACTTCATCGGCCACCACTGCGAAACCACGGCCCTGCTCGCCAGCCCGTGCCGCTTCGATGGCCGCATTCAGGGCAAGTAGATTGGTCTGATCGGCAATCTCGCGGATGGTTTCGACAATCTGGCTGATCTGCTGCGATTTCGAACCCAGGCCTTGCAGCGTGGTGGATGCCTTGTGAACAGTATCTGCCAGGCTGTGCATCTGATGTGTGGTGCCGAGGATCACTTCCACGCCGTTACGGGCTTCATTGCCTGACGTAGCGGTTGTCTGGTGGGCATCTGTGGCGTTCGAAGACAGAATGTTGATGGAAACGGTCAGCTCTTCGATCGCTGCCGCTGCCGCATTCATCGCGTCGCCTTGGGATGCTGCCTGGGTGTGGATTTCCTTGGAGCCATCGGCAAGGCCTTTGGCTTGCCTGGCCAGTTCATCCGCACCTGCGTGCATGGTGCGCACCGAGTCACGCAGGCCTGATTGCATGTGATCAAGCGCCGCGAGTACCTGGTTGACCTCGTCGGATCCCTTGGTGCTGATTTTCTCAGTCAGGTTGCCTTTCGAAACTTCCCCGGCGATTTTTACGGCGCCGATCAACTGGGTAACAATGGGCGTCAGAATGAAATGGGCCGCCAGGATGGAGATGATCAGACTGGTGGCCACCATCCCGATATTGACCCATACCCCTCTGCGCGCATCAGTCCTGGCGCTTTCGTAGCTGTCGGAAGCAAGCTTGTCTTCAACGCCAAAGAGGTCACGAATGGCATTGCGTGAGTCGCGGAAAGTATTCGTGGTCTGTTTGTCTCCCGCAATACTTTTGGCTTTGTCGAAATCTCCGGATTTGAGTGCTTCAATCCAGGCCGAACGTTGCTGCAGAAATGGCCCAAGCGAAGATTCGTAGGCGCCCACAAATTTCTTTTCCTCTTCGGCCAGGGCGATGTTCTTGACCTCAGCCCACTGCTTGTCGACGTTATCGATCAGTTGAGGAATCTGTGCGAGTTCGGATTTTGCACTCTCCGGCGTGGCGGCAAGCGTGGCTCGCAGCAGGCGCACACGCACCACGTTCGAATCATCAAGCATGGCGCCCAGCTTGGCTAGTTTGATGGTACGTTGTGTGTACATGGCCTGCATCCGGTCTGTGCCGCGCTGGTTGATCCAGATGCCGACCAGAGCCTGTACCACGATGACCGCGATCATCAAACCGATGAGAGTGAGGAATTTTTGTCGAATGCTCATGGTGGAGCCTCCGGAGTTGGCAGGAAGTAGGTAGTAGGTAGTAGGTAGTAGGTAGTAGGTAGTAGGGGCACTCCCCCGGTTGACGGCAGCAAACCTTGCAACTGAATAGCACCGGACTGCACCAAAAGGGTAAAAAGTGTTACATGGGAATCCTCGGCAGCTAGCGGTATCATTCCAAGCTATTGCGAACTCTGCCGGTAAATGAAGATGAATATCGCGCACAAGCTGGATGCCTGGGAAAAGCTCATGCGGCTGGATAAGCCGATCGGCATCCTGTTGCTGTTGTGGCCCACCTTATGGGGGCTGTGGGCGGGGGGGGGCGGCATGTTGCCACACCCATGGGTGGTCTGGATCTTTGTGCTGGGCACCGTACTGATGCGCTCGGCGGGTTGCGTCGTCAACGACTGGGCCGACCGCAAGTTCGACGGGCACGTGGCGCGAACACGCGAGCGCCCCATGGTGACTGGCGCTGTATCCTCCTTCGAAGCGCTCGGGCTGGCAACGATTCTGGTGGTGTGTGCCTTCCTCCTGATCCTGCCGCTGAACCGGCTGGTGATCTGGCTCTCGTTCCCGGCGCTGCTGCTGGCGATCATCTATCCCTTCACCAAGCGCTTTCTGGCGATTCCCCAGGCTTTTTTAGGCATCGCGTTCAGTTTCGGGATTCCGATGGCGTTTGCCGCGCTGCAGGAGCAGGTGCCCTGGCAGGCCTGGGCACTGGTGCTGGGCAACACTTTCTGGACGATTGCCTATGATACGGAATACGCCATGGTGGATCGCCCGGACGACCTCAAGATCGGCATTCGCACCTCAGCCATCACGTTCGGCCGGTTCGACGTGCGGGCCGTGATGATCTGCTACGCGCTGTTTCTGCTCATCATGGCCGGGCTGGGGGTCAACCAGCACTATGGGGTGGTGTATTTCTGCGCCCTGGCCATTGCTGCCGGGATTGCGGCCTACCACTATGTGCTGATCCGTGGGCGTCAGCGTGAAGAATGTTTCCGCGCCTTTCAGCACAACAACTGGCTGGGGGCAACGGTCTTTGCCGGCATGGTGGTGGATCATGCCGTGCGGCACTGGGCCGAATATCCGATGTACCTGCGCTGGCTATCCTGAGGCCGGGCATTTTTCCTGAGTGGATCGAATCAAATGCAATACGCTGATTTGCGGGATTTCCTCAAGCAGCTCGAAGCAATCGGAGAATTGCGTCGGGTTACCGTGCCGGTCGACACGCATCTGGAAATGACCGAGATCGCCGACCGGGTGTTGCGTGCCGGTGGCCCGGCATTGCTCTTTGAGCAGCCCCATACGCAGGGCAAAGCCCATTCCGTCCCTGTTCTGGTCAATCTCTTTGGCACCCCACGGCGCGTGGCGCTGGGCATGGGGCTGGCCGCGGAGGGGGCGGACGCGTGGCAGACGCAGATGCGCGAAGTCGGCCAGTTGCTGGGGTATCTGAAAGAGCCTGAGCCTCCCAAAGGCCTGCGCGATGCCTGGGATAAATGGCCTGTGCTCAAACAGGTGCTTAACATGGCGCCGAAAACCACCCGCCACGGCCTCTGCCAGGAAGTTGTCTGGGAAGGCGAGGAGGTCGATCTGGCGCGCCTGCCGATTCAGCACTGCTGGCCAGGAGACGTGGCGCCACTGATCACCTGGGGCCTGGTGGTGACGCGTGGGCCCCAGAAAACCCGCCAAAACCTTGGCATCTACCGTCAGCAGGTGCTCGGGCGCAACCGCGTGATCATGCGCTGGCTGGCGCATCGTGGCGGCGCCCTGGATTTCCGCGAATTCCAGCAGGCCAATCCGGGCAAGCCATTCCCAGTGTCGGTGGTGCTTGGCTGTGATCCGGCCACCATTCTGGGCGCGGTGACCCCGGTACCGGATACGCTCTCCGAATACCAGTTTGCCGGCCTCCTGCGCGGCGGGCGCACGGAACTTACGCAGTGCATCGGCAACGATCTGCAGGTGCCGGCAAACGCCGAGATTGTCCTTGAAGGCGTCATCCATCCCGGCGACATGGCACGTGAAGGCCCGTATGGCGACCACACCGGGTATTACAACGAGGTTGCCGAATTCCCCGTCTTCACGATTGAGCGCATCACCATGCGCCGCGATCCGATCTACCACAGCACCTACACCG
>DBTS01000102.1:47140-50095 GCA_002307175.1 Rhodocyclaceae bacterium UBA1310
CACCTACACCGGCAAGCCGCCCGATGAGCCCGCAATGCTCGGGCTGGCGCTCAACGAAGTCTTCGTGCCGCTGTTGCAGAAGCAGTTTCCCGAGATTGCGGATTTCTATCTGCCACCCGAAGGCTGTTCCTACCGTATGGCGGTGGTCAGTCTCAGGAAAGCTTACCCCGGCCATGCCAAACGCGTGATGTTCGGTATATGGAGCTTCCTGCGGCAGTTCATGTACACGAAATTCATTGTTGTGGTCGATGATGATATCGACGTGCGTTCCTGGCAGGAGGTGATCTGGGCCATCACCACACGCGTTGATGCTGCCCGCGATACCCTGATTGCCGAGAATACGCCGATAGACTACCTGGATTTTGCCTCGCCGGTGTCTGGCCTGGGCAGCAAGATGGGGATTGATGCCACCAGCAAGTGGCCGGGCGAGACGCAGCGCGAATGGGGCCGGCTCATCCACATGGATGACGAGGTCAAGAGCCGCGTCGATGCCATGTGGGCCAGCCTGGGCCTGTAGACCTTTATGCCGGGCATACGAAAATTGCCAGGGTGACGTTTGTCATTCCTGGCTTTTTTAACCCCACTGTCGGATATTTCCCGTTCCATGAAAAGTGACCCCTGGTAGGTGAGGGGGTGTGGTGTCGCCAGGTCTTTTGATGCTGGCCTTTCGATTCTGATGGGGGAGAAAATAATGGTCCGTGCAGGTCAGTTTCTCGGTGTTCTGTTCGCCTGTTGTCTGGGGGGTGTGGGGAATGCCCATGCTGCAATGGATATCACCGTCAAAGGGGATGTGCTTGTTCTCTCGGGAAGTTCCGATGGCATGGATAAGTACGCGCTGAAAAAAGCGCTGACATCCGACATCCATACTGTTGTCATCGATTCGGTCAAAGGGGCCGATTTCGAGGAGGGCTGGAATCTGGCAGACGTCATCAAATCCGCCAAGGTCACCACGGTGGCCAGAGGCACCTGCAATTACAACTGTGTGCGCATGTTTCTGAGTGGTCAGCAGCGCATGTTTGATGCAGACAAGGTGCGCAAGACAGTGCTGGTCATCTCCGGCAACGCCACGCTCTATGCCAGTTCCAGTGTGATGTACACCGATGCGGCGCAGACCGCTGCGCGTTTGAGCATGCCGCGCAGTCTCGTCGAAAAATGGGCATTCAGCGAAAAATGGGGCGGCAACAATCAGTTCCGTCCCTCATTCATGCTGGTGCAGCATCCGTCGGTGTCCCTCAACGGGCGCAGCATGGTGGGCTGCCCGGGGGACACCAAGGGCCAGGAAATAGCCAGCAAGTGTTCCACCATCGAAGACTATGACGCACTGAAGGCAGGCATCATCACGACGCTGGATTTATTCCGCATGCCGGAAGAGCAGGCCGCGCTGCCTTCGCTGGAAAGCGCTCCTACGGGCAGCGGAAAACAATAGGCTTATGGTGGTGTCGCGCTGTAGATACTCTGCAGCGTGGCGTCCACCACCGCTTCTGCGCCTGGCGCCTTCGGGTGGTTGAGGATCAAGGCGAAGGCCTGCCACTCGCCGCGGCTGTCGAGCACATAGCCGGCGGCACTCTTGACGCCGTCCAGCGTGCCCGTCTTCACGTAGCCGCGCCCGGCTACCGCCGAATTGGTGAGGCGCGAGCGCATCGTTCCATCCTTGCCGATCACCGGCAGCATCATGGCATATTCCGGCATGCGCGGGCTGCGCCATGCCGTGCGCAGCAGCACACCGAGCTGTTCCGGGGTGGTACGCTCGATACGCGAGAGGCCGGAGCCATTTTCCAGATTCCATTGGGTTGGATCAAGCCCCTGCAGGCTCATCCAGGTCTGCATCCAGGCCACGCTGCGTTCCGGGCTCAGTGGCGTCTTGCCATCATCGCCCAGGCTCTGGAAAACCTGCCGAGCCATGACGTTGTTGGACCACTTGTTCATGTCGCGGAGTACTTCCGGCAGGGTGGGCGAGGTCCAGGCAGAGAACGGAGTAAGCCCCGCCCCCGCCGTTGTTGCGGCTGCGCTGCGTATATCGCCCTGCCAGACGCCCCCCATCTCCTGCCATTGGGCGCGGATCACGGCGCCGGCCCAGCGCGTGCTGTCATCCACCTTCAGGTTGAGTTCCTTCTCGCCGCAGGCCGCAGGTAGACGGCCTTCAAGGGTCAGCACGAACCCATGGCCTTCGGGGGCAAAGCTGCTGCGCAGGGCATTGCGCCAGTCTGTGCAGGCGCCGGCAACGCTGCGCAGGTGGCTGATCACGCGTAGCGGCGCTGCAGGGGTGAGTGGCACGGCATTGACCGTGCTGCCGGCTGCGTCCGGGTTCAGGCGCAGGGTGATGGCCCCGAAATTGACGAGAAAGGCGGCTGGCTGTGCGTTGTAGGCGCGGTTTGGGGCATCGTCAAAGGCTGTGGTGGAGGCGGGCGTGGCATACAGGCTGCCATCGACCAGGATATTTCCCCGGATTTCGCGCAGACCACGGGCGCGCCAATCGCGCAGCCATTGCCCGAGGCGGTCCCAGGTGAGATCCGGGTCTCCGCTGCCGACGATGACGACATCACCATCGAGAATGCCATTCTGCAGCGTGCCGCGCAGATAGGCATTGGTTTTCCAGGTCCAGGCCGAGCCCAGTTGATCCAGTGCCGCATAGCTCGTCAGCAGCTTCATCACCGAAGCCGGGTTCATGAGCTGGCTGGCGTTGTGCTGGATGCGGCTTGCGCCACCCGTGGCAGGCCCAACCCAGAGGCCGATGGCGTTGGCAGGGATACCTGCATCGGCTGCCGCACGTGCCACGGGTTCAGGCAATGTGGCGTGAGCGAGGTTATACAGGGCAAGCAGTGCGCAGGCACCGAGCAGACGTTGGATCATGACTGGATTCAGAGAAAAGCCGGGGTGGGGTGTCAGAAGCTGTTCATGATCTTACTGCGAAGGCGTGATTGGGTCGAATGCGCTGCTCGAAATCCTCATTTATAC
>DBTS01000102.1:50361-56467 GCA_002307175.1 Rhodocyclaceae bacterium UBA1310
TTATATGAATAAACTCCGGTTTCTGTGCTGCTCTTCGGCCCACTGACGCCTTCTCGCTACAGATCCTGAACAGCTTCTCAGACTATCATGGCCTCAAAGGCCAGGGCGCTCTGGCTGATCGGGCGGCGTGGCAGGCGCAAGCGGAAGAGTTCGCGGTTGATTTCTCCCTCGACGAGCTCCACCGACTGCACGCGCCCCAGCGCGATGGCATCGGCAGCCGCCACCTCAGGCACCAGTCCAATGCCCAGCCCGGCGGCAGCCATCTGCACGATGATCTCGTTGCTGCCAGCCTCCAGCGTGCGGCCCGGCGCGATGCCCAGGCGTGCCAGTTCGGTCTCCGTCACGCTACGGCTGCCCGAGCCTGGTTCGCGCATCAGCCAGCGTTGCATGGCGAGATCGGTTGCACGTTGTTTGCGCCCGGCGGGGAAAGTGTTTGCCGCCGCCACAATGAGCATGCGCTCGTGGCGCCAGGGGCGGATTTCCAGGCGTTCATCATCTATCGTGCCTTCCACCAGCGCCACGTCGATATCGCAATCAAGCAGCCACTGCGCCACCTGCCGCGTATTGCCCGAGAGCAGGCGCAGATTGATGCCCGGATGCTGGTTGGCGAATTCGGCAATGTGGCGTGGCAGCCAGTAGGCCGCGATGGTGGTGCTTGCACCGATTACGAGGCTGCCACGATCCAGCTCGGAATACGCCTGCACGGCTTCGATGGCGGCCCGCTCCATGGCGAAAATGCCACGTGCGTATTTGTAGAGCATCTGGCCGGCTTCCGAGGGGCGGAAGCTCCGCCCACCGCGCTCCAGCAGCACCACCTGCAACTGGTCTTCAAGCTCGCGAACGGCTTTCGACACAGCAGGCTGGCTGACGCCCTGAACTTCCGCCGCTTTGGAAAAGCTCTTCTGTTCAACGACGGCGGCAAAGATGCGCAACAGATGAAGGTTCATGGTACAGATTCATTCCAGCAAGGTCAGGGCCAGGCCCGGGCACCGAAGATCATCCGCCGGGCGAGGAACTGGCGCAAGGGCGGAAGTGTTTCGAGTGCCAGCAGGCCGAGGTCGCGCAGCGGCGTGAGCCCCGGCAGACTGCTCGCAAAACCCCAGGCGAGCAGATCGGTAAAGCGTGCGGTGGAAGTGCGGTCCAGGCGTCGGGCGCGGGCATAGCGGCGCAGCAATGCCTCTGCACCGGGATCGTCGGCAGCGGTGAGGGTCTCGGCCAGCGTCCAGGCGTCACGCAGAGCCAGATTGAAACCCTGGCCCGCTACCGGATGCAGGGTCTGGGCCGCATTGCCCAGCCACACGCAGCGTGGCCCGGTGATCTGGCTGCGCATGCGCAGCCCCAGCGGGTAGTGGGCGCGTTCATGCAGCCCGCTCAGCCGCTCCGCTGCCGGGAGACAGGCATTCATTTCTGCCAGCCACACTGTATCGTCTGCCGCCAGCAGGCGTTCCACCTCGCTGGCCGGTACGCTCCACACCACGGCGTATTCATTGCCATACGGCAGCAGCGCCAGCGGGCCGCGCGGCGTAAAGCGCTCATGCGCGTGATTGGCGTGTGGCGTGGCCGGGCTGGCCAGACACAGCAGGGCGTGCTGTGCATAGTCGTGCTGCAGGTCGGCCGCCGCTTCCGGCACGCCGCCTTCGCAGTAGATCACGAGTTCCGCCTGCTCATGGCGCTTGCCGTCTGCCGTGCTGACAGTGAAGTGCCCTGCCTCCGTACCCGGTTCCACCAGGGCGCCGTACTCTATGGCGATGCCCTGTGTCTGTGCCTGCCGGCGCAAGGTATCCAGAACTGCCTGGGCCGCCACCACATAGCCCAGTGCCGCAACATGCTGTTCGCGGGCGCTCAGGCGGGTCTGCACGAAACCCGTGGCCTGCGAGACATGGATGGTCGAGATTGGCGTGGCCAGCCGTGCCGGCCAGGCGTCAAGCAGCTCAAGCAGATCACGGCTGCCCTGTGACAGGGCCAGGATGCGGTAATCCTGCGGCGCCGCGTTGGCAGCATGGGCATCGAAAATCCGTACTTGCTGGCCACGCCGGGTCAGTGCCAGCGCGGTAGCCAGCCCCAGCGGGCCGGCGCCCACAATGGCAATGGAGGGGGTAAGAGTAGAAGTAGCGCTCATGCGGGTGTGCTTCAGAGTGGCGGCGCCTGCATGGCTTCGTGAATGCTTTCCATCGAAGGGTTGTTCATCAGCATGCGTCCATTAATCTCGAAAGAAGGGGTAGCCACCGCGCCGTGATAGCCGATCCGTTGCAGCTTGCCCTCCAGATCCCGCTGTGCGGAAGCATCCTCATCAAGGAAGTACTCCGTATAGCGGATGCCTTCCTCATCGAACTGGTGACGCTTCTCTTCACAGTAGCCGCAGGTGGTCAGCGAATACATGACGATATGGTATCGCGCAGGGCTGCCGGCCTCCTGCAGGCTTGTCTGGAGTCTTTGCTTGGCAAGCAGGCGCATCTGATGGTTAACCGTTAGCCCCATGCATACCATGGAGAATACCACCACGGCGATCCCCACGATCACGCTGCCCCAGGTAGTTGGGGGCGGTGGCTCTCCGTGTTCGTTTTCGTGGGCCTGCCCAGGCAGGAACAGCAGGAGCAGGAAAAACACACTGTTGGCGAGCGGCACGAGCTGCAAGAGGCTCATCCAGCCCGACCATCCCAGGTCATGGCAGCGCAAGGCGCCATCGCGGATGCCCCAGAGCAGGCCCAGAATGATGACGATGGGCAGGATCAGAACGAATTTCATCGGTCCGAACAGTGCTATCGATACGGTCAGCAACAGGAAAATCAGTGTTGTCCGCATCAACACGGCCAGCAGGTAGGCGCGGCGGGAAAAGCGCCCGCTCAGGGAGAGGCTCAGCACGCTTGGCGCCCGGGCATCTCCGGTCTGATAGCGGGGCTTGCGCAGCCCGCGGCGCACTAGATCCTCCTCGCGTGCGGCGGCCGCCTCGGCGCGCTGCTCTGCCTCGATCGACTGCTGCGAAGCCATGAAATGCGGGATATCCAGCGCACATTGGCGGCACAGCGTGCGCTTGGGCTGTTTCTCGTGGCAGCGCGGGCACTCGATTTCCTCCACCTGGGGCACCGGTTCCTCGACCAGTGCCAGCGGGGCAGGCACAGGCAGTGGTGGTGGTCCTGCCACGGCAGGTGCGGATGGCCGCGGGGAGCCGGGAGGGGGCGCTGGGGGTGTCTGTATCGCCGCGTCCTGGGCCGGCGCCGTGCCGGTTTCAACTTCCGCGCTGACACGCAAGCCGGCTTCGCTCAGATGCTGCAGGTACTGTGGAACCTTTTCAGCCGAAAGCCCACGCTTGAGGACGAATTCCTTGCCGCTCAGAAGCGTGGCAGCCTGTTCGGCCGTCATGCCCAGGCGGGTCACGATGTTCTGGCTTACCGTCTGGCGGTCAAAGCCGGGCAAAATTTCACCCGAGCAAAGGATGCGAAAGCTCACTAGCTGCCTCCTGAAGTCTTCGTACGACTCTGCTCACGGCCTTGCTGGTTGCCGTGATCAGAGACGAGGCTGAGGGGGGATGAATCTGGAAACCTGTTCCTGAGTTTAGCTCACTGCTGCGGGCGTGGCTCAGTTGCCGGCCATGCAGGCTTCAACATCCTTGATGCATTTTGGTACGGCGCTCGTCAAAACTTCCGGACCATTGGCTGTGATCAGCACATCGTCCTCGATGCGGATGCCGATATTCCAGAACGCTTCCGGGATATCGTCGGCGCGGCGCACATAACAGCCCGGTTCGATGGTCAGCACCATGTCCGGCTGCAGTGTACGCCATTGTCCATCGAGCTTGTAGTTGCCAACGTCATGTACATCCAGCCCCAGCCAGTGACTTGTGCGGTGCATGTAGAAGCGGCGATAGGCGCCGGTTTCAAGCGCTTCGTCGAGGCTGCCCTTGAGCAGGCCCAGGTCGATGAGGCCGCGGCTGAGAATTTCGACCACTGTTTCGTGCGGCGTGTTGAAGTGCCTGCCGGCCTGGCATTCCGTGATTGCCGCCTTCTGGGCGGAGAGCACCAGCGCATAAAGATCGCGGCGGGCGCCCACAAATTTTCCGCCGACCGGGAAAGTCCGGGAAATGTCTCCGGCATAGCTGTTGAGCTCGCAGCCGGCATCAATCATGAGCAGTTCATCTGCGCCCATCTGCCGGCTGTTCTCGTTATAGTGCAGCACGCAGGCATTCGGCCCGCTCGCAACAATCGGGTTGAACGACACGGACTGGCTGCCGTGGCGGCGGAATTCATGCAGCAGTTCCGCCTCGATCTCATACTCGAACATGCCCGGGCGGGTCGTGCGCATGGCACGCGCATGGGCGCTGGCCGAGATATCCGCTGCCGTACGCAGGGTATCGAGTTCGTAACCATCCTTGAAGAGGCGCATTTCATCAAGCAGCACGCGCACGTCGCGGATGTCCGAAGGCGCACGGATGCCGCTGCGCGTCATGCCGCGCACATCGGTGAGCGCTTCCATGAGGCGCTTGTCCCAGCCGGTGTCGTGCCCCAGCGAATACCAGAGTGCCGGTTGATTGCCGAGCAGTTCGGGCAGGCGTTTGGAGAGTTCCTCGCTGGAATAGGCTTCATCCGCACCAACATGCGCACAGGCGGCTTCCGGGCCCAGGCGATAGCCCGTCCACACTTCGCGGTCGGCATCCCGTGGGCGGCAGAACAGTACGGTGCGCGGTGTGTCTCCCGCAATCACCACCAGCGTGGCTTCTGGCTCCGTAAAGCCTGTCAGATAGTAGAAATAGCTGTCGTGGCGATAGGGGAATTCGTTGTCCTGATTACGGCTGATCTCGGCAGAAGTCGGGATTACTGCCACGCCGCCTCCTGCCGCACAGATCTGCTCAATCAGACGCTGACGGCGAACCAGATGATGATGTGCATTGAAAGCAGGCGCTTTGCGAAGCATGGTGAGGGCTCAGGATTGTGGTGGAAGGGTTCTCAGTTCGGCGTCCAGCTTGCCCAGGCGTTCCGGTGTGCCGACGTCTTCCCAGTAGCCGCGGAAGTGTTCGCCGCAGAGTCTATCCTCGGCAATCGCAGCATCGAGTAATGGTGCCAGTCTGGCTTTTTCGCCTGCCTGAATGCCTGCGAACATTTCCGGACGGAAAGCGCCGATGCCCGAATAGGTGAGCCGGCTGCCGCCTTCGCGGCTGATCCGCCCCGAGGCATCCAGCACGAAGTCCCCTTCCGGGTGGTGTGGCGGGTTATCCACCAGCACGATGTGCGCAAGCTGCCCCTGGGCCATCCGCGTGAGTGCGCGGGCAATGAACACCGAATAGTTCAATTCACAGTACACGTCGCCGTTGACGACGAGGAAAGGGCCGCTCTCCAGCAGTGGTAGCGCCTGGGTGATGCCGCCTGCGGTTTCCAGAGCCTCGATTTCCGGCGAATAATCAATGCGTACGCCCCAGGCTTCGCCATGCCCCAGCAGCGGCTGGAACATGTGGCCAAGGTGGGCGTGGTTGATCACGATCTCGCGGATGCCCGCCTTGACGAGGCGTTCGATATGCCACACGAGCAGCGGTTTGCCCCCCACGCGCAACAGCGGTTTCGGGCAGTGGTCGGTGAGCGGGCGCATGCGCTCGCCACGGCCGGCCGCAAGAATCATCGCTTTCATGATTCAGCCTCCTGGGATTCTGCAATGGCGGTGGCCCGTTCATAGGCCTCCACGATGCGAGCCACCAGCGGGTGGCGCACCACGTCGTCCTTGGTGAAACGAGTGTAGGCAATGCCGCGCACACCTTCCAGCGTTTTGACGGCATCGCGCAGGCCACACTTGTGGCCGCGTGGCAGATCGATCTGGGTCAGATCGCCAGTCACCACAGCGCGCGAGCCGATACCAACGCGTGTGAGGAACATCTTCATCTGCTCGGGCGTGGTGTTTTGTGCCTCATCAAGGATGATGAAGGCGTTGCTCAGGGTGCGCCCACGCATGAAGGCCAGGGGGGCGATTTCGATGCACTGTCGCTCAAAGAGCTTGGCCACGCGATCAAACCCCATCAGGTCATACAGTGCATCGTAGAGCGGGCGCAGGTAAGGATCCACCTTCTGCGTGAGATCTCCGGGCAGAAAACCCAGGCGTTCGCCGGCCTCCACCGCTGGGCGCG
>DBTS01000102.1:56803-57136 GCA_002307175.1 Rhodocyclaceae bacterium UBA1310
TCTTGCCGGTGCCGGCCGGGCCGAGCCCGAAGGTGATGTCGTGCGCCTGGATGTTGCGCAGATATTCCACCTGCCGGGGGGTGCGGCCATGCAGATCGGTGCGCCGTGTCATCAGCGTCGGCGTGGCCGGGTTGGCCTCGCGTCGGCGCCCCATCTCGATGAGGCCGAGCTGCAGATCTTCCACAGAGAGATGCGCATCGGCGCGCTTGTAGAATTCCTGCAGGGCGACGCGGGCGATGTTGATCTGTTCGGGCTCGCCACGCAGGGTCAGGTGGCTGCCACGCCGGGCGATGGCAACATCGTAGGCCGCCTCGATCTGGCGCAGGTTTTCGT
>DBTS01000102.1:57385-57548 GCA_002307175.1 Rhodocyclaceae bacterium UBA1310
ATCTGGCGCAGGTTTTCGTCGAGCGTGCCGCACAGGTTGGCGAGGCGGGCGTTATCCACCGGCTCAAGTGCAAGCTGTACGGAGCGGGGTCTGGCAGGAGCGGAACTGTTCGTTACCACAATGGCTTTTCCGATTCTGGATTAGAAGCTGTTCATGATCTTAC
>DBTS01000100.1 GCA_002307175.1 Rhodocyclaceae bacterium UBA1310
GAATTTTGAATTATTCAGCGCATCCTTAGTACAAAAATGGCGGGCTCTTGGCAATGATCGATATATTCAAGTGCCTTGATCGCGGCCTTGGTATCTTCCCCAAGAGATTTCCCATTTTCCATGAACCCTTCGGTGCTACTCCATTCGAAGACTTTTCGCGGAGTCCGGATAAGTTCGGTATTTCCTGCTATAGCCTTGATCAAGCCGACGACCCGATTCTCTTCCCATGTGGATATGTATAGATACGGAAACCGTGCGCGCAACAGGTTGGCCAGATTTTTTTCAAATTTCTGTACGGCGGAATTGATTGCGGGCATGAATGATTCAAAAGTTATAGATATCTGCGTATTATGCATAATGGCAAGGAAAAATCCTATGAACTACAGTCATAATTGGCAGTGTTTCGTTCGAAATGCCTATCGTTGTCAGGGGATGTGATTGTTGGTATGGTCGATGCTTGTATCAAACAGGCAGGACTCACTTGGACAAGATGGCATGAATACTTGGTGTAGGCTGATTCTGACACTCTGGATGCTCTTCGCCTCTCTGTGCCGAGCGGAGACGATAGGAGATGTGGATACCGCATTCAAACTCATCGGGCCGAATCACAAGATTGTTGTCGAAGTCTTTGATGACCCCCGGGTGCAGGGCGTGGCCTGTTACCTCTCTCGCGCCAAAACGGGTGGTGTTTCCGGCGCCCTTGGCCTGGCTGAGGACAAATCCGAAGCCTCCGTAGCCTGCCGGCAGGTGGGAGACCTCAAATTCCTCTCTGCTTTGCCCAAAGAGGAAGAGGTGTTCACCGAAAAATCCTCAATCCTTTTCAAGCATCTGCGCGTGGTGCGCATGGTTGATGCGCGGCGCAATGCGCTGGTGTATCTGGTCTATTCCGACCGACTGGTTGATGGGAGCCCGAAGAACAGTATTACGGCAGTGCCGGTGGCTGCGGGTAACAGGATTCCTCTGCGCTAGCATCGGGGTTTTTGAGTGGCTTGCGATCTGCCAGGCAGGCTGGCACGGTGACTGATGGATTCATGGAATGCTGCGCAATGCGTACCCTGTTGTTGAACGTCCGCTGTTCACGACTCTGGCCCTCGTAACGGGGCGGAAGTGAGCCTTGCGGGGCGTTGAGATGCGGGAGCGATAATGTGGGACTGCTTTCGGCCATAACCAGACAGTAACCGTACCGCCGAACGTGTCATTCTGATGACCGCTTAACGCCACAGTTGTCGCACTGCGAGTCGCCATCGCGACTCCTTCGTCGGACTAAGCCGTCAAGTGTTGTTCTCGCCGCGTTCCTCGCGTAACGCCGCCCACTTCAGCAAGGCATCGAGAGCGGGACAAAGCGCTTGGCCCCAATCGGTCAAGCCGTACTCGACCTTCGGCGGTACCTGATGGTGAACAATCCGCCGAACAACCCCGTCTATCTCCATCTGGCGAAGCTGCTGGATCAGCATCTTCTGTGTGATGGCAGGGATCGCCCTTTCGAGTTCGGAGAAGCGCAGCAGCTTGCCGCCGAACAGGTGGAAGAGAATCACCAGCTTCCACTTGCCTTCAAGAATCTTGAGCGCCTGCTCGACACCATCGGCGGCGGAGGAGGGGGTCCATTCTTTTGCCATACTTTTTAGTGTGTACCTTACTTTATCGTGCGTTCTTGTTCTTTTCGGAGGTTAACCTCATCCTTCTCGCTTATCAATTCGGATTGCACTGGGCGATCTGATCATCCACGAAGGAGCTGTCGGCATGTCTATCAATCTTCCCAAACCCATTGACACCTATTTCGCCGCAGACAGAGGTGACAGCGAGGCGGTTGCCCGATGCTTTACTGACCACGCCGTCGTGAAAGACGAAGGCCACACCTACACCGGTTTGGCCGCCATCAAGCAGTGGAAAACAGATTCCTCAAAGAAGTACACCTACACGAGTGTGCCCTTCGCTTGCGAAGAGAAGGATGGCAGGACCATCGTTACCAGCCGATTGACCGGCAATTTTCCTGGTAGTCCCGTCGATCTTCGATATGTCTTTGGCATCGAAGGTGGCAAGATCACAACGCTGGAGATCACCCTATGAGCTTAAATCTTGGACTAACTGGCCGCAAAGCACTTGTCACGGGAGGTACAAAGGGGGTTGGCGCCGCCGTCGTCGAAACGTTGCGCAATGCCGGTGTGACGGTCATTGCGACGGCGCGTTCGGTTCCCGAGATAGTTCCCAAAGGCGTCCAATATGTCGCGGCTGATTTGGCAACCGCGGGTGGGTGCAATACAGTGGCAAACGCTGTCCTGGATCGCCTCGGTGGCATCGATATCGTGGTCAACGTTCTCGGTGGATCTAGCGCACCTGCCGGCGGCTTCGTAGCCCTGAACGATGCTGAGTGGGAAGCCGCGATCAATCAGAATCTGATGTCTGCCGTGCGAATTGACAGGGCGTTGCTCCCATCAATGATCGCGCAGGGATCGGGGGTCATCATCCACGTCACGTCCATACAGCACGAACTGCCACTGCCGGAATCGACTACCGCCTATGCAGCGGCGAAGGCGGCGTTGTCGACCTACAGCAAGAGCCTGTCGAAGGAGGTTACGCCAAAAGGTGTCAGGGTGGTTCGAGTCTCTCCGGGTTGGATCGAGACCGAGGCTGCCGTTCGGTTCGCCGAGCGGCTGGCGGATCAGGCAGGGACCGACTACGAGGGCGGGAAGAAAATCATCATGGAGTCCCTGGGTGGCATTCCACTTGGTCGCCCGGTACAGCCTCAAGAGGTGGCCGATCTGATCGCGTTTTTAGTCTCGCCACGTGCCGCATCAATCACCGGCACGGAGTATGTGATCGACGGCGGGACGGTACCCACGGCGTGAGCTGGATGAAACCGGGGGCTCCATGGTTTACAGGCGAAACGCACAGTGCTCTGCCGTAAGCTGCGAGCGTCCTGTTGGAACGATGCCCGCCAACTTGCCGCCGTTTGATATTGCCCTGCAAGCGACGGCTCAACGCGGTAACCTGCCATTGAATGCACAGAGAGGCGACTGGCCGGAATGGTCGGAAGTGGACCTTGACGACCTCGGAAATGCAGGAGCGATAATATAGGCCTGCTTGCGGCCAAGAACGGTCTGTCACTTTCGCCGCAGTGCAGCCCTCTGAATGGCCGCTGTGCTTTGAAACCTGCCGGATTGCCAATTCACATTACTCGGCCAAAGCGGCCACTCAACTGGCTAGCCGCTTCGGTCTGCTCTGCAGCGCTTAGCTGACATCGCAATTTATCAATCAAACTTGACCAAGTCTTTAAAGATCAGTTGCCCCCAAGTGTTTCCGCGCGCCTGCACCAACATTCCACCCTCTGAAAGCGAGCCAAGTTTGATAGGCGCGAAGCCGAGTTTTTGCGCAAGCGCACCGACATCCGCTGTTGCACCGTCAACGTCGCTCGCCAGGAACACGACTCTCCTGCCACCTTGTACGGCCGGGTCTTGGGCAAGAACGGAAGCGACCAGATGGTTAAAGCCTTTAACCAGTCTGGCTCCGTTGAACACCTTCGCGACCAAAGCAGAGGATGGGAGACCGCCCAGTTCCTCAAGCGAAGCCTGTGTGTTCATCGCGTCGATGATGGTTTTCCCCTTCCAGTCGGGTAGCGCTTTTGCGACCTCCGGGTGCGACTCGAAACGGACAGCCAGAAAGATGATGTCCGCCTTGACAGCTTCTGCCAGAGTTTTGGGAATAATGGTGGGGCCGATTGCAGCAGCAGCGGCCGCAAAGCTGTCCGGGTCGCGCCTGGTTGCAATGGAGACTTCGATGCCGTTGCGGGCGAATGCTTTGGCCAATGCTTGACCGATCTTGCCGAAGCCGATGATTGCGTAGCTCATGAGATTCTCCTTAGGTTCTTCGGTGCGGTCAGAGCTTGTAGCCCCCGCTTGCTTCAATCGTCTGGCCCGTCACCCATTGGCCGTCATCGGAGGCGAGGAACGCCACAACGGCTGCGATTTCCGAAGGCTCGCCAAAGCGGCCCTGCGCAATTTGGGCCTCGACCGCCTTGACGAGTTCGGGACTCTCCCGAAATGCGGCGTTCGCATCCGTTCGCGTGAAACCCGGCGCGACAGCATTCGCGGTAATTCCACGCGGCCCCAGCTCAATTGCGAGCGTATGGGTCAAGTTGTTGATCGCCGCTTTTGCCATCGAGTATACGGGCGCTGCTGTCACGGGCTTCGTGGCAGCAGCGGAAGAGATGTTGATGATGCGCCCACCATCGGCAAGACGATCCAGAGCGGCCTGAACGATGAAGAAGGGCGCACGGACGTAAACCGCCATCAGCGTGTCCCAACTGTCCAGCGTTGCATCTTTGAAGCCAACCCAGCCGGAATTGCCAGCGTTGTTGACCAGAATGTCGAGGGCTTTGCTGCCGCTCCGCTTGGTGAGCTCAGCATCGAGTTTCTCGAACAAGGCCGGGACCGTCGCCGGGTCTACAAGGTCTGCGTGGATCGCAAAGGCCGTTCCGCCAGCTTTCTCGATAGCCGCAACCGCTTCATCTGCGCCAAATTTGCTGGCGTTGTAGGTCAGCGCGACAGTCGCACCGTCCCTTGCAAGACGTTCGGCAATGGCGCGGCCAATGCCCCGTGATGCCCCTGTAACGAGCGCTGTTTTGCCCTTTAGTGATTGTGTCATTTGATTTTTCTCCTCAGAGTTGCGCCAGACCGCCGTCGACGGCGACCTCGCTGGCGGTCATGAAGCTGCTGTCCGACGATGCGAGAAAGGCGGCCACCGCTCCGATCTCCTCCGGGTCGGCCATGCGCTGGAGCGGATTCATCGAGGCGAAGACTTTCAGTCCCTCTTCGCCTACTGCAGCCTTTGCGAGCTCAGTCGCCGTCGGCCCGGGCGACAGCACGTTGACCCGGATGCCGGTGCCCTTGAGGTCCTCGGCCCAGGTCCGCGCGAGGTTGCGCACGGCCGCTTTGCTCGCGCTGTAGACGCTGAATGCCGGGGCGCCCGTGGTGCCGGCGCTCGATCCGGTCAGGATGATCGAACCACCCTTGCCCATCAGCGGCAGCGCCTTCTGCACGGTAAAGATTGTGCCTTTCACGTTGGTATCGAAGGTTTCGTCGATCTGCTCGGCAGTGATCTTGCCGAGCGGCAGCAGGCTTCCCATGCCCGCATTAGCGAAGACGATGTCTAGCGTCCCCCGCGCGGCCCTCACTGCCGCATAGAGCCGGTCGAGGTCGTCCGGGTCGGAGACAGAGCCCTTCACCGCGCGGGCATTGGGCCCGAGGTCGGCCACAGCGGCGTCGAGCGCTTCCTGCCTTCGACCGAAGATGAAGACGAAGGCCCCCTCCTCAATGAAGCGCTTTGCTGCGGCGCGGCCGATACCGGTTGCGCCTCCGGTAATTACGGCGGTCTTTCCAGCGAGTCTGTTCATGCCATGCCTTCCTAGGGGTTATGGCGCCTCCGTTCCCTTTGGTTAGAAGGCGCTGTATGATGTGGATCATCGATCCAGATTCTTAAGCACAACATCTGGATCACTGATCCGAATATATGGATCGGTGGTCCGTTTGTCAACTCCCCATGCGAGCCGACGCCCAAAAAAATTACAGCCACCTCCTCGAAGTCGCGCGCGACGTCGTTACCGAGCATGGTGCCGATGCGTCCATGCGAGATATAGCCCGCCGGGCAGACGTCGGGTTGGCCACATTGCTCCGTCACTTTCCGACACGTGAAGCGTTGTTCGAAGCGTTGCTGCGAACGAATGCGGACACACTGACGCAGCAGGCGGCGGAACTCGAAACAACGAGCCCACCAGACGAAGCGCTCCTGGCTTGGTTTCGCGAAGCTGTGGCATTCACGCGTACTTACAGCGGCGTTTGCGACTTGATGGCGAGCGCCCACGCGGACCCGAGTTCCGCGCTTCACGCTTCAAGCACGGCGCTGCACTCAGCGGGGGCGCGACTACTGCTCCGTGCTCAGGCCGAGGGAACAGCGCGCGCCGATATGGATGGAGAGGACCTGTTCGCCCTCATGTCGGCACTCAGCTGGCTCGTCGGCCAACCCTCATTTGCCCCACGGGCTGATCATCTCTTTCAACTTATCGCGAGCGCCATCCTGACAACTTCGCCAATCAGCGACATGAAGACGCAACGCGCCGAATCAGACCGGTGAGTGGATGCACAAGGGCTTATCAACTTCGGGTAGCGGTCAGTCAGATCAGTCGGCCTGAACTTCCGCTTTGGCCGATCAGTACCCCGTCGGCTTGCGCCCTGAATGACCGGTTCGCTCTGAAACCTGATGCAGAGCCTTCGAGATGTCGAACGTCTCTTGCAGGTCGATTTCAGTCATTCATCAAGTAGCTCGAAATGAGCGAAGCAGAGCCCAGCGTTGTGCCGTAGCCGGTATCCCCTCTCCTGGCGCAGTGCGCCACCTTCTCCCGCAAGCGGGTGAGGGACGGTAAGTGTGTCCTGGTTTTGCGTTTGAGCCTCGCGGCGACCTGGCTTTTATCAGCGGCCTTTTGCGCCTTTGAGGTGGATGCTTTTGCTCTGTGGTTGAGGTGCCGCTCGCAAGTCCGGCGTGCATTGCAAGTTTCCCGTTTTGACTCATATAATGAGAATTATTCGCATTTGTGATCGAGTCTGTGCTCGACTGCGTTTTCGGGAGGCTTGTTGTGTCGAGTACTGCCTGCCACTTACTCTCTGTCGAGCAGCTTTATAGCCAGCACCATGGCTGGCTGCAGGGCTGGTTGCGCAAGAAGCTGGGCTGTTCGCAGCGGGCGGCGGACCTGGCGCACGATACTTTTGTGCGCATCCTCGCTTCGCGTCTGCCGGAGCCATTGCACGAGCCGCGTGCCTATCTGACGACGGTGGCCAAGGGGGTACTGGTTAACTGGTATCAGCGGCAGGATCTGGAGCGAGCATATCTGGAAGCGCTGGCGGCCTTGCCTGAGGCGCTGGTGCCGTCGGAGGAGGAGCGCTATCTGATCCTCGAAGCGCTGGGCGAGATCGACAGCTTGCTGGCGGCGCTGCCGCCGCTGGTGCGCCGGACTTTCCTGCTCGCACAGCTTGAAGAGATGAAGTACGAGGACATTGCGCAGCAGCTGGATATTTCGCTGGCGACGGTCAAGCGCTATATGCGTCAGGCTTTCGTGCAATGCCTGAGCTTGATGGATTAAGCATGCCGCAGAGCCCTTCTAATTCTGCCGGGCTGGACCCGCGTCTCATCGATGAGGCGGCTGACTGGCTGGTGCGCTTGGGCGAGGCTGATGCCACCGAGGCAGACCGGCGCGCTTGTGCACAATGGAGTCAGCGCAGCGCCGAACACGCGCGCGCCTGGCAGCGCGCACAGCGGCTGCTGCATAAGCTCGGTGCGGTGCCTGCGGCGCTGGCGGTGCCCGCGCTGGATCGGCCGCAGCGCAATGCACGTGGCCGGGCGCTGGGTACGCTGGCCAAGCTGGGGCTGACGCTGGCGGTGCTGCCACTGGGCTGGAGTGTGTGGCGGGGGCGCGAGCAGGCGGGCTGGTTTGCCGATTACCGCACGGCGGCGGGCGAATCACGCCGCGTGGCGCTGGCCGGGCTCGGGAGCATCGCGCTCAATACGGATTCGGCCGTCGATGTGCGGCAGTCGGCTGACGCATGCGAGGTTGCGCTGTATTGTGGCGAAATCCTCGTTGAGTCGGGCCCCGCCTTGCTGCGTGTGCGCAGCAGGCATGGTCGTGTCGAGGCGCAGGGCGCGCGGTTTGTGCTGCGCATGCTGGACGACGCTTCACGCCTTGATGTGCTTGACGGTGTGGTGCGTGTGATGCCCGGCACGCAGGGGGTGGCGCACACCGTGCGCGCCGGTCAGCGGACACATTTCTCGACACAGCAGCTGGCACCTGTCGAGGCGTCGGACGCGGTCGCGGCAACGGCGTGGACGCATGGCATGCTGCTGGCTGACAACATGCGGCTGAGCGAGCTGGCTAGCGAGCTGGAGCGCTATCGGCGCGGCGTCATCCAGTGTGATGCGGCGCTGGCCGGATTGCGCGTCAGCGGTGCTTTTCCAGTGGGGTCGGAGGCGGCAACCGAGCGCGCCTTTGCCTTGCTCGCCGGCACGTATCAGATTGACGTGCGCATGGAGATGCAGGGTTTGTGGGTCAGCTGGCGCAAGCGCGGCGGCGTTCAGGTCTGATCCCTAAAAAGGTTCATCCGACTTTAGTGCGGGTAAGACACGCGTTGCTGTTTTATCGGCCTCACTGGAATGCCCCAAAAGTAGGGTGCAATGAAAGCAGTGAATTGCACCGAACGAGTAGGTGCCCGCAAATTCACGCGGAAGGTGCAATTCGCTGGCGCTCATTGTCACCCTTGTATCTACAAAAGCCCGCGTCTGTTGCAGCAGCGATTACCCGACCCACACTAAAGCCTGAAGGGCTGTAAAGAAAAGGCCTCTCCCAAGGCTTTGTTACGCCGTAGCGGGAACTGTCAACACCCCATGCGTCGGAAGACGCTGCGCTTTTCCGACCTACGTCTTTGGCATTCCCGGCGGAATAACATGAGTGCCGTATGGTCTCAAGCCGTTCGCTGTAGCGTGTTCAGCGAAGGCGTACTGCTTGCCCACACCAAAGTCTGAAGGACCAAAAAAGTTTGAATACGCTGACACTTTTTGGCGCGTCAGCTGGCAACAGGGATGAAACCTCCATTTCGAGGGAAAACCCTTTCGCTCAGCACAAGGATTGATGCATATGTTCCAGCGCCCATCTCGCGAAGCATTTTCGTTTCGCCGCAAACCTCTGCTTGCCACGATGTCTGCTGCCATGCTCAGCATGAGCATGCTGGGTGGTGCCGCGTCGGCAGCCACGGCGGATGCTGCGGTCAGCGCAGCGCAGCAGCGTTACCAGATTCCCGCCGGGCCCTTGGGGCGTTCGTTGGCCAGTGTGGCGGCGATATCGGGCGTTTCGCTGGCTTTTGATCCGGCGCTCGCCGAAGGCCTGAGCAGTCCGGCGCTGGAAGGCAGCTTTTCGGTGCAAGCGGCGTTCGGTAAATTGCTGGAAGGCAGCGGCCTGGAGCTGGTGCCGCGCAGCGATGGCAGCTACACCTTGCGCAAGCAGGCGGCAGTGCCCGTCAGCCGTGCCGAGCCCGCTTTGGCGACGGTGACGGTGCGTGCGCAGCTTGCCGAGGGCAGCGAGGATCGTGCCTACAGCGTCAAGTCGGCGAATGTCGGTGCGCTGGGCGATAAATCGCTCAAGGACACGCCCTTCAGCATCGAGGTCTATTCACGCGAGCTGATTGAAAACAAGCAGGCGCGTTCGCTTGCCGATGCAACCAAGGGCGATGCGTCGGTGAGCCTTTCCAGTGGCGATCTGGTGACCGAAAATAATTCATTGGCGATTCGTGGCGTTGCTCCGGATTTCTATACGGGTCAGCGCATCGATGGCATGGTGACACGTTCGCGCGCCTCTGATTTACCGCTGGAGCATTTCGAGAGCATCGACATTCTCAAGGGCGCCAGCGGTTTTCTGTATGGCTTTGGCGCGCCGGGCGGTGTCGTCAATTACGTGCTCAAGCGCCCCACCGAGGAGCCCCTGCGGCGCCTGAGCACGCAAATCATGGATAGTGGTTTGGGGCTGGTGCATGGAGATTTGGGCGGTCGTCTCGGTAGCGACAATGCATTCGGCTATCGGCTCAACCTCGTGCACGAGGAGGGCGATACCTATATCAAAGATGGCAAGTCCAAGCGCAGTTCCGCTTCGCTCACGGCCGATTGGCGCATCCGTCCGGATCTGCTGTGGCGCGTCGATGCCATGTATGCGCAGCACGAGCGCTATGGTGGCTATTGGGGCCTGCTGGGGAATGACAATGGTTCAACCAGCAATTCGGCTGTGTCTCAGCTGCTTGCGCCTATCAGTGGTTCAGAGCGTCTGGCACCGGCTTTCACGCGTTATGGTTCGATACATCAGAGTATCGGTACGGATCTGAACTGGACCATCGAGCCCGACTGGACGCTGCAACTGGCGCACCGTGTGTCGGTCAATGGGCGTGAGTTCATGGCACCGTTGATCTATGCCGACACCAAGGGCAACTATTCGATGCGCCTGTGGGATACCGCTAACCGTTTCGAGAGTGATCAGTCACAAGCCATGCTCAATGGTAAGTTCACGACCGGGCCGATCACGCATGAAGTGACCACCGGTGTGTCGCGCACCCAGACGCTGAGTTATTCCGCCTCGGGGGGATCGACGGCGACGGCTACCGGCGACCTGGCATCGATCCAGAATTACGCCAATCCGTATGGTGCTTACGTTTCCTACCATGATGCGAATACCGAGTACGACAACATCGTCCGCCGCGAGCTCTTCGCTTCCGATACCTTGCATGTCGGCACGGACTGGGACCTGATCCTTGGCGCGCGCGATGGTCGCCTCGAAGACAAATATGCTGACTACAAGCGCAGTGCGATTACGCCTAGCCTGGCTTTGTTATTCCGCCCGCTGCCGTGGATTTCGACCTATGTCAGCTATGTCGAAGCGTTTGAGGAGGGCGGGACTGCGCCTGACACAGCAGCCAATGCAGGTGCGGTATTCGATCCCATGATCAGCAAGCAGTATGAAGTGGGCGCCAAGGCTGAAGGCAGCAGCTGGTCAGCCAGTGCAGCGGCGTTCCGTCTGCAGCGCGCCTTGACCATTACCACGAGCGATAACGTTTATTCGCAGGATGGAGAGGCGCTCTACAAAGGTCTGGAACTCTCGCTGAAAAAGCGCTTCGGCCAGCAATGGATGCTCAGCAGCAGTGTGATGTGGCTGGATGCGACCGGGCGCAAGACCGATGGCGGCCTCTATGATGGCAAGCAGATTCAGGGTGTGGCGCGACAACAGCTGAGTAATTACGTCGAATATCGAGTGGCCGGCCTGCCGCTGACGCTGACCGGGGGCGTACGTTACATCGGCAAGCGTCCGCTGGATGCCGACAATCAATGGCACGTTGGTTCGGTGACGCTGCTTGATGCCGGGGTACGCTATGTTACCGAGCTCGCCGGCCATCCGGTGACGCTGCGTCTGAATGTAGATAATCTCGCCGACAAGGCGTACTGGGTTACGGCACCGGAAAGTAGCTATGTTCAGCAGGGCGCGCCGCGCACCTTCAAACTTGGTATGCAGATGGACTTCTGAGCATGCGCCGCATCCTGGTACTGATGCACCGCTACGTAGGGCTGGTGATTGCCTTGTTCTTGCTGATCGCCAGCCTGACCGGCAGCTTGCTGGCCTGGAACGACGAGCTTGAAACGCTGATCAGCCCGCAACTGTTCCTGGCCAAACCGCCGGCGCCCGGTGCGGCCATGCTTGATCCGCTGCAACTGCGCAATTTGGTGCAGGCGCAGTACCGCGCGACCTTCGTGCCGCGCGTGCAGCTGAAACAGGAGGCGGGGCGCAGCGTCAAGTTCCGCCTCTACGCTTTGCCGGACCCGAAAACCGGCAAGACGCCCGAGCTTGCCAATGACGAGGTCTTCGTCAATCCCTATACCGGTGCGGTGCAGGGCGAGCGCAAGTTCGGCGCGCTGTCGCAAGGTCTGGTCAACCTGATGCCCTTCATTTCCAGCTTGCACTATTCCCTGGCGCTGGATGAGGCGGGCACCTTGCTGCTCGGCGTGGTGGCGTTGCTGTGGTCCATTGATTGTCTGGTGTCGATATTTTTGACGTTCCCGGCACGCGCGCGCAGTGCCAATGCCGCGCCCTGGTGGCGGCGCTGGCAGCCGTCCTGGCAAGTGCGCTGGCGCGGCGGCCAGTACAAGGTCTATTTCGATCTGCACCGCGCCGGTGGCCTGTGGTTGTGGGCGGCGCTCTTCGTCATGGCCTGGAGCTCCGTCTCCTTCAATTTGCGGCCAGTGTATGACCCGCTGATGCGCACCTTGCTACCACATCAGCAGGACACGCCTGCGCCGCGCCTGGCCAGGCCCTTGCTGCGGCCGCCGATCGACTGGCAGCAGGCGCGCACGATGGCTCGCCAGAGCATGCTGCAGCATGCGCAACAGCGGGGTTTCCAGGTCATTGGCGAATACATGCTGATCTACAACCCGCTGATCGGCCAGTATGCCTACTACGTGCAGACTGATCGCGATGTCTCGCAGCGCTGGGGCATCACGCACATCAACATCGATGCCAGCAGCGGCGTGCAAAGCGATGTGTGGCTGCCGACAGGTGGTGCGGCAGGCGATACCTTCAGTACCTGGATCACCACCTTGCACATGGCGGCGCGCTGGGGCGTGCCGATGCAGTTCTTCATGACGGCTTTCGGCTTTGCCATCGCCATGCTCAGCGTGACCGGCGTGTGGATCTGGGTACGCAAGCGGCGTTCGCGGCGTGTGGCCGCCAGCCGCGTGACGACGGTGGCGGCGCCACCCGGAGTGGCCTGAGGCGGGGCACAACAGCCTGGCGGGGTGGCGAAGCCAAGCGGCTGACCGCCAGAACCTGCCGTTCAGTCTGATATGTCAGAAAGTAGATGAATCATAAAGGAAAATTTGTATTGTTGTTGTGGATGTCATTATGAAAAATTAATGGCATTTATATATTTTCAATACGAACGAATCGTTTATGGAGAGAATACCAATGCGAGTCAAGCAAATTGCTCTGATGGGGATTCTGGTCGCTACCGCCTATGACGTCAGCGCGGCGAACCGGCCCTCAGGTTACACCACCATCTGCAGCGAAAATAAAACCTGTAGCGTAGCTACCAGTACAAGCGTGGCATTTGGCCGGTCGGGCAAATTCAGCTACAAGACGCTCAGTGGCAGTTTCATATGCAGTGAAGCCACCTTTGGCACTGGCACGCGTGTAGCCGGAGGCGTCAATGAATGTTCGATTCCGGGCAGCAGCGGCTCTTCCAGCAGCAGTTCGAAGTCAAGCAGTTCGGTCAGCAGCGCTTCTTCATCAAGCAAGGCGAGCAGCAGCTCCAGCTCCTCCAGCAGTTCTTCATCGAGCAAGTCCAGTTCGTCCTCCTCCTCCTCCAGCAGTAGCTCCAGTTCCTCGGCTGCTTCCACAGCCTGCACGACAGGCGCGGTGTTTGATGGCGTGACAGTGGATTGCGGTGGCGTGACGCTGGGCACCTCCTGCGATGGCGATGCCGAAGGTCAGGATCCGGTGATTACGCTGAAGAACGGCGCCGTGGTTTCCAATCTTCACGTCAAGGCTGGTGGCGGTGCTCACGGCATTTCCTGCACGGCGGGCAACTGCACGCTCAGGAATGTCACCTGGGACGAAGTCTGCGAACACGCTGCAGGTAACTACAGCGCTGGTGGCACCTACTCCATCTACGATTCGACGGCCTACCAGAATCTGGATGCCACCACGGCAGACGGCGGCAAGCCGGACAAGTTCTTCCAGGACAACGCCATTGGTTCCACCATGTACGTGCGCAACTTCACGGCCATCATGGTTGATACCACGGGAGCCTACTCCTCGTCAGGCAAGATCCTGCGCACCTGCGGGGACTGCTCGGCCAACGGTGGTCCGCGCACGCTGAACCTGGATGGGCTGACCGTCAAGCATGTCGCTTCCGACCGCGTTACCACCGCTTCGGGCAATGCCATCGACTCCATCGTCGGCATCAACTCCAAGTGGGACAGCACCGTGCCCTCCAGTGTCGCAGTGCCTGACAAGGCCATCCTGCGCAACCTCAAGATCCAGGGTTACAAGCTTTCCAGTGATGGCGTGAAGAGCACCCCGAAAGTTTGTGTCACATACATCGGTTCGCGTACCCACAACGGTTCGAGCAGCATCGCGCAGGAATGGAACACCACTGCCTGCGATGTCAGCACGAGTGATGTGACGAGTTTCTGAGTGCGTTGCTGACAACGGATGTTCGGCATCAACTTCAAAGCCCCTGCGGCCATGTGCTGCGGGGGTTTTTTGCTTGCTCTGGGGTTTCTGGCAAAAGCGTGCGATGAGGCAGGCTTACTCCGCTGCGCCAGTCTTTTTGTTGCCAAAGAACCCAAGTAACTCATCGGCCACCCGGTTTGCTGCTTCCTCAGGCAGGTAATGGCCGGCGCATTCGATGCTGCCACCGCACACATTTTTCGCTACGCCACGCAGCGCAGTGACGATGTTGTCACCCACTCCGCGTTCAGCGCCAAGTGCCAGCACGGGGATTTCAAGCAGGGTTCGGGCTCGTGCGTGGTTCGCGGCGATGCCTTCTGGTGAGAGCGCAGACTGGTAGTAGAGACTGGCTGCACGCAATGCGCCCGGTGCTGCAAGCTGGCGTGCGTACACGGCAATGTCTTCGGATGTGATGGCCCAGCTATGGACCGATTTGGCGCGGAAAAGCCAGGTCAGGAAAGCCTCTTCACGGCCACCGATGAGCAATTCAGGCAAATCATCAAGCTGATTGAACGCGAAGTGCCATGTGCGTAAATTGGCTTCCCGTTGCGGTAAATCCGTACGTGGTGTGGCGAGCCCGGGAATCAGTGCATCCAGCAGTGCGAGCTTACCCACATCGGCGCGCCAGTCAGCGGCGAATGCGTAGCCGATCCAGGCGCCTACGTCATGGCCCGCCACGTCGACAGGCCCGTTTTCGAGCAAACCGATGGTCTCCGCAAAGGCATGGATTTCTGCGGCAACAGTCGCCAGATCGTACGCATCGGGTGGTGCAGCACTTTCGCCCATGCCGCGCGGGTCAAGTGCGATGACGCGGCGGCCGGCTGCCACCAGCTGTGGCATCACGTAACGCCACGCATACCAGCTTTGCGGCCAGCCCGGGATCAGCAGGATGGGAGCACCAGAGCCGCCTTCGACATAATGCAGATTGACTCCGCCCACTTGCGTGGCGGCATGGTGGAAGGTGTGCCAGAAATCCGAACGGGTCAGAAAATCTGTACCGACATGGGCGGGGTGTTGAGTGTGATGTTTCATTTAAAAACCTGCAATTTATTAGGAAATAATTGTTTCCAAAATAGCCAAAACCTCAGTCGAGGAGCCGTAGCGCTTCAAGCACAAGCTTCTGCATATCAGCGTACGCGGCTCCCGTTTTTCCCAGGATGCGCATTCCTTGCTGGATTGCCAGGAGCAGTTTTGCAACGGTTGCAGGATCCGCCTCTTTGCGAACCGAGCCGTCCTGTTGCCCTTCTTCAATCAGCCGGCACAGTTGGGCCTCACGCTGCTGTCGCTGTGCGGCAAGCCGTGCTGCGATTTCCGGGTCTGCTGCAGCGAGTTCTGCGGCAGTTTCAATGACCAGACAGCCCGTGCGACCTGCATCTTCACTGCTGAGGCGGGCGTAGTGCATGAGCATCGCCTCAAGCTTGGCTCGCCCAGAGTGAGCGCTGGCCAGCAACTCACTGATGGCTTGCGCACGCAGATCCATATAGCGATTGAGTGCAGCCAGAAACAATCCACGCTTGTCGTTCCAGGCTTTGTAGATGCTGCCGGAAGTCAGGCCCAAGGCCGAGTTCAGGTCGGAGATCGAAGTGCCATTGAAGCCATATTCACTGAAACGCTGAATAGCCTTGTCCAGCACGTCTTCAAGGACAAACTGGCGGGGGCGCCCTGGGGCGGGAGAGGGGTGGAATGGACCGTTCATGAAGCCTATTATAGGAAACGATCATTTCCTTTTGCAAGGTTTTTTGCCAAATGATGTCATGCAGGGGAAGCATCCCTTTGGTCAGCGCAGCACGGGCCTATTATTCGATGGCGGGCTATCTGTGATGGGTAGAGGGCTTGGCGTGGGATGTAATAACTGTTTACAAACAACGGGATGCCTGGATTTCTTGTTTCCGTTCAGCCTGTTCCTGGCTGCTTCACCAGCCGTTCGTCTCCAATCTTCTCTGGGAACTTTCCAGAGTGTTAGCACTCTTTGCTTGTGAGTGCTAAAATTTTCTCAGGGGTAAGGATTTATTCCCTGTTACAACCGTAGTTTTAAGGAGGGCAAGCATGACGCAAGCGTTGGCTTTTCCGGTACCCAGTGCGCTGGGTAACATTGATCAGTACGTTCAGGCTGTTAACCGCTATCCGCTTCTGACTGAGGCGCAGGAGCAGGAACTGGCCCGGCGGCTGCATGCGGAAAACGACCTGGATGCGGCGCGCCAGCTGGTGCTCTCGCATTTGCGTCTGGTGGTGTCTATCGCCCGCAATTACCTTGGCTACGGTTTGCCGCATGCCGATCTGATCCAGGAAGGCAATGTCGGGCTGATGAAGGCGGTCAAGCGCTTTGATCCCAGCCGTGGCGTGCGTCTGGTGTCGTTCGCGATGCACTGGATCAAGGCCGAAATCCACGAATACATTCTGAAGAACTGGCGCCTCGTGAAGATTGCCACGACCAAGGCCCAGCGCAAGCTGTTCTTCAACCTGCGCAGTCTGCGCGGAGATACCTCCACCCTCTCACCCGAAGACGTGCGCGGCATCGCCAGCAAGCTTGGTGTGAAGCCTGAAGAAGTGATGGAGATGGAAACCCGCTTTGCCGGTGGTGAAGTGGCGATTGATCGCGGCGTGGATGACGATGATGACCGCGCTGCCCCGATCGACTGGCTGGCTGATGATTCCATGGAGCCGGTGGAAGTGCTGAATGCCGCAGAGGATGAACGCCTCCATAGCGAAGGGCTCAGGGGTGCGCTGGCGGGGCTGGATGAGCGCAGCCGGGTCATTGTGCAGCGCCGTTGGCTTGATGAGGAAAATCCGGCCACGCTGCATGAGCTGGCTGCCGAGTATGGTGTGTCTGCCGAGCGTATCCGCCAGATCGAAGCCAAGGCCATGCAGAAGATGCGGCTGGCGCTGAGCGCCGCCTGAATGTAAGGCTGGCTCGCAGGCCACAGGCCCGGACCTCCCGTCCTCTTTCATCCGAAACGTCCTGAACACCCCTTCGACACCCCGGCGCAGGGGTGTTCTGCTATCTGCACAGCCAGTCCTGTATCGCAGGCTGTCTGGCTGCTGCCAGTTTCCTCATCCCTATCCCCACTCCCAACAAGAGCCTTGGTGATCTTGGTGGCAGCTTTGTCCATGCCCGCATGTGAGTTTGTGGAAATATTTATCTCAGGGTGTTAACAAATCTAAATGAGAAGCGTTATCATTCTCGCAAAATAGTAATAAATCAGCCAGCATAATGTCTGAGTAAGCCCGGGGCCTCTACCAGTCGTGAGCCAGCCAAAGCAATTCAAATTTGCTGACCCAAAACACCCAACCCCTATTCCTGGAGAGGATTCATGGCACACATTCGTAGTCGCAAGCATGCCCACCCGGCGCAGCCCTTCCTGAGTCATTCCGTGCTGGCCTTGACGGCACTCGCGCTGCCACTGGCCGGCCACGCACAAACCACCCCGGCGGCTGAGCCGACACTCAGCGAGGTCAAGGTGCAGGCCACAGAGACTGCCAGCGGGCCATACAAGGCAGAGAAATCCGCCAATGTGAAACACACGCAGCCGTTGGTGGACACTCCGCAGACTGTCACCATTATCAAAAAGGAAGTGATGGAAGAGCAGGGGGTGGCGAGCATCATGGATGCGTTGCGCAATACCCCGGGGATCACCATGCAGCTCGGTGAGAACGGCAGCAGCAGTGCCGGGGATACCTTCCAGATGCGTGGCTATGCGGCACAGACTTCGATTTTTGTGGATGGCATCCGCGACCTGGGGGCGGTGACCCGCGATACCTTCAATATCGACCAGATCGAGGTTGTGAAGGGGCCGGCCGGTGCGGATATCGGTCGCGGCGCCACTTCGGGCTATGTGAACCTGATCACCAAGCTGCCAACACGTGAAGACATGTATGCCGGGACCAGCAGCGTGACCACTGCCGGCAGCGTGCGCCAGACGGCTGACCTCAACAAGGCCGTGGGCGAGACCACGGCAATCCGCCTGAATGCGATGGTGCAGGATGGTGGCGTGCCAGGACGCGACAAGGTGGAGAACAACGGCTATGCGATTGCCCCGTCAATCGGTGTAGGGCTTGGCACGCCGACGCGCTTCTATCTGTATTCGCAGCACGTGCGCCAGGATAACGTGCCCGATGGCGGCCTGCCCACTATCGGCCTGGAGGGCTTCTACAGCACCGATGCCCGTCTGCGGTCTGGCGGCAAGGTGGATACGGATAATTATTACGGCAGCAATAGCGACTACGAAAAAGTGGATGCCGACATGGTGACCGCCAAGTTCGAGCATGATCTGGCGCCAGGCACCACGCTGCGCAACATGACGCGCTATGGCAAGACGACCATGGATCGCGTGATGACAGGCATCTATACCCTGGCAGAAAGCAGCGCTGATCCGGCTACCTGGACGGTGAGCCGGCTGCGCCAGCGCACCTATCAGGAAAACGAGATTCTCGCCAACCAGACCAGCTTCAATACCGAGTTTGCCACCGGCTTCATCAAGCACAGCCTGGCGACGGGGATGGAGCTGATGTACGAAAAGCAGTACACGGATACTTTCAGTTCTACGGGACTGACGATTCCGGCGGCCAATCTTTACAACCCGAATGCCGGCGATGCATTGCCCACCCCTTATCGTACAGGGGCCTACACCGATGGCGATACCACCACAGTGGCGGGCTATCTGTTTGATACGCTCAAACTGAATCCGCATTGGCAGATTGACGGTGGCATCCGTTTCGAGCATTTCAATACCTCGACCGAGGCAGTGTCGGTCTCGACTGCCACAAGCAATCCCAGCCTGCCGGTCGGCACGCTGGTGCCGAGCAAGCTGGAAAAATCCGGCAATCTGGCAAGCTGGAAAGTTGGCGCAGTATATAAACCAGTAGAGATCGGCAGCATTTATGCGGCCTACGCCAACTCGAAGACGCCGCCGGGATCGGCCAACTTTTCTCTGAGTGCTACCACTGGCAATATCAACAGCCCGGATATGGATGCGCAGGAAACGCGCAATGCAGAGCTGGGCACCAAGTGGGATCTGTTGAACAAAAAACTGGGGTTGACGGCGGCTTTGTACCGCACCGAAAACAAGAACGAGATATCCCAGCTGGATTCGGTGACCAACACCTATGAGCAGCTTGGTGAGCGCCGTGTGCAAGGGATCGAACTGACGGCAGTCGGTCAGATCACGCCGGGCTGGCAGGTGACGGCAGGGCTTGCCACGATGTCTACCAAACTCAAGCAGGGCAGTACCGGCAATACCGCGACGGGCGCTTCGGCACGCTGGTCGCCCACGCTGACGGGAACACTGTGGAGCAGCTACAGGATCGGTTCCGACTGGACTGTTGGGGGGGGCGCACGTTACGTCTCCGAGCAGAAGCGGGTGATTGATCCTAACCTGGATGAGGGTACGCAGCTTATGCCGAATATACCGTCGTACTGGGTGGCGGATACGATGGTGCGTTATCAGGCCACAAAGAATGTGAGTCTGCAGCTCAACGTGTACAACCTGTTTGACAAGGAATACATCTCCACGCTCAACAACAGCGGTGCGCGTTATACCGCAGGTGCTCCGCGCTCTGCGACCTTCACTGCAAGTTATCAGTTCTGATCTTGAAGTCCGCTGCGCGTATGCCAATGGAAATTCTCTGGTGTGCGTGCAGCACAAAATCCGGAAAGGTAGGAAACCCCTCATGATGCTGCATGTCCCCGAAGTCTTGAGCAAGGCGCAGGTAGCGCAGGTACGGGCCTGGATTGATCCTGCTCCCTGGCAGGAGGGCGCCGCCACGGCCGGCCCGCAAGCCATTCTGGACAAGCAGAACCGGCAGTTGCCGCCGGATTCGGAGGTCGCGCAGCAGGCCGGGAAATTTCTGGCCGATGCCCTGGCAAAGCATCCGCTGTTTGTGTCGGCGGCGTTGCCACGCCACATGCTGGCCCCCATGTTCAATCGCTACGAGGGCGGCGGCCACTACGGCAATCACGTGGATAATGCCATCCAGCTCGATGGCCGGATTGGCTCGCGTGTGCGCACGGATGTTTCCACCACGGTGTTTCTTTGCGAACCCGATGAGTACGAAGGCGGCGAACTGATTGTTGAAGACACGTATGGCACTCATGAGGTGAAGCTTGGAGCCGGAGATGCCATCGTCTATCCGGCTACCAGTCTGCATCGTGTGATGCCAGTGACGCGTGGTGCGCGGGTGGCCTCTTTTCTGTGGACGCAGAGCATGGTGCGGGATGACTGGCAGCGCCACATGCTGTTTGATCTGGACATGACGATCCTCAGGCTGCGCAGGCAATTGGGCGAGAGCGCGGATGTCGTCTCGCTGACCAGCCACTATCACAATCTTCTGCGCCAATGGGCTGAACTGTGAATTTCAATGCCGGCATACCACAACGGCCACTGGCCCCGCGCCTGAACGCCATTCCGCGCGAGATTGTCGCTGCCTGCGATTACGAGGCCTTTGCGCGCTCGCGCCTGGATGACAATGCCTGGGCCTATCTTGCCGGTGGTGCGGCCGATGAGCTGACCCTGCGTGACAATCAGGAAGCTTTCCGGCAATGGCGAATGAATAATCGCGTGCTTGCCGATGTCGCAGGTGGGCATACCCGTCTCACGCTGGCGGGGCTGGATCTGGCACATCCGGTGCTGCTTGCCCCGGTGGCCTACCAGCGTCTGTTTCATCCTGATGGCGAACTCGCCACGGTGATTGGTGCTGCGGCAATGCAGACGCCAATGGTGGTGAGCACATTGGCCACCACCCCGCTCGAAGATATCGCGCAGAAAGCCCAGGCGCCTCTATGGTTTCAGCTTTACATGCGGCGCGATCGTGCCCAGGCGCGAGCGCTCGTGCAGCGCGCCGAAGCGGCGGGGTATCGGGCACTGGTCGTGACGGTGGATGCGCCGCTTGCGGGTGTGCGCAACCGCGAGCAGCGCGCCGGCTTTCGTCTGCCGGCCGGTATGCGTGCCATGAATCTGCCACCCGACATGCCTCTGGATCTGCCGGGCCCGGCTGCAGGCAGCAGCGTTTTCGACAGTCTGATGACGCAGGCGCCGACCTGGGATGATCTTGAATGGCTGCTCGGCGTGAGCCGTTTGCCTGTGTTCATCAAGGGCATTCTGGCGCCACAGGATGCACAACGGGCCCTCGCTGCCGGCGTGGCAGGAATCATTGTGTCTAACCACGGCGGGCGTGTGTTGGATACAGCACAGGCCACGCTTGATGCGTTGCCGGCAATCATGGATGTGGTGGGCACTGCCGTGCCAGTGCTGCTTGATGGCGGTGTGCGACGCGGCACCGATATCTTCAAGGCTTTGGCGCTTGGTGCGCGTGCCGTGTTGATCGGGCGGCCCTATATTCATGCGCTGGCAACTGCGGGGGCGCTTGGGGTGGCGCATCTTGTGCGCCTGCTGCGCGAGGAACTCGAAGTCACCATGGCATTGACAGGCTGTGCCACGCTGGAGGCGATCAACCGGGAAGCCATAATCAGGGGGCAGGGTAATTGAGTATGCCGCCCTATTTGAGCGGCAGATATAAATCCGTAATGGCTTCATGCTCCGGCACGTCAGGGAAAAACTTGACGCGTTCGGCGTAAAGAGGTGCGTCGCGCAACTCTTCTCCGCTTGCAGGCAACCAATTCCTGTAGAGAAACACTGCCTGGGAACGCAGATCGTCGCTGCTCCCCACTATCCTTAGCCGTGCGCATCGCCCTCCCGAAATGAGTCCGCTTTCCAGACAGGTGTCCTCTGGCGTGATCGGACGATCTGTGTTGACTGCCAGATCAATTCGGTAGGTTTCCGGTGGCACCGTATCCGGGTCGTTGTGAAAAATCGTGTAGCTAGGATGCGTTGCTGCACGGAGCCCAACCCGCTTGCGCCAGGAAATGAACTTCCGGATTGTTTCATCCAGCCTTTGCGGTTCTCCTCTGTGGCTCAGATAAATGATCGGGATATCCGGCACCGCCACAATTTGTACATCGGCTACTGAATACATGGTCGCCATAAAATCTCTCCTTACCGACAAAATGGTTTCAAAGTTTGATATCCACCGTCCTGGTTCAGGCTTTGTGCGGAATTCAGAGGGCGTCTGGTCAAAGCGCTTACGGAAAGCCCGGGTAAAGCTGTCCGGCGTCTCATAGCCGGCTTCGACAGCGATATCGGTGATGCTTTCGTTACGGAATGCCAGTTTCCAGGAGGCCCGCTTCATCCGGAGAAGATGAACATATTGATGAACGGAAATGCCAAACAGCAGTGCAAACTGGCGATGGAAATGGAATCTCGAAAAATTCGCGACATCGCTCAATCGGTCCAGACTCAGGTCTTCGTCCAGATGCTGATCAATATAGGCCAGTACTTTTTGCATGCGTGAGTGATAGCGGTTTGGCGTTTCCGTCATCGTAACTTCCTCAGTGTCTGGCCCATTCTGCAATGATTGGAAGTCTGGTGCCCTGCCAATATTGCTGTTTTTATCAGTCGTTGCGGACCACCCCTCTTTCTCATTGTAAAAAGCCCCCTCTGCGGACTGCCTACGCAGCAAGTGCGGTCTGTACGACGTCGAGAAAGGCCCGGGTGCGGGCGGGGATCAGGCGTCGTCCCGGCATCACGGCCCAGGCAGTGACCGAGGGAAGATGCCAGTCCGGCAGCACGCGTACCAGTCGTCCTTCGGCGAGCAGATCGGCGGCATAGCGTTCGGAAAGCCCGGCGATGCCCAGGCCGTGGGTGGCAAGCAGGCGCAGCAGGGCAATCGAGTTTGCCGCCAGCGGGCCCTCCGGCAAGCCTTCCCAGAATTCTTTGGCGTGCCTTGCCTTGGTGGCGAGGCGTGTGAGCTGCCAGCGCTGTATCTCGCCCGTGCCTCCCACAAGTTGCAGGGCCTTGTGCTGATGCAGGTCTTCGGGGGTGGCGGGGGTACCGAAATGGGCGAGGTAGGCCGGGCTGGCATACAGGCCGTTATGCAGGTCGAAGAGGCGGCGGGCCACCAGCGTGGCATCATCGGGCAGGCGGTTGGCCATGCGGATCGCCAGATCAAACTGTTCCCCGATCAGATCCACCCGGCGCGACGAGAGGTCCAGCTCCAGCTTCACCTCGGGGTAGGCAGCGGAAAACTGCAGGATCAGCGGGCCGAGAATCCATTCCGCAAAGTCACTGGGTAGCGTCACGCGCAGGCGTCCGCGTGGCACCGCCTGCCGATATTGCGCGTAGGCAGCCACCGCTTCGGCTTCATCCTGCAGGCGACGGGCGTGCTCCAGGATGCCGCTGCCGAATTCTGTAATGGCAAGGTGCCGTGTGCTGCGGGTAAACAAACGCTCACCCAGCTGTGCTTCGAGTGCCGCGATGCGGCGCGACAGCGTGGACTTGGGCTGCCCGCTGCGCTCGGCTGCAGCCGAGAAGCTGCCGGCATCGGCGACCTGGGCAAATATAAGGAGATCGTTGGTGTCGAGTGGCATGATCAAGCAATTGTCTCAAAACTGGAACAATATAATTCAGTTTGCGGACTTCCGTATCAATCGTGGTGCGAATACAGTATGCCTACACCTTCAATTTCCACACAGAGATCACATCATGAACATCCTCCAAGTGAATTCCAGCGTCCGCGGCGGCGCTTCCGCTTCCACCCGCCTGGCTGGCAACATAGTCAAGCACCTGCAGGCGCTGGATTCTTCCGCCACGCTGACCGTGCGCGAACTGGGCGCCCAGCCGATTCTCGACGAAGCCGCGCTGCAGGCACTGTTCACCCCGGCTGCTTCGCGCACGCCGGAACAGGCTGCCCGCGTTGCCATTGACGATGCCACCATCGCCCAGGTGCAGGCTGCCGACGTGATCGTACTCGGCGTGCCGATGTACAACTTTGGTGTGCCAGTGCAATTGAAGGCATGGATCGATGCCATTGCGCGTGCCCAGGTGACTTTCCGCTATACCGAAAATGGCCCTGAAGGTCTGCTCAAGGGCAAGAAGGTGTTCGTGGCGCTGGCTCGTGGTGGTCTGTACCGTGACACCCCGGCTGATTCACAGGTGCCGTACCTGAAGTCCGTCCTGGGCTTCCTGGGCATGACCGATGTGACCTTCATCCACGCCGAAGGCCTGTCGATGGGCGAAGAAGCTGCTGCCAAGGCATTTGCTGCAGCGGACGCCGAAATCGCCGGTCTGAAGCTGCCGACGGCTCACGCCAATCCGGCTTTCCCGGTCTGATCTGTGTAGCCTGAACGCCCGGTGGGCTGTGTGTCTGCCGGGATGCAAGATATTCTCTGAGAAGCTGTTCATGATCTTA
>DBTS01000107.1 GCA_002307175.1 Rhodocyclaceae bacterium UBA1310
ACAATTCAGTCTTTCCGGTTGCCAGGTACTATCCAGTAATAGTCAGGTAGACTTCGACTCTCTCAACAAAATCCAGGTGGCATCACCGTGGGGCGCAGAAAACAAACATCCATTCTTGACGGTTTGATGGAGATCACCAGTCACCTTCCCTGGCAGGCAGGCGTCGTCCTCGCTGCTGTGGCTTACGGCATTCTTCATCACTACGCCACGAAAGCACCGCTCCCAACCAATCCGGATGAGCTGCGTGCGATGGGCAAAACCATCGGCGATCTGGCAGGCTCTGCGATTACGCGTACCGCCGCTGGGATCTTGCAATATGTTGTTTCCTTCGCGCTTTTAGTAGGCGCCGGCGCATCGTTTTTCCGAAGGAGGCGGCAACGGGAGTTACACGATCAAGTCGCTGATGATCCGGACATCAATGCCCTGGAAAAAATGTCCTGGCTGGAATTCGAAGGACTGGTCGCTGAAACATTCCGCCGCAAAGGCTTCCGTGTAGCAGAGCGTGGCGGTGCGGGTCCTGACGGTGGCGTCGATCTGGAGGCTTACCAAGGCAAGGATAAGTACATCATCCAGTGCAAGCAGTGGAAGGCACGCCAAGTGGGGGTTGCCATCGTGCGCGAGTTATACGGGGTCATGACGGCCGAACACGCCGTCGGCGGCTTTGTCGTCACGTCCGGAGATTTTACCGCCGAGGCCAAAAAATTTGCCGAGGGCCGCTCGATTGAGTTAGTAGATGCCCGCCAATTGCGCACAATGATCGGCGCTCCGGTACAAACCACGCAACTGACTCCGCCCACTCAAGCCCCTGAGCAGCCGGTCTGTCCGAAGTGTGGTAGCCCCATGGTGCTACGCACTGCCAAATCCGGAAGCAATGTCGGTAGACAGTTCTGGGGTTGCTCGCGATTCCCGGCTTGCCGGAGCATTATCGGTATCTGACAGAATCGCTTCTTCATTGCACCTGGTCCTGCCCTATCTGACATCCGGGCAGATGCGTTGCACAGCGAGAAATTTCTATTTCTGATCCATCCCTTTCGGGGGATCAGGCTCCACGTACGAGGTCTTCATGGCATCCGACGAAAACACACCCAAATTTTCTCCTGCGGGAATCCCACCTACGCCAGAGCAGACAGAGATTCAAACTTGTCGCAATCGTTCGATCATTGTCATGGCAAGCGCCGGGGCTGCAAAGACAACAACCCTGGCTCTGCGGATAGCCGAATCGATCGCCAGAAATTTCTCCCCGTCCAGCATCATTGCGCTGACCTTCTCTAAAGAAGCCGCGACGGTGTTGAAAGATCGCCTGCTGGTACTTGGCCTCAATCGAGTTCAAGCTTCCGCAGTCACTATCGAAACTTTTGAAGAATTTGCCAAGCGAGTACTTCGGGAACACATCGAATACAGTTCGCCCTCCTATGCGGAAACAGCCGAAGCTGTCGCGCAGTACGTCCGCAAGGCGGTAGATAACATCAGGCAACGGAATGAGCTCCGTTCGACACCTCAGGAAGTCTGGCTACCCGAGAGCAATGAGCAGATAGCCGATGCTCTACGACTCATCAGAAGGATAAAAGGGCGTTTTATTCTCCCGAGAATCCCCGAGGAAGAGACATCGGAGAGCTATGAAGAACGGCACAATATTGATCACGCCATTCTGACTTTGTATCGCGAGATAGAGAGGACCCGGTTCGACCCAAATGGCGAATGTTACTGGCGCCAGAATTTCGATGCGATCTTCGATCTTGCGCAATATCTGGACGCAGTCCCCAAAACACAAGATCAGCTACCGCCTTACCGCGTGATCATGGTCGACGAGCTTCAGGACATGAACCCTGCAACGGCTTACTGCCTGGACAAACTCTTGGCGTGTAGTCGAGAACGTTACCAAGGGAAGGCGTATTTTACTGGTGTCGGCGATTTCGACCAGGTCATTCACCACTGGTCAGGTGCTGACATCGGATTCATCAGGCAGCACTACATAGAGTCATTGGCGACCAAGCTTAGGCTTACAAAGACATTCCGTCACGGTGCGGCAATGACCTATGCCACCGGAGCCCAGAAAAACAAAACAATCACGTCTGGGCGTGACGTACGCTCAGAAATCACCCTTCTAAAGTACGCAAAAGGCAACAAAATCGAGGCGGCAGGCCGTGTGATCGAAGCGATTAAGCGCTGGCATAAAGAAGGGCATCCGCTCAAAGAATGCGCCATCATACTTCGCAATCCACACCAGTCTGTTTATGTCGAAAATGCTTTGCTTGAAGCTGGGATTGGCTGGAGGTTGCAGGGGCTAGTCAGTTACCTGACGCGACCGGAAATTCTGATGCTTCGTGGTCTCATTGCATACGCCCTGGACGATTACGAATCCATTCCCAGCAGTCAGCAGCGGTTCGACGTACTGAAATCCCTTGTGTTTTGGCAAGAGCTCGGATGGTCCGAAAATCGTGTGGAATACCTCAAGGACTATGAGATCACAGCGCAACGATACGTCACCTTCTTTGACGATTCTTTCTTCAAGCCGCAGACGCGAGGAGACAGGAAAGCGAGTCTTTTATCCGAAGAGGAAGAGGGAGAACAAGCACTCGAAAGAATGGAGTGGTTAGCCGAACTCAAGCGCCAAGGCCGGCACGAGGAAGCAAATGCGCTTGTACAGCTACGTGAGCAACAGGCAGAGGAAGACAAGATCATTGAGGACTCTCCTGTCCGAAGAAATGCCCGCGAGCGTCTAAAACGAGCGGTGGATGTTCTAAAAACAGCACTCGTGGAGCAATCAGCAGAGGAAGTCATATCACAGGTGATCGACTGCCTGGATATTCGGCGTGTCGCCAGAAGGCTCTTCATTGATCCCATGACAGCCCAAAATGCCGTGCATTCAATGGAAGGCTTCGTCGCTGCCGCGCGCCAGCAGGGAGGGTCTGTTCGGGAGTTCGCGGTATGGCTACGACAAGCGGAGGAGCATGCGGCTAAACTCAGGACATCCCAAACGGTACTGATGACCACAATCGATTCCGCCAAAGGAAACGAGTACCCTCACGTGATCATGCCCTTTCTTGAAAACGATGATTTCCCGCTGCGCAATGCAGACGTTGAAGAGGAACGCAATCGATTTTATGTTGCAATCACTCGGATGCGTGATGCACTTTCACTTGTCGTTCCGGCAGAGACAGAACGGGTAAGCACGTTCGTGAAAGACATGAAAATCGACAAGGCGATCTTGCATGAGGAACGAATTCAAAAAGGGTGTAGGTAGTCAGTGATTCGGCAAGCACTCCACAACTCCGATCCCTGCGGTACAAGTCAGCCACTGTGTTGAGGAGCCGATACTTGCAATAGGTCATAACGTTTTGCGGATTGAATCGCCCCGTATTTGGTGGAGGCTCTACTTCTTGAGAAGATAGAGAGCCGGTGCCGGAATCCTGGA
>DBTS01000115.1:0-14311 GCA_002307175.1 Rhodocyclaceae bacterium UBA1310
GTCCAAGTGACCGGAGCCAGCTCTGTAAGCCACGGCTCCAAATCCCTTGCTGCCTGTGGCCGGCTGATCAGATAACCCTGAATTGACTGGCACCCACGTGCCACGAGGAAAGCTTTCTGCGCCTCGTTTTCTACCCCCTCAGCCACCACTGCCATGCCCAGATCGCGCGCCATGGAAAGCGTGGCCGAGGCGATTGCGGCATCTTCCGCATCGCCGGGCAGATCCTTCACAAAGGAACGGTCGATCTTCAGACGCTCAATGGGTAGCCGCTTGAGGTAGGAAAGGCAGGAATACCCGGTACCAAAATCATCCAGCGCCAGCCGCACGCCAGAGCTGCGTAGCGCCTCAAGACTGCTCACAAGCGCCTCGGTTGAACCAAGCAGGGCGCTCTCCGTGATTTCCAGTTCCACGCACTGTGGCTTCGCGCCGGTTTCGGCAATGATCCGGGCCACTTTCTGCGTGAAATCTGCCTGCTTGAACTGCAGCGCAGAGATATTGATCGCCATCACCAGGGGCAAACCATGCCGCGCCCATTCCGCCTGCTGGCGGCAGGCTTCGCGCAGCACCCAATCACCCATTGGCAGAATCAAACCTGTTTCTTCCGCGAGAGGGATGAAATCCAGGGGCGGAATCAGGCCTTTTTCCGGATGCTGCCAGCGCACCAGCGCCTCGCAGGCATCAATGCGCCCGCTCGCCAGATCCAGCTGTGGCTGAAAGTGCAGAATGAGTTCACCTTTTTCGATGGCGCGCCGCAAAGCCGACTCCATCTGCAAACGTGCCACAGCCCTCTGGTTCATCTCCGGTACGAAGAACTGGAAGTTGTTGCGCCCGGCTTGCTTGGCGCTATACATCGCCACATCCGCATGCTTGAGGAGGGTATCGATATCTTCACCATCGCCCGGATAGTAGGCTATGCCGATCGAAACCGAGATGGTCAGTTCATGATCGTGCAATGTGATTGGCGCCGCCATGCATTGCACGAGCTTCGAGGCCACTGCACTGACTTCCTCAAAGCCCCGCAAACGCGGCAGCAGCAACACAAATTCGTCGCCCCCCTGACGCGCCAGAATATCTTCAGCACGCAGACCGGCACGCAAACGGCTGGCCACATTGGCAAGCAGCTCGTCCCCCGTGGTGTGGCCCAGCGAATCATTGATCGTCTTGAAGTGATCAAGATCCAGAAACAGTACAGCAGCCTGATCCCCGTGGCGCCGTGCCGCATTCAGCGCCGCCCGGGCCAGATCCTGCCAATGATTGCGATTGGGCAGACCCGTGAGCGCATCAAAGCGTGCCAGGAACTGGATATGAGCTTCCGCCTCCCGAACCTGTGTCACATTCTGCGCCGTGCCATGGATACGCAGCAGGCGCCCCATCAGCCATTCGCTTTCAATCTGGAAGTGCAGCACCTGCTGACCTGCCTGACCGGGCAGGGTGGAACAATCCAGTGTCGTGCTCAACGGAGTCAGTGCAGCCTCCTGAATCAAGCTCGCCAACCCGCCACGATCATCCAGGGTCAAGCGGATCAGCACGTCATCAAGCAAAATGCGCCCGTTTGGGGGCAGGTTCAGAAGACGACGGAATTCATCCGAACAATGCAGATGCGGTGAGCCGCTTACGATTTCCCAACTGCCCATGCGCGCAATCCGCTGCGCCTGCGCCAGCGAAGCCTTCTGCTCGCGCAACTGCGCCGTGGCACTCGCCAGCTCTGCCGTACGCTGTGCCACCTGCTCCTCCACCCGTCGTGCGCGCCCGGTGATCAGCAGCAAAAATGCACTGAGCATTCCAGAAAAAACAAGCGAAACAACCAGAGATGCCGCAGTCACCCAGGTCCGTGCGGCCAGCTGCGTACTGACATCGTTGCGCAGCAGTACGTACCAGAGACGATCCGTAAAGGCGAACTCTTTGCCCAGCGTCAGATGATTCCGCAGCCACACATCGGAATTGCAGTCTGCAGGGCCGGCAAGAAGAGAGTTGCCGCCAGCAGTGCGATCGAACAGACAAACCGAGATATCGGTAAGGACAACATCCTCCATCTCTGCCTGCACCACCTTATCCAGCTGCAGAGCCATCGAAACCACCCCGCGAACGGGGGCGTTCTGCATGCCATTCGGGTCAGGCACAATCTGGTATACCGCCACGGACTGCTGCGAACCAGGAGCCTGCACCAGACGAATGGCTTCGGTGGCAGAAGCATCCCCGGTCCGCTGGGAACGCAGGATGGCTGCCCGCGAATCCGGCAGGGACAGCACATTCACCCCAAGGGCACGGGCATTGCCCTCCAGCGGCTCAACAAAGGTAATCGGCAGATACTCGGGGGCCTCCACGGCGGGGAAGACTGCACCGCTCTGGTCACGATCCTTGATGTAGTAGTGTGTCAACCCCATGGTTCGCATGGAAGCTTCGAACGCTTCGCGCTCGCCATGCACCACACGCGGATTCCAGGTCAGGTTCAGTGTTCCCGGGAAACGCTGCAGCCACGGCATGGCAAAATCCGCCCAGTCGTTGATCTCCAGCTTATGCTTGACCATCACGAAACGCACCACCGAGTCGAGCATGTCGGTTTGTGAGTTGAAACGTGAGACCAGATTACCGGTGAAATTCTCGCCCGTGCGCTGAAAGTCACTCACGAAACGCGAATCTTCATGCTGCCGCACAAAAGCCATCACCCCACCGATCACTATCGAGCAAATCAGCAGCGGCAGGGCCAGACTGCGCCAGCGACCCCGCCAGTCATGCACCGACTTGCCCATCACCGCCAGGGTGATGGGCGTAAACAGAACAATGCCCAGAGTGTCTCCCACCCACCAGTTAACCCAATTGAAGACAATGGCACGCTCACCAAGCGAAGCACTCGCCAGCAAGACCGGAATCGACAGCGTGGCACTGATGAGGCTACACGCAGGCGCCACCACACAGATGAACAGCAGCACATGCCTGGAGGTGTCCAACCCACCCGGCCAGATACGCAGCCGCCGCATCAAGGCAGCGGCAACCAGCCCCTGCAAAAGCATCCCGATGGCACTGAACATGGCCAACCCGAGATCCACTAAACCCAGATGGGCATGTGATTGCGCAAGCAGCGGTGTTACCACTGCCGCCAGATACACAGCAAGGCTCAGCCGCCAGCCAAACACCAGCAGCGCCGCTACAACAATTCCAGCAGGCGGATAAAGCGGAGAGATGTAGCCGGGAGACTGAGAAATGCTCAGCGCCAGCCAACCACTTGCGACAAGCGCAAAGGTAAGCAGCAGATTCAGGCGAATGATTTCGCGCCAACCGGCGCGTGGCATATCGGGCATAGGTCGAATGGGTACGCCCCGGTTCAAGGGCTTCCCTGCGGTTTACGGCCCGCAACCCCCAAACTTGCGCCTTCCGCCCTGGCGTCTGCCCATGCGCCCGAATGGGTAATTGTGCCAATGCGCGTAAACAGGCGGCTCCGCCCGTGATCGGACACATGGAAAAATTGTGTTACGCGGGCTCCATTCCCCTGCAAAGCAGGCTGCGCTGCCAGCGCACCTCAGCGCCCGCGCTGCGGCGGTATCAGCGTAGCGACGCCAAACGCTCCCACAACTGCTCCATCGCCACTGCCGCCCCACAGCGCCAGAGCACATCAGCAAAGCGGCTCACGCCGGTAGTGGAGGGGTTCACCTCGATCGCCAGCGCCCCAATCCGCCCGGCAACCGCGAAAGGCTGCGCAATATAGGGAAACACGCTCGTCGTGCCAATCGAAAACACCACGTCGTAACCCTCATCAAGCACCTCTTCGAGGCGCCGGATTGCTGCCCCCGGCAACTGCTCGCCAAACAGCACCACCGAAGGCCGCAGACCGTTGCCGCAGTCGGGGCAGAGCGGCGGAAAGCGCGTGATATCGCTGTAATCCATCACTTCCTCCGCATACCCGCAAGCCGGGCAATGGATCTCGAAGAGCGTGCCATGCATCTCGATCAGATCCTGGCTCCCTGCAGCACGGTGGAAGCCATCAATGTTCTGCGTCAGCACCGTGGTCGGCGCAATCTCCTGCAATTGCGCAATCACCTCATGGGCCCGGTTGGGCCTGGCGTGCCGGCAATTGGCCTCGATCTGCGCCAGATGCTTCCAGGTGATATCCGGCCGCTGGCGCATCACATCCCCGGAGAGCGCCACCTCGATAGGCATGCCTTCCTCGGTATCGTTATCGTTGTAAAGCCCGCCGATGCCACGATAAGTCGGCAAGCCCGAGTCCGCCGAAATCCCCGCACCCGTAATCACCAATACGCGTTTTGCATGGCGCACACTATTCGCCACACGATCCAGATCCTTCAGTTCATCCATGATGAAAGCGCTCCGCGCCCCTCGGTAACAAAGCATCCAGCAGGATGCCGTTCACATTCAACAATCCACCAATCGCCCGCACGCGCCACACCGGTTTGCGTAGGGCGCCGCGCCAGCGGGAACAATGAAGCGTAGCGCAATTGCGCCGGTTGATCCTCCGCCCGGAGGGCGCAAGTTGTATTACCCGCGTCTTTCACACTTGCGCCTCTGCCCGCACCTCAGACTCTGCCTCCAGCGCCCGGGCAACTGCATGCAGCCCCTTGTACTGCCGCCACTTCCAGCGCCAGTACACACAGGCCAGGTAGCCCAGCGTCGCGGCGCCCATGAACCAGAAGGCCACCGCCTGCCAGTAGCCATAAGGATCCTCGGCGCGTGGATACTGCTGGCCGAGACCACGGAAACCGATGGAATGCGTGAAGAGGGCGTGAACAGGCGGATATAACGCCACGATGGTCGGCGCGAAGGTGATGATCAGCACCAGCAGCGCCGCGAGCAGGTCCCCCGCGGGACGCCTGCGCGAACGCGCATTCACACTGGCCTCCACGCGCAGGAAGAGTGCCGTGAGCCCGCCACACACAAACGCGATGAGCCCCACCGCGAGCACCAGCGCCCAGGCTGATGCGCCGATCTTGAAACCCAGGGGGCCAAATGTTGCCAGAGCCATGAGAATCGTGCGTGCCCAGATCGTGCAGGGCAGAAGCGCCAGCAGACCCAACAGGGCAGCAATACCCCAGCGCAGCGACTTGCGGTGCAACATGTCGCCCCTGGCGCCGGGTGTGGTGGCAAAAGCAGTATCAACCATGCGATGATCCTGGTGATTTCCAAACGTGCAGTCTGCCGCAGCGCAGCGCATGATACAAGTTTGAAGAAGAGGCCTGATTGGGAATCGCTATCCTCTTCTTGCGATTTTATGATTTGATCGAATAACCATAATTCGATAGATTTCGCTCATAGGGTTTCCACAACGCCGCAAGGGCTTCTTCACAACCCTGGCGGCAAAGGCAACCGGACCAACTTATTTTTCGCGCTATCGTTTCACTGTCGTGCCGCATTTCCCTGATTGGAAGTTCCGGCCCCCAGTCTTCAACATAGGAGTCGTACCATGAAAGCCAGCAAATCCAAGAAGACCTCCGCTTCCGGTGCCATCGATATCGGCATCTCCGAAGGAGACCGCAAGGCCATCGCCGCCGGCCTCTCCAAGCTGCTTGCCGACAGCTTTTCGCTGTACCTGACGACGCACAACTTCCACTGGAACGTCACCGGCCCGATGTTCAACACCCTGCACACCATGTTCATGACGCAGTACACCGAACAGTGGAACGCGCTGGACACCATCGCTGAGCGCATCCGCGCACTGGGCGTGCCGGCACCGGGCACCTACACGGAATTTGCCAAGCTCTCCTCGATTGAGGAAGTGGAAGGCCAGCCCAAGGCCACCGAGATGATCAAGCTGCTCGTCGCCGCCCAGGAAGCCACTGCGCGCACCGCCCGCAAGCTGCTGGACGTGGCCGACAAGGCCAACGACCAGCCCACACTGGATCTGCTCACGCAGCGTCTGGACATTCACGAAAAGAACGCCTGGATGCTGCGCGTGCTGCTCGAAGAGTAAGCCACAGCTCAAGCACCGATCAGAACCGGCGGCATTCCCGCCGGTTTTTTTTATGGGTAGTGCGCACGCTTTCGCTTGTCGTCTCTGGGCGAACGATGCGGAAGAATCATGTTGCACAGACACCAGCTTGCGCCCTCCGGGCGGAGGCTTGATTGGCGCAATTCTGCTACACGGCCCTACGCAAACCGGCGCGGAATGCCAATGATTTCTGTGATGAGCGCAGCAAATTGCACCTTCCGCGTGTTTTTTACGTCGCACAAGCCAATTCGGAAGTTTCATGGCATTGACTGGCGAGACGCGATCTACAGCAACCGTGTCTGGCCTGCCGATTACATTTCCTCCCGCGTGCCAGCGCACACTGCCTGCTCCAGCAGGGGCATATCCTCAATGATTTGCCGCAGCAGTGCCGCCGCCGCACGTGGCAGCACCCGCCCGTGGCGTGTCACCACATGCACCTGCCCCTGAGAGAGCAGGGGGTTCTGCATCGGTAGTGCCAGTATCCGCTCAGCACCTTTACCCAGATGCGGAATGCACAGCCCGGTACTCAGGGCATAGCCCAGGCCTGCCGCCACAAAATGCCCCAGTGCACTGAAGGAGGAGGTGGTGAATACCGGCTGCAGGCGTTGCCCCTCACTGATTGCGGCGGCATCGATATGCTGGCGCACACCAAAGCTCTCATGCACCGCGCCACCAGGATAGGGCAGCAGATCCACCAACCGCAGCGGCCGCCCCAGGCGTGCCAGCGGATGGCTTTCGCACACCAGTGCCACAATCGGCATCGGGCAGGCGCCATGCAGGCGCAGGCGCTCATCGCGGGGCGGGCGGAATACCAGACCGATGTGGGCGCGCTCATCCACAATGCGGCGCACGATTTCCTCGGTGCCCGCCACATCCAGATCCACCGTGATGCCCGGGCGATCCGTCATGAAGCGCTGCAGGCTGTTGCGCGTCAGCCATTCCACAAAACCTTCGCCGCCCACCAGATCCACATGCCCGAGCGCCACTTTCTGGATCTTGTCGAGCTGGCCGAGAAGCTGCTGCTTCTGGTTCTGCAGTCGCCGCGCAAACACCGCCAGCAACTCGCCCGCCTCGGTCACGACGATGCCCCGCCCGTGGCGCGCGAGCAGGCTCACGCCGCAATCTCCCTCCAGTTGCGCAATCGCCCGGCTGACCGCCGAGGCATCCATATCCAGTGCCTCAGCAGCACCCCGCACAGAGCCACGCTCCACCACCTGCATGAAGTAGCGCAGGCGGCGCGGGTCCAGTTTATCGTCGAAGGAGATAGCCATTTTGTGAAGTGTTGCGTTGAATGCAACGATTATGGGTTTTCAATGTCATTGATGCAACAGTCCGCAAGTCAGAGAATGTATGCAACGCTTGCCCCATGGCAGCAGCTTGCCAAGCCGGGCACAACCTGTTTTTAATCCGCTAAAGACTCCGCCATGGAAACCTGTCCCTCCAAGGAATTCTCCTTGCCGCCAGCCGCCGCCCCGGTTCTCACAAGTTCCCGCATCAGGGTCGCTATCACTGCTGTGGTGATCGTCACCGTCGCCGCATTCATCGGTGTGGTGCAGTTCAAGCTCGGGCCGGGCAAGGTGATCCTCCAGCCCATGCTCTGGGCGTTGCTGCTGTCTGCCGCCTGGGGCATTGCCTATCGCAGCCTGCCGCGCAGCCTCGCCATTGATGTGCCGCTGCAGCGCTATTCCGCCAGCCTGCTCAACGCCGGCCTGCTGCTGTTTGTTGCCAAGCTCGGCATCACCGTGGGCGGCTCGCTGCCGCAGGTGAGGGAAGCCGGCTGGGGCCTGCTGTTCCAGGAATTCGGCCACGCCTTCGGCACCCTTGCCCTCGGCCTGCCGCTGGCGCTGATGCTCGGCATCAAGCGTGAGGCCGTCGGCTCCACCTTCTCGGTGGGGCGTGAGCCGAACATCGCCATCATCGGCGAACGCTATGGCATGGATTCGCCCGAAGGGCGCGGCGTGCTCGCCGAATACATCACCGGCACGGTGCTCGGTGCGCTGTTCATTGCGGTGTTTGCCAGCTTCATCACCAGCCTCAACATCTTCCACCCGATCTCGCTCGCCATGGGCGCAGGCGTTGGTTCAGGCTCCATGATGGCCGCCGGCGTCGGTGCCATCGCCGAACTGCACCCGGAACTCAACAAGGAAATCGGCGCCGTGGCCGCAGCATCGAACCTGCTCACCACCGTGTTCGGCTTCTACTTCACGATGTTCCTCTCGCTGCCCACCTGTTCATGGCTCTACGGCAAGCTCGAACCCGTGATCGGCCGCATCACCAGGCGGGGCCGCACGGCCAGTGCAGAAGTCAGCCACACCATTGAGCAGGAAGCCGCTCACGCCACGAGTTTTGGTGATTCACTGCTGGCCTGGGTCGTCATCAGTCTCGGCGTGGTGATCGGCAACGTCATCAACTACAAGGCCGACTGGCTGGTGAGCTTCGAGGGCGTCGCCATCGTGACACTCGTCGTGATCCTCTGCGAAGCCGCCAAGCGCCTCATCCCACGTATGCCGCTGCTGCTCGTGGTTTCCATCGTTGCCACGCTCGCCGGGCTGCCGGGGCTGTTCCCGTTCTCCAAGGAACTCGCCGAGATCAACGGGCACATCAACTTCCTCAACTACACCACGCCCGTCCTGGCACTCGCCGGTTTCTCCGCCGCCAAGGATCTGCCCGTGTTCCGCCGCCTCTCCTGGCGCATCGTCGTCGTCTCGCTCACAGCCACGGCAGGCACCTTCCTGGGTGCAACCGTGATTGCAGAGTTTTTCCACTGATCAGAATAGAAGCTAACCATGTCTCAGGCTTTCACTATTCCCGAAGATATCCGCCAGCGCATGCAGCACTGGCGCCACGCCATCCATGCGCACCCCGAAACCGCCTTCGAGGAGCACAACACCGCCGAACTGGTTGCCCAGGCGCTGAGCAGCGCGGGCATCGAAATCGAGCGCGGCCTTGCCGGTACCGGCGTGGTCGGCACCCTGCGCAATGGCGAAGGCCCTGTCATCGCGCTGCGCGCCGATCTTGATGCGCTGCCCATCCAGGAACTCGGCAAACCCGGCCACGCCTCCACCTGCCAGGGCAAGATGCACGCCTGCGGGCACGATGGCCACACCGCCATGCTGCTCGGTGCGGCAGCCTATCTGGCCCGCGAACGCAACTTCAGCGGCACTGTGCACTTCATCTTCCAACCCGCTGAAGAGAACGAAGGTGGCGCCCGCGTGATGGTGGAGCAGGGGCTCTTCGAGCGTTTCCCCGTCAGCGCCATCTACGGCATGCACAATTTCCCGGATCTGCCGCGTGGCCGCTTTGGCATCTGCGTGGGCACCATCATGGCGTCTTTCGATACGTTCGAGATCGTCATCACCGGCAAAGGCTCCCACGCTGCCATGCCCGACAAGGGCATCGACCCCGTGGTGATCTCCGCGCAACTGGTGCTGGCCCTGCAGACCATTGTCAGCCGGCGCATGTCTGCCACGGAATCGGCAGTCGTGTCCGTCACCCAGATCCATGCGGGTGACACCTGGAACGTCATCCCCGAAACGCTCGTGCTGCGTGGCACCGTGCGCACCCTCGCCGCCGATGTGCAGGCGCGTGTTGAAGCGCAGATGCACACCATCTGCGGTGGCATTGCACAAACCACAGGCGCTACGGTGAAACTCGATTACCGCCACGGCTACCCCTGCACCGTCAACGCCCCGGCGCAAACCGCCGCCGCGATTGCCGCCGCAGCCAGCGTAGTGGGCGAGGCCAATGTGGAAACCGCCGTGCAGCCCAGCATGGGCGCGGAAGATTTCGCCTTCATGCTCGAACGCTGCCCCGGCGCCTACATCAAGGTGGGCAGTGCCGAATCGAAGGAAGATCCGCCATTGCACAACCCCTACTACGACTTCAATGACAACGTGCTTCCTATTGGCGCCGCCTACTGGGTGGCACTGGTGGCACAGCAGTTGCCAAAGAATCAGGCCTGATACGATGCTATCCGTATTCGACATCTTCAAGATCGGCATTGGCCCTTCCAGTTCCCACACTGTTGGGCCGATGCGTGCAGGGCGCCTGTTTGCCTGCCAGTTACAACAAGCCGGCATGCTGGAGACGGTTGCCGGCGTGCGCGTCAAGCTCTTCGGCTCGCTCGGCGCCACCGGCAGGGGGCATGCCACCGATACCGGTGTCATCCTCGGGCTGACAGGGGAATCCCCCGAAACCGTCGACCCGGCACGCGTGGCAGATACGCTTGCCACCATCCGGGGCGATCATGTGCTGCGCCTGTTGGGTACGCATCCGATCCGCTTTGATGCCGAATACGACATCCTTTTCCGTGGCAACGAACTCCGCCCCGAGCATCCGAATGCCCTGGGCTTCACCGCACTGGATGCCGATGGCAACCTGCTGCTGGAGAAATTCTATTTCTCCGTCGGCGGCGGCTTCGTCACCCAGGAAACTTCTCAAACCCCGTCCTCAACAGCCGCACTGCCAGATGCCTGCCCCTGGCCATTTGCCTCCGGTACCGAACTCATCAGCCTGGCCGGGCAACAAGGCCTCAGCATTGCCCAACTGATGTTCGCCAACGAGCGCAGCCAGCGCAGCGAAGAAGAGATCCGCAGCGGCCTGCTGCACATCTGGCAGGTCATGCAGGATTGCGTGCAGCGTGGCCTGGGGCAGGGTGCCGACGCCAGCATGCCGCAATACCTGCCGGGCAGGCTGCACATCCGCCGCCGTGCGCCCGCGCTCTTCCAGAGGCTGAGTGGGCAACTGAGTGATCCCAACAGACAGCCCGGTGAATCCCTACAGAGCATGGACTGGGTGAATGCCTTTGCCATGGCCGTGAACGAAGAGAATGCCCTCGGCGGGCGCGTTGTCACAGCGCCCACCAATGGCGCCGCCGGCATCATCCCCGCAGTGCTGCACTACTACATGCGCTTCGTGCCCGGCGCCAGCGAGCAGGGCGTGATCGACTTCCTGCTCACTGCCGCCGCCATCGGCATCCTCTACAAAACCAACGCCTCCATCTCCGGCGCCGAAGTCGGCTGCCAGGGCGAAGTCGGCGTCGCCTGCTCGATGGCCGCCGCCGCGCTCGCAGCAGTGCAGGGTGGCAGCCCGCAGCAGGTAGAAAACGCGGCCGAAATCGGCATGGAGCACAACCTCGGCCTCACCTGCGACCCCGTCGGCGGCCTCGTCCAGATCCCCTGCGTGGAACGCAACGCCATGGGCGCCGTCAAGGCCATCAACGCCGCCCGCCTGGCCCTGCTGGGCGACGGCAGCCACTACGTCTCGCTCGACACCGTCATCAAAACCATGAAGCAGACCGGCGCCGACATGAAGCACATCTACAAGGAAACCTCGCTCGGCGGGCTGGCTGTCAACGTCGTCGAGTGCTGAGAGAAAAGATCTGATCGTGCCCACGGTCCTCCGTGGGCATGGTCGTTTCACCGCTCCGCGGTGGCCTCGCGCACAGCTCGGCCCGAACAACGCGACGCCAGCGACCTGCTGTCCATTTCATCCTCGTGCCCAGACGCCCCTTGTGTCACCGCAGAGCGGTGGGACAGGCATTACCACGGAGGACCGTGGTAACGATCAGAACTACGGATTGCCCAACACGGGGGGTGCGTAGGGCGCGGCAAAGCCGGAACAATGGAGCAAAGCGGAATTGCGCCGGTTGTGCGCCTCCGCCCGTGGGGCGCCATGCTGATCGTGCCCACGGTCCACCGTGGGCATGCACGTCTCACCGCTCCGCGGTGGCCTCGCGCACGCCCCGGCCCGAACAGCGGGATACCAACTACCCGTTGACCATCACTTCCTCGTGCCCCGATGCACACTGTGTCACCGCAGTACGGTGGGGCAGGCATTACCACGGAGGACCGTGGTAACGATCAAAACTTCGCTCGGCGGGCTGGCCGTCAACGTCGTCGAGTGTTGAGCAGATGATTGTCGTAGGGTGTCAATGAGCGCAGCGAATTGCACCTTCCGCGTGCCTTTCCGACCATCCTGGCGGAATCGCACCTACCACACACGCCAACCCGCCCCACCGGTGACGATGGAGTAGGGTGCGGCGAAACCGGAACAACGGAGCAAAGCGGAATTGCGCCGGTTGTGCGCCTCCACACGCAGGGCGCCATACTGATCGTGCTTACAGCCTTCCGTAGACAAAGACCAGATTTTTTTCGTTGACTCTATAGTTACTTCAGCCTGTTGAATGCCATTCACGCACTTCGCAGCCAACCACGGCAACCCGCTGCAAACAGGCCGGAGTGCGTTCAACAGGAGAACGCACATGGGCCTTTTCGACGGCATGTTCGGCCACCACGGTGGCGGTCATCACAATACCCATCACGAAGATTCGCATCATCGCCCGCAGCAATATAGCGGCAACTGTGCCCCAGGCTACCCGCAGGCGCCAGTGCCCCAGGCGCAGCCTCAAGCTCAGCCAGCCATGGCACCACTGCGAGTGATAGCCTGCCCGGCGTGCAATACCACCCACACAGCAGATGCCCGTTTCTGTCAGCAATGCGGCACCTCGCTGGCCCCCAAAACCTGCAAACAGTGCAACACCCAACTCGCCGCAGGTGCCAGGTTCTGCGCCCAGTGTGGCACCGCAGCCTAGGCAAACGCCTTGATACCGCAGACGCCCGTCAAAGTATGGCGCGCGTCAATAACGCCTAGTGAATTGCACCTCCCGCGTGCTTCTTTTTGGGGCCATGCACACCCCCAAAGCGCGCTCGGTGCAATTCGCGCTGCGCATTGACACGACATAATCTCCTGCCAGATTTGCGACCAGCCATCGCAAACCCCCGCAAAATCATCAGCCTACGCGCCACAACTCCTGCCATCCCCGGCGATCCTCGCCATGCCCGTTCGCACCGCAAGGCGAAAAACACTTGCCCATGGGCGCCGACCTGTCGCATAGTCTCCCGTTCGCTTTTTCGTGTCTCACTACCCGGTTTCACCCATGCTGCCTGCCATTGAACATCGCATCGCCGCCGAACTCGGCGCACACGCCCGCCAGATCATTGCCGCCATCGAACTCCTCGACGGTGGCGCCACGGTGCCCTTCATCGCCCGCTACCGTAAGGAAGCCACCGGCGGCCTGGACGACACCCAGTTGCGCAACCTCGAAGAGCGCCTGGGCTACCTGCGCGAGCTGGAAGACCGCCGCGCCGCAATCCTCTCCAGCATCGAAGAGCAGGGCAAGCTGACGCCCGAACTACGCGCCGAAATCGAAAACGCCGAAGCCAAACAGCGCCTCGAAGACTTGTACCTGCCGTACAAGCAGAAGCGCCGCACCAAGGCCCAGATCGCCCGCGAAGCCGGGCTGGAGCCGCTGGCCGACACACTGCTGGCCAACCCCACGCTGGTGCCCGAAGAAGAGGCCGCCAAATTCTTCAACGCGGACGCCGGCTTTGCCGATGCCAAGGCCGTGCTTGATGGCGCCCGCCAGATCCTCATGGAGCGCTTCGCTGAAAACGCCGAGCTGCTCGGCCAGTTGCGCGAATACGTCGAAGCCCACGGCATCGTCGCCTCCAAGGTGGCCGATGGCAAAGAAAACGATCCCGAAGCCGCCAAGTTCCGCGACTACTTCGAGTACACCGAAAAGCTCGGCGACATTCCCTCGCACCGTGCCCTGGCACTGTTCCGTGGCCGTAACGAAGAAGCCCTGCGCGTGCGCCTCGCGCTCGATACCGACCCCGAAGACGGCTCACGCTCGCCCGAGCCCAACCCCTGCGAACGCAAGATCATGGTCGCCGGCGGCATCAAGGATCTCGGCCGCCCCGCAGACAAGTGGCTCACCGACACCGCCCGCTGGACCTGGAGCGTCAAGCTCGCCATGTCCATGGAAATCGATCTGCTCGGCAAGCTGCGTGAGCGCGCCGAAGAAGAAGCCATCCGCGTTTTCGCGAAAAACCTCAAGGATCTGCTGCTCGCCGCACCTGCCGGCCCGCATGCCACGATGGGGCTGGACCCCGGCATCCGCACCGGCGTGAAGGTCGCGGTGGTGGACCCCACCGGCAAGCTTCTGGATACCGCCACGATCTACCCACACGAACCGCGCCGCGACTGGGAAGGCTCCCTGCGCACGCTGGCCGCACTCGTCACCAAGCACAACGTGCAGCTCATCGCCATCGGTAACGGCACCGCCAGCCGCGATACCGACCGCCTCGCCGCCGATCTCATCAAACTGCTGCCACCTCAGGCCAAGCTCACCAAGATCGTCGTCTCCGAAGCCGGCGCCTCGGTATACTCCGCCTCCGAACTCGCCGCCCGCGAATTCCCCGAGCTGGATGTGAGCCTGCGTGGCGCCGTCTCGATTGCCCGCCGCCTGCAAGACCCGCTCGCCGAACTCGTCAAGATCGAGCCCAAGGCCATCGGCGTCGGCCAGTACCAGCA
>DBTS01000115.1:14568-17632 GCA_002307175.1 Rhodocyclaceae bacterium UBA1310
GCGTCGGCCAGTACCAGCACGATCTGAACCAGACCAAGCTCGCCCACTCACTGGGCGCCGTGGTGGAAGACTGCGTGAATGCCGTTGGCGTGGATGTGAACACCGCCTCTGCCGCGCTGCTCTCGCGCATCTCGGGGCTCAACACCACCCTCGCCAACAACATCGTCGCCCACCGCGACGCCAACGGCGCCTTCTCCAGCCGCGCCGCGCTGCGCAAGGTGCCGCGCCTGGGCGAGAAGACTTTCGAGCAGTGCGCCGGCTTCCTGCGCATCAATGATGGTGAAAACCCCCTCGATGCCTCCGCCGTCCACCCCGAAGCCTACCCCGTGGTCGAACGCATCTCGGGCGATCTCGCCCGCCCAGCGCGCGAACTCATCGGCGATGCCAGGGCCCTGCGCGCACTCGACGCCCGCAAATACACCGACGAACGCTTCGGTCTGCCCACCGTGCAAGACATCCTGCGCGAACTCGAAAAACCCGGCCGCGATCCGCGCCCAGAATTCAAGACTGCCACCTTCCGTGAAGGCGTCGAAGAACTCAAAGACCTCCAGCCCGGCATGATGCTCGAAGGGGTTGTGACCAACGTCACCAACTTCGGCGCCTTCGTCGATATCGGCGTGCACCAGGATGGCCTCGTGCACGTCTCCGCCATCGCCGACCGCTTCGTCAAAGACCCCGCCGAAGTCGTCAAAGCTGGCGACATCGTCAAGGTCAAGGTCGTCGAAGTCGACCTCCAGCGCAAGCGCATCGCACTCACCATGCGCATGGCCGACGAAGTCGCCCGCCCCGGCAGCACACCGCACGCCAACAACCAGGGCCCGCGCAGTAACGACCGCTCACGTGGCAACGACCGCAACGGCGCCAGAGGCAACGCCCCGCGCCAGCAGCAACGCGCCCCCGAACCCTCGGGCGCTTTTGCTGCGGCATTTGCGAAGGCGAAGCAGAAGTAGGAGTGGATGCGCCCGATAGGGCGCTGCACTTTCGGCTGGAATTATGGAACGGCCCGGTTTCCTGGGCTGTTTTCACTATCCGATTCGCCTACCCAGAAACTTCTTGTGTGTCTCTTTGGTTTTTCGCGGCATATCAGTTTAGCCATAAACTCAGGCGTAAGTTTTGTGTTTTGATCATACATCTTTGATTTAACGATCGCCATTGCTTCAATTATTTTTTGTATCCCTGCATCTGACAAATCTGTTGTAAAAGGCATTGCGATTGTTAGATCATTTGCGTCTATCCCAATAACATTAGCTTCGACGTAGCCTGAAGTATTCCCCTTCTGCACGCTGGCAGCAATCCCTGAAACAGATCCTGATAAATTTAATTCATTCGTCTTGACGTGAACAACCAGTCGGAGACCAGCACCAACACGCCCTATAAATTGGACTTTTCCAGGATCAGAATTGTAATAGACTGGCTCTGTGCGAAACTTCATGAAATCTATCGTTATTTTTTCATTGTGAAATTTATCTTCTGATTTCATTAACAGAGCATTCACTGAGACATCGGCAGCTGATTTCTCTATTGAAACAGAGGCCATTATATTTGGAAGCAATGTACGGATTTTTGCGTAATCAAGATCTTGCGTTGGCGCTCCTACTGCGTTGTTTAATACCGGCCATGGAGTTGGTATGGCAGATACAACAACACTATTGTTCTCGGTGTTTATACTATAGATTGTGTAGTTAGGTGTAATAAAACTAGGCAATGGAACATAGATAATTTCCTTTTTTTCGTCATCAGCACAGTTTAATAATTCATCAGAAATAGACCCAAGATGAGTCGGCAGAACAACTCGCGGCACTATTTGACCTGAAGCATTGCCATAAAACATTGAATACGCAACCACATTCAACAATATCAAACTAAATTTTTGTAACATTTTTTTCACAATTCAACTCCTTCTAGTTGATCGCAAATCTTGCATTTTTATTCTATGAATAAAAAATATTTTTTCTTAAAAATAAAACAGTATTTGTGAAAAAACTCACACTAATCACTTCATGACAGCATCCACTTAAGAGCCTGAATGGGTGTTTTGTGCTTCAAGGCCCGCTGTGGAATGTTGTGGTTGCAAGCCCGCAAGCCCGCAAGCCCGCAAGCCCGCAAGCCCGGGATTACAGGGCTTCCGCACTTGAATGTCATCAAATCCTCTGTATCCAACGCCATAAAACATGAATTCATTCAATAGGTTATAAGAAAAACGAGGCTTTTTATGTACTTTCCGGTTTTTAGGCAAACTGGCGCCTGCACATATGCTGGAACTGTTGGCAAAACACGCCACCGTAAAACCCACTTAAATACAATGCCTTAGTCTTTGTTATTCTAGCAATCCGAGTACGAAAACCCTGCCCGCTGCGCTGCCCGGGGTCTGGTTTTGCCTTTTGTTTGGGGCACTCAAATACGCCATAAAGACATTGTTAGTAGTTGCCAATAAGTATTAAAAGACAACAATATAACGTTTGTGACTAATCACACAAAAAGGCGTAGGAAGTCCGGAGTCAAAGTCCAGGGACAAGCCCCAGGGCTTCCGCACTCGGACATCATAAATGAACGAGCCCAAGCATGTTCATCCTGAGTTCGTCATCCCAGGCGGCACTTTTGCGTCGCAGACGCAGGCTGGTTTTGGGGTTGGCGTGGGTATCCAGACGAATCAGGTTGAGCACGATCTTTCGCAGCAGCGAGAGATTCTGGGGGGCGTTGTCCTTGTAGAAGGTGCTGCCATCTTCGCCAAAGCTCACGTCAAGTACCCAGTGAAGGCGATTCTCGATACCCCAGTGGCCGCGCACCGCCTGGGTCAGCTCGCTAGCACTGCGTTTGCGGGAACTGATGTAATAGCGCCGCTCCAGCTCAGATTCTTTGCTTCCGACAACGCGGATAGAGTCGATGCGGCCGATGGTTTTACATTGAGGCCAGTCAGCGACATTGACGGTCCCCTGGCTTGGCAACACGGAGGCAATTTGGCTGAGGATACGCCCATGCGATTTCTCGGTGTGTGTAGGTCGATCCACGTTCTCCGCGACGTGCTCGCTAATGAAGGCGGCCTCGATAGCGGCGAGCAACGAGG
>DBTS01000040.1:0-4396 GCA_002307175.1 Rhodocyclaceae bacterium UBA1310
GAAGTGCCTTGTTCAGGACGGACTATTTACTATTGCATAAAATTATTTGACATGCTAGGTTGCAAGGTTCGTAAAGTATGCATTTAGCAAAATTAATTTTGTTTTATAAATGACGGTAAGTGTTTGTCTGAATGTGTTTGTGTTCAACAGTTCGGTCACGGGGTGTTAGATCTGTTTTTGATTATCTGGGCAACTTTCAGAATTTTCTGCTTGGTAATCTGCGTGCTCGAATTCTTTCCAAAGTACTCGGTTTCTGACGCGCGTGGTTTCGCTCTGCAATCAGAAATCTAGGGGGATCTGATGGAAGAGTTGTCGCGTTTCAACCTGGTGGGAAAGTCGCCCACTTTCAAGAACACGGTGAATCGGATTCACCGCATGGCTCAGCTGGACGCAACGGTACTCATTGCCGGTGAGACCGGTACAGGCAAGGAGTTAGCTGCGCGGGCGATTCACTATCTTGGTGTGCGCTCGGAAAAACCCTTTGTGCCAGTCAATTGCGGCGCTTTGTCAGAGTCCTTGGTTGAGAGCGAGTTGTTCGGACATGAGCGCGGTGCGTTTACGGATGCCAAATCAGCCTCTGTTGGTTTGATCGGAGAAGCGGGGGGCGGGACGCTGTTTCTGGATGAAGTCGATACGTTGACGCTTAAGGCGCAGGCCGCGTTGTTGCGTTTTCTTCAGGACAAAACCTATCGCCGCGTCGGCGGTGGCGGCATGCGGCAGGTGGATGTACGCGTGATCGTTGCGAGCAATTCAGACCTTGGGGCGCAGGCGAAAGAACGGCGTTTTCGGCAGGATTTGCTCTATCGCTTGAATGTGCTGACTTTGACCATGCCTGCATTGCGTGATCGAGAAGATGATGGTGTGCTTATTGCACAGACTATTTTGCAACGACTGAGTCATCAGTATCGGATACCTTGCAGGACCCTGCATGCCGATGCGCTGTCTTTCATTCGTAGCTACGCTTGGCCTGGAAATGTACGGGAGTTGGAAAACGTGATCCACCGCGAATTCTTGATGTGCGAGGAATTGATGCTGCAATTGCGCGATTCTCGCTGTGATCTGCTTGGCGAGAGGGGCGTTGGATCGAAATCCATTCGTACGACGATGGCCTTTCGTGAGGCGAAGGCCCGAGCAGTGGCAGAGTTCGAACGGGGTTATGTTGCTCAATTACTCAGTCAAGCTGATGGAAATATTTCTCATGCCGCCCGTATGGCAATGCAGGATCGCAGCGCTTTTGGCAAAATGGTCCGTAAATATGGGCTAGGACATGATGATGCAGGTGGCCTTAGCACCTGATTGGCAGTTACGTCGTCCAATCAAGCCAGCCTCGCTGGAAGACCTAAATTCAATGGAATTTTACGAGAATACGCCGAGCACTCTTTTGAGCTGAGCGTGCCAGTGCATGCATGCGCTCACTTATACGGCACCTGAGCCTCAAGGCAATCTGCCGGAAGTCCAACACTTCCCGGCGCTACGCTCGGATAGTCTTCTTCCCCAATCTGCTGCGCCAACAGGCAATCCGTCGTCCCAGACAGATCCAGACTTCCCAAATCGCCTTGGGTTATGTGGATGTAGAGGGGTGACTGGTTTCTGGTGAATGTGCTCCTTACTAGTGTGACAGGGGGGTGATTTCAGGCACAGTCGTTGCACAAGGGATGTGGCGGAGCACATAAACATGAATGAAGACAATACGATTGACTACGCTATTTCGGTGATCAGGCGCTTCCTGAGTGAGCGCCCAGATAGTGCTGATACATTGGATGGCATTCACCGCTGGTGGATACGCTGGCCTAGACTTGAAGAGTCCTCGTTAGTGACGTTGGCCGCGCTGGAGCGGCTTGAATCCGTTGGTGAGATGGAGCAGATCAAGGTGGGCTCGAGCATGATTTGGCGACGAAAAAAGTAAGTTCTGAAATGCCCGCTCAAAGGCCGGTCGTGCAAATTGCACTGCCGGCCTTTTCTTATTTCAGAAAACTCATTTGTGCTTGGATGAGGAAAACTTGTCCTCCAGGGTGGGTGGAATTATTTACCTATAGGTGGCTTGCATACGAGATGCCGATGCCTGCCGTGAGCTTTCCAGGGTTTTTGTATTAAGTTGATGAAATATAAAGGTTTGTTATGGTTTGGCGCTGTTGGTTGGATCAGTAGTGGTCGCGTTCCGATAGGGTTTCATTTTGTGCGAGCAGCTTTTTATTATTCTTAATAAATTCAAATGCATACGGCGCTTTGTTAGCGTGGCACAGAACTTGATAACAAATGCCAAGGCGACTCCATATCGGCACCGTGTGTTTTGGCGATGCACAAGATGATTTAGGGCTTCGCTGGAGAAACGGGTGTGTCGGTCCGCTGTCCAGGTGGACTTCCTTCTGAATATTGAGTGAGGCGAACAAATGGTCGAGAGCATTCAGAAAAAGCTGTTACGGGTACGTCCGCCGCGTGTGCGGATCACCTATGACGTTCATACCAACGGGGCAATTGAGAAGCGTGAGCTTCCCTTTATCGTTGGTCTTTTTGCCGACCTGACCGGCGAGCGCGACGGCGCTACAGAGGTCAAAGTGCCGGCTGATTACAAAGATCGGAAGATGGTGGATATCGACCGTGACAACTTCAATGAAGTGTTGCGTCAAAGTCAGCCTCGCGCCGGCTTGTCAAATGTTGTCGATGTCATCACTGGCGGAGACGTAAAAATCAAGACGCCGATTACGTTCTCGTCGCTCGATGATTTTGAGCCGGTCAATGTCATCAAGAAGGTCGGGGTCATGAAAACAGTGTTCGAGCAGCGAAAATTGCTGCGCGAGCTGCAGGCCCGTACCGAAGTCGATGACTTGGCAGCCACAAGTCTTGAAGACATCTGTACCGAGCTTGGTAAGGCAAGTGCGGATATGACGGATCTGCCAAAAACAGTCAGCGATCTTCTTGTTAAAGCTACGGCATATGCTGAAAATCGCTCCGCAGATTTTATTGCGGCATTCACGGCGCGTGTGTTGCCGCTCTACAACGCGCCCAAACCCGTCGTGGCAAGCGGTGGCGTGGTGCCTGCGGCGAATGCGGCGGATGTGCCGGATGCGGCGGATGTGCCGGATGTGCCGGATGCGCCGGATGCGCCGGATGCGCCGGATGCGCCGGCCGACGGCACCGTGGTAGCACCCGAGACGAAGACGCCAGCCCCTGTTGCCAGTAACGTGCCGCCCGCTGCGCCGAGCAGTGTGGTGCCGGCATCCGCGCCGGCAAAAGGAAAGGGGGCTGCGGCAGTGTTCGACCTTGCCGTGGCCACTATCGATGCCCTGCTCAGCAAACAGTTGTCGCTGGTCATGCATGACGCCACCTTCCAGAATTTGGAAGCCACCTGGCGCGGTATGTTCTATCTGGTGTCGCGTGCAGAAACGGGGACCCGCCTGAAGTTGCGTATCCTCAACGCGCAGTTGCAAGAGCTGCGTGACGACATGGAGAAAGCGGTCGAGTTTGATCAGAGCCGCCTGTTCAAGATGATCTACGAGGCTGAGTACGGCACCTTTGGTGGCGCACCGTATAGCTTGTTGGTGGGCGGCTATGAGATCAGCCCCAGCAATGAAGATGTCAGCTTCTTGCGCAAGATGGCCGAAGTGGCCGCCGCTGCGCACGCTCCGTTTATTACGGCGGCATCCCCAAAGATGTTTGGGCTCGATAGTTACGCCAATCTGGCAAAACCGCGCGACCTTGCCAAGATTTTCGAAGGGGCCGATCTGATCGGATGGCAGGAATTTCGCGAGAGTGAGGATTCGCGCTATGTCACGCTGGTAATGCCGCGCGTGATGATGCGTTTGCCATATGGTGAAAAATCACATCCCGTTGATGGATTTGCTTTCGAGGAAGACGTCAATAACGCGCTCAGGTATCCCGACAATCAAGAGTTCTTGTGGGGCAATGCTTCCTACCTGCTTGCCGAGCGCATCACCAACGCCTTTGCACTCTATAGCTGGACCGCTGCAATTCGCGGTGTAGAGGGGGGTGGTCTCGTTGAAGGCTTGCCAATCTATACCTTTAGCACCAGCAATGATGGCGACGGGATCAAGGAGCTGTTTTGTCCGACCGAGGTGGCGATTACCGACCGCCGCGAAAAGGAGCTGAACGATCTGGGCTTCATTGCCTTGTGTCACAGTAAGGGCAGTGGCAAGGCTGCGTTCTTCGGCGGTCAGACGAGCAACAAGCCGAAAAAATACATCAATGATGACGCCAACGCGAACGCCGCCCTGTCGGCCCGTTTGCCGTACATTCTCGCCGCTTCACGCTTTGCGCACTATGTCAAAGTCATTGTTCGAGACAAGGTCGGCGGATTCCTGACGCGCACGAATGTTGAGCAATTCCTCAATACCTGGATCGCGCAATACGTTTTGTTGGACGACAACGCTTCGCAGGA
>DBTS01000040.1:4721-18504 GCA_002307175.1 Rhodocyclaceae bacterium UBA1310
GGGGCCTACAAGGCCACGCTCTTTCTCAAACCACACTTCCAGCTTGAAGAGCTGACAACCTCGATCCGCCTTGTGGCCGATCTGCCTGCGTAATAACTTTTCCTGGAGCAAATGGATATGGACTTGATTCTTCTTCAACCCGGGGATGATGCAATCTTCGGCGGAAAAATCGCTGGAGCGAACGGTAGCACCGGCATCGACAACACATGGCGCGATAAGGTACTCAATCTCGGCCCTTGCCTGGAACTGGTATCGATACACCAGGGCATGAAGCAACAAACCACCACTGATGTCAGCAATTTGGCGCGGACTTCGGGGCGGCCAATTATCACCGAGTTTACGTGTGTGAAATATGTCGACAAGACATCGGTGAAGTTCTATGACTATTGCTTGCGTGCGGAACCGCTTGGCAAGGGACCGAAGAACCCGACGATGATCTATATCGGACGCAATTCGGCCGATGCCACTGCCAACATCATGACCTTTGCGCTACGTGACGCAATCATCACCGAGATCCAGTTTCAGTCTCATCCTGATGACATGCCAACGGAGCAGTTCAAGCTCAACTTTACCGAGATCCTCTGGACTTACACGGTGCAACTGCCGGAAGTGAGTTCGGGCGGGAACATGAAAGCTGGCTGGAGCCTGTTGCGCAATCGCCCCATCGGGGAACTCACCGATGCGGTTACCGGCTAAGCGCGATCCGTTGTTCAAGTGGTCTGTCTGCGGTCTTGCTTAAGAGGCCAGCGGGGGGCACGCATCGTCGTGCCGCCCGCCTTTTGTAGTCAAGCCTGGATTGTTGTCCTGTTTTCTGTTGGTTATGTCATTGGAGTAATCATGCCTTACCTGCTGGAACGACTTGCCGCACGTCCCTTAGGCCCTGACGGCCGAGCCGAGCCTTTCGATGAATCCGCCGCGATTCAGGCACAGATTCAGCGGTTGTTTGCCAGTCGTACCCTGCACGACAGTGGCGCGTCTGCGGTGCTGAAGTGGGGCTTGCCGAATGTGGTCGAAATGGGGCACTGCGATATACCTGCGCTGGTCCGCTACGCCGAGCAGGCACGACGTGCGATTGTGCAACACGAACCGCGCCTGAAGGACGTCATCGTCACGGTGGAGCCGCAGGACGATGTGCTTGTGCCCGTGCGCCTGCAGATCACCGCTACATTGGCCGGCCGCGGTGAAGCCTGTCGTTTCGGCGTTCAATTGTCGCGCTAAGGATAGCAAGCATGCAGGCGAGCGCCGAGCGACTCAAAAGCATCTTCCAGCAGGAAATCAGTGCCCTGCGGGACGAGGCGCGCGAGTTTGCGCAGGACTATCCGGAGCAGGCGGACGCTTTGGGATTTCACAGCGGGCGCTCGCAGGATCCGCATGTCGAGATGCTGATGCAGTCTTTTTCCTACCTCACCGGCCGTTTGCGTTATCAGCTGGAGCTGGACCAGGCGCAGTTGCCCAATGCGCTCATGGCGGATCTGTACCCGCATATGGAGGGCCCCTTGCCATCGATGCTGGTGGCGAGCATAGACGTTGCTTTGAACGGTCAGAAATATGGGAAAGGCGTGGCTCTGGCGCGCGCACGACAGGTGACTGCAAAGCTGCCAGGAGATCAGGGCGGACAGCTGACCTGCACCTTCCGTACGGGCTGGGAGACGTTGTTGTGGCCCCTGCGTGTGCGCGATGTGGCGATTACCTCGCCAGACGACTACTCGCTGCTACTGCGCGACCATCCTAATTTGCGCAGCGTCCTGCGCGTCACGATTGATTGCGAGGGTAGCGAAACCCTGGCGCAATTGCAGCCACGCCAGCTACGCTTCTTCCTTAGTCCGGAGGGAGGCCCCGCACATGCGCTGCATGCCTTGTTGTCGGCGCATCTGGAAGGTGTGGCCGTTCATGAAGATCCCCAGGCTGCGGGCCACGTGCCGCGCATGTTGCCAACGGGGTGTCTGCGGTGGTGCGGCTTCGACGAGGATGAGTCCCTGTTGCCGGGAAGCGATCATGCGCATCCAGCCTACCGCGTCCTGCAGGAGTATTTCGCGTTCCCCGAGAAATTTCTGTTCTTCGAGATTGATCAGCTCGCCGTCGAGCAGGCCGGTCGTACCTTGGATGTGTTGTTCCTGCTTGATACGCCATCGGACGCCAGCTTGCGCCTGACTCCGAATGCGCTCGCCCTTAATTGCGTGCCGCTGGTGAACCTGTATGCGCAACGCATTGATCCGCTGCATCTTGATCACACGCGTTATGAGTACCGCCTGACCGGTGATGTGGCGCAGCACCGCAATTGCGAAATCTATCGTATTGAACAATTGCAGGCCATCCGGCCGGACGGGCCGCCCCGGCCAATCTCGCCTTACTTCGCGATGGATCATTTTCAGCGCATTGAGGCACAGGATTATTTCTACTTCATGCGGCGCGAAGAGAGCCAGCTCTCACGTACGGGTGGTACCGAGCTTTACGTATCCTTTCTCGACGCGAACTTTCAGGTGACCGATCCCGCTGACGAGATCATTGTCGGTAGCGCGTTGTGCACCAATCGCCGCACGCCCGAGCGTTTGCGCGTGGGTGAGAACCTTCAGGTGGAGGGCGCTTCGTCGAACGCCAGCATGCATGTTGTGTTGCGTCCCACTGCGCATCAGAGCCCAACGCTGACTGGCACACGCCCGTGGGCGCTGGCCTCGCAGCTCTCGCTCAATCACCTGTCGCTGGCTGGTGGCGAACAGGCGCTAGCCACGCTGAAAGAGCTGCTGCGGCTACATGTCGGGCCCAGCAGCACGTTGGGGCATCGGGTCATCGACGGGCTCCGCGAGATCCATTGCCGCCCCTTGATGCGTTGGGTCCAGGAAGCCGGGCGACGTGCCTATGTGCAGGGTCTGGATATCACCATCATGCTGGACCACACCCATTTCGAGGAGAGCAGCCCGATCTTGTTTGCCGACGTGCTACGCCGGTTTTTTGCGCTGTATGCCGCCATCAACACGGTGGTGCAGCTCAGCGTTCAGCTCAATAACGTCAAGGGAGTGGTCAAGCAATGGCCTCCGGCTGCTGGCGCGCAAGCACTCCTCTGAACCAATTTGTTATCGCCCGCTTCGGCTCCTTCAACGTCTTCCAGTTGATGCGTCTGCTGCTGCAACGCGATAACGCAAGCTGTTGGCCCACAGGGCAGCGGCTGCGGTTTCGCGCCGAATTGGGAGCGGGTTTTCAGGGGGCAGAGATTACCGGTTTGCAAGCGTCACCGACGCCGCGTCGCGTCGCACGTTTTGCGCAAGACGTGAGCGAGGTTTTGCCTGACCAGATCACGTTGCGCACGCCCAACTATTGCCTTGCCAGCGAACTCGGGCCATTGCCTGTTCCCTTTCTCGAATGGGTTCGCGCGCAGCAGCGCGTCGGGGACGGTGCGATGGCAGCCTTCCTGAACGTATTCAATCAGCGTATCCATGTGCTGCGCTACGAGCTGAAACTACGCAGTCTGCGCGCGCTGGATCCGGCCATGCCCATCGATACGCGCTACGCGGCACAATTGGCGGCACTGATGGGGCTGGGCTTGCCGGGTCAGCAAGCGCAGATTCCGCTGCCCAAACGTGCATGGCTAGGCATGGCCGGGCTGTTGGTCAATAACCGGCGTAGCGCGGAAGTCGTGGCACTGGTGCTCTCGCGCTATCTCGGCGTATCGGTACGCTTGCAGACGATGGTGGGGCGCTGGCGCAGTATCGAAGCTTGCGACCGCACCATGCTTGGCCGGCATGACATCCGCCTTGGCCAAAGCAGCCTGCTCGGGCATTGCATGTGGGATAGCCAGGCCGGGGTACGCCTGGAGATCGGACGATTGCGTTTTGAACAGGTCGTGCAGTTGCTGCCGTTGCGTGTCTCGCGTGCCGGCGAGTCTTTGCCAGTATCACGTTATGCATCCTTCGCCAGTTTGATCCACTTGCTGCTGGATCGTCGTCATGATTGCGATGTACAGATCGAAGTAGCCGCCGGCAGTGTTCCATCGTCGCATCTCAACTGCGCCGGGCATGGCATCGGCCTGCGCCTGGGGCAGACGGCCTGGCTGATTACCGATGGCGTCCAGCAACGGCCCACACCCACATTCATCGGCCCGATGCCTTTGGGCATGGTCAGTGCTGTGCGCTTCCGGGTCAATGCCTATGACGTTGATATGCCGTGCAGTGAGGTGGCCGCATGAACGCACCGATCTTCGAAGTTGCCCGTACCGCCGTTACAGCAGTACCCGGTCAGGTACTGCTGTACCTCGAATGCGAGATCGCGCTGGCCAATGGCCAGGTGCTTGGCAGTGAGACCTTCCGTCTGGTGAGTTTCGAAGGTAAGGAACATGTCTCGGAGCCTTTTGAATTTTCGCTGATCCTGCATGGCGATACAGATCCTGCTGCCGACGCGTTGGTGTTCTCGCGACTGATCGGGCGCCCGGTCAATGTCGGCATCGGCATGAGTGATGCGCCCGCTGTCGCAGGGCGCAATGTGTACGTGAAGACCAACCCGCAGGGCGAGAAACTGCCATTGGCGATCTTCAACGGCATGGTTGCCAGCTTCGGCATGCAGGAGCCGGGCGTTTATCAGCTGGTGATGCGTCCCGCCCTGTGGCGTATGAGCTTGACCAACAATTACCGCATGCATCGCCAGATGAACGTGTGCGAGGTGCTTGCCGCCCTGTGTCGCGAGCACCGCGTGAACGCAAACTTCGATGCGATTGGCGGGCCGGACAACATCGCGCTCACGCGAGTGCAGGACTGGCTTCAGGCGGGGGAGAGCGATTACGAATTCATGCGGCGCCTGATGGGTAAGGCACATGTCTTCTTTTACTTCACGCACCAGTACGGCCAGCACATGCTGGTCTTCGCCAATCGTGCCAGCTATCCGGTAGCGATCGGCGAAGACCGCGCCTTGCGCTACACCTGGACTTCGGAAGAAGAACTTGGCCTGCATCAGTCGGATGTCATTTCTCAGTACAGCTTCCAGCAGAGTCTGGGGTGTAGTGGCGTGCACGGCGTATTCACCAGCGAAGAGCAAGCGGCCAGCGTTGATAACCGTATCGCCAGCTATGCAAGCTTTCGCGCGGCGAGCGCGCCGGATGTCGGCGAGCTGCCATTTCATCAGTACCGCGTGTTCCAGTACGGCGGCAGCAACAATGAAGTGCGCCACTACACGCTTGCCTCGCAGGATGCGTTGCAGACGGCCAACAGCCAGCTAAGCGGCGCCAGCTATTGCCCGCTGCTGCGCGTTGGGCACCAGTTCCGCATGACGGCGGCTGGGCAGCCTGTGCGACCGGAGCTGGAGCGAGCCCATTTTGTGCTGACCGAGGTAAGCCATCACGCCACGCTCGATGGCGAATACAGCAACCAATTTCAGGCCAGCGATGCTGCCGGTCTGATCACCCCGCTATCCATATCGGATACCCAGCAAGGCGCCGTGCTGGCGAAGGTCGTGGCACTTCGAAATTTGCCTTCGCCTCGCGGCTGGCCGTACTACACGCCTGACAATTTCGATATGCAGGAAGCGTTGCTGCAGGATGCTCAGGGCGTGTCGACCACGCTGCAGGCCAAGGGCGTGTATGTGCGGTTTTCGACCGAGGACGATGGTGGTGATCCAGTATGGGTGAAACTCATGCCATCAATGCAGACCGTGCCCGAGGTGGGAACCATGGTGCTGGTCTCGCGGGCTAACGATGAGTCGGAATTGCCCGAAATCCAAGCCATTCATTCCGACGGCAGCTCGGTAGTCACGCCCTCTGACTGGACTGCCCACACCCAGGTTGGCAACAGTTTTTCAACGAGTTATGGCGATGGGAAAAGCATTCGCTTTGGTACGCGCTGGTCGGGTGGCGATACCGATGTGGCGATCAAAATAGTCGAGTCGGCCTATGACAGAAAACTGTTCCGCGATGCCAGTTACTCGCGCGGCGGGAGCTATAGCTATTCATGTTCGGAAGACATGGAGAAGGGCATGCTGGGCGAGAGCTGGTCTTACGGCTCCAACTACAGCAATTCCTGGAGCAAGGAAAGCAAGAGCTTTTCCGCTACCGCCCGCAGCTATCACGAGTCGGTAACCGGGGTCTGCGATCTCTCGCAGGTATCCACCGAAGCGACGGAGCCTGAGGCGTTGGCCGCCGTGCAGGCCAGCAAAAGCGTGGTGATTGGCGACACCTATAGCACAAGCAAGAGTACCGGCAAAACCAAAGGGGTCTCGACCTACAACGGCTCGGTGGAGAACATCACAACGCACAACGGCCAGGTGAGTTCGAGCACCACGCACAACGGCAAGGTCAGCGGCGTTACCACGATCAATGCCGATTCGGAGAATACTTCAACGGTCACGGGGACGAGCACCACCACTACCACGCATGCAATTGTCCATAACTTTACCGCAATCGGGGCGCAGAGCAGTTCTACGGCTATCGGTGCCAGCAACAGTAACGACTCAATTGGTATCAGCAACGGCAACTCTGCGACTGGCGTGCGGAACCAGAATTCGCTGACCGGTGTTGTCATCGAAACGAGCCTGCAAGGCAGCGTGAACAACGCATCCATCACGGGCATCTCGGCCGGATTGTCGGTGACCGGCTCAAATAACTCGCTTGGCGTTACCGGCGATCACAACGCAGTCACTGTCACCGGCGCCAGCACCACGGTGAATGTGGTTGGCGAATCCACCAGCGTCGACATCCTCAGTTCCGGGCTGTCGTTGTCGGTCAAGGGGGCCATGGTCAGCATCGACATTAGTGGCCCGTCGATCAAGATCCCGATCATCATGATGGTCATGTGAGCCGATCATGAAAATAATCAAACCGCTCACGCTTGGCATTCTCAATCGGCCTTACCGCTATCGCGGGCAGAATCGCCTCGCGCTGGCTGCCCTCGGTTTCTTCCGGCTTGGCTCCGGCGCGGCTGATCGCTTCCTGACCGAGAACCTGCAGTGGGCCAAGCTGGTGCCCTGCTTGCCATTCGGCCTGCCACTCGATCACATCCTGCCCAAACCGCGCGCCGAGGTGATGCTCAGCGGCGCCGCGCATGCCATTGGCGAACCGGTCAAGGCCATGGCAGTGCGCATGCAGTGTGGCGCTATCGACAAGCGCTTGTGTGTGATCGGTGATCGCAGTTGGCACCGCCTGATCGGGCCGTGGGTATGTGTCGACGAGGCCAAGCCGTTTGCGCGCATGCCGATCGCTTGGGAGAACGCCTACGGCGGCCCGGACTATGCGGCCAACCCGCTGGGTCGCGGATTCCTGCCTCACCTGGCCTGGTTGCGCAGCCGTGCCGGGCAGATGCCCAACATCGAGGCGGCGGCGCCCCCCCTGACGCCGGGGCGCCGACGGTATGTGCCGTCCTGCTTCGCGCCGATGAGCTTGGTGCACAGCCCCGTGCGCACGGCCAGTGGTTCCTATGATCAGCGCTGGCTGCAGGAAGACTTTCCGGGCTTGCCGCGTGATTTCGATTTCGGCTTGTTCAACCTCACGGCGGCCGACCAGCAGTTCGCCGGCCATTTCAAAGGCGATGAGACGTATTGTCTGGAAGGCCTGCATCCGGTGCATGCCAGCTTGAGCGGCTCCTTGCCAGGATTGGCTGCGCGGGCCTTCGTGCAGCGCGCAGGGCAGGGTGCTGATCAGGCTGAAGAGGTGGTGCTGGCCTGCGACACGGTGTGGTTCTTCCCCGAACTGGATCTGGCCATGTTGGTCTATCGCGGCGAAACGCCGGTTGCCGACAGCGATGCGCTGGATATCAGCAGCCTGATGGTGGCCTACGAGCGCATCACCGACGCGCCGCGCACGCTGGAGCATTACCGCGAGGTGATGGCGCTGCGCCTGGATACTCAGAGCGCCGGCTTGCACGCTTTCAACGAATCGCAGCTTGCACCGCCGCGTAGCGCCGAGGTGATGGCCGCCCGTGCCGCTGCGCGCGAGCAGCGGGCTGCTGCGCAGCTCGTGCGACGTCAGCAATTGCTCGACGAACAGATGGTCGAGTTTTGGCACAAGAGTGGCTTGACGCCACCGGCCGATTACGTGGCTCCAGGTGTTACGCAAACGGCATTGAGTGGCCCCTCGGCCGAAGAACTGGCCGAAGGCGAGTTCGATCTGGCCGAGCTGCATGCGCAGGCTCAGATGCTTGCCGATACGGCCAAGCGTGATGGCGAGGCCCGACTGGCTGCAGGGCAGGCCGAATTACAGCAAACCCTGACCGAGAAATTTCCGGAAGCTTCCGCTGTGGCGCCGTCCGTGGCGGACCCGATTACGTCCAAGGCGCTGGAACAGGCGAGCCAGATCGCTCACGATCTGGTGACGGCGGCTCCGGCTCGGCCGGACCCGCTGCCGGTCGCCTTGCGTGATGTGCTCGACAAGGCCGAGCAGGCTCAGCCCGGTAGCGTGACGGCGCAGCAGCAGGCCGATATCCACGCCACCCAGGAGCAGGCTCCCACGCTGCGGCGTGCCGCCCGCAATGCCGCCAGGACGCCGACCACGCTGACCGAGCCCTTGCCCGGGCCGGCGGCACAGGCCTTGCGCGAACTGGTACAGCAGTGCCTGCGTGACGGCGTGGTGCTGGCTGGACGCGATCTTGCCGGCGCCTGTTTGCGCGATCTGGATTTGCGTGGCGCTGACCTGCGAGAAGTGCAACTTGAGCGTGCTGACCTGCGCGGTGCCCGTTTCGACGGTGCGAATTTGCAGAAGGCCGTGCTGACGGCTGCGTGCCTCGATGGCGCGGATTTTTCCGGCGCCATCCTCGATGGCGCCAACTTGTGCGGCACCCATGCCGAGGGCACGCGCTTTTGCGGCGCAAGCTTACGCGGCGCGCATGCGATGGATGCTGTGTGGCCCGTTGCCGATGTGCACGGTGCGGTACTGGACGACGTGCTGGCGACAGGCATTGCCTTGAGCGGCGCGAACCTGGATGACACAGCACTCGCGCGCAGCGTGATCACGGCGGCTATGGCCGACGACAGCTCCTGGCGCAATACGCGCTGGCACAGTGTCGTGGCCTTGGCGGCGGGCTTCGCTCACGCCGACTTTACCGGCGCCAGCTTGCAAAAGTCGGTGCTGATGGATGCAGCGCTGAATGCATCGAACTGGCAGCATGCCCAGCTTATCAGCGTCTATGCCGGTGGCAAGGCTTGTTGGGAACACGCGTCGCTGCGCGGCACACGGTTTTCCCGCTGTGGCCTGCATGGTGCCAATCTTGCCGGTGCCGACTTGCAACAGGGCGTGTTCGCCCAGACCGATTTCGGCGAGGCTGACCTGTCCGATGCGCTGCTGAGCGATGCGCGGTTTTATCGCTCGCTGTTCATGCGCAGCCGTCTGCGCCGCGTACAGGCCCAGCGTGCCGATTTCTTTCAGACGATGTGTCGCAAGGCTGATTTCAGTCAGGCCGCGCTGCAGGATGCGGTACTGGTGCAGGCCGATACGGCCGAGGCGATCTGGCAGGGTGCCGATCGCAGCGCGGTGCGGGTCGACCGGAAGGCGAGGCTGTGATGGGGGCACGCGCCGAGATGCTGCCGTGGGATCTGGATAAATTGCATTGGCATCTGCGCCACGGCCGCCCCGTCAGTCGTGCCGACCTGCGTGCGCTGGACCTGCGCGGCGTATCGCTGGCCGATGCCGTGCTGCAGGAATGTGAGTTGTCCGGCATGGTTCTGGCGGCGACCGATCTGGCGCGCTGTACCTTCGTCGATTGTCAGATGAGGCAACTCGATTTGCGTGGCGTGGCCTTGTCGCATACGCGGTTTTTACGTTGCGCCATGGATGGCGTGTTGTGTGCGGGGGCGGATCTGGCCCAGGGTTGTCTGGTCGATTGCAGCCTGCGCGGCATGCACGGCGCTGGCTTGCGTGTCAGCAACAGTGCGCTCAGCACCTGTGATATGGCCGGTGCCGATCTGCAGACGGCAAGCCTGTCCAGCGCAGTGTTGTGGCGGTGTGCGTTGGCGCAGGCGAACCTTGGTGGTGCGGTGTTGGCGCAGACTGCCTTGAGCGACACCGACCTGCGTCATACGCGGCTTGAAGGCCTGCGCGCCAGCCTCTGTGCATTCATGAAAAATGATCTGCGCGGCCAGGACCTCAGCAGCGTAAGCCTGCAGTCCTGCCAGTTGCAGGAAAGCCGCCTGGGGGGCGCCAATCTGTCCAGTGCCAATCTGGTGGGCTCGAACCTGATGCAAGTGCATTTCGAGGGCACTCGCATGGTTGGTCTACAGGCCCAACGGGCCTTGCTGCTGTCGGCGAGGTTTGAGGACTGCGACGCTACTGGTGCCGATTTTTCCGGTGCGCTGTTCTACAACGCACAGCTGGCGCGCAGCAATTTCTCGGGTGCGCAGTTGGCTGGCAGTAGTTGGGAGAAAAGCGCGTCGGATCAAATCAAGTTCTGCGGCGCCGATCTTTCCGATGCGCGCTTTGATCATGCCCGGGTGAGCGATGGCGATTTCACCCGCGCGCGGCTCGATCGCAGCAGTGTTCACAACCTCGTGGTCACACGTGGGTGTTTTGCGGGAGCTTCGCGCCGCGGCCAGCGCGGTACGAATGCCGCCTTGCTGCGCGCCGAGCTGCCCAACCTGAATCTGGAGGATTTGCCGTGCATACCTTGAAGTCTCCTGTCACAAGCAGTACGCCGCTGGTGCTGAGCGAGGCCCGCGTGGCGATGGTACTTGATGATGCACATTGCTTGCTTGCTAACGGCCGCGAGGCTAGTCGTGCGCTGAGCTGCCTGGTTGAGCTAAGTCCTGGCGATGTGGTGTTGTGCGCGCAATCCGAGGGGGCATGTCACGTGCTGCATGTGCTAGCGCGTGAAGCCTCGTCCGTGCCCGTCGCTATCAGCGTGCCGAATGGCGCTGAGATATCGCTGCGCGGGCGCAGTGTCAGCATTCACGCACTGGAGAATATTGAGCTGATGAGTGCGCGGGATGCCAGCGTGACGGCGGCCACCGGCACGCTGTCGCTGAACGCGCGCAATCTGTTTGCAACGGTCAGCGAGAGCCTGGTGCAGCAGTCGCGCTACTTCATCGGCAAGGCTGGCCAGTACCTGTTGGACGTGCGCCATCTGCTCAAGCTGCATGGGCAGGATGCGCTGATCACCGCCGAGCGGGATATCAAGGCTGATGCTGAACGCATCAGCATGGGGTGAGTGGAGATGTTTGCCAATACCAATCTCGGTGTGATGAATCTCGGTTTTCCCGATGTTTGCGTTGTGGGCCCGGTTCCCGTACCGGAGGTGAATATCGATATCTCGGTCAGCAACATTCCGACGGTGTTCAACGTGATCTTCGGAGGTGGCTTGGCGGAAAACCTCCTTACCATCAGCGCGCTCAGTGCGGGGGATGCAGGGGTCGGCGTGGCCTCGGGCATGTGCATGGGGCCGAAGCGTTCGCTGTTGGGCAGTTTCAAGGTAATGGCGTGTTGCATGTTTACGTCGCGTCTGACCTCTATTAACGGGCAGAACGGCATGTTGCCAAATGCGGTAGGCATATCACTGACGCCGGCCCAGTTCAAGGTAATACATCTATCATGAAGCACGGGAATCTTCTGCTCGCCTTGATGCTGCTGTTTGCCGCCGTGGGTTGCAGCACGATTGGCGGTTGGATTTACGGCGATCCGCCGCGCACTGCACTGCGCCAGATCACGGTTAGCACCGATGTTGCCGCCAATGCGGGCAGCGCAACCATGCTCGATATCGTGTTCGTCTACGACCTGGCGGCCGTGGCTCAGTTGCCCAAGAGCGGGCCGGAGTGGTTTGTGCAAAAAGATGTGCTGCAAAAAGCGCTGGCTACCCGCATCGACGTGGTGGCGCTGCAGGTACCTGCAGCTTCGCCTGAATTCAACGTGAATTTTCCGCCGCGCGCGGCGAAAGCCATTGGTGTGTATGCGTTGGCCAATTATCTGGCGGCTGGCGGCCAGCCGATTGCGGCGCTTACCCCATGGCGCGAGGTGACGATACGCCTGCTGCCCGGAACCATCACTTTTAGTGGCCATTGAGGAACAGACCATGAGCCAGAACGACGCAAATTTTCTGCCAGATGCCGTGCAATGGGCTGAAGGCATGTTGCTGACGCCGCAGCATTTCCAGCAGAACGACATCTACTGGAATGCGGTGTTGCAGCACCGCATGTGCGGCGTGAATGTACATCATTGGGGCGTGCTGGAGTTGCAACTGGACATGCCGTTGCTGGCGGGCCGCACCGTCGACGTGAAGCAGCTCAGTTGCATCTTTCCAGACGGCACTCCGTTCGTGCTCAAGCCAGACAACGTGCGTGCGCTACGCCTGATCCTCAAACCCGAAGAGTTGACGGATGGCAAAACGCTGCGCGTGTGCATTGCAATGCCGCCGCGTACCGGCACCATGAATGTTCAAAGTACCTCGATCAAGCGTTATGAAAGCCTGCTGGGGACCCATCCGGTGATCGACGAGATGACCGGCTTTGCCGATGTTTTCATCGACCGGATTCGGCCGACGGTCAAGTTGTATCGCGAGCAGGATATCCCTGCGGGGTATCAGTCGATTGCGTTGATCGAGGTGAGTCACAACGTACAGTCAGCACAGGTCGAGCCCACGAGCTTCCACCCGCCGATGCTGCGCATGGGCGCGGGTTCCTTCCTGGGCGGCAGCACCGGTTTGTTACGTGCGCTGCATCAGTTGCGTGACCGGATGTGGGACAAAATGCACAAGCTCACCGGCATGACGCAGATCGACGGACCGGAACGCATGGTCGAGATGAACCCGGCGGAGCGCATGCAGCTCGGCTTGGCCCGCCATCTTGCGTCGGCGCTGCCTATGTTCGACGCCATCATGCTCGATGTGGACGCCGCACCGGTGCAGGCCTATCGAGCCCTGGCCCATGTGGTGGGTAGTATGGCTTGGGTCGGCAGCAATCCGGCTCCGCTGGTTATGTCGGCCTATGCACACGAAAACTGCGCACCGCAATTTTTCGCCGCAATCGAGTATGTGGCGCGCAAGCTTTCGTTGATCAACACCGACTGGGAAAGCATGGCCTTCAGCCGCATGGGCGAGCTTACCTTCTCGCGCCGTCTGCCTGAAGACGTGAGCTCGGTCTTGCTGATCGAGGTGCGCTTGCGTGAGGGGCAGAGTCTGCGCGACGTGCAGGAATGGCTGGCGGATTCGCGTATCGGCAGCGAGGAATTGATGCCGGTGCTGCGTCAGCGCCGTCTGCCCGGGGCGTTGTGTCAAGTGCTGAGCAGTGCGCAGATCGGGGCGATGGGGTTGCGTAGCGATTCGGTCGTGGTACGGATCGAGAATCAACAGGTTGAGGTCCCGCAGCAGGGCATGGTTGATTGCTTCCAGGCCGGGCGCAGCCTGGTGATCCAGAGCAACAACGTGCAGTTTATGCCCTCGGCCGTCATCCTGCAGTTGCGTCGCACGGCAGGTGAGGGCGTCGGCCAAGATCATGCCGTGCCGCAGGCGAAGGCGGCGGAAGCGATCCATGCCTGATCGCGATTCCCGCTCCTTCTTCCTGCTCTCTTGCTTCGCGGAGTTCTACGAGGTGGTAGCGGATATCAAGGCTGCGATCCGTGAGGGACGCTTGTCCTTAATGCTGCGCGTCGGCGATCAACCGCCGCCCACCGAATCGGCCGATATCGCGGCGATGGTCAGTGGCCAGCTGGCCGGAGTACTGCACCGGCAGCTTGGCCGCGTCGCGCGCGAGTTCCCGCCGGGAACGGTGCGCGCTCATCGCGTCGCGGTCTATGCAATGGCTGCGTTGGCCGACGAGATCTTCGTGCTGGAGCTGGACTGGATCGGGCGCGAAGCCTGGCTGGATGCTTTGCTGGAATACAAGCTGTTCAAGT
>DBTS01000021.1:0-10353 GCA_002307175.1 Rhodocyclaceae bacterium UBA1310
CAGCGGCTGCTCGAAATCCTCATTTATACGAATAACCTCCGGTTTCTGTGCTGCTCTTCGGCACACTGACGCCTTCTCGCTACAGATCGTGAACCGCTTCTGAAGGGCCAAAAGGATGAACGCATCGGAATAACAATGTTGTTTCTACAGATTACCTTTTTCCGGTGCTTGGCCGTCTGCATACCTGTGCTGGATGAGTATTCCCTGAATCAGAACAGTTCGAGTTCTCCGCCGACGCTTTCGGCGGAAGGTTGCTGCGTAAGCTCGAATTCTACGTTGGCTGTTGTGGTTGAGCACAGGCAGAGCAGCAGTTCGTAGCCCACCCCCTGCGGGGAGAGAACCTGCAGGCTGAGCGTTTGCTCCGTGCCGATACACTGGATTTGGGCGCGACTCGCCGGCTCAAGCGGAAATGGTGTGGACATGCCGGTGCGTCGCCTGTCGTCGGAGATCAGGCGATTGGCCGCACCGCAGACCATGTTGACGTATTCCGCCATGGCGTCCAGCAAGGCGTGGCCTGCCAAGACGCGTCCTTCCTGTCCAAGCAGCCTGGCGAACCAGTTTGCGCTGGCAGCGTCGAGGCGAAAGTCAAAGAGCGCAATGATGCGGAATTCCAGCGCGGCGATGGTCAGCACGAACAACTGGCGCCCATTCTGCTCTGAGGGGAGGCTCGGCGGGAAGGCGGTGATCTTGATTGCTTCGGTGCTTCCTCTGGTATTTTCGCGCACCGCCTGTTCGAAGGCACTCTGGATTGCGGCAATGGTTCTTGCAGTGATCATGCGGCAAGAACTCCGGCGTCGATTTGTGCGATTTTTTCGCCAATGCGTTCGTTGGCAGCTTTCAGGATGAGCACGGAGGTGTGGATCATGTTGCCCGAGGCCTGCATATCCTGGAAGGTCGTGGTGGTGATCAGATCATTCTTGGCAAGATTGGCCTGATACTGGATGGCCCAGTTCGAGGCTGTGCCCGCCAGTTCGCGAACGCCATCGGCCACCACTGAGAAACCGCGACCGGATTCTCCGGCGCGGGCTGCTTCGATTGAGGCATTGAGGGAGAGAATCACCACATTCTTGATGATGCGCGAGAACTCTTCATTCTGCCTCTTGAGCTCACTGTTGTTGGCCAAAATTCCCTGCATTTCCGCATGCCAGCGTTCCACGATATGCAGAATACCGAGCAGAGAATCGATATTGCGCAGCATTGCAGCATGCTCATTGGCCAGTTCGCGGTGCAGCTTGCACAGGTGTTCGGTGGTGGTGCTTCGCATGGTTTCGAGTTGTAGCGAAGATTGGCTTTGTGCATCGGCGAGTGCGCGCGTGAGTTCGGCTGCGTGGGCGGTGGTTAGCTTCTTTTCCCGAGCAGATGACTCCTCCAGGAGTTTCTTGCGTTCCGCCTCCAGCCGGGCTGCCAGTTTCTGGGGCGGAATATGGGAGGAGAGATCGGCACGCAGGCGCTCACTTTCGCTGCGCAGCGTGCGACATTCGCGCATGACCGGAACTGTGCGGATCACCATGGTGAGGATGCCGAGCGTGATGCCGGCCATCAGGATAGCTAGGTCGGTAAACAAGTTTTCTGCCTTATTCTTTGGGTGGAGGAGCCGGTTTGCGATACTCAGGCAGCGAGCTTCTTGAAGGTGGAGATCACCGCAGGGCCGTTGAAGGGCTTGACGATCCATCCCTTCACGCCGGCAGCCTTGCCGCGTTCCTTGATGGAAGGGCTGTTCTCGGTGGTAAGCATGATGATGTTCACTACCGCATTGCGCAGTTCACCGCGGATTTTCTCGGCCATCGTCAGGCCATCCATGTTGGGCATGTTGACATCGCTTACCACGAGCTTGATCGAGGGGTTGGCGCGCAGCTTGTCGAGCCCGTCGCGGCCATCCACAGCGGTGATGGCGACGAGGCCGGCATCCTTGAGAAAGGCGCAGACTTCATTGCGCACGGTACTGGAATCATCGACTACGAGGACTTGTGTCATTTTTCTTTCCTTGTTGTTGGAAGTTGTAGATAGAGGGAGGGCTGTTTCTTCAGACTGGAAGCCGTTGGGATAGCGCTTATGCAACCGCTTTTCCTGCAGGCAGGGCCCCGGTATCTATCACGATGCGGCTCGCAGCCTCTGCAAGGTGTTCGGCAAAGCTCTCCGGAACGCTGACAACGATTTCAAAATGGCGAAACTCGTTGTTTGCCCTTGTATCGGTGAAGCGTATTTCGATCTTGCCGTGCTCGCGATGCAGAAATTCGCGTACAGCATCCATGCCAACACCACGCCCGGAAACCGAGGTGAGCGTTTGGGCGGTGGAAAAACCTGGGCGGAAGATCTGCTGAGCCAGCGCTTCATCGGTGATGATCTGGCCGGGAGCCAGCAGGCCAGTCTCTTCTGCTTTGGCACGAATGTGCGAAAGGGCAAGCCCGCGTCCGTCATCTGCCAGATGCAGGTGGAGCATTCCGCCACCTGTCGCGGCGGTGAGGCTGACCGTGCCTGCGGGGTCTTTGCCTGCCGCTGCGCGTTCTGCCGGTGCTTCGATGCCATGATCCAGGGAATTGCGGAACAGGTGCATGAATACATTCTTGAGCAGTGCGCTGGCCTGGGTTTTGATCAAATGGCCATGGTCTTCGATCATCACACGTGGGGCCGCTTTGCCCAGCTCGGCAGCCAGCGAGGGCAGAGATTCGATGATGCTGCCAAGGGTTTCGCGGAGCGCTTCGGTGCCAAGCAGGCGCAGGGTTTTCTGAACGGCATTGCGCGCAGCTACCAGTTCGTGGATGTTGGCGATGTTGACGGCATCCAGACGTAGCAGGGTTTCCTGGATCTTGGCTTTGTCCACCAGCAGATAGCGTTCTACATTGCCTCGGCGGCCCGGGCCTTTGCGGCCAAGACTCACCTCATTGATGCTGGCGTAACGTTCCACGAAGTTACGCAGCGTGGCGAGTTCGCCAAGAAGCTGTGGCTGATCCCAGGCGACTTCGGGGCGTGGCTGGCGCAACGCATCGTAGTGTTGCTCGGTTTCGTGCACCGCATCGGTGAGATGGCGCAGGCCGTAGGTGCGGGCATTTCCCTTGATGGTGTGCATGTTGCGGAAGAGCTGGTTGAGTGTCTCCGTAGAGGGCTCGGGGTGCTGGCGGATGAGTGATTCGTTCTCTTCGATGAAGTGCAGGCTGCTGGCAATGAACTCGTGAAATTTCTCCTGTGTCACGCCAAGGATTTCGCCGATGATTTCCAGCTCGCGTTTCTGCTCGGCGGTTTCGGCGGCAAGCTTGCGCAGTTCTGTCACATCGCGCACGCACAGCATCAGGCGTGTGATGGTGTCGAATTCATCGGTGATGGCAGACCAGGTTAGATCCAGCGTACGTGCCGAGTCATCGGGTGCCTTGCGTTCAATTTCACCCACCAGAAGATGGCGGTTGAAGTCGAAGTTCATCTGATCTTCACCGATGCAGGCGCCGATGGCTGCATCGACCTGAGCCAGGGTGTCTGCCCCCAGGCTGCTGCCGGAAAACACCAGATCCATGGCTTTGCTCCCGGCAATCTCACGGGTATCCAGAATTTTTTCCAGGTAGGCGGAGTATTCGTGATGCACCGTTCCATCTGCAGAGATGGTGAGGATTCCCTGGGGAATGTTCTGCAGCATGGTCTGCATGTCGGCAGTCTTCTGGCGTAGCTGGATCGAGCTTTCCTCAATCCGCGCGATCATGCTGTTGAAGGCCATGATGGAACGGCCTATCTCGTCTGCACGCGTTATGGGCACTCGGCGGCCAAAATCCTGGCTCTCGGCGATGCCGCTCATTTCGGCCTGCATGCGGGCGATAGGGATCACGACCTGGCGATAGAGCAGCCAGCCCATGCCGCCGAGGATTACTATAATGATGACGGTGGCAAAAAGAAGCGCTTGCACCGTGCGGGCCAGGCGAGCCTTCAGAGAATCGATGGCGGCGTCCTTGGCGCGGGTTTTCTCCACGCGCAGGGCATCGATGATCTGGCCGAATTCGCGTTGGTACTGCGCCACAGTGGCAAACAGGTTTGCCTCGGCCAGAGCCTGCTTGCCGGCGAGTTTGAGTTTGGCTGTTTCTTCAATCGATGCGAAGTAGTTGTCCAGGCTCTCCTGCGCCTGTTTTACCTGCCCGCGCTGGGTATCGTCCGTGGCGCTTTCGAGCTGCTGCTGGAGGCCGTCGGTGAGTGCAGCCTTCTGTTGTGCCAGTTTCTCGCGCAATTGGGTGGCAAGGTCTTCACCGGGAGCGGAGACCAGTGCCATCGTGGCAAGTTGCACATCCTTGGCGAGCGCTGCCAGATCGGCAGAGGCCAGGGTGGAAGGCATCACGCTGTCTGTGACTGATTTCACCTCTGCTGCATTGCGGCGGGATTCGCTCACGGCGTAGCCACCAATGGAGAGGATGGCGAGAAAACTCAGCACCACCAGCAGAGCGATGCGATGACGGATGTTCATTGTTGCGTGTCCCTTTGCGTTGGCTTTCAGGAGCGATTGATTGCCATGATCTGGAGAACGGTTTGCCTGTCTCCTATGCCGTGTTTTCGACGCGAAAAAGGTTTGCTTGAATGAACTTTTTATTACTTTTGGCCTATGTCTAAAGTAGTTGATATCTGTGTCTGGATTAATGTTCCTGCAATAGTTTGAGGGTAAAAGGGGGTTTTAAATTCCAATGTATTAATCGAAGAAATTCTAAAAGAATATAATGCGGTTTTTGCCAGCATCAGAGCCGAAGTTTTCCTCGTGGTCGACGGGTGATTTGTCTGGTTTGCCCATTTTTCACGTAGGGGTAATGACCCGTGAAATCAGCTACATGTAATGCTGTGCTATACGCTAGAATTGGCTTGGACGCCGATGCGGCGCTGAGGGGCACGCAGCATGGCTGTCTGGCCGGAGGGTGTGATCTGGCAAACAGATAGGGCAGGCAGGAACACAGCGCAGATGAATGCAGAAGGTCTCAGGTTTTCGCTTCACCCCTCAATCCATGAATTGCCTGTACACCAGTGGGATGCGCTGGCCGGCGGGCAGGTGACGCTGCAACACGCTTTTCTGAGCCTTTTCGAGGCGCATGGCTGTGTGGGTGAGGATACCGGCTGGCTGCCGATGCATGCAGCACTGCATGCGGGCGACGAGTTGGTGGCGGCGATGCCGCTGTATCTCAAGTCAAATTCGCGTGGCGAGTTTGTGTTTGACTGGGCCTGGGCCGAGGCCTATGAACGCCACGGCCTGGATTACTACCCCAAGGTGCTGTGTGCCGTGCCATTCACGCCGGTGCCCGGAGCCCGTATCCTGGCGCGTGATGCAGCGTGCCGCGAGCACTTGCTGACCGCTGTGATCGCATGGTGTGGCGAGCTTGGGCTGTCATCCTTCCACCTGCTGTTCGCCGATGCCCGCGATCTCGTGGCGGGAGAGTCGCTGGGGCTGATGCGGCGTACCGGGGTGCAATTCCATTGGCAGTCGCGAGGGGAAGCGGATTTTGAGACCTTTCTGGGGCGCTTCAGTCATGACAAACGGAAGAAAATCCGTCAGGACAGGCGCCATGCACATGCAGATGGGCTGCGCTTCGAAGTGCGTGAGGGCACAGAGATCCTCCCCGAGGATTGGGATTTCTTCGTGCGCTGTTACCGCCACACGTATGCCGAGCACCAGTCGGCGCCGTATCTGAACCGCGCCTTCTTTCACGCGCTGGGCGCCCGCCTGCCGCAGCACTGCGTGCTGGTGCTGGCCCTGCGCGGTGATGTGCCGGTGGCGGCCAGCCTCATGCTGCGTGATGAGAATGCCTTGTATGGGCGCTACTGGGGCGCCCTGGAATACCACCCCTGCCTGCATTTCGAGTGCTGCTACTACCAGGGAATCGAGTATGCGATTCGCGCCGGCCTGCAGCGCTTCGAGGGTGGCGCGCAGGGGGAGCACAAGCTGGCGCGGGGGCTGGAGCCGGTGGCAACGTATTCGCTGCACTGGCTTGCTGATACCCGTTTCGCCAATGCGGTGGCAGATTATCTGGCACGTGAAACCGGCGGTATCGAAGAGTATCTCGATGAGCTGAGGGAGCGCCTGCCATTCAGGCAGGGCGAAGCGGGATGATTCGGGTATGGCGGTGCAGTTTTGCGGATGGCAACATCAGTTGCATGCGCTGCAAGCCGACGCCGGGAATGGCTGTTCATTCTGCGTGCCAGCCTCCACGCGATTCCGCCCCTGGGCTTTGGCCCGGTATAGCGCGTTGTCAGCACGCTGGAACCACGCATCCCACGTTTCGTCTGGGTTGCAGACTGCGTAGCCGGCACTGACGCTAAGCTGGATGCCGGCAATGGATTGGGCAATCACAGCCTGCCGGATTCGCTCGGCAATGCAGGCTGCTGCTGGCAGCCCGCTCGACGGCAGCAGTACGATGAATTCTTCGCCACCCCAGCGGGCCAGCACATCCGTATTACGGATGCAGGTGCGTGCGATATGTGCGAATCCCTTGAGTACCTTGTCGCCCGTAGCGTGGCCGAACTTGTCGTTGACCGATTTGAACAGGTCGATATCCAGAATCACCATCGCAATCGGGCTGCCGTAGCGCTTGAAGCGCTCCATTTCGGCAAGCGCTGTCTGCTCAAGATAGGCGCGATTCCAGCACTGCGTGAGCCTGTCACGCAGCGCCAGGTGGCGGTAGCGCTGATCATCGGTTTCCTTGTCCATGAGGATGTAACCGACGGGGCTGAGATTGAGGGTGATGAAAATCGAGAAATAGACGATGCCCTGGGAGACGGTGCTGTCCGTGATTTCATGAATGGCATCCAGCCCCGCCAGGGAACTCAGCACCCGCAATACCAGCACGGAACTATTGATCAGGGTGCCGCCCAAGACCAAATATTTGCCGACGCCGGGGATGCGCTGCCTGGCCTTCCATATCAATGACATGGTGAAGGCATTCTGCACCACGTGCACGAGTGTTGCGACGCTTAGGCGGATTGTGATGTCGTTGAGAAACAGAAGAAAGCTTACAGCGATGACAAGCGCCGGCCCCCAGATCAGGGCAGCCGGCAGGTGCAACTTCTGGAAGCTGGCAATGGCCAGTGTGCCCATTGTCGTGGCAGCCGCGATGCAGATATTTGCGAACCACACGGAGAGCAGGGGATGGACTATTCCCCGCAAGGCAATCAGGCCGAAGGCGCAGGCCATCAACCCCAGGGCGGCAGCGAGCCAGCCCAGCCCGCTGCGGTTGCTCTCGCTGCGATAGGCAAGCAGACCCGTGGCCAGAAACAGCGCCAGGCATTCCGCAATGATTGGGGCAAACAGTGTTCGGGAATCGATCAACATGAGGCCGCCGTCTGATCTGTGCCTTTTATGCACGACGGCAGATTCCAGTGGCGCAATGAAACGTGCTTCGTGACAGGCTATCTCAGCGGCGGCCATCATGCCTTTGCAAAATGCGGGCGGATGAGTCGCGGATGATCAGGATGTGCGGTACGGGCAGGCTTCAGGTGCGCGGAGAGTGACGCCGGGCGAGGGCTCTTTCGTGCAACGATACACGAGATTTATTTGTTAAAAAAGATAAATTTAGCGATTTTAACGTTTTAGGGGCGGCAATCATTGTCAGGTCGGGTTTTGGGTTGCTACGGAGAAGACAAGGCACCCAGAGGCATAAGGGCTAGGGGTCTAGGGGCGTTGCGTAAATCGGAATACTGGAGAAGACCCATGGTCTTCGGGCGCAGTTCTTTGACTTCGCGACGGATACCTGGCTGTCAGGCGCTTGTGATGGTCGCCAGAGACGCCTCTATGATATCCAGCCTTTCATCGAGCACGGTTTCAGGGATGGTCAGCGGGATCATCACGCGTTGCACATCCAGGATCTTGATCTGGGGGGCGCGTAACGTGCTGCGCGCAGCGGGGCTTGTTACCATGCCGATTGCCACCGACGATGCCGGAATGGCGCCGACTGCCCTGGATTGGGAGACTCCACCGCGCCTGATCTACGTGTCACCTTCCAGCCAGTATCCGACCGGCTCGGTGCTGTCGCTGGAGCCTCGACTGGCGCTGCTGGCCGCAGCCGACGAAGCCGGGGCCTGGATCATCGAGGATGATTACGACAACGAGCAGCGCTACGACAACCGTGCTGTCGCCTCGCTCTTCGGGCTGGCGCGCAAGCAGCGGGTGATCTATCTTGGCACCTTCAGCAAGGTGATGTTTCCGGGTTTGCAATTGTCATACATGGTGCTGCCGGAAGATCTGACGAATGTCTTCCAGATCGGCAATGCCGAACTCTATCGCGGCGGGCGCCTCATCGAGCAGGCTGTCCTTGCCGATTTTATGGCAGAGGGGTATTTCACCACACACATCAAACGCATGCGCCAGGTCTACCGTGGGCGGTGCGATGTGCTCTGTGCCGAGATGGAGCGCAGGCATGGTGGTGCCGTCAGCCCTTCGGGCGGGCATGCCGGGCTACAGCTGCTCTATCACTTCAACTGCCCGATAGACGATACCATGGTGGCGTCACTGGCGCTGACGCGTGGCCTCGTGGTGCGCCCACTCTCGATGTATTATCAGGAGAAGGCCAATGTGCGCCAGGGCATGAATCTGGGTTACGGCGGCGTGCCTGTGGAGCGGATCGAATCCGCCATGCCCATTCTTGCGCAGGCGATTGAGGAGCAATTCCGCGCCTCTAGGGGGCGAGGGCTGGCATCCTCGGGAAGAGTTGCGACTTCATAGGGGGGGTCGGGCACCAATAATACCCACTTTGTATGAATGGTTTGGTGCTGCTGGCTGGCCGCTGACATTTGCCGGGTAGATCGGGTAAGCTGATGGAGCATTACACCCGTGGCAGAAAGCCACCCCGGCAATGTTGGAAATCAGCGGGCCGTCTGATCCATGCGCATTCATCTGTTGTCCGATCTGCATCTGGAATTCGCCTCTTATGCACCCCAGGTGCATGATGCGGATGTGACAGTGCTGGCGGGTGATATCCATACCAAGGGGCGCAGCGTAGCTTGGGCGCTGGCAGCATTTCCGGGGCGGGTGCTGGTCGTGCCGGGCAATCATGAATATTATGGCGGGCATCTGCAGCGCACCCTGGCGAAGATGCGCGGCATGGCGAACGGGCGCGTTCAGGTGCTTGATCGCGATAATGTGGTGATTGATGGCGTGCGCTTTCTGGGCGCTACGGCATGGACTGATTTCCAGTGCGTTGAAGACTGGCGCCAGGCACAGAGTGTGGCCAGTCAGCGCATGAACGATTACCGGATGATCCGCTGCCAGCGCGAGGGGCGCGAATTTGCGCGAATGACACCGGCAGTCCTTGCTGCGGAAGCCGCAACGGCGAGGCTGTGGCTGCGAGAGCAGATTGCGATCCCCCATCCCGGGCCAACGGTGGTGATTACGCATCACGCGCCTAGCGTTCGCTCACTGCCCGGAGAGCGAATCGGAGAAGCCGTAGATGCTTCGTACGCCAACTCCTGGGATGATCTTTTCGATCCCGCTGTGGTGCTCTGGCTGCATGGCCACACCCACTATCCCGTGGATTACATGGCAAATGTCACCCGTGTGGTGAGCAATCCGCGTGGCTATCCTGGCGAAGAGTCTGAAAGGTTCAACCCTGAACTGGTGCTGGAAATTCCTCCGGAAGCGGGCATTGTGACCTGATGGCTTCTTCCTGCCGGATATCGGGAGCCCGTGATTTCTCTTACCGGGCGGTTTCTCCCTCGGTTACACTGGCTCTCCTCCCGGCAGGCTGCGGCAGCCCGGGAGTGCAACGTGTAGAGTAGAGGAGATTCTCATCATGATTCTAGGCACACTGAGCCAATTGAATGCCTATCAGAAGCAGTTGCCAGCGGCAGTGATCCGTGCGGTGGAAAAACTGCTCAGCCGTGATCTTGCGGAACTGGCGCCAGGGCGGTATGAGTTTGAGGGCAGTCAGTCCTATTTCATGATCCAGGAGCCGGAAACCCGTGCCCTGGAGGCTACGCGCCATGAGGCACACCGCACTTACGCCGATGTGCAGATCGTTTTGCGTGGGGTGGAGCGCTTTGGCGTGGCACCAGTCGATCCTGCCTTGCCTCCGACGGATGATCGCTTCGAGAAATCTGACATCGCCTTTTACCCGCAGCCAGCCAATGAATCCTTCGTGGATGTCGGCGCCGGCATGTTCGTGGTGTTTTATCCTGGTGAATTCCACCGCCCGGCAATTGCCGTCGGCTCGCCGGCGAAGATTCGCAAAGCGGTCATCAAGATTCATTCCAGCGAGTTCTGAGAGGCTGTTCATGATCTTACTGCGAGGGCGTGATCGGGCTTCATGCGCTGCTCGAAATCCTCATTTATTCAAATAAACTCCGGTTTCTGCGCTGCTCTTCAGCCCGCTGACGCCCTCTCGCTACAGATCGTGAACAGCCTCTCAG
>DBTS01000021.1:10522-44329 GCA_002307175.1 Rhodocyclaceae bacterium UBA1310
CGCTGCTCGAAATCCTCATTTATTCAAATAAACTCCGGTTTCTGCGCTGCTCTTCAGCCCGCTGACGCCCTCTCGCTACAGATCGTGAACAGCCTCTGAGTGGTGGTTTGATTGGCTGCGGCTCAGGCGAGCCGCACCTCCACCAGCCCGCGTAGCGAGTTGCCCAGCCAGATTCTGGAGGCGCTTTGCAGGTCGGCTTCAGTCAGAATGCTCTCGCGAGCTTTGCCCTCCGCAAGCAATTCCTCACGCAATATCCCTGGCAACAGGCCGCTGGCAAGCGGCGGGGTGAGCAGTTGTCCCTCTCGCTCAATGAAGAGGTTGCTGCGTGCGCCTTCGCAGAGTTCGCCGCGTGTGTTGCGATAAATCACGTCAAAGTGCCCGTTGGCAATGGCCTGCCCGAGCGCATCGTCATAGAAACGGCGGGCTGTGGTTTTGTGGTACAGACGCTGATCGGCTGGGTCCAGGCACTCTGATGCAAAAATTGCGGTTTGTGGCCCGACGATATCCTCCAGCGCAAACGATTGAATGTCAAAGTGTCCGTCACGCGCCAGGAGCAGGCGGAGGCGCAAGGCTGCATCCCGCCTGCCAGTCACCTCAGCCTGCAATGCGGCGTGTACTGCCGCCGGATCGAGTGAAAATCCGAGTGCCTGTGCTGAGCGTGCGAGGCGTTGCAAATGTCTTTTGAGCCGGAGAAACCCGGTGTCGTGCTGCCAGCGCAGGGTTTCGATGAGTTGCACTTCTTCTGTGAGCTGCTGTGCGAAACGCGCCTTGACGAGGCATTCGCGATATTCCTCTGCTGGGTCAGAATCTGCCACGATACCGCCACCAGTATTCATTTTGCATTCTCCTGAAGTGTCCAGCAGCAAGGTGCGGATCGGCACGCTGAAGCGGAAGTCTCCATCCGGTGCGAGCCAGCCCAGGGCACCGCAGTAGATGCCGCGTGGTGTGGGTTCGAGTTCGGCAATGATCTGCATGGCGCGGATCTTCGGCGCTCCGGTAATGGAGCCACATGGAAAGATGGCATCAAATGTCTCGCGCAGGCTCGCGGTGACAGGTGCTGCCTGCACGGTTGAGGTGAGCTGGTGTACGGTGGCGTAAGTCTCCAGTTCGAAGAGCCGAGTGGTGCGTACGCCACCGGCAGGAGCCAGCCGCCCCAGATCGTTGCGGATCAGATCGACGATCATGAGGTTCTCGGCGCGGTTTTTCTCCGAGGCAACGAGTGCCGCAGCCTGTTCTGCGTCTGCTTGCGGATTGTCGAGTCTGGGGGCCGTGCCCTTCATGGGCTTGCAGGTCAGCGTCTGCCCTTCGCGCTGTACGAAGAGTTCAGGAGAGAGCGAGAGCACCCAGTCGTCGATACTGCGCAGCAATGCGGCATAGCGCACGCGCTGGCGCTCGCGCAGACGGGCATAGAGGGCGAGAGGATGACCGTAGGCCTGCCCGTGGAAGGGCATTGTGAGGTTCACCTGATAGCAGTCGCCCGCTGCGATCCAGTCCAGCACCTGCTGGCAGGCCTGCGTGTGTTCCGCCTGGGACCATTGCGGGGTGAGATGCAATAGACCGGCTTCGCGTTGCTGGGCGGGAAGTGGAGCAAGCTGCTGCCGCCAGAAGTCTGCCACCGCAGCTCCGCTCAGCTGCAGGCGCTTGCGAAATATCCGGGCCTGCAGCAGACAGCCCGGTCTGGCGAGGCCGCGTAGCGTGGGTTCGAGTTGCAGACCAAGCTCGTAGTTTGCCGCCAGTGCTACCCAGCGGCCTTTGCGCTGGGCGGTTTCAATCAGTTTCCAGGCCGCAGGCAATTCCTTTGCCGAGTGCACCTGCAGGCCCGCCTCCAACCCATGCAGCAGCGTGAGACACGGATTATCGTCAAGCGTGTCTTCGAACAGGGCAAACTGTGGCAGTTCGGATAGCACAGGCCAAAGCAAGGATTTTCTCCAAACAGGGCGATACGGTGGTGGCTGCAAAGTGGCGCCAGATCACGCTTGGGATGATACGACAGGCTGCCGGAAGGGGGGGCGGATCCGGTGGAATTGCACGGGCAAACCCCGATGGCAGATTTCTGCTTATTTCAGAACTGTTGACCAAACACGGGCTCTCCGCATCTGTGTTGGTGGCAAACTGCTTTTCCGGGTGTTCCCGCTTTTGTTGAAAAATTCTTTTTCTATCAATTGGTTGACGGAATAAGGACGGAATTTTCAAATTCGCGACTGCACCTGGTACGGGTCGGACTCCTGATTGCACCTGTGCCTTTTTGTGAACAGTTCAACGTGAATTCACGGGTACGAAATGAAGATTGCAATTGAAGGTGATAAGTCCATCCGGATCGGTTCTCTGGGTGATCTTGCACGGGTGCTGCCGGCGAAGCTGGACGGAGAGGTTCTCAATTTTGACCACGGCGAAGGTCAGGTACGTGTCGGCAAAACCGTCTGGGGTCTATACGTCGGCGATAACGGCAAACAGTATCTGCAGTACGAAAAGGGCCAGTGCGACTGGTCAGAGCTGCAGGGTATCACCAACGAAATTCACCACAGGCTCGCCCAAGAGTTCGGTGCGGACTTGAAGTTCAAGGTCGAAGGGTGTCTTGCACATTCCCGCGACGACGACCGCTACCTGTAATGCAGGCCGCCCGGCAGCAGAATGTATGCCTGCCGGCGGCGCCAAAGCCACGAATCACCCAAGGCGCCGCAAGCACGCGTAGCGCGTGCAATTTGCCGGATCTGCTTCAGGCGGATTTCAGGCTGGCGGGAGATCCACCCTCGCCATCGGCACAGCGCTTTCCATGATGATCTGCAATGCCAGGGCCGGGTTCAATACTTCCTTGCCGGCTTCGATAGCTTTCTGGATCGCTACGCCATAGACCACAGGCCACTCCTCGGGGCTCTCACAGAACATTTCCAGTATGGGGAGCAGGGCCGGCCACAGCACTTTGAGAAACTCCAGTGGCACGATGCCCGGTGTGTGATCTTCCGGTAGGCGTGGAATGCCAAATACGGCCGTGCCCACACTAGTCGCTGTGTGCTGCACCAGATCGTCCAGATTGCAGAATTCCTGGGCGCCTGCGTGCTCGGCTGCTCCTGCAGCAAGGCTCCATACCGAGTACTGACCTTCTAGAAGTGCGCCATTCATGGCGTCGCCAAAAAAGAACCGGCGTCCATCTTCCGTGCTGACCACAGAGAATCCGGCATTCTCCGGCTCGCCTTGCGCCACGTTCCGGGCACGGATGCTGGCTTGGCAGGCATAGCCTGCCAGCGAACCCAGTGCGCTGAGCAGGGATTCAAGGTGGATGCCGCGCTCGTCCTTCATGCCTTCGAGCAGGCGCAGATAGATTTCGTGCCCCCCATACTTGGCGCCTGCCAGCGGATCAGTCTTGCGCTGTTCGCGGATCGCTGCAAATAGGGCTTCCGGCGAATCCTCCGGAATGTCACGGGCGGATTCCTGCGGCTGTTGGGACATGCTGATTTCTCCTGTCTGGGCGTTTTGATTCTTGTCGCCGATTGGCAAATGTAGCGTGATTCTCTCACAGGCAACTATAGGCAAGGTACAGAAAGGCTGCAGCTGAAGCGCCCTGAAACACTTGCAGTACAAGGGTTAATCCAGTCTTGCCGCGAGCGAAAGATGGGAATATCACCCTGGATCTGCGTAATTTTTTTATAAGTTGCCACAGCAACTATATGGCATGTGGCTGGATGGGAAGTGTTTTTGCCCTGAGGGGAAGCAGGATGAATTTCCGATTCCTGTGCCTGCATCGGGGGAGAGCCGGTGAGGCCTGTGCACGTGCCGCCAATAATTGCTGAAGCCGTCGACAGGCCCGGGCTTATGTCGGCGTCTGGTAAGGCTTCTATTATCTATATGTAATTTTTCCTGAAAATAATATTTATAGCCCTCTTCCAGTTTGCCGGAAGAGGGCTGAAACGGCTTTACTACGGGGTTGGCTGGGTGGTGACTTTGTTGTCAGGTGCATTTGCCCATGACCTGGCACACAGGGAATGAAATTGTGTTCGATTTATTTATTTTTTTGCAGGTGAAACAGGGGGGCGCTGCATGGAACAATACGTGAATATTGAATATGTTCCACGGACTGTTTTTGAACTGGAAAGCATTTTCGGCCAGTGCGTTTTCTGCATTTTTCAATGAAACATGTTTCACGCTGTTTCACGGTTGAAAAATAAGGCTTTAATCGGTTTTTGGTGTGGGAAATTGTTGACAATGATATACACAGAATTCGTGGAGAAGCCTGTGGATGAATTTGTTAACTTGATGATAGGTAAAGAGAAATTGCCTGTGATCAAAAGTTGCTCAGCCTGTTCACGATCATTGGTGGCTTCAGGCAGCCTGCTGGGGTCTGAATGTGTGCATGGCCGCATTGGCTATACCGATATATTGTCTGGGTATATGCCTCCGCTGAATTGAGCATTTCCATGATTGAGCGCAAGGAAATTAAATATCCATGGCGTGCTGCCGGCGTTGTACGTTACGAGTCATGCCGATATTTGCCTCTCTCTAATACAGGGGCATGCACGGAGGGCATGGTGGTTTGACTTTTTGGCGCGGATCTGTTGTGGAGCATGTGTCCGTCTGTCAGAGGCCGGCCAAGGCATCTAGATTCAGGGATTTAGGGGAGTGTCACCGGGTCACGAACCGTGAGTGGAAGCACAAAATTTATGGCAAATAATTTTATGTTCAGTGACAATTTTCTGAGACGGTCAGCATAGATCAAATAGTGCTGTTAATTTAAACAGTACAGGTAAAACAGTCTACGTTCTGGCGGGCGATGTGCCGCACCGATTATGCTAATTGGTGCCTGCAAGATAATTGTGCCCCTTAGTGCAATTTCAATCTGTCAAATTTTTCGGATCTGCCTTTTCTGTCTTTTTTGGGAAACAAAATGGTAATGATATGCACAGAAAGGGTGGAGAAGCTTGTGGATGAATTGTCTAAGCAGATGATTTAAAGCCAGAAAAACGCATTGATCAAAAAGTGAGCAGAATCCGGTCCAAGTGAAAATACTGAGCCAAGTTGGTGCATGCAAATCAATAAATTGCCAAATATTTCCGCTTTTCCTGTCATGGGAATGGTTATGCGTTACATCCTGACGCAGCCATTCCCAGGAGCTGAAACAAGGGCGCGCGTAGTGGTGGCGCCATTCTTCTGGTTTGGCGGATCAGGTGGGCGCCGACATACCGCACTGTTGCCGCTGTGCGCGGGGGTCTGCGCAACCAAAGTGTCCGCATTTGGTCCTGTTTGCCTTGGCAGGGAGTACGCACACTAGTTTCCAGAAACTTATCCACAGGCATGGCGCGGCGTGTGTCAGTGGCTTTGCAGGGGCAGGATGCTGCCGGTAGATATCTGGAGTGTGGCCATCCATTTGCAGTGCCGTGCCTGTGAGAGTCATCACATTCATCTGCCGAATTATTGTGATGCCGCGTATTGTTGAAGGCGATTTGCCTGATCAGCATGTTGTGGCTGTCTTCCGGGGGAGTCCATCCGTCGTTCTGTACCAGAATCCCTGCAGTCTGAATGCCAATGCACAGATCCTGTCCGCTCAAGGCCCGGTTCTTGCGTGAGGGGTGTTACTCCCCATTTTTTGACAGGAAACCGCCATGGATTCAGTGCTACGTTCAGAAATCATTGCCGGCCTGAAGGACGGTTCCATCGTTCCCTGCCTCGGCCCCGGCGTGCTGGCAGATGTTGTATCGCCAGCCACCCAGGCCCGCATGCCGGCGACCAGTGATGAACTGATTTTCGGCATGAATGATGGCAAACCGATGGCGCAGAAGCTGATGTACGAATTCTCACGGGCCGCGATGAATATCGAACATAAACGCGGGCGCTCTGCCGTTACCAGCTTCCTGACCAGAATCTATGCCGAGACCCCCTGGACCCGCTCTGCGCTGCACGACTGGATCAAGGGCATTCGCCCGGCCTACGTGATCGACATCAACCGCGATACCCAGCTTCTCGATAGCTATGCCGGCATTCCGCATTACCTGATCCAGGGCCGTGCCCGCATCAGTGGGCACTCCTACCGTTTCCATCTGTACGTGAACGATGGTCAGCACTACACGGAGATTCAGCCTGAAGAAGCGGGGGCAAACCTGCCCATACTCTTCAAGCCTCTGGGTACGCCTGTGCCGCAGCCGAGCTATATTGCTTCTGACGCGGATTACGTCGATTACATCACCGAGCTGATTGGCGGCTTCGGCGTGCCTGCCTTCGTCAAGAAGCTGCGCCGGAACAAGCGCTATGTCTTCATCGGCATGCGTCTTGACCGCGATACCGAGCGGATGGTGATGAATGACCTGATTGTCGATGCCTCCTCCGAAGGTGGCTGGGCCCTGCTGAACGAGCCCACCCGAAAGGAGATAAAGTTCTGCGAGCGGCACAACATCACCCTGATTGACGAAGATTTTCATGCCCTGATGGAAATGCCTGAAACGCTTGCATACTGATCGCCTGTGTGGATTTTCCTGTGCAGTGGCAGGGGGCGCTGGTTTTGGCCCGGCACAGGCTCGGTTGCCGGTGTGACCGGCCGTAGTCTGGAATCCGTGCCATAAGCGGCGCTTGTGATTCTTGCGCTTACGTGCACACCGTACGGCTTGGCTGAGAGAACAGGAACGGGCTGCCGTTGGTCTTGATGAGTTTGTTGCTGATGGTGATGTTGCGATAATTTGGATATTCATCAATTTGCATGACGTGCCTGCGGAGGAAGATACAGGCGATGGCGTCACACGGCCTGTGTTTGGCTTCACTATGCGATAGTCTTGAAAATAGTCCGCCGGTGTCGGAGGATATATTCTGACGTTCCTGCCGAAGTCCTGCAGGGCCTTGATGACCGGCCGATGCAAAAACCCGGCCTTCCCCTTATCTATTGTGCCATTCACTCATCTGTCGGAACCATGGTGACACCCCTTGTTGTCGAAGGCGATCTGCTTGATCAGAATGTTGAGGTGATCGTCAATGCCTGGAACCGCAACATCATCCCATGGTGGCTGCTGGTCCCCCAAGGCGTGTCTGGCGCAATCAAGCGGCGCGGGGGATATGCCCCATTTCGAGAGCTGGGGCGTCTGGGTGCGATTCCGCTTGGCTCTGCCGTGCAGACTTCAGCGGGGCGTCTGGCGTACCGGGCGATTATCCATGTTGCCGGTATCAGCATGCTCTGGCGTGCTTCCGAAAAGTCCATTCGTCAGTGTGTACTATCTGCAATGGCGCTCGTGAATACTGGCAGCTATATGTCCGTGGCATTTCCTGTGGTCGGGGCTGGTACCGGCGGATTCGGCGAGTCGGGTGCGCTGCAGATCATGCTAGGGGCCTTCGAAACGGTGGAGACCAAGGCTGCCGTGACAATAGTCCGTTACCGCAAGGCTTGATTCGACCACCTCTCTGTGCGCGGGGTGTGTGTCCCACAAACCCTGAGTCCGGGGGGGTTACGCCAGCTGGTGCGGGATGTAGTAAAATCAGGCTAGAGGCTGGTAGTCGACATATTCTTCCTTCTGGTCCTGTTTTTCCTGGAGCATTGCAGAATTCATGAACGCCTGACGTCCGTTGTGCTGGAAGTTGTAAGCGTTCTTCTTGCTTTGCCTTTCCTTTCCTTGATTGTCTATCATGACAGAAGAATATTCAATGCTGCTGGCCGTGTTCGAGCGGGCGGCACTTATGTTGATGGCGTTGTTCTTCCTGACGCGTATCCGGCCTTTCCAGTACCTGCTGCGCCAGCGCAATCACAAGCCCATCGAGCTCGCCAGCCTTTCCCTGCTGTTTTGCCTGTTTGCTGTGTTGAGTACCTATACCGGCGTGCCGGTGGATGGTTCGCTGGTCAATGTGCGCATCACGGCAATTCTTTCGGGCGGCATCCTGTTTGGGCCGTGGGTGGGGATTGTGGCAGGGGTGGTTTCCGGCCTGCATCGCTACCTCATCGACATGCACGGCTACACTTCCGTGCCTTGCCTGATCTCCAGTACTGCAGCCGGTCTGCTGGCAACCCTGATCCATCGATACACCCCGAAAAACCGGCTGTGGTGGTGCGGCATCCTCGCCGGCATGGCTTGCGAAGGGCTGACCATGGGGTTGATCCTGCTGCTTACACCGGCCCAGATCGGTGCTGCCATTGTTGGCCAGATTGCCTTCCCGATGATTGGTGGCACCGTTTGCGTGGGCCTGATCATCAAGCTTGTGCAGGAACTCAATGATGAGCGTGAACTGCTGGCAGCACGCCAGGCCAAGCTCGCTCTGACCATTGCCAACAAGACCCTGCCGTATTTCCAGAATCTGGATCGGGATGCCATGGCACAGGTCTGCGCGATCATCCGGGATGATCTCGATGCAGATGCGGTGGCGATCACCAATACTTCGGATGTGCTTGCCTATGTCGGGTTGGGTAAGGACTATTACGAGCGCGAAGGGCATGGTGCAATTGGCAATCTCACCCGGCACGCCGTTGAAAACGACCAGATCATTCTGGAAAACAATCTGCAGCAGTACCACCTGCCGGACATGCATTCCGTCATCATTATTCCTCTGCGGGAGAAGGGGAAGACCTGCGGCACGCTCAAACTCTTCTACCGGCGCAGCTACGGCATTACCAGCCCGCTGCGGGAGGTGGCCGTGGGTTTGTCACAGCTCATTTCCACGCAGCTGGAAGCTTCACGTGTCAAGCAGCTTGAAGATATGGCGCGCAAGGCTGAATTCACGGCGCTGCAAAGCAAGATCAACCCGCATTTCCTGTTCAATGCGCTCAACGCCATTTCCACCCTGATCCGCATCCAGCCCGGGCAGGCCCGGCAACTGATTGGCAATCTTGCCGATTACCTGCGCTACAACCTCTCGCTCGACGATGGCCTGATTGATATCCAGGAAGAACTGCAGCAGGTGCGTGATTACGTGGCCATCGAACAGGCCAGGTTTGGCAGCAAGCTCAAGGTGGTGTTCGATGTGGACGATGTTCACCTGCAGATTCCGAGTTTGCTGCTCCAGCCGCTGGTTGAGAATGCCATTCTGCACGGAATCCAGCCACGCAAGGGGCCGGGTGAGGTCAATATTTCCGTCAAGCGGGAGGGCGATCAGATCCACGTGTGTGTGCGGGATTCGGGCTACGGCATCAGTGAAGAGGTGATGGAAGGTATTGCCAAGGGCAAGGTGGAGAGCCGCAGCATCGGCCTCAACAATGTGAACCAGCGCCTCAAGCTGCTGTACGGCACGGGGCTGCAGCTGACACGCCTGGAACCCGGCACTGCCGTGTGTTTCGATTTGCCCATTGCAGCGGAGGCAACATGCTCAACGCGCTGATCGTCGAAGACGAATATCTGGCTCGCGAAGAGCTTTCCTACATGATCCGCGAGCACAGCACGATCAATATCGTGGCGGCCCTTGAGGATGGGCTGGAAGCCTTCAAATACCTCCAGGAGCACGAGGTGGATGTGATCTTCCTGGACATCAACATCCCCTCTATCGACGGACTGCTGCTGGCCAAGAATCTGCACAAGTCCTCGCACCCGCCCTTGATCGTCTTTGTGACGGCCTACAAGGAATTTGCAGTCGATGCGTTCGAAGTCGAAGCCTTTGACTACATTCTCAAGCCCTATAACGAGCCGCGCATCATCAACCTGCTGCACAAGCTCGAAAGCCAGGCCGGCCTGCCGGCCAAACCGGCGGAGGCTAGCCCGGTGGTGGCGCCCGTTCGCACCGTGAATCTGAGCAAGGGCGAGAGCATCATCGTGACCCAGTGTGCGGACATCTACTACGCCGAGGCTGAGGAAAAGCTCACCTGGGTGTACACCGCCACCGACCGCTTCATGATGTCGATGACGCTCAGCGAGTTCATCGCCCGCTTGCCGGCGGAAGGCTTCTTCCGTTGTCACCGCTCCTTCTGCGTCAACATCCAGAAGATCCGTGAAATCGCCCCCTGGTTCAACAGCACCTATCTCATCAAGCTCTACGACTTGAAGGCGGAAATTCCGGTCAGCCGTAGCCACACCAAAGCCTTCCGCCAACTGATGCATCTATAACTTGGCGCATCCGTAGCTGCAGTTCATTCCCGCCGGACTGCAGTTCATGCCTTTTTCCGCCGGATGACCAAACCTCCTTCGTATAGTCAGGCTAACCCCCATGACTTTGAACGATAGGAGGCATCATGACTGCCACTCACAACACCCTGCGCTACCGCACCCTGGTAGGCACCATCATCACCCAGTTCGCACTGGGCTCCGTGTATACCTGGAGCCTGTTCAATGCCCAGCTCTCGACGAGATTGGGCGAGCCCGTCAGCAAGGTGGCCTTCGCCTTTGGCCTGCTGAGTCTCGCACTGGCCCTGGCTTCGTCGCTGGCCGGCAAGCTGCAGGAGCACTTTAGCGTGCGCCAGATTGCAGCCAGTGCCGGCGTGCTTCTGGGTGTGGGCTTCTTTCTCACTTCCCAGGCTCACAACCTGATTGCGCTCTACCTGTTCGCCGGGGTCATGGTTGGCTTTGCTGATGGTACCGGCTATCTGCTCACCCTGTCGAACTGCGTCAAATGGTTTCCCGAACGCAAGGGGCTGATTTCCGCCTTTGCCATTGGCGCGTATGGCCTCGGCAGTCTGGGCTTCAAATACATCAACCTGATGCTGCTGTCGCGCTTTGGTCTCGAACACGCCTTCCAGTTCTGGGGCGCGATTGCGATGTGCATGATTATCGTCGGGGCGTACCTGATGAGTGATGCACCCCGTCAGGAAAATGCTGTCAGCCGCGCCAGCAGCACGCGCGATTTTACGCTGGCTGAAGCCATGCGCCAGCCGCACTACTGGATGCTCGCCGTGATGTTCCTGACCTTCTGTATGGGTGGTCTTTATGTGATCGGCGTTGCCAAGGATGTTGGCGAAAGCTATGTCCGCCTGCCCGCGGCGCTTGCTGCCAATGCGGTGGCCGTCATTGCGGTGGCCAATCTCGGCGGGCGCCTCGTTCTGGGTGTGCTCTCCGACAGGATGCCGCGCATCTGGGTCATTGCCATTGCACAGGTGGCGGCCCTGTTTGGCATGCTGATGCTGCTGTTTGTGGCGCTTGATTCCACCACTTTCTTCATTGCCATTGCCTGCATTGCTTTCAGTTTTGGTGGCGCGATCACGGTCTATCCCTCGCTGGTGAGTGATTTCTTCGGGCTCAACAATCTCACCAAGAATTACGGTGTCATTTACCTGGGCTTCGGTGTGGGCAGCATCATCGGCTCAGTGGTGGCCTCGCTGTTTGGTGGCTTCATTGCAGCCTTCCACCTCATTCTGGTTCTGCAGGTGGTCTCGCTGCTGCTCATGCTGGTTGTCCGCCGGCTGCCCATGGCAGTGGTGGCTGCGCCGGTCATGTCGGCAAAGCCCCGGCTGCACGCTCGCGGGCTCAGGGAACTTCGCGCCAACTGATAGCACATGCAGGTACTGTGGCATGGATCATCGGCTGGCGGGAGTTTCCACCGCCAGACGGGTTCATGCCACTTTGTATTTGGGGAAGCAGAGGCTCAGCAGATCATGCTGTCAGCCTTGTGGATACGCGCCTGGGGTACGGGCTTGGGCTGTCTGACTCGGTACGCGCAATGGCGACGGTTACTCTGCCGACACAGGCTGATCAGCCAGCCGCTTCAAGCTTGACGTGTGCCCGGCTGGCTGTGCGGGAGATCATGCCATCGGCCATCTCTTCGGCAGCCTGTGGGTTCCTGCAGCGGATCATGTCGAAGAGATCTGCATGTTCCTTGATTGTCAGCGCCATATGGGCTGGTTCTTCGAGGTAGGTGTGGTCAAAGATGGCGCGCTGCAACGCGCTGATGGCGTCGGCCAACTGCTGAATCACGAAGTTGTGGGTGGCCGAGACGATGGCACGGTGGAAGGCGATATCCGCCTCCATGAAGGCATCGCGATTATGGGTGTTGGCCTTCATGCCGTTGAGTGCTGCTTCGATGGCCACCAGATCCACGGCCGTGGCGCGTTCTGCGGCCCAGCGCGAGATGGCAGGCTCAATGAGGCTGCGGACTTCGATCAGTGAGGCAATCAGTGCCGGGTCACTGTCATTTTCGAGTGCCCATTCGAGTACGTCGGCGTCGAGGTAATTCCATTGCTGGCGCGGCATCACGAAGAGGCCACGATAGCGCTGTGCATCAATGAGGCGTTTGGTGGCGAGCACCTTAATGACCTCGCGCATCACGTTGCGCGAAGTGTCGTAGCGTTGGCACAGATCCGCCTCGGAGGGCAGGGGTTCGCCTGCCGGGAAAACGATGCCCTGAACGATATCCCGTCCCAGGGCACTGATCAGCCGGTCGGTCTTGGTCGTTTTGGGGCTCACTGGGGGCGTCCTCCCTGATGTTATGGTGGCAACATGCTAACAGGAAATTCCGGGTCGGCTCGCCGGCCCGGAATATCAATGGCTTACTTGCGCAGTTTGGCCAGTTCAGCCTGCAGATCCTTGACGACCTGGGCATGCCCATCGGCGGCAAACTTGTCGACAGAGGGGGTTGTTGTGGCGCGCATGCGGGCGAGTTCCGGTTCGCTGACCGTGGTTACCTGCATGCCCTTTTGCTTGAGGAAGGTCAGTGCTTTGGCGGATGCCTCACGGCTGTCCTTGCGTTCAAAGTCGCGCGAGTCGGTAGCAGCCTTCTTCAATGCCGCCTTTTCATCGGCAGAAAGACCGTCGTACCACTTCTTTGAGACCGTAACGATCCACGGGCTATAAACGTGGTGGGTGATCGTCAGGTACTTCTGTACTTCATAAAATTTGGATGATTCGATCGTGGTGAGCGGGTTCTCCTGACCATCCACGGTCTTTGTTTCAAGCGCCGCGAAGAGTTCCGAGAAGGCCAGCGGCACGGCGTTGGCGCCGAAGCCCTTGAACATGTCGATGTACACCGGGTTTTGCATCACGCGCAGCTTGATGCCCTGCATGTCTTCCATCTTGTTGATGGAGCGCTTGGAATTGGTCAGGTCACGGAAACCGTTTTCCCAGTACACCAGGCCTACCATGCCCTTAGGCTGCAGGCTGTCGAGCAGTTTCTGGCCAAAGGGGCCGTCGAGCACCGTGTCGGCTTCCTTCTCATTGGCGAAGATGAAGGGCAGGTCATACACGCCGAAATCAGAAACGATGCCGACCAGGGTGGCAGTGGAGCCCACCATCATTTCCTGCGCGCCGCCGATGAGTGCGTTCTGCATCTGCGGATCGCTGCCCAGGCTGGCGGCGCCGAAGCCCTTGACCTTCCACTTGCCGCCGCTGAGTTTGCCGAGTTCATCAGCGAAGTACTTTACGGCGCGCCCCTGGTTGCTGTCCTCATTGAGCCCGTAGCCGAAGCGTACGATACGCGGCTTGAAATCCGCTGCTTGGCTCGTGGCGGCGAAGCCAGTCAGGGCGAGAACGGCAATCATGGTTTTGACTATGTGTTTCATGTCTACTCCTGCTGTTTGTTTGGGTATGTCTTAGTGGTGGAACCAGATCATTGGCTGCGTAATGACCTGCGGGAAGCTGACAAAGAGGAAAACGAATGCCGTCTCAACCAGCAGGAACGGCCAGATGCCTTTGGTGGCGCTCTCCAGTGAGATCTTCGCAACACCGCAGACGACGTTGAGAACCGTGCATACCGGCGGGTGGATCAGGCCGAGTGTGCCGACAAGGATGAACATGACGCCGAAATAGGTTGGGTCGATGCCTGCAGCGGTCATGATCGGCATCAGGACCGGGCCCATTACGAGGATCGTCGGCGTGAGATCCATCACCGTGCCGATGGCCAGCAGGAGCAGCATCACCACGCACATCAAGAGGCGCGGATGCTCCATGACCGGGCCGAGGAAGCTGGTTACCTGGGCTGGCAGGTCGCCGAGCGTCACCATGTACGAGGAGACGAGCGCGGCGGCACACAGGAACATTACCGTGCTGGTCGTGCGAGCGGCGGCGATCAGCAACTGGACGACCTGGCGCCATTTCACCTCGCGGTAGATGAACAGGCTCACGAACAATGCATACACAGCGGCCACTGCGGCAGCCTCTGTCGGGGTGAACAGGCCACCACGCATGCCACCCACGATGATTACCGGCAGAATCAGCGCCCACAGGGCATCCACCAACGCTTTGCGGCGTTGCTTCCAGCTGCTCTTGGGTTGCAGGGAGACTGTCATCTTGCGTGCCAGCATGAACCACACGAACACAAGGCCAGCCGCCCGTAGCAGTGCCGGCACGATGCCCGCCATGAACAGGCTGCTGATTGAGGTGTTGGTGGTGACGCCGAAGATGATGAAGGGCATGGAAGGCGGTACGATCGGGGCGATCACGCCACCGGCTGCAATCAGCCCGGCCGAGCGTGGCACCGGATAGCCGTTGTCGCGCATCATGGGGATGAGCAGTGTGGCAACCGCAGCCGTGTCAGCCAGTGCGGAGCCCGAAAAGCAGCCCAGCAGCAGTGTGGCGGCAATCGCCACATAGCCAAGCCCCCCCTGTATATGCCCAACCATGCTGCTGGCCAGATTGATAATGCGCCGGGAGATGCCGCCTGCGTTCATCAATTCGCCCGCCAGGATGAAACAGGGGACTGCCATCAACGGATAGACGTCGGCACCGGAGAGCATGTTTTGTGCGACAAGCTGTGCATCAAAAAAATCGAGATGAACCATCAACGCGATGCCGGTGAGCATCAATGCGAATGCAATAGGCATTCCCATGGCCATCAGGATGACCAGCGACCCAAGAAATATTGCCAGTATCATTGCTTGCCTGCCTGTTCGTTCTCGTGGTTCGGAGAGATTGTGGATGCGTGTGCGGTTTCCCCTGCGATGTACGCATCCGGATGGCCGCTGACGATGCGCCACAGGTTGGCAGCAACAATCAGGATCATCGACCCGGCGCAGACCACGCCGGAGGAGGCCATCAGAGCGGTGGGGAAGCCCAGTACCGTTGAATAGGTGTGCATGCCGATCAGCGTCTGATCCCAACTGCCGACCAGAAATAGCCACAGTGCATACAGGATCAGCGCGTGGCTGATGAAAGCGCAAATACGTCTTGCCCAGCGAGGCAGCATTGCCTGGATCAGCTCAATCCCCAGCAGTGCATGGCGGCGCAAAGCCAGAATTGCGCCCAGGAAAGTGATCCAGACAAACATCAGACGCGCGACTTCTTCTGCCGCCGGAATGCCGGTGTTGAAGGCATAGCGCAGTAATGAATTGCCGAAGACGGCAAGCAGCAGCACCGTCAGGGCAATTGCCATCAGATACTCGACAAGGGCATCCAGGCGTGGGATCAGGAATTTCACGGACTTCTCCTTGTGATTTTGTTTCGCCTTGCCATGTGGTTTTCATTGCACGGTTTAGCTTGTGCCGTAATGTAGAACAAAAGATATTTATGATCCCATAAGTGTTTTCCACTATAGGTCAATCGTATGTTGGTTGTACTACAATAAGTCCAAACCTCCGGGCCATTGGGGTTTGAGCCACGGCTTTGCCGAAGCTCAGTACCTGAACAAGCGTACGGCCCGGGATAACCCCTCATGCACCGCAAGGATCAATGCCATGGCGCAGCCCGAAGTCCTCAACCCCGAGTTTGCAGATCTGTTCATCCAGGAGACCTACAACCCTTTCCGCAGCTGCATCCAGGGTCTCTCCAACGAGCCCATCACGGTGCGTGCGCTGCTGCGCCGGGCGGATGATCTGCTATGCGACGAATCTGCCTACATTGGTCTGGGGGATTACTCGCTGGATGCCATTGTCGAGCGGCTGGCCACCAACCGGCCGCGCGTGGCAATCATCCAGGGTTCGCCGGATCACCCGGCCCACATGTTTGATTACGAGCACACCCTGCGCGCTGCCGCACGCATCTGGCAGAACGGTGGCGTGCCCTTCACCTTTGGTATTCCGGTGATCTGCGATGGCACGGCGCAAAGCAATATCGGCCAGAGCTATTCGCTGGCCTCGCGCAACCACACCGCAATGGCGGTGAACATCAATTTCGAAGGCCACAGCTATCACGCCGCCTACGTGCTTTCGGGCTGCGACAAATCGCCTACCGGCATCCTCTCCGGGCTCGCTGCGGCGGACCGTGCGCGGCGCCAGCCGGCGCGTGGCACCGCCCCGGTGTGGGCGATCTTCGTGCCCGCGCATGTGCTCAAGGGCGGGGACATCCCCAAGCGCACCCGCCAGAAGTTGCAAGCCATCCAGGATGCCGCAATTGCCGCTGGCGACCGCCAGCTTGCCGATGACATCGAGGAAAACTGCCACTACATTCTGCAGTGCTCATCCGATGAGGCTTTCCTCGGCCACCTGCAGCGCGCTGAAGAGAAGGGGCTGGTGACGCGTGCCGAGGCGGATGTGATCCTCAACGAATTGGCCGCAGCCACTTGCGACGACAAGGGAGGCATCTGCGCCTTCAACGGCACCGGCAATTCCTCGCGCACCCTGGTTTCCGCGCTGGGCTTCGTGCCCGCCGAATCCGAACTGCTCACCGATGAGCCCGGTACTGATGTGGTTCAGCGCAATGTTGATCAGCTCTTCCGGCTCTTCAACAAGCCCGAATACGCGGTGTGCGAACTGCTCGCTGCCAACTATGCGAATGCGATACGTATTCATGGCGCTACCGGCAGTTCATCGAACCTCATGCTGCACATGCCCTGCGTGATGCGCCATGCCGGCTACGATGTGTCACTCTTCGATTACGCCAGCGTACGCGATGAGCACAGCGTGCCCGATGTGTTCGCCCACAGTCTCACTGAAGGGCGCGATACCTTCACGCTCGCGCAGCAGGCCCAGCAGGGCCTGCATCACGGCATGACGAGTCTCTACAAGGTGCTCGCCGACCTTGGTGTGCCGATGGATCTGGATGCGCGCACGGTGGCAAGCCTCACCTGGGGCGAGCGTGTGGCAGCAATTCCGGCAGCCGTTTCGCCTGCGCTACCGCAGGAAAAATCCGTGATCCGCATCCAGCCGGTGCGCGAAATCTCCGGTACCGACGTAATGAGTGGCAACTTCTTCTCGTCGTGCACGCTGAAGGTGGCCGGCATGTCCACCGATTCCTACAAGCGCTTCAATGGCCGCGTCTTCCTTGTGCGCTATTACGAAAACGAGATCGACTGCAACGACGATCTACGCTCTACCAATCTGGTCGACCGCCTTGCCGCGCTGCCGGTGCTCACTCCCGAACTGCTTGCCGCAATGCGCCGTATCAACGGCGCGCCGGCTGATCAGGATGTGGTGACGATGATCCGCACGGGTACCCTGGCGTTTGCCTTCATGATCGCCGGGCAGGGCCCCAAAGCTTTTGGCATGCCCGAGATGTTTGCACCCAGCCAGTACATGCGCCATCACGGCGTGATCGAGAAGACCTCGATCATGATTACCGACGGCCGCTATTCCGGCGTCACCAAGGGCGCCTGCGTTGGCCACATGGTGCCCGAAGCCTATGAGGGCGGCGGCATCGGTGCGCTGGCCGATGGTGATCTGCTATGGGTGCGTCTGTCTGAGCGGCGCATTGATGTGCTTGATATCGCCGCCTTCCTGGCTGGCAGCATTACCCCGCTGACACAGGCACCAGAGCGTGCCGAGCTGGTTGCCGAACGCCGGGCACGCATCGAGGCGCGTCAGCTTCAGGTGGCCGCCTGCAGCATGCTTGAAGGCGTTACCGATGCAGAGCACGGTGTTGTGCCGCTGGCGGTGCACCGCCGCGCCACGCTGCCATGGCGGCGTTGATCTGCCGCCTGTTCCGACCAGTATCTGTATCTGCGTTTCATCCGCCTTACCTTAATGCCTCCTTCAACGTTCCCTGGCTTGCCCGGGAACGTTTTTTTCGTCCGGCAGTGTGCTTTGGCTACCGCCTTGTTTTGCCGCTGGCGGCAGATCCTGCCGGTGTCAGGCAAAAGGATGAAGGGGCGTGGCAAAGCGTGAAGGCTAGTCTTTCCAGGCTATCCTTTTGAAGGAAAACATCTTTGGGATAGCGCCCGCTATCTTCGGAGGCTCTCATCCCGCCTGGCAGGCTAATTGCTACAAACCTCCCCGATTCAATCAGCCGGGGCATTGGTGGCAAACAGGTAAAAGCTCAGGAGACCGCTCCAGCCACCAGCCCTGTTGTATACATCGGACTGTTTCATGACACTTGCAGCACTCGGCAACAGCGCATCACATCTGAATTCCAACTATTCCGTTTCCGGCACAGCGGTGCTCAATGCGCCGGGTACGAAGACATCTACGTCCTCAGTTTCCAGCACCCAGGCAAGCGCCAGTATCGCGTTTCCCCAGGCAGTGCAACAGACACTGAGTGATCTCGGGCTGACTGCCGACACCACCTCCAGCGGCTCCGTGCTGTTGGGGCGGCGTGACCACACGGGCGAGACAGCCACGTCCGCCTCGGCAGGCAGCCAGGCGAGTGCCCAGGATACCCATCGCCTCATGTACGATCTCCTGCAGGCGATTCATCACGAGCAGAGCACGGCGGCTTACAGTGCAGACAAGAGCGCCGGGGCAACCGCCCAGGATAACTACATCAGTAGCTTCAACGCGGGGTTGCAGAGCGTGATCAAACAGGTGAAGGAGAACCCGGATGCGATGTCTGGCAACGCCAACTCTGCACTGCTGACGGTGAAGGCGGACTACCGCAAGCTCGTCAACGATCTGCGCGCCCAAACCGCCAGTACCGGCACGCAGTATCCGACGCTGTCAGAGTTTCTCCAGAGTCTTTCCAGTACGCTGCAAAGCCAGACCTCGTCATCGGCGGTGGTTGGCGGGTTGATCAATATTTCTGCCTGATCGATTGCTGTTTTTACGCTCAGTGCCTCGTTGCTTGCTGTTGTGGCTCATTCAACTTTGGTGTGGGTTTAGGGGAGCGACGCAATTTGCCAAGGCGTTCTCCTTGTTCGGAGGATGCGCCTTTGTGGATGCGGCGCAGGCTGCTCAGACAAGCTTTTCACTAAGCAAGCATTCTTCATGCGGTGCAATTTCGCTTACGCTCCATTGTCGCCCTACGAAAAACGTTTGGCATACACGCCATCGTCCCTAAACAGTGCCTGTCTGTACCAAAGTGGCAGCTTGTCGTGGAACGCGGCGAAAGCCGGAACAATGAAGCGCAGCGCAATTGCGCCGATCAGGCCTCCGCCCGGAAGGCGCAAACTTTTGCCATATTCTGGCGATGAATGCTGGTACGGTATTACAGGATGCCCTGAGTGCGATATGGTTTTCCACCCCGTTTGCTGCGGGGCAATAAGGGAAAGCATACGAATTGCCCACATAAATGGCTAGAAGGCCTCAAGCATAAACTCTGGTTTCTGTGGTTCTCTTGCCCCACGGTTTGCTTTGCACAGCACACCGGCTCCGCCAGAATGGAGCAGTGCTCTATGAACCCCCGGTCGTGCCCAGTGCCGCCTTCTTGCTACAGAGGGTGAACAGCTTGTATGCAATTGCACGAATCTCACACATTGGCTGTCTGCCCGTCTGCACGCCTGAATTGTGCGGGCTTAGGGCGGGGGAATGCTGCTCAATCGTCAATTTCAACCGATTGTCACCTGTTTGGTGAATTTGACGAATTTCACGATATATTCTCAGCATATGCAATGTGAAATGGTGCATGCGCTGGCGACCGGAATCTATCCGTTCGTCGGTGAGAGTGCCGCCTGAGCCTTTTCTGATGTGCCAGGGCACGGCTGATAACAACCGACAAGAATCTCCCGGTCCCCAAGCTGCGGAATGCGAGTGTGAAATGAGAATGAACAGGTTCATGGTGGCAGTGCTGTGTGCGGGTGCCCTGATGGTGGGTACGGTACAGGCCCAGGTGTGGAAGTGCACCAACAACGAAACCGGCCGTATTGAGTATTCCGGTATTCCCTGCAACGGCCGCAACGCGTCGGGCGACCGCATCAATGCCCGTTCCCGTGCCTCGGAGTCGTCTGCAAGCCGCTCGCAGGCGCCGCATCAGGACGAACGCGGGCAAGCTGAGTCTGCGCCTCGCCAGGAGGGCAGCACGCAGGGCAATGGCAGCGGAGATAATAGTGAGTGTGTTGCCGCCGACAATGCTTACGAAAGCGCCAAGGCCCGGCGCGCGGCGGCTTCGGTCATGCAGCCGCTCAAGGATCGCGCCAATGCCCTGTGTGGTCGCGCTCCAACCGGGGCAGGCCGTGCCATTCCATCACGGGTTTCAGCCAGCATCTCCAGTTGCGATGGTTCCGGTTGCTGGGATACAGATGGCAACCGCTATAACTCGGGTGGCGGCAATACCTATTTCAGCGCCGACGGGCAGACCTGCCGGAAAGTGGGTACCCAGCTGCAGTGCGGATAAATTCTCTCTGACGTGGCGTCTTTCCTTCTTTGCTGCCTGCTATTGGCAAGGGCCGGGATGTGTTTGCCGTAGTCGCTGGATTTCTCTGTTGTACGCCGCTTATCTGGCCTTTGCTGGCCAGAATTGATGGCATCTGCCACAAAATGCCACCCCCGTTTTTGTCGCACTGGAGCGCAGCTTGTCGCGGCACCGTCTCTGAAGAAAGGGCGGGGCGCTTGCACTGAATTGGCCTGTGCTTGTGTGAGTATTCTCAGTTTTTCCTTCTTTGGATTGTTTTATAGTTTTTTTAATTTTATCAATTTAGTCTTATCATATTCACATACGGGTGTCGCCGCATGGTCCTGCGGCCTGGTTACGATCAGGGGGCTGGCAAGGTACGGTGCGGTGCGTGGGCCTACAGAATTCTGGCCCGGCTTCCCGGTCTGACAAGGTGTGTGTGATGAGAACAAGCCGCTTGGCAGTGGGCATGTTGTGCTTTGGTTTGCTTGGGGCCGGTGTGACACAGGCGCAGGTCTGGAAGTGCAAGAGCCTCAAGACCGGGCAGATCGAATATTCCGATATCCAGTGCGATGGGAAAAGTACGGTGTCCAGCACCATCAATGCCCGCCCGAACCAGCTGGATTCATCGGGCAGCCGTGAGCAGGCTGCATTGCTGCAGCAGCGGGAACAGAACGAGGAGTTCCAGCGGCAGGTAGATTCCCTCAGGCGTCAGGCTGCCGATGCCATCCGGAGAAGTTCGGATAGTGGCAACGATGCTTGCGCCTCCGCCCAAAGTGCGTATGAGCGTGCCAAGTCATCGCGTGCCGCGCCATCCATCATGCTGGGATTGAAAAATCGGGTCTCTGCAGCCTGCGGGCGCGCTCCGGCATCTGCTTCGCGGGCATATGCCGCACCTGTGACGCCCCAGGCAGCTCCCCCCGCAAGCATTACCCATTGCGATAGTGCCGGCTGCTGGGATAGCAACGGTACCCGCTATGACTCTGGGGGTGGAGGCACCTATTACGGGAGTAACGGTAAAACCTGCCAGGCAGAAGGCGACGTGATGCAGTGCCACTAGGCTGTCGATGATGCAAGTCGAGTTGTGGCCGGGATGAGGAGGAAAGTGGTCAGAAACCTTGTTGTCAGCAAGGGCGCAGAAACAACCTTTCACATTCCCTGGGGTACTGGGGTTTCCACCAAGCATGCTGCCCGGATGGGTAAGATGCCTGATGGCTTATGCCGTAGTGTTAAGCTGTTTCCACGGTCAAGCGATGCAAGGCGTAGTCGGCAGCGGTGGGGGCAGGCACGGGGAACACCAGTTTGGCCGTGGGTAACCGGGGCTTTGTTAACCGGGAAGCGATCAGGAAATAAAGTTGTTGCATTTCGGCGGCTTTATCTGTAATGTGGGCGACAGCGATATCCAATTAGTGCAGTTGTCTTGTCGGTTTGTCCTCGCAGTCCTGCGTAACTCCCTAGTCATCACCGCCGCGATCTCGCCCTTTTCTATTCGGGGTTATCCCCTTTTGCATGTATTTTTGGAGATTCAAGAGATGGCTTCTGGTATCGTCAAGTGGTTCAACGAGTCCAAGGGTTTTGGTTTCATTACGCCGGATGACGGTGGCGACGATCTGTTCGCACACTTTTCCGCAATTCAGGGCAACGGTTTCAAGACCCTGGCCGAAGGCGAACGCGTCAGCTTTGACGTGACCACCGGCCCGAAGGGCAAGCAGGCCAGCAACATCAAGCGCGTCTAAATACGCCTTGGTCGGCATGCTCCGGCATGCCTCCGCCTGAAAAAGCGCTCCATGTGGGCGCTTTTTTTATGGTTCCGACTTTAGTGTGGGTTAATGCATTGGCATGCCGATCCTGGTTTGCGCCCTCCGGGCGGAGGCTTGGCCGGCGCAATTGCGCTACGCTCCATTGTTCCCTGTCCGCGCCCTACGCAAACCGGCACGCCAGGTCAATGGCGTAGGTTGGGTAAGCCGCAGGCGTCACCCAACGTTTTGTTACGCCGCATTGAGCCCTTTCACGCTGGGGTTTTCCACGCTATTCGCTGCGGTGTCATATGCGAGAGTGTACTACTTACCCACACGAAAGTCTGACGGACCTTTTTTATTGGTCGTTATTCTATTTGTGATCCGCAGGACAGTCTTATACTTGCGATAAAATACAATTTGAATAAGAGGACTCACATGGATGCGCTTGCGCCGCCTCCGGTTATCAATTGTTCCCGGGTAATTGCCTACGCGCATGTCTCAGGGCTCGAGTACAGGCGAGCCGGCCGCCTCTTTGTAGGTGATCAGGAGATTCTGGCTGTGCCGAACCTCGCAATTTGTGCCGATCTGCGTTCGGATGCCGGTCTCTATCTGTTCCACTGTGATGCAGACTGGTCAACTATTGCAACCGGCGGTGGCGAAGATTCCGTTGCAGCCATGAAAGTATTGGCCGAGCGAAACTATAAAGGTGTAGCCGAACGCTGGGTGGATCTGAACGTCTCACGGGCAGAGGCACTTGCATGGTGGGACAGCCAGAGTGGGGGCGAGAAATGCTCTTTCTGTGGTCGCCGGGCGTTTGAGGTTGCGCGCTGGATTGTTGGCCCGTCTGCGATCATCTGCAACCTGTGCATTGACCAGTTTCACGACTTGAGCTGGGATAGTTTGGCTGACGCATAGTGCCGGATACTGTTGTGCCACTTATTGCCTTGGCGTTCAGGCAAGGTGGCCGGCAGGTGGCGCAAGTCTTTACCGGCCGACCTCGTTTATGCCGCAACACCGATATCCGTCCGGGTGAAATCCTCCAGCATCAAATCCCACGCATCCAATGCCGCACAGATCAGCACTGATTCTCCGCGATGGATCTTGCGGTCGGCGCCGATCACCTGGAGTGCAGCATGGCCCAGTGTACGCTGCAGGTCGGGCTCATCGATTTCGGCGAGTAGCTGGCTGAGAAGAGCTGGCTTGAGCTGAAAGTTGTCTGCCGTATCGATCAGCTGAAAGCGTTCCACGTCTTCGCAAAACTCTGCCAGTACGTTGTTGAGGAGCGCTGCATCAACCCCCAGTTCGTACAGTGCGGAGAATGTATCGGGGCTGCTCAGTTCAATCCGGGTGAGATCTCCATCGGCCAGGGCTGCCAGCACGAGAAAGCGGGCAGCAGCCTGGGGACTGTTTTTCGCATAACGACGCATCATCTGAATTCCTTTTCCGTTATCAGTGTTGCCCGGGCGGCGTCGTGCGCTGCCCGGGCCGTTTGTCTGCTTTACTCATCCCGGCTGGCGAAGCCAAGCAGCGCGAGCAGGCTGGTGAAGAGGTTGTAGATTGAAACGTACAGGCTCACTGTGGCCATGATGTAGTTGGTTTCCCCGCAGTGGAGGATGTTGCTTGTCTCGAACAGGATCATTCCGGCCATCAGCAGCACGACAGCGGCGGATACGGCCAGTGCCAGTGCGGGTACCTCGAAGAACACAGCGCCCAGACCAGCCAGCATCGCCACGAGCATGCCGACAAAGAGGAAACCGCCCATGAAGCTGAAATCCCGCTTTGTCACCAGCACCACGGCGGAGAGCCCGAGGAAGATCGTGGCGGTACCGCCCAGCGCCATGGCCACAATCATCTCGCCGCCCGGCAGGGCCAGGGTGCGGTTAAGCAGCGGGCCGAGGGTATAGCCCATGAAACCGGTCAGGGCGAAGGTCGAGGCCAGTCCCCAGGCCGAATTGGCCAGTCTGGATGTAAGAAAGAACAGGCCATAGAAGCCGACCAGGGTCAGGATCAGGCCCGGTGCCGGTAAGGCCAGTGCCGTGCTGATGCCGGCCACAGCCGCGCTGAAGAGCAGCGTCAGCCCCAGCAGGGCGTAGGTGTTGCGCAGTACGCGGTGTGTCGAGAGCAGGGAGGCATCCCTTGCCATGGTGCCCGTGCGGTAAGTGGCAACTCTGTTCGTCATGATTTGGCTCCTGTGAAAATCGGTTGTGCTTCAGGCTGTTTCGGCCTCTTCCATTGGACGTGTGGTGCGTGAGGCATAACGCTGGCGTGCTTGCCGCTCCAACCTCCGCACAACCGTGCGGCCGGCTCTGGCGAGGCCGCGGTCGAGCACCTGATACAAATCCGCGCCGGTTTCTTCCACCACTACGGCGCCCGGCTGCTGGAGGCTCACCTGTACCGTGCAGGATTTATCCTCTCCACCTTTGGGGCCATTGACGTCCGCAAGGCTGATGCTCACGCGCGCAATCCGTGCGCCGATCCGCCCCAGGGTGAAGTGCGCCCGCCGTTCGGCGTGCTCCCGCACGGTCTGGCTGGCATCGATTCCACGAAACTGAATGTCGATCTGCATGATCTGCTTCCTTATCGAAGGCATGTCGGGAGTGACAGGCTTTACTCTAGGCGCAGAAAGTCCTCTTGATAATTCGAATTATTTGTGCGAAAACTACGTAAAAACAGGAGTATTTGAATGACCAACTTCAAGCACCTGCAGTATTTCTGGATGGTGGCGAAGTCCGGCGGGCTGCGTCAGGCCAGCGAGGCGCTGCATACCTCGCAGCAGGCGCTGAGCGGGCAGATCAAGTTGCTGGAAGAGCGTCTCGGCAAGCCGCTGTTCCAGAAACGCGGCCGCAAGCTCGAACTCACCGAGGCGGGGCGTACTGTGTTCAGTTACGCGGACGAAATATTTTCTCTGGGCGCCGAAATGGAAGAGGCGCTGCGTTCCGATAGCGCTGCCGGCCGGGCGATTGAATTCCGCGTCGGTGTGGCAGATGCGCTGCCCAAGTCGATAGCCTATCGCCTGCTGGAGCCTGCAGTGCGCCTGCCGGAGCCGGTACGCATCGTGTGCCGGGAATGGAAACTGGATAGCCTGATGGCCGAGCTTGCCACTCACAGGCTGGATCTGGTGATTGCCGACAGCCCGATTCCCTCGGGGCTTTCCGTGAAAGCCTATAACCACAAGCTGGGCCGCTCGGGGCAGAGTTTCTTTGCCGCACCGAAACTTGCCGAGCGCTGTCAGGGGCCGTTTCCCGCCTGTCTGGATGGCATGCCCATGCTTGTCTACGGTGAGGATTCCGATGTGCGCAAGCAGCTTGATCGCTGGCTGGAAAACGAACACCTGTACCCCGAGGTGGTAGGCGAGTTCGATGACAGTGCGCTGCTGAGTGCCTTTGGCCGCGAAGGTCGCGGCGTGTTTGCCGCGCCTACGATTCTTGAGCAGGAGATCACCGCACAGCATGGCGTGAAGGTGCTGGGTCGAACTTCCGCGATCCGTCAGGAATACTATGCCATTTCAATCGAGCGGCGGATCACCCATCCCTGCGTGCTCGCCATCTGCGACGCAGCGCGTGGAGCGCTGTTTGCCGCTTCCTGAAGTGCCGCGCACCGCGCTTGTTCAGGCTTGGCGGGTGATCTCCGCAATGCACGTAGCGGCATCTTCCAGGATCTGCGGTAGTTGCCCAGGCGCCGCCTTGGTGCCTTCGGCGCGCACGCAGTCGACGCGGGTGATGCCGATGAGGCCGAAAACGGCGCGCAGATAGGGTTCCACGAAATCTTCGGTGGGGCCGCTGTGGTAGCCGCCGCAGGCGTAGGCGATGATGATGTGGCGCCCACCAGCGAGCCCCTGAGGCCCACTGGCAGTATAGCGGAAGGTTTTTTGCGGCACGGCAAGGGCCTCGATCCAGGCTTTGAGACGCCATGGCACACCCAGGTTGTACATCGGTGCGCCAATGACGATGGTATCCGCTTCAAGAAATTCATCGACATAGCTCAGGCTACGACCATCGGCTTCGGCTGCGAGTGTTTCCGGCGGGATGCCCGAGAGATCACGGTAGGTGACAGATGCCTCGCAATTCGCAGTGAGTGAGGAGACGATGCTGGCGGTGAGCTGGCGTGAGACAGAATCCGAGCCGCGGATGCTGGAATCAATGTGCAGAATGTGCATGGCGTATCTTTCTATGGGAGGGGTAGGTCAGGCTTGTGCGTGAGCCAGTTCGCGGTCAGCGTCGTTGCCATCCAGGCTGCGCGTGGTTTCATCAATGCTGGTGATTCGGTCGTTGGCGAGACGGGTGAACATGCTGACCTCGATGCGACTGATGTGGCCATCGTGGTGATGCACTTCCGCAATATGCCGGTCGGCCAGCAGATTGCCTGTGCAGCAGGCATCCAGCACTTCAAAGCGCACTTCGCGCACGGCGTTCCGCACATGCTTCAGGTGGGCAACAAAGCCGCTGTAGTCGAGGCGTTTGCCATCCGTATGTTGGATGTAGTCCGCAGTCATGACCTGGGCGGGGTCCAACGTGCCGGCAAAGAGCTGGCTGAGCATGTCGCGCAAGGCTTCACGCAGGGTGGATTCAGATGGGTTTTGGGTGATGGCAAGCATGCGGCGGTACTCCGTGTGTTTGGCTGTGATATTGACATTCTGCCCACCGGAGAGAATCATGGTTTCGATATTGAGACTATCAATACCGATTTTCGGCCATCTCCTTATCCTTATCCTTATCTTTATCTTCCACCTTGTCTTCCACCTTCTCCGCCATCGAAACCCTGCGCTCAGGTGCGCTGGAACACCCTGCCGACTGTGTGACTGCCCCGCATACGCATGCCACAGGGCAGCTCTGCTATGTTGAGACGGGCCTGCTGTGTGTCGAGACCGGCTTGGGGCGCTGGGTGGTGCCGGCCGGGCGGCTGGGCTGGATTCCGCCAGACACGCCGCACGCGTCGCGCACCCTGTCGGCAAGCCTCGTGCAGGTGCTGCATCTGCCGCCGGAACTATGCGGGCGGCTGCCTTCCGAGCCTGTGGTGTGTTCCCCCAATGCGCTGATCAGTGCGGTGTTTGCCCGGGTGCTGGAGCAGACGCAGGATACCGCGCTGCCAGCAGGCGATGCCTTTGCCCGGCTGGTGGCGGTGTTGCTCGACGAGGTGGAAACCTGCCGTACTGACTGGTTGCGCCTGCCCATGCCGCAAGACGCACGTCTGCGCAATCTTGCCAAACAGCTCATCGAAGATCCCGGTGATTCGCGTAGTGCCGCCGAATGGGCCGGTGCAATCGGCATGGCGACGCGGACGCTGTCCCGCCGGTTTCAGGCGGAAACACGCATGCAGTTCGTGCATTGGCGGCAGCTTGCCCGCGTCATGAAGGCGCTGGATTGGCTGGCACAGGGCAAGCCCGTGGGGTGGGTGGCGCTGTCTTGTGGGTACGACAGCGTCAGTGCTTTTATCGACGTGTTTCGCCACTACATGGGCTATACACCGGGCAGAGCAACGCGGTAGAGGAGAGGCGCTGAGGGGGCTCCATTGGCAATAATCTCCTTTGCCAGCCTTTTTAGTGGGCGGCCTTCGCAACGTCGATCCTTGATCAGTTGGTTCGACGCTGCTCTTGCCCCGCTGACGCCTTCTTGCTACAGATCGTGAACCGCTTCTCAGAGCCCCTTGCTTTCCATGTACAGCGCAAGATCCACAAGGCGGTTCGAGAACCCCCACTCGTTGTCGTACCATGCGAGGATTTTCACGAGGCGTCCACCGATCATCAGTGTTGATAGCCCGTCGATGATGGAGGAGCGGGCATCGCCCTGATAGTCGCTGGAGACCAGTGGCTCATCGCTGTACCCGAGGATGCCCTGTAGCGGGCCGGATTCGGCGGCACGGCGGAAGGCTGCGTTAATCTCCTCGACCGTGGTGTCGCGCTTGAGCGTAACCGACAGATCGACAATCGACACCACGGGCACCGGCACGCGAAGTGAGTATCCGGTCATGCGGCCGTCCAGCTCCGGGATCACCTTGCCGATGGCTTTTGCCGCACCGCTGGAATAGGGCACGATGGAAAGGGCTGCCGCGCGTGCGCCGCGCAGATCCTTCTCGGGCTGGTCGTGCAGGGCCTGGCTGTTGGTGTAGGCGTGCGTGGTGTTCATCATGCCGTACTCGATGCCAAAATTCTGGTGCAACACCAGCGCGGCGGGCGCCAGCCCGTTGGTGGTGCAGCTGCCATTGCTCACCACGCGGTGCAGGGCAGGGTCGTAGCGTTCGTGATTGACGCCCATCACCACTGTGATGTCGTCATTCTTGCCCGGCGCGGAGATGATCACGCGCCTGGCGCCGCCCCGCGTGATGTGGGCTTCAGCCTTGGCCTTATCGGTGAAGAGCCCGGTGGCTTCGATGACGATCTCGGCACCCACGCTGGCCCAGGGAATTGCACCCGGATCGCGTTCTGCGAAAACGCGGATCGGTCTGCTGTCCACTACGATCTGGCCATCGCCCGCTTCTACTGTGGCGGGCAGCGCGCCTTGGATGGAATCGTGCTTGAGGAGATGGGCAAGCGTTTTGCTGTCGGTGAGGTCGTTGATCGCCACGATCTGGAAATCTTCGCGGCCGAGTGCGGCGCGTAGCACGTTGCGGCCGATGCGGCCAAATCCATTGATACCTACCTTGACCATTTCAGGCTCCTTTGTCGTTTGTTGTGCGACAAATTTAGCTCGGAGTCTTATTGGCGTAAATGACAATAAAAGATCAAATCAGGACAAAGTAAGGCAACGGAAACGCTCGCGGTATTCGCTGGGCGTGATCTGCAGATTGCGCTCGAAGACGCGGCGCAAATTCAGGCCGTTGCCAAAGCCGGTGTGGATGGCAATCTGTTCGATACCCTGGTTGCCCTGTTCGAGAAGCTGGCGGGCCGCGCCCAGACGCATTTCCTCGACGTATCTGGCCGGCGAGGTGCGGGCTTCGCGCGTGAATACCCGGGTGAAGTTGCGGGGGCTCATGGCGACGCGCTCGGCGAGCTTCTCAACGCTGAGGTTGCCATCCAGATGTTCCAGAATCCACGCCTGCAGGTCGCGGATCGGCCCGGGATGCTGGGCCTGATTGAGCAGGTGACGGGAAAACTGTGATTGCCCGCCAGGCCGCCGCAGGAACATTACAAGCTCCTGCGCCACGTCGCGGGCCAGGGTAAAGCCGTGGTCGTCCTCGACAAGGGCCAGGGTAAGATCAAAACCCGAGCTGACGCCAGCCGATGTCCAGATCGGGCCATCCTGTACATAGATCGGCCCGCGTTCGACCTTTACCTGTGGAAACTCCGCCTGCATCGCATCGAGCATGCGCCAGTGCGTGGTGGCACGGCGCCCGTCGAGCAGACCTGTGTGGGCGAGCAGCAGGGCTCCCGCGCAGATCGAGACGACGCGTCCGGCGGTGGGGGCTGCCAGACGTACCCAGTCCGCCACGGCAGCGCTCTCTTCCGGGGTTTCGCCCCGGCCCGTGATCATGATGGTGTCGCGGGGGGCGTGGGGGTCCAGATCTGCAAGGCGCTGATCGGCCAGCAGATTGAGCCCGGAACGCCCATGCACTACCTTGTGTGGCTGGGTGGTGGCGACGGTGACTGCGTATGGAGGTTTGTATGAATCCGCAGGCCGCATGCGATTGGCCTGCATGAGGATGTCGGCAATGCCGACCGATTCGAACAGCATGCCGCCGTCGGGAACGATGATAAGAAAATTGTGCATGGCCTGAATAATATAGCACATGCAAAATCCGCCGGATTTCTTATGGCGAAAGGCCAGGAGTGTTACTCCTGCTCCAGCAGGGCGTAGCCATTGCCCCTGTTGTGCAGGATCTGGCAGTTGGCGTGTACCGAGCGCAATTTTCGGCGCAGGCGGCTCAGGGTGACGTTGAGCGTATTTAGCGAGAGGGTGCGGCCATAGCCCCAGGCTACCTGTTCGAGTTTGTTGCGCATCACCGTGTGCCCGTCGGCCTGGATCAGGCAGCGCAGGATATCGATTTCGGTTTGCGAGAGGGAAACATCCAGGCGCTCGTGCCGGAGCAGCAGTGCCTCGCAATCAACCTGCAGCCCGCCCGGTGCCGAAACAGTGTTGGGCGTGATCGGGGCACGCCGCAGCAGTGCGCGGATGCGCGCAGAGAACTCCTCCACCGCAAAGGGGCTGACCAGATAGTCGTCGGCACCGAGTGCGAGACCTTCCAGGCGCTCGTGCAGCAGGTCGCACCCCGACACCAGCAATGAGGGGATGCGCTGGAAACCGGTTTGCCCCTCCTGCAACAGAACCAGTCCGTTGCCATCCGGGAGTTCGCGCCGGATGACGCGCAACGCATACCGGCGGGATTTCAGGGCAAGGCTTGCCGAGGCGATATCCGCGAAAATGTCGATCTGGATAGCGTTTCCGGCAATGGCTTGTTCCAGGGAAGTGGCGAATGCCAGATCCGGTTCCACAAGGATGATGTATGTCATGACGAAGCGTTAAAGCCGAGCCGCTCCCTGCCATCGAGAGACAGGGAGCGGCTACCGGACTACTCGCGCACACCGCCTCCCAGCACCTTGTACAGCGTGATGAGATTGGTTTGCTGGGTAAGTTTGGTGCTGACCAGCGAGAGCTGGGCGGAATAGAGTGAGCGCTGATAGACGAGCATCGACAGGTAGCTGTCGATACCGTTCTTGTAGCGTAGTTGGGCGAGCTGGTAGCTTTTCTGATAGGCATCGGCCTGCGCCTGCTGTGCCTGCAGTGCTTCTTCCACCGTGCCACGCTGGGCCAATGCGTTGGCTACTTCGCTGAATGCGGTCTGGATATCCTTTTCGTAGGTGGCAACCTGGATGTCACGCGAGATCTTGGTCTGATCCAGCGTGGATTGCAGCCGGCCAGCCGTGAAAATCGGCAGGTTGATCTGTGGCGCGAAAGTCCAGGTGCCGTTACCGGCATTGAAGAGTCGGCCCAACTCGGTGCTGGCGGTGCCGACGTTGGCGGTCAGCGTGATGCTCGGGAAGAACGCCGCGCGGGCGGCACCGATATCGGCGTTGGCCGCTTTCAGGGCGTGTTCGTCGGCACGCAGATCGGGGCGGCGCAGGAGAATCTCGGAGGAGAGGCCGGTGGGTGCTTCCTGGAGAATCGGTGCGTTATCAAACAGCCCCTGCGGCGGCTTGAGATCCTCGGGCAGCGGAGCACCAAGGAGTAGCGCGAGGGCATTTTCATCCTGCGCCACGGTGGTGGTGTAGGTGGCGATATCCGCACGCGCAGCTTCCAGGCTGGCCTGGGCGGAGCTGACGTCGAGCTGCGAATCCACCCGCACTTCGTGGCGCTTGAGGGTGAGGCGCAGGGTGTCCTGCAGGCTGTCCCGCGTGTCTTTGGCGATCTTCAGGCGCTCCTGGTCTGCGGCGAGGGTGAGATAGCTGCTCACCACCTGCGAGATCAGGCTGATCTGCGCGGCGTCGCGTGTTTCCACCAGTTGCAGCCAGGCTTCACGCGAGGCGCTCACCTGGTTCTGGATCTTGCCGAAGAAGTCGAGTTCATAGCTGCTGAACCCCAGTGTGGCCGCATAGTTATGGCTGATACGGTTGGCTGAATCCCCCACCACATCACGGGCGCCCTTGGCATGTGTGGCTGAACCTGCGGCACTGACGCTGGGGAACATGTCGGCGCGGCTGATGCCGTAGGCAGCACGGGCTTTTTCGATATTGAGGGCGGAGATGCGCAGATCGCGATTGTTGGCGAGTGCCACTTCTACCAGCTTGCGCAGGCGTTCATCGAGGATGAAGTTGCGCCAGCCGGTATCGATAGCAGCCGTCTGGGCTTCGCGGGCGGCGCCTTCATAGGCGCCCTGCGTGGGCCAGGTCTGCGGCACCGGCGCGTCCGGGCGTTCGTATTTGGGTGTCAGCAGCGAGCCGCAACCGGAGAGGAGGAGGGCTGCAGCAATGGCCGCCGGAAGGATACGTTGCATCATTGGTTATTCCCTTCGCTCACGTTGGCGGAGTCTGTCTGCACGATTGGCGTTTTCTTCGGGAACAGGCCGCGTATCAGAACGAAGAACATGGGAATCAGGAAAATCCCCAGCAGAGTGGAAGCGATCATGCCGCCCAGCACGCCGGTGCCGATGGCATTCTGTGCACCAGAGCCGGCGCCGTTGGAAACGGCCAGCGGCAGCACCCCCAGGCCGAAGGCCAGCGAGGTCATGAGGATCGGGCGCAGGCGCATGCGCACTGCCGTCACCGTGGCCTCGATCAGATCATGCCCCTGCTCCTGCAGGGATTTGGCAAATTCCACGATGAGGATCGCGTTCTTGGTGGCAAGGCCCACGGTGGCGAGCAGCCCCACCTGGAAGTACACGTCGTTGGAGAGCCCGCGCAGCGTGGTGGCAAGTACCGCACCCAGTACTCCGAGCGGCACCACCAGGATCACCGAGAAAGGTACTGACCAGCTCTCATAAAGGGCTGCCAGGCACAGGAACACCACCAGCACCGAGAGGGCATAGAGCATGGGGGCTTGCGAGCCGGCCATGCGTTCCTGATAGGAAAGCCCGGTCCAGGAATAGCCGATGCCGGTGGGCAGCTTGGCGATCAGTTTTTCCATCTCGTTCATGGCCACACCCGAACTGACGCCGGGCATGGGTGAGCCCTGGATTTCTAGCGAGGAGACGCCGTTGTAGCGTTCCAGGCGTGGTGAGGCGAAGGTCCAGGAGGCATTCGTGAATGCCGAGAAAGGCACCATGTCGCCGTCGGTGTTCTTCACATACCAGCGATTGACGTCCTTGGGCTGCATGCGGAAGGGCGCATCGCCCTGCACATAGACCTTCTTGGTACGGCCCTGATCAAGAAAGTCATTCACGTAGCTGCCGCCCCAGGCGGTAGACAGCGTGCTGTTGACCGCTGAAAGGCTCAGGCCAAAGGCGCCAGCCTTGCGTTTATCCACCGCCAGCTTGTACTGCTGGGTGTCGTCCATGCCATTCGGGCGAACGCCAGCCAGTAAGGGGTTTTGCGCGGCCATGCCGAGCAGCATGTTGCGTGCTGCCATGAGCTTTTCGTGGCCCAGGCCACCCTGATCCTGCAACTGCAGGTCAAAGCCCGAGGCGTTGCCCAGGTCCATGATCGCAGGGGGCGCGAAGGCAAACACCATCGCCTCCTTGATCTGCGAGAAAGCCCCCATGGCGCGGCCGGCTACGGCCGCCACCTTCTGTTCGGGGCGCTGGCGCTGTGTCCAGTCCTTGAGCTGCACGAACACCATGGCGGTATTCTGGCCATTCCCGGCGAAGCTGAAGCCCGTGACAGCAAACACGGAATCAACGTTGGCCTTTTCATCTTCGATGAAATGCTTTTCCACCTTCTTGATCACTTCCAGCGTGCTTGCCTGCGTGGAGCCGGGTGGCAGCATGGCGGAGACGAAGAGGATGCCCTGGTCTTCTTCCGGCAGGAAGGATGTGGGCATGCGCACGAAGAGGAAGCCCATGACCACCACAATGCCGAGGTAGACGATGGCGGACCCGCTCTTGCGGTGCAGGATCTGGCTGACGGTATTCTGGTAGCGATCCGCGTTGCGGTCGAAAGTGCGGTTGAACCAGCCGAAGAAGCCCTTGTTGTGGCGGTCATGTTCCTTGTCCACCGGCTTGAGCAGGGTGGCGCACAGTGCCGGGGTGAGAATCAGGGCCACCAGTACGGAGAGCGCCATTGAGGAGACGATGGTGATCGAGAACTGGCGATAGATCACCCCCGTAGAGCCACCGAAGAAGGCCATCGGGATGAACACAGCCGAGAGCACCAGCCCGATGCCCACCAGCGCGCCGGTGATCTGGCTCATTGACTTGCGCGTGGCTTCCTTGGGCGAGAGGCCTTCCTCGCTCATCACGCGCTCCACGTTTTCCACCAC
>DBTS01000021.1:44576-47875 GCA_002307175.1 Rhodocyclaceae bacterium UBA1310
ACGTTTTCCACCACCACGATGGCATCATCGACGAGCAGCCCGATGGCGAGTACCACGCCAAACATGGTCAGCGTGTTGATCGAGTAGCCAAAGGCATACAGGATGCCGAAAGTGCCCAGCAGCACCACGGGCACGGCAATCGTCGGGATCAGCGTGGCGCGAAGGTTCTGCAGGAACAGATACATCACGAGGAACACCAGCACGATGGCTTCGGCCAGGGTCTTGATCACTTCGTGGATGGAGATTCGCACAACCGGGGTGGTGTCGAACGGATTGACCACCGACATGTTCTTCGGGAAGTACTGCTTGAGTTCCCCGATTCTCTTGGCGACAGCCTTCGAGGTCTGCAGCGCATTGGCCCCGTTGGTCAGGGTCACGGCCAGCCCGGTGGCTGCTTTGCCGTTGAAGCGGGAGAGGAAGCCGTAGTCTTCCGCGCCGATTTCGACGCGCGCTACATCCTTAAGGTGCACCGTGGAGCCATCGGTCTGCGTCTTGAGCAGGATGTTGCCAAATTCCTCGGCGCTTTGCAGCAGGGATTGCGAGGTGATCGTGACGTTAAGCTTCTGGTCCTTCACCGATGGCGTGCCACCGAGCTGGCCGGCGGAAACTTCGGCATTCTGCGCGGTGATGGCGCTGGTGACATCCGAAGTATCAAGGCCGTAGGTGTAGAGCTTCTGCGGGTCCAGCCAGACACGCATGGCATGCTGCGCACCAAACAGCTGCACGCTGCCAACCCCCTGCACACGGCTGATCGAATCAAGCACGTGCGCCGAGACATAGTCCGAGAGGTCGTTGTTGGTCATGCTGTTATCGTCGGAGACGAAGCCCAGCACCATCAGAAAGTTCGAGTTGGCCTTGGCCACCGTGATGCCCTGCGTCTGCACGACACTGGGCAGTTTCGGCGTGGCCAGCTGCAACTTGTTCTGTACCTGAACCTGAGCGATATCCGGATTGGTGCCGGATTCGAAAGTCAGCGTGATGGAGGCACTACCCGTCGCATCGCTGGTCGAGGACATATATGTCAGGCCGTCGATGCCCTTCATATTCTGCTCGATCACCTGGGTGACGGTGTTTTCAATGGTCGCGGCCGAGGCGCCCGGATAAGTGGCGGAGATGCTCACCTGCGGGGGCGCTACGTTCGGATATTGCGAGATGGGGAGCTCCATGATGGCCAGCGTGCCCGCCATCATGATGATGATGGCAACCACCCAGGCAAAAATGGGCCGATCAATAAAAAAACGTGACATGAATGGGTTTCCCTGGCAATCGGATTACTTGGCGGCAGCGGGAGCAGATTCCGCTGCGGGGGCAGATGCCGATGCAGGCGCAATCTGTACGGGGGCGCCGGCCTGCACATACTGTAGACCGCTGACGATGAGCTGGTCGCCCGGATTGAGGCCGGCACTTACCAGCCAGTCGCTGCCCACCGAGCGGGACGTCTGCACTTCGCGCTCTTCCGCCTTGCCATCCTTGCCTACTACCATGACGGTGGCCTTGCCTTTGGCGTTATGGGTGACGAAATTCTGTTGCACGAGAATCGCCTTTTCATTGATGCCTTCGATCAGGCGGGCCTTCACGAACATGCCCGGCAGCAGTTTGTGCTTGGGGTTCGGGAAGATCGCCCGCAGGGTGACTGAGCCGGTGTTAGCATCCACTGTGACATCCGAGAACTGTAGCTTGCCCTCGAGCGGATATTCGCTGCCGTCTTCAAGCGTGAGCTTCACACGGGCTGCATTCTCGCCGGCAGAGCGGATCGTGCCGTTGGCGAGCTGGTTCTGCAATTCGAGAAGCTCGCGGCTTGAACGTGTCACATCCACATAGATCGGGTCGAGCTGTTGCACCGTTGCGAGTGCAGTGGTCTGGTCCGCAGTGACGAGTGCCCCCACCGTAACGCTCGATTTGCCGATACGCCCGGCAACCGGAGCATACACGTGCGTGTAATCCAGATTGATTTTGGCGGTCTGCAGCGTGGCTTCCGCCTGCTTCAGCGAGGCCACTGCATCGTCATAGTCCTGCTGGCCTACGGCATCGCTGGCGATCAGCTCCTTGTAGCGCTCGGCCTTCAGGCGCAGCGTTACCACATTGGCCTGCGCGCTCTCAAAATTGGCACGGTAGGTCGATGGGTCGATCTGATAGAGCGCCTGTCCGGCCTTGACTTCACTGCCTTCCTCAAACAGTCGTTTCTGGATGATGCCGCTGACCTGTGGCCGCACTTCGGCAATCGTATGGGCCGTGGTGCGCCCGGCCAGTTCGGTATCCAGGGAAACGCTTTGTGGCGCGATGACCTGCACCGCCACCACGGGGGCCTGTTGCCCCTGCTGTTGCGCGCCTTCGGTGCCTGAATGGCATCCTGCCAGTGCAAGCGCAAGGCCTGAGGAGAAAAGAATAAAAGACGTCTTGTTCAGAGGAGAGTGCATGAGGAATGTCTTTTTAGTGTGGGCGGGAGGGAGCGAATAAAGTCGTACGGGGCCAAACCTGCCAGCCCTTTCGGTGCGAAATCAGGCAGCTTCAGTCAGTGAGAGCAAACGATCGCGCAGCGCAATACGGGTGCTTGCGTCGAATTGCAAGGCATTCGAGGTTTTCGCCAGCCAGAAGCCATCGGCAGCTAGACGGCATAAAAGCAATATCTGCGCCAATTTTGGCGCATTGGCTTCGTCCTGTGTCATCAGTTCCGTGAGCCACTCTCCGTGCTTTCGCGCGAATTCTGGCATGGCAAGTGTTAGGATCAGCATAGCCTTCGTACAGAGGGGATCAAGGTCGGCAAAGCTGACCCGGATATAGGCCCGTGTAATCCGGCTGGGGCCTTCGGGCTCTTCGGCCAGGGCTGCGTCGAAGATCGGCGCATACATCGCGCAGAGCGCATCGCATACCGCATCCATGAGTGCAGCCTTACTGGCGAAATGATACTGCAGCCCGCCCTTGCTGACACCGGCGCGTTTGGCGACCTTGTCCAAGGTAAGGGCTTGATAGCCATCCTCCACAATGATGGATATGGCAACGTCCAAAAGCTGGGCGCGAAGCTGTTCGGGTTGTTTGCTGCGGTGGTGTGCGACAGACATCTAAAACAATCCGTACGGATGGATTGATTAGTTTTTCATAGAAACAGTGGCCTGTCAAAAATCGCGACTTTGTGCAATGGTGGCGTTTGGATGACGGCAAGTGCCATCCAGACTGGCTTTGGAGATGATTTTCCGGGGGGCTGCTGAAATATTTCGTAACAGTCTTTTTTACTTAGAAGCTGTTCACGATCTGTAGCGAGAAGGCGTCAGTGGGCCGAAGAGCAGCGCAGAAACCGGAGT
>DBTS01000021.1:48126-79081 GCA_002307175.1 Rhodocyclaceae bacterium UBA1310
CCGGAGTTTATTCGTATAAATGAGGATTTCGAGCAGCCGCTGTGCCAAATGAGGAGGCCCAATCACGCCTTTGCAGTAAGATCATGAACAGCTTCTTATGGTCGTATCTCGTCTGGAAATGGCACCTGCGAGTGTTCTGGTTCAGGCTACCGCGCTGGGAAGCGGCCTGCCACCAAAGCAGGCATCCAGATTGTCCAGCACCATCTGCCCCATCTGCAGTCGCGTTTCAATGGTGGCGCTGCCGCGATGGGGCAGCACCACCACGTTGTCGAGCGTCAGCAGGGCGGGTGGCACATGTGGCTCATTGGCAAAGACATCGAGCCCCGCGCCGGCGATGCGCCCTTGCTGCAGGGCTTCGATGAGGGCGGCTTCATCCACCAGCCGGCCACGTGCGATGTTGATGAAGAAGCCCTGCGCACCGAGCGCGTCGAGCACCTCGCGGGTCACGAGGGCCTGGCCCTGATCTGCCGAAGCCGCGAGCACCAGTACATCGCTGGCGTGGGCGAGGCTCGCCGCATCAGTCATATACTCGTATGGTACATCCGTGCGGGCGTGGCGTGAATGGTAGCGCACCGTGCAATCGAACGCTACGAGGCGTCTCGCAATCGCCAGCCCGATCTGCCCCAGGCCGAGAATGCCGACGCGTTTGCCGGAAACCTTGCGTGTCAGCGGGGCTGCCTGCTTTTCCCACTCCCCGGCGCGGACAAAACGGTCCGCAGCCGGAATGCCGCGCAGCGTGGCAATGATGAGCCCCAGGGCGAGGTCTGCCACATCATCGGTGAGCACGCCCGGTGTGTTGGTCACCCGGATGCCGCGCGCACGGGCATGTACGAGATCCACTGCATCCGTGCCAACGCCGTGGATCGCGATGATTTCCAGTGCGGGCAGCGCATCCATCATCTCGTTACGGATTCCTACTGCACCACCCGTGATGACTCCCCGGATTCCAGGACCCACTTCTGCGAGCAGGGCAGCCTTGTCTACTGCGGCGTACAGGCGGTGTGGCGTAAAGGTTTCGGCGAGTCTGGCTTCAAGTGCGGGCACTATGGCCTGCAGCAGCAGAATATCGGGCTTCATCGCAACAATCTCATGTGGGTCAGAGGCCCATCATAAAGCGCCGATGGAGGAAGGGCAAAGCCTGATCCGGCATGGGGTAATACAGCCCGCAAGGTTCTTGCCTGGAAGACTGGCTGGGCCGGCCGGGTGGGCAATGCTGCCTGCCTGTTCAGGTAATGACCGCTAGCGTGGGTAGAGGGCGGAGAACATGTGGTCCTGGTTTCGTCGCCACCTTGGGGGCACAGGCATCGCCGCCGTGTATTGGTTTGGGTTTGGGTTGGAGTTTGGGTTTGGCAGGTCGCGAGCAAACCGGGCAGTCTCAGGCCGCCAGTGAGGCGTAATTCCAGCTCTGCCGGCGTGAATAGTCAGCCCAGGCAGGTTGGGCGTTGAAACCACCAATGTAGAGATTCTTCTCGCCACGGGCGATCCATTCCAGTCCGTGATCGGCATCCCAGGCGCAGTTGAGTTCCAGATGCAGGAGGGGTTCACCGCCATTGGCCGGGTTGGGCACCAGCAGGGTCAGCGGGGTGAGCAGCATCAGCACATCCCGCTCGGCCAGCAAAGGCTCGGCGGTGCTGCCAAGCATTTCCAGATAGTCGCTGCGGTAAGTGAGGCAGGCTTTGCAGAAATCGTCGATGACGCGTTCGCTCAGCCCATTCAGATAGGTGGCACAGCGTTCCACGTATTCCAGCGTGGCCGCATCCTCCACGGCAAACCCGATGTATCGGTCGAAGAGCCTGAAATATACCTCGCCTTGCAAAGGCCAGGAACCGTCGGTAGTCACATTGCGGGTGAAAGCAGTCATAGCGATCTCCTGAATGGATGCAACTGCTGGTTGTCCGGCGTAGGTGCGGCTAGTGGGTGCGACTATTGTGCCGGAAATTTTCAGCCCTTGTACAGCCAAATACCAATCATCCGGCGGAATATCTGGTATGGGTGCATCCCTTTACCATTCAGACCCTTGTGCGTCCGGGCAAGGTCCGGGGCAGGCGCGCCTGCATGCGAGCAGCCTATCGTAAGGCGGGCGAGGGCGTGATATCCCTTATGGGCTGTAGATTGTTTGGCCGCTCAAATTGCGATAGGGTTACATCGTCACTTAGCCCGACAGACGCCGTGAAGAAGAAACTCCCGCTCTTCCTTCTGCTTGTGGCCTTGCTGGCCCCCCCGGGGAAGGCCGGAGAGGTGCCCGCCGCCAGCAACTCCGCCTCGGCAGAGCAATGCCTTTCGCCCGATGAGCGTTCCCGTGATCGCCCCGCCACCGATTGCCAGCCGGTGCTGTATGTGTCGGCCTTTGAAGAGGCACGCGAGCACTACCGGCACATCCAGCATGAAACCCACCTGCTGGAACTCCAGATTCTCGGCTACGGCCTGCTCATTGGTTTTGCCGGCAAACTGGCCGGGCGTTCGTTTCTGCAATGGTTCGGCATCGGCGTGGCACTTCGTCTGGTGGTGGCTGCACTGGTGATCATGCCGCTCTGATGCTGCATGGCCCATTCCTATGCATCTTTCGTTTGGTTTTTCTATCCTTTGTGAGTCTAGTGCGTGTGATAGAAATTCCATGTGGACAGCCGCACGCATGTCATAGACATTCCAGATGGGAGTGAGACAAAAGGGCAGGTTGCCTGGAGGATAGCTTGCTGCGCCGCCATTCCCCTAGAATCGCCGGTTTCCGTATTCCCCGAGTTAGCCATGTCCTACGTTGTGCATTTTTGGGCGATGTCTATTCCCCGCACTATCGAGGAGGCCGTCCGCCTCCATGACGAGCTATCCGCACAGGCGGGCATCCAGAACCCTGCCTTTATTGAATTGGCTGCTGCGCTTACCGCGCGCCATCCCTGTATCACCACACTCGACGAAGAGGATGAATCCGGTGTGTGGAGTGATGGTCCGCTCAATGGGCTGAATTCGTCAAAGGTCTACAGTGTGGGAATCCTTTCTGATCATATTGCTGTGGTGCAGCCCTTTGTGGTCGAGACGGCGACGTCACTTGGGCTGGTGGTGTTTGACGAGCAGCAGGGATGCGCCTACCTGCCCGGCGGCAACGTGGTGGATGCACAGGGCCGGCATGCGGGTGCGCATCTTGGGCTCGATCTTCGCGGACGCTTCGGGATGCCCCTGATTGAGCGTACGGTGGCAGATCTGCTGCAGCCATTGCTGCAGGCAGCAGGTTTTGAGCCGGTGCCCGGAGCAAGACTGGAATGGTGGCGCGGCCACGCCTCGTTGCCACACTACCTGCGCTTTGTCGCGCTGGGTGATGGGCAGGATGGCAAGCTGTGGTTTGATCTTGAGCTTGCCTTCAGCAGCAAGTCGCTGCATGAATTCCTCACTAGCATCATGGCGCGCCATGCCGGAAAGAAGTTGGCAGGGAACAGGCTGGTGGCAACAAGGGTTGCACTCTCGCGTATGGCGCTTTTCTATCGCCTGTCAGGATCGGGAGCGAGCCTTAATCCGGTGTTTCATTTTGGCGTGAAGGACGTGGCCGAGCTGAATGCATTTGCCAGAGCCCTGCGCAGCTGCGTGACAGACTATCTGTTGCCGTTGCTGGAGCACTGCCAGTCGCTCGGGAGTCTTGCCGTGTACTCACATTCCGGCGAGCATCACGCCTTCCGGATTCTCGGCAGCCGCGTGACGCAGCAGGAGGACGGTCTTTCGGTTGCAACCATCGGCGGCAACCTGTTTGACTGGCGTGAGGCCGATTACGGCTCGATTGGGATACTTCTGGGCGCCGTTGCGAAATATCCCGACATGCAGAAACTCGTGGATGCCGTGCGTGCGTGGATTCCCAGGCTGCCTCCGCAGAGGGCTGTGACTGAGCAGGAAGTGCTTGATGCCGTGGTGCGCCAGTTGCAGGAAGAGGAACTTGCCGTGAAATAAGCTGCGCAATAGCGTCCGCAGGGTTTGTCTGGGAAATGCTTGTGGCATTATTTGTGTGAGCGTATGGGCAATATTGCGTATGGCCTCACTGCCGGGGCAGGCATAATCTGGAGAGTGGGCAATGCTGCCCGTTTTGTGTACCAATCCATGAATCCTGCCGACCTCAAACCCTACCAGTTGCAGTACCTCATCGCCGTGGCCGAGCAGGGTAGTCTGCGCCTGGCGGCCCAGACGCTGGGGGTATCGTCCTCGGCGGTGAGCAAGGGGCTCAAGGAACTGGAGGATGTCGCACGGGTGGTGCTTTTTGAGCGCCATGCGCGTGGCTATGTGCTCTCGGCCGCCGGGCGCCTGCTGCTGGCACGTGCCCGCACGATCATCTCCGAGATGGAGGCGGCGCTGCGTGAGATGCGCCAGACCCAGGCTGATCAGGTTACCGAGCTGTCAGTCGGCATCACGCCGTGGGTGATGCATAGCATTCTGCCTGCCGTGTTGCAGCGCTTCAAGGCGTTGCGCCCGGATGTGCGTCTGCGCATAGAGGAGACACTGGGTACCGAGTACACAGGTTTGCGTGATGGCAAACTCGATTTTTCCATTGGCCTTGCGCCGCATCCCGAGGATGTGCCGGAATTTCTTGTGCGCCCGCTGTTTTCCTATGTGCAGGCGGTGGCCTGCCGTGAGGGGCATGCCTGCGCGAAGATGCGCTCGCTTGAAGCGCTCAAGGGGCAGGAGTGGATTCTCAGTCATGAACTCAGGCAATACGGTGCGCCGTTCCACGAATTCTTTGCGACCCACTATACCGATCCCGCGACAGGCGCCTCATCCGCCAAGGCCTACTTCACACGTTCCTCTGTGCTGGCCCTGCATGTGGTGGAGAACAGCGACATGCTCTCCATCCTGCCCTGGCCGCTGATCGAGACCATGCGGGCGCGTTACCGCATCGGCGTGGTGCCACTGCGCGACACCATCACCGAGCGGCATACCGCCTTTGTCACGCGGCGCAACACGCCCTGCAATGGCGCCATCGGCCAGTTTGTGGACGTGCTGATGGCGCTGGTGCAGGAAACCGGCTCACACCGCGATGCCGAATGGGCACGGATTTATCGCACGGTGGAGCTGATTCCCCGCTAAACGGCTGGTGCCGGCGTTCAGTGCAGCGAAGACAGGAACTGTTTGAGTTCCGCCGTCTGCGGATTGCCGAAGAGTTCTTCGGGGGAGCCGGCCTCATGCACGCGGCCCTGATGCATGAAGATCACGCGGTCTGCCACCTTGCGTGCGAAGTTCATCTCATGTGTCACCATCAGCAGTGTCATGCCTTCGTTGGCGAGTGATTCCACCACGCGCAGCACTTCGCCGACGAGTTCCGGGTCCAGTGCCGAGGTGATTTCATCACACAGCAACACTGCCGGGTCCATCGCCAGTGCGCGGGCAATTGCCACGCGCTGTTGCTGGCCGCCGGAGAGCTGATCGGGCATCGCATCGAACTTCTCGGCCAGCCCCACGCGGTCCAGCAGCTGGCGCGCACGCTCGGTGTTGGCCTGGGTTTCCTTTTTCTTCACCAACTGCGGGGCGAGCATCACATTGCGCCCCACGGAGAGATGCGGAAAGAGGTTGAAGCTCTGGAAGATCATCCCCACCCGCAGGCGCAGCTCGCGCATGGCCATTGCACTCTCATGGATCAGCGGTTTGCTGTCTACGGTCAGCGAGCCTTCCTGGAACACTTCCAGGCCATTGATGCAGCGAAGCAGGGTGCTCTTCCCTGAGCCGCTCTTGCCAATAATGGCAATCACTTCGCCGCGTTTCACGTCGAGATCAATGCCCTTGAGAACTTCATTGCTGCCATACGATTTGCGCAGCGCGGTAATGCGCACGATAGGGGCACCCACGTTGGTGTGCGGCGTGGCGAGCGGGGCGTTCGCGGTGGTCTGTTCAGCGGCGAGCGACATGGAGTTTCCTTTCGAGGAAGCGGGCGTACAGGGAAATCGGGAAGCACAGCGCAAAATAAACGAGCGCCACGCAGGAATACACGAGGAGGGGGGCGAAGGTGACGTTGGCGATCATGCCACCGGCCTTGGTGAGTTCTACAAAGCCCACCACCGAAGCCAATGCGGTGCCTTTGACCACCTGCACCAGAAAGCCCACAGTGGGCGGCACAGCGATCTTCAGTGCCTGCGGCAGGATCACATGCGTGAGTAGCTGGCCGAAAGACATGGCAAGGCTCTTCGATGCTTCCCACTGTCCGCGTGGAATCGATTCCACGCAGCCACGCCAGATTTCGGCGAGATAGGCTGAAGTGTAGAGGGTGAGCGCGATACTGGCGGAAACCCACGCCGAGGTGTCTATGCCCAGCAGGCCGATGCCGAAATACAGCAGGAAGAGCTGCATGAGGAGCGGCGTGCCCTGGAAGATCTGGGTGTAGGTATTGATGCTGCGCACCAGCACAGGTTTGCCAGTCAGACGCAGTACCAGCAGGGTCAGCCCGATCAGGCCGCCACCGATGAAGGCCACCAGGGAGAGTGCCACCGTCCAGCGCGCGGCGAGCAGCAGGTTGCTGAAGATGTCCCAGAGAGAAAATTCGATCATGATAATTTCATCCTTAGCGGTGGAATCTCAGCGGCCAAATAGAAAGCGGCGCCCGAACCACGTCAGGAAGTGGCGCAGGGCGATGGCGAGCACCAGATACATGGCGGTGCCGATGATATAGGCCTCGAACGCGCGGAAATTGCGGCTCTGGATGAGGTTCGTGGCAAAGCTCAGCTCTTCGGTGGAGATCTGCCCGCATACCGCAGAGCCCAGCATCACGATCGTGACCTGGCTGACCAGTGCCGGCCATACCTTTTTCAGGGCAGGGGGCAGGATCACACGCAGGAAAATCTGTGCGTGGTTCATGGCGAGGCTTTGTGCAGCCTCGATCTGGCCGCGCGGGGTGGCCTCAATCCCGGCGCGGATGATTTCGGCGGCATAGGCACCGAGGTTGACCACCATTGCGATCACCGAAGCTGTCAGCGGCGAGAGCTTCACGCCGGCAGCTGGCAGGCCGAAAAACAGGAAGAACAGCTGGATGATGAAAGGCGTGTTGCGGATTGCTTCCACATACGCGCCGGCTACCCAGCGGAAGAGGAGCGGGCCATACACGCGGCTCCATGCGCAGCTGACTGCCAGCAGCGTGCCGATGAAGGTGGCGGCCGCCGTGAGGCCCACGGTCAGTGCCGCGCCCTTGAGCAGGGCGGGCCACTGCTCGAGGATGGGCATGAATTGAAGTTCGATAGCCATAGTGAGTTACACCGGGTGCGGCCTGGGCCGCGTCAATCGGGCCGCAGGCCCGGCAACTGCCGGGTCTGCGGAGGGCGCTGATTTACAGCGGCAGATCACCAGTGTCGCGCTTGAGCCACTTCTGCGACATCTTGTTGAGCGTACCATCCGCCTTGGCTGCCGCAACGATGGCATTGACCTTGGCGAGCAGGGCGTCTTCACCCTTGTCTACGCCGATGAAGCAGGGGCTGTCACGCAGCAGCAGCTTGAACTCGGTGTTGAGCTGCGGCTGTTTCTGGTTGACCACGCCGATCACCGAGACGCTGGCGGCAATCGCCTGGGTCTGGCCGGAAACATAGGCCGCTGTTGTGGCAGCCTGATCCTCGAAGCGCTTGATCTCAGTTTCCTTCGGGGCGAGCTTCACGAGCATCTCGTCTTCCATCGCGCCGCGCGCTGTGGCCACGGTTTTGCCGGCCAGATCGGCGAAGCTCTTGATCGTCAAGCTCTTCGGAGCGAACACGGCCTGATAGTAGGGTGCGTAGGCGTGCGAGAAGTTGAGGATCTTCATGCGTTCTTCATTCTTGCCGAGCGTCGAGATGATCAGGTCGATCTTCTTGGTCTGCAGGTACGGAATGCGGTTGGCGCTGGCCACCGGCACCAGTTCGGCCTTCACGCCAAGCTTGGCGGCTACCAGATTGGCCATGTCGATATCCAGGCCCTGCGGCTTCATGTCCAGCCCTACGAAACCGTAGGGCGGATAGTCGGTGGGGATGCCGATCTTCACAGTCTTGCTCTTGGTGATGCCATCGAGTGCGGTCTGTGCTGAAACTGCCTGGCTCAGACAGACAGAGAGCGCACAAAGGCCCAGTGTGGCGAGGAAACTGCGCTTGGATGATTTCATGGTAGTGCTCCTTTGAAAAACGGGTGGACGTTGGCAGATATCGGGGAGAGCCTGAAAACGTCCGGTTTGGGTTGGCGGGCAAAACAAAACACTGAACTCAGCACATATCCTTATCTGTTACGGGCAGCGGGGCTGCCGAAAGGAAGCGCTCCGTCAGCCGCACCCAGTAGGTGGCAGCGAGCGGAAGAATGTTGTCGTTGAAGTCGTATTCCGAATTATGTAGAGAGCATGAATGGTGCGGTTCGCCGTCACCATTGCCGATGATCACGTAGCAGCCGGGCAGGGCTTCGAGCATGAAGGAGAAATCCTCACTGCCGGTGAGAGGGCGCAGATCCGGGATCAAAGCCTCTTTGCCGAAGGCGTCAATGATCGTGTCGCGGGCAAATTCGCTCATGGCCGCATCGTTCTTCAGCGCGGGATAGCGCCATTGGTATTCCACTTCCGCTGTGGCACCGAGTGCCTTGGCCTGCAGGCTGGCAAGCTCGGTGATACGTTCGCGCAGCATCTGGCGGACTTCGGGTGAATAGGCGCGTATGGTCAGATCAAGCCTGGCCGTCTTGGCAATGGCGTTGGAGATGGTGCCACCGTGAATCTGGCCGACTGTGATGACTGCCATTTCGCGTGGGTCGACATTGCGCGCCACAATGGTTTGCAGGGCGATCACGATATGCGCTGCGACAACCACGGCATCCACACAGTCCTGCGGCATTGCGCCATGTCCGCCGCGCCCATGCACGGTGATAAAGGCTGTATCGGAAGAAGACATGAAAGTACCTGGCATCACGCCGAAGCGGCCTTCCGGAAACCCCGGCCAGTTGTGAAAGGCAAACACCGCATCACAGGGGAAGCGCTCAAACAAGCCTTCCTGCACCATTTTGCGGGCGCCGCCCAGTCCCTCTTCAGCGGGCTGGAAGATCAGGTTCAGCGTGCCATCAAAATTGCCATGTTCGGCAAGATGGCGCGCGGCGGCGAGCAGTGAGGCGGTGTGCCCGTCATGGCCGCAGGCGTGCATTTTGCCCGGTGTCTGGCTGGCATGCGGCAGGGCCGTCTGCTCATGGATAGGCAGTGCATCCATGTCGGCACGCAGGCCCAAACGACGTTTGCCACTGCCACGCTGCAGAGTGCCCACCACCCCGGTACCGCCCAGCCCACCATGTACGGTATAGCCGTAGCTGGCAAGTTTGTCAGCCACAAACCTGCTGGTGTCGTGCTCATGGAAGGCCAGCTCGGGGTGGGCATGCAGATGATGGCGCATGGCGATGCTCTCTTCACGCCGTGCGAGGATTTCGGGGATGAGTCGGGTTGAATCAATCATGTCAGGCGCTCCGTGCGTCATTGTCTTTCTGATGCCGGAACAGTCAGCAACTAGCATTCCCGTGCCACGTGATGTGCACTCGCGACTCTCCCGATGGGCATGGATCTGCCTGTGGAGCTGTTTCAATTGGCTGAATTCACGCGACAAAATCTGTCTGCGCGGAAAAGTGAGCATTGGTTGACATGAAGAGTTTTCGTCCGCGTGCCAGTGTTTTGTAGCAAGCTGGTGCGGTGATTCTCTGAATTGGGGCATGCTGTTGCAGCCGCCGGAGTGTGCCGAAACCGTGCACACGCTTCGGTATGGTGCAGCATGCTGGATTCCGGGCAGGGGCATCATCAGTCATTACCCCCGGCGGGAAGCGGACTGATGGTGCTGGTGAGGCCTTCCACGAAGCGCTTGGCAGCCGTCGAGAGAAGGGCAAAATCCACGGCGTAGATGTTCAGCGCGCGGACTGCCCAGGCATCCGTAAGCGCCACCGCATGCAGATGTTCGCGGGCCAGTGCGGCAAACGCGCCCTGAGGCATTACGCCGATGCCCATGCCACATTCAATCATACGGCACATGGCCGAAAGGCCATCCACCTCGATGCGCTGGCGTACGCTGTGGCGCTGTTCGCGGGCTGCGCGGCTGAGGAGTGTCTGCACGGTGCTGCTGCCGCGCATGCCAATCTGTTCGTGATCGAGGGTCTGAGCATACTCCAATTGACCCTTTGCCGAGAGTGGATGATCGTCGCGCATCACCAAAACGAGGCGTTCAGTGCGGTAAGTTTTGCACTGCAATGGTGCCACCTCTTCACAGGGGCTGCAGATGCCCAGATCCGCTTCACGGTGGAGCACGGCTGCGGCCACTGCACGGCTGCTGTACTGATGCAGTTCGATGCGGATTTCGGGATTGCGCTGCGCGAAGGCCGCCAGATCAGTGGGCAGGAACTGCTCTACCGCCGAGGCGCTGGCGCAGAGCTGCACGCGGCCATGTACGCCCTGCGAGAACTCAGCCAGATCGGCACGCAGATGTTCCACATCATCGAGAATGCTTCTGGCATGAATTGCCAGCTGTTCGCCCACGAAGGTGGGGCGTACACCACGGGCGTGGCGCTCAAGAAGCGGGACGCCGACCACATGTTCCAGTTCGGAGATGCGCTTGGAAAGCGCTGATGCAGCAAGCTGCCCCTGCGCTGCGGCATGCGCGATGCTGCCGCCCTCGCAACACAGCACGAAGAGCTCCAGCGTGCCCAGATCCAGCTGACGCAGAAAGCTGCGCGAAGACAGCAGGGATGAAATTTCGCGAGGGCTCTCGGCAGAGGGTATATTTGCATGGCTCATGTTTCCTGTCTAGCAATGATCGGGCCAGATAGTTTTGAGAGTGAGCCATCGCGAAATGGAATGACCGACCGGAGATTTGGGCACTTCACATTCGGCCGCACTCCTGCGCACCATGTGTACAACAGATGTCACAAGAACGGAATTCCCCCATGCAAGACACACTTCCCTCCCAGAGCCAGTCCGCCCGCATTGCCGAATTGCTGGTCGGTATCGGCGCGGTGCGTATCACCACTGCGCAGCCCTTTATCTATACCTCGGGTTGGGCAAGTCCCGTGTACATTGATACGCGCCTGCTGATGTCCGATGTGGCTGTGCGCCGTGAAGTGATGGATATCGCTGCGGCAAGCCTCGCGCCTCTTGTGCAGCGTCAGGGTATCAATGCGCTGGTGGGGGCTGAGAGTTCAGGTATTGCACTCGCTGCATGGCTTGCAGAGCGCCTCGAACTGCCCATGCTGTATCTGCGCAAGCGCCCGCTGGGCTGGGGTAATGCTGCACGTCTCGAAGGTGCCCTGCCGGCCAACCCGGTGCTGCTGCACATCGATGATGTGACCACCGATGCGCGTTCCAAGGTGGCTGCTGCCCAGGCGCTGCGCGGCACAGGGGCGCGCATTGATGATTGTCTGGTAGCCATTGATTACGCGATCTATCCGCAGACGCGTGAGGTGCTGGGCCAGCAGTCCGTGCTGATGCATGCGCTGGCGCAATGGCGCCATGTGCACGAGGCTTTGCTTGCCTCGGGCAATCTGAATGAAGAGCAGATCCTTACGCTGGCTGCGTTTACCGCAGAACCCGTGCAGTGGTCGATTGAGCATGGCGGGGTGGGTGCATGAAGCAGGGTGGAAATATGAAGCAGAGTGAAAATTCAATGTATTCGCAGCAGACATTGGCCCGTGCCATTTTTGATGATATTGCACAGCTGACGCGGGATGGCGAAGGGGTTACCCGCGAGAGTTTTGGTGAAGGTGAAGAGATGGCGATGCGCGCCATCGAGCGTCATGCCATAGACATGGGCCTGGCAACGGAGCGCGACCGCTATCAGAATCTCTGGATGCGGCTGCCCAACGACAACCGCAGTGAGGCTCCGGTGGTGATCGGCTCGCACCTTGATTCCGTGCCGCAGGGCGGGAATTACGATGGTCTGGCCGGTGTAGTGGCCGGCATGCTGGTGCTGCAACGCCTGCGTGAGGCTCCCGAAGTGGCGCCGCCCGTGCGCGTGCTGGCGCTGCGTGGTGAAGAGAGTGCGTGGTACGGCAAGGCCTATACCGGTTCGCTCGCCTTGCTTGGCAAGTTGCCGGCTGGCGCGTTGGCGCTACGCCACCGCAGTGGCCAGGGTACGCTGGGTGAGGCGATGTCGCGCAGCGGCATGGATATCGACGCGATCATGCAGGGTGAGGCACTCGTTACCCCGGCGGATATCGCAGCGTGGCTGGAGCTGCATATCGAGCAGGGGCCGGTGATGGTGGCGCGTGGCTGGCCGGCAGCCGTGGTGACCGGTATTCGCGGCAACATCCGCTATACACATGTTGAATGCATTGGTGAGACGGGGCACTCTGGTGCCGTGCCGCGCTGGTTGCGTCACGATGCCGTGCTGGCGACGGCGGATCTGCTCTCACGCATGGATGAACACTGGCGCGTGTTGTTGCAGATGGGGATGGACCTGGTGATGACCACCGGCATTCTCAGTACTCCCGCACAGTCGCATGCCGTGTCGGTGATTCCGGGTAACGTCGGCTTCAGTTTCGAGATCCGCAGCCAGGATGCCGATACGCTGAACCGTTTCCATGCCTTGATGCAGGAAGAATGCAAGGCTGTGGAGAAGGCGCGTGGTGTGCGTTTCGAGTTTGGCGAATGCCTCCGTACTGCGCCTGCGCAAATGGATGAAGGCTGGATCCGGTGTATTGAAGAAGCCGCCAGCCTGCATGGCGCGCCCATTGAGCGCATCCCGAGTGGTGCCGGGCACGATGCAGCCGTTTTCGCCAACGCAGGGGTTCCTGCTGCAATGGTCTTCGTGCGCAACGAGCACGGCTCGCACAATGTTCATGAAGCCATGGAAGATGCTGATTTCATGGCCGGTGTGGACTTGCTCTATCAGGCCTTGCTGCATGTACCAGAGGGGCCACGGCAAGCGCCGCAGCAGCCGGAGCTGGTGGGCGTGTGATTCGGCTGGGCAGATCGCCCGGTGTTCGTGCCGGCGATCTGCGTTCAGTGGAGTCCGGATAGTGGCAGTAACCGTGGCGGAGAGGCCTGCCGGCACTGGGAGCTTCCTCCTTACTTGCGCCTCTTGGCAGAGGTTTTTCCGGCGCAATTCCGCTGCGCTCCATTGTTTCCGCTACGCTCCATTGTTTCCGCTACGCGGCGCTCTGCGAAGAGATTGTGCGCGCGGGTCGGAATGTTTCCCCAATTGCGGCCACGGGGCCTTCCGATGCATGAAACTCCTTCCGACTGACGATTTCTCGCCAAAATCAGAGCGTCAGTATTGGCTACCCTCTTTGCCACTCGAAGGGCTGGATGCGGCTTGTCGAAAAGTTGGGGTGCCGTACTGTGAATTTCGAAGGTTTTAGAAAAAGGTTTTGACAATAACCATCTTTGTAGAGTAGCTATCACTGTGATCGTTGTGTGGCTTTGATGTATGGCAAATTGCAATACTTTTAACAACTGTCACAAATTGATCTGGAACAAAAAATTGTTTTTTGGCAAAATGTGCCGTTAAGGTCTTGCTGGCTAAACCCGGTGAGATGACTGTTCCGGCCGTGGTACAGGTGCTTGGCCGGGCAGGGTGGATGGAGGGCGCTGATCTGCTGGTGTTTTCCACCCGAGTGCGGTGTTTCTGTTGATGCATGGGGCCGAGGCTCCGTCCTGCGGCGTGGGGCGAGGAATCGACCAGAGCGGTGGATTGCCCGGGCTTGCTGTCTTGTGGGGCCAGGTAGTGTTGCCACCTGTGTGCACCACCAACAATTTTCCCAAACCATGAACTTGATGATGAAACGCGATAGACACTGCCACCCCTTCCGGTGGCTGCTTGCGCTCGCGCCTGTGCTGCTGGCGGGCTGTCAGGGAGGTATCCTTGACCCCAAAGGCCAGGTGGCGGCTGACGAGAAATCCCTGATCATTACCGCAACGCTGCTGATGCTGCTGGTGGTGGTTCCAGTGATTGTGATGACTTTGGTGTTCGCTTGGAAATACCGTGCGAGCAACACCAAGGCGGTCTACACGCCGAAGTGGGCGCACTCGAACAAGATCGAAGCGGTGGTGTGGATTGTTCCCATCATCATCGTGTGCTGTCTGGCCGTTGTGGCCTGGCGCACCACGCACAAGCTCGATCCGTATCGCCCGCTGGATTCCGACAAGCCTCCTGTCAACGTGCAGGTCGTGGCAATGAACTGGAAGTGGCTGTTCATCTATCCGGACCTGGGGATTGCGTCGGTTAACGAGTTGGCCTTCCCGAAAGATACCCCGGTGAATTTCCACATCACCTCCGATGCGGCGATGAACTCCTTCTTCATCCCCCAGCTGGGTGGCCAGATCTACGCCATGGCGGGCATGGATACACAGCTGCACCTGATTGCCAACGAGGCCGGCACTTATCACGGTATGTCGGCGAACTACAGCGGCGGCGGCTTCTCCGGCATGAAGTTCAATGCGATTGCCACGAATACGCCGGAAGAGTTCCAGGCTTGGGTGGCCAAGGTGCGTGCCTCGGGCTCCAAGCTTGATGCGCAGGGCTATCTGGCGCTGGCGGTGCCGAGCGAGAACAACCCGGCTGCCTACTATGCGCTGGGCGAGCCGCTGCTGTTTCAGGCTGTACTGCACAAATACATGGCCGGTCGCCAGTCCTTGGCGGCTTCTGCCGAAGATATCCGGCTTGCCGAGCTGACGCGGGTGCTCTGCCAGACTCCGCTGCAACCCGCTGCTGCCCCGAAGGAGTGATGAAGATGTTTGGCAAACTGACTCTTGATGCCATTCCGTTCCACGAACCCATTGTCATGGGTGCGCTGGGCGGTGCCGGCCTGATCGGGCTGCTCGTCCTGGCGGCGATCACCAAGTATCGCAAGTGGGGCTATCTGTGGACCGAGTGGCTCACTTCGGTCGATCACAAGCGCATCGGCGTGATGTACATCGCCGTGGCCCTGGTGATGCTGTTGCGTGGCTTTGCCGATGCGCTGATGATGCGTACCCAGCTGGCCATGGCCACCGATGGCGCGATGGGCGTTTTCCCGCCCTCGCACTATGATCAGGTGTTCACTGCGCACGGCGTGATCATGATCATCTTCATGGCCATGCCGTTCATGACCGGGCTCATGAACATCGTGGTGCCGCAGCAGATCGGTGCCCGCGATGTGGCGTTCCCCTTCCTCAATTCGCTCTCTTTTTACCTGCTGGTGGCGGCTGCCGCGCTGGTGAACCTCTCGCTGGGCGTAGGTAATTTCGCACGCACCGGCTGGGTTGCCTATCCGCCGCTTGCAGAGCTGGCCTTCAGCCCTGATGTGGGCGTTGATTACTACACCTGGGCGCTGCAGATCTCGGGGATCGGCACCACCCTCACAGCGGTGAACTTCCTTGTCACCGTGCTGCGCATGCGCGCTCCTGGCATGAAGCTGATGCAGATGCCGATCTTCACGTGGACCTGTACCTGGGCCAATGTGCTGATCGTTGCCTCCTTCCCGATTCTCACGGGTGCTCTCGCCATGCTGAGTCTGGACCGCTACCTCGACTTCCACTTTTTCACGGCGGAAGCGGGCGGCAATGCCATGATGTATCTGAACCTCTTCTGGGCCTGGGGTCACCCTGAGGTGTACATCCTCGTGCTGCCTGCCTTCGGGATCTTCTCGGAAGTGGTGTCTACTTTCACCGGCAAGCGTCTGTTCGGGCACACCTCGATGATCATTGCCAGCGGCGTGATCTCCGTGCTGGGCTTCATGGTGTGGCTGCACCACTTCTTCACAATGGGCTCGGGAGCCAATGTGAATGCCTTCTTCGGCATTGCCACGATGGTGATTTCGGTGCCAACCGGCGTGAAGCTCTTCAATTGGCTGTTCACCATCTTTCGAGGGCGCCTGCGCTTTGAAGTGCCCATCCTGTGGACTCTGGGCTTCATGGTTACCTTCACCATCGGCGGCATGACCGGTGTGCTGATGGCCGTGCCGGGTGCGGACTTTGTGCTCCACAACAGCCTGTTCCTGATCGCCCACTTCCACAACACCATTATCGGTGGTGCGGTGTTCGGCTATCTGGCCGGCTTCACCTACTGGTTCCCGAAGGTCTTCGGTTTCCGTCTGGAGCCGAAGCTGGGCAAGGCTGCCTTCTGGTTCTGGCAGATCGGTTTCTATTTCGCCTTCATGCCGCTCTACATCCTGGGCTTCCTGGGCATGACGCGGCGCCTCAATCACACCAACAACCCGGCCTGGGATATCTGGCTGTATGTCGCGCTCTTCGGCGCGCTGCTGATTGCCTGCGGCATCGGCTGCCAGCTTCTGCAGCTTGGCGTGAGCATCTGGCAGCGGAAGAAGCTTGTTGATCAGACGGGAGACCCCTGGAATGGGCATACGCTTGAATGGTCGATTCCGTCGCCGCCGCCGTCCTACAACTTTGCGGTGCTGCCGCAGGTGCAGGATATCGATGCCTTTACCGACATGAAGGAAAAGGGCACGGCTTACGCCAAACCAGCCAGCTACGCACCCATTCACATGCCCAGGAACACTGCTGCGGGTGTGTGGATTGGTGGCTTTACCCTGGCGCTGGGTTTTGCATTGATCTGGCACATCTGGTGGCTTGCCATCGTGGGTCTTGTCGGCATCGTTGGCAGCATGCTGGCGCGTGCCTATGACGACGACCGCGATTTCTATATCCAGCCCGCCGAAATCGAGGCTACCGAGCGTGCCGCTGCCGAGCGCCGTGCGCTGGCTGCCACGTCTGCCTGAGGAATTCATCACATGACTTCATCTGTATCTCACGCCAACGCCGCACCTGCGGCACACGAGCATGAGCATCATGACAGCGGCTCGCAGACTGTCCTGGGCTTCTGGCTCTATCTGATGACCGACTGCATCCTGTTTGCCACGGCCTTTGCGTCGTATGCCGTGCTGTATCGGAATATCGCCACCGGCCCAGCCGGGCACGAGATCTTCGAGCTGCCCTATGTGGCGGTGGAAACGGCGGCGCTGCTGCTCTCCTCGCTCACCTACGGGCTGGCGATGATCTGCGGGCATCAGGGCAAGCGTCAGGCCGTGCTTGGCTGGCTGGCGGTGACTTTCGCATTTGGTGCAGTCTTCATCGGCATGGAAGTCAACGAGTTCCACAAGCTCATCGCCGAAGGGCATGGCCCGAATGTCAGTGCCTTCCTCTCGGCCTTCTTCGGGCTGGTCGGCCTGCATGGCCTGCACGTGACTGCCGGCCTTGTCTGGATGGCTGTGATGATGCTTGAGGTGGCCCGGCGCGGGCTGGGCGAGCGCACGCTGGTGCGCCTGTCCTGCCTGTCACTGTTCTGGCACTTCCTCGACATCGTCTGGATCTGCGTGTTCACCATCGTGTATCTGAAAGGAGTGCTGTGATGAGCCAGGCACATCAGGCACAGGCTGCCAGTCACGGTAGCGTCAAAAGTTATCTCGCCGGTTTCGTACTCTCGGTGATTCTCACCGCGATTCCGTTCTGGATGGTGATGTCGGGGGCTTTGCCACGCGCTGATGCAGCGATTGGCATCGTCGTCTTCGCCATCGTGCAGATCCTCGTGCATCTGAAGTTTTTCCTGCATCTGGATTTCACGAAGGAAGGGCGCATCAACACCCTCTCGTTCATCTTCACCGCGCTGATCATTGTGATGCTGGTGGGCTTGTCGATCTGGATCATCAGTTCGGCCGACGCGCTCATGATGCGCTAAAGGGGATTGTGGTGAAATTCAAGCGCTACCTGCTCGTCGTCAAGCCGGGCATCATCTTCGGCAACCTCATCGCGACGGTTGGCGGATTCCTGCTCGCCAGCCAGGGGCGCCCGGATTGGGCCTTGCTGGGGGCAACGGTGCTGGGCGTGGCGCTTGTCGTCGCCTCGGGCTGTGCGATCAACAACTGCATCGACCGTGACATCGACGCCTGCATGGCACGCACCAAGACTCGCGTATTGGTCACCGGCGCCATGAGCGTAAGGGCGGCATTGACGCATGGTCTGGTTCTCGGTGTGGCGGGTTTTGCCTGCCTCGCCTGGTGGACGCCGGCACTCGCCGTGGCCTGGGTAGCGTTCGGCTTCATCATCTACGTGGGGGTCTACAGCCTCTGGACGAAGCGCAGCTCGGTGTACGGCACGGTGGTCGGCAGCCTCTCGGGTGCCGTGCCGCCGGTGGCAGGCTACTGCGCCGCTGCGGGGCATTGGGATAATGGGGCGCTGATCCTGCTGGTGATGTTCTGCCTGTGGCAGATGCCGCACTCCTATGCCATCGCGATTTTCCGGTTCGCCGACTACAAACGTGCAGGCATCCCTGTGCTGCCTGTTGTGCGTGGTATCTCCGCTGCCAAGCGCCAGATCGTGCTCTACATTCTGGCGTTCTTTGTAGCCACGATCATGCTCGTGGTGGGAGGCTATGCCGGCTATGGCTACCTCGCCGTGGCCTGTGCCACCAGCGCGTGGTGGCTCAAGATGGCACTCGGTGGGCGCCGCGCCCCTGACGATATAGCCTGGGCTCGCCAGGTGTTCATCTTCTCGATCATCACCATCACGGCTTTGTGCATCACCATGGCGGTTGATCCGCAGGTGCCGGTGCATCCGCTGGCAATGCTTTGAGCTGAATGCATCTGCGTGGGGTTGTCAGCAATCACAGCCTGTCGCTACGATGAAAATGGCCTGTTCAAAAAGAACAGGCCATTTTCTTATCAGCGCCGGGGATCGTCGCGTCGCGGTTCATGGGGGGGCGGAGGTGCCGGCTGGTGACGGCGCCGGGGCGCATGGTGCCTGCGCGGGGGCGGTGGTGCCACGTGGCGCCGAGGGGGCGGAGGCACGTAATGTGGCCTGGGTGGCGGCGGCGGATTGCCGACAGTGACGTTGACGTCGACGTCTGCCCGGCTGATTGCCGGCGCTAGAAGGCAGGTGCCAAGCACCATAGCGATGAAAAGTGACCGGGCTGTCTGCATGAATGATCTCCTGCTGCTGGTTGGGCCATGTGGGTATCGTTCCCCCCAGCCTATCCCGTTGTGAGGAAGTTACGGGAGATTTGATTGAAACCACCCATAAGGGTTCATTTTGCGGCCGACCATACGGTTCGTACCGGTTCAGCGGCGGAAATGATCGGGGTGGTCGTCCCAGCGGCGGTCATCATGGCGTGGTTCAGCATAATGATATGGTGGCAGGGGCGCCGGTTCGAAGCGGGGGCCTTCCACGTAGTGCACCCGCGCAGGAATGTACTCGACCGGAGCCGGCGCGGCGGTGATGACCACCGGGGCTGCCGCAATCTGCACCACCGGCAACCCCAGCGAGACATTCACATCCACATGTGCCTGGCTTACCGCAGGAATGAGCAGGGCTGCGCCAAGGGCAAGTGAGATGACGATTGAGTGAGTGGTTTTCATTGACGATCTCCTGTGAGTTCTCGTGTATCGGGTGATCATCAGATTATTCTTCAAGCTTGTGAGCGTCTGAAACCGATTGTATCCAATCGTAACAGCACGATTTGACCTGTTTTCCGTCAAAATACTTTTGTCATTAGATCGCGGGTCGGGTCTTTGTTACCAGTCCGCCGCCTTTTTTCATACTGCTTTTTCAAGCAGTGGCGCTGCGCCCTGAATGGCTCGGGCGAGATCCGGATTGGCTTCCCTGTCGCACTCCTGAGTGAGGGTGCTGAACGGCATGTCTCCGGCCAGATAGGCGGAGATGCGGGCACGTGCAGCGGCGTCTTCCGGTTTCATGGTGATCAGGCCGTGGGCAAGGTTGAGACATTCGAGCAGGGCGACCGGCCAGTGTTTGCCAAGCGCCGGGCTGCGGGCCAGATGCAGTGCCAGACGCAGGATCTGGCTGCGCTGGTTGGTGTTCCAGCGTGTTTTTGCCTGGGCGGCAGGAATGTCCAGAATGCGCAACAGATCTCGGCGCAGTGTGCCCAGCGCTTCTCGCGAAAGACGCTGGCGATAGGTCGGCCAGACGAGGAAGAGCCCCGCAATCAGCGCAGCCGCCACGGCCAGTGCGCCGGATTCAAAGATGATGCGCATGGCATCGGGTTGGGCGCTTTGACCGGCCTGTGAGCCGAGCCAGAAGCACATGTTGATGTCTACCGCCGGGATCGCCGTGCGCGGGTGTGTGCGGAGCAGCGAGCCGATGATCACAAAAGGCACAACACTGAGTACAAGTGTCAGCGGGTCGTGCACCAGAGGCTGCAGCCCAAGCCGGTAGATCATTCCCAGCAGCGCGCCGCAGCTCACGCCAATGGCAAGCTTTGGGGCCAGTGCGCGAGGATCGGGGACTGAGCCAAGTACCAGCACGAAGGTGCACATGCCCAGCGCGAGAAGTTCGAGTTCGGGCCGGTGCGTGATGCGTGCGATTGCCAGTGCGGCGAATGCTACGCCTGCGGCAAAGAGGGCCTGGCGTAGCGCCTGAGCCCATTCGCGGTGCGGGGCGAGGGCGAGCAGGGGGTTGGTGCCGGCATATTTCTGCGGTTTGCCAGGATGTGCCGTGAGGCTCTGCTTTGCCTCGCGCAGGCGCTGCAGCGCCGGGTGCGAAGCAGGTGCCAGCAGCAGAGTGGCTTGCGCTATCTGCGGCAGAATGCCGGTGGGCGGTTGCAGGCCGGCCTGGCGCAGAGCCTGAGCGGCAGCGAGCAGATCCAGGCAGCTTACCAGCAGGTGGTCGACTTCCGGCATGCGCTGGTAACCCCCCAGGGAGCCAGCCACGGCTAGCCGCGTGCGTGCGTCGAGTGCGCCCAGGTCGGCCAGCAACTGGCGCAGCATCTGGTCTTTCGGCGGTACGCTGGCAAAGAAAGCCGTGGCCAGTTGTTGCGTGCGTTGTGCCAGCTGATCAATCTGGGCGTACAGCTCACTGATTGGCGAAGCCGGCGTGAGTGCTGCCAGCACGATACTGGCAACGATCACGCCGATAACAGTGCACTCCACACGGGCCAGGGCAATTTCAGTTGAATCCACGCCACTCACGAGTGCCGGGATCAGTACCACGCCAGCGGTGATGCCAGCCATCAGGGCGAGATAGGAGGAGGCACCGCGCATCAGATGGGTGAGGCCTGCCTGGGCACCAATCCAGAGTGCCAGCAGCACGCATTTGGCGTCGGCAGGCAGTGGCAGCGAGAGGATGACCAGCCCTACGCCGGCACCGATCAGAGTGCCGAGCAGGCGGAAGAGCGCACGCTCTATCACCTGCCCGCGTGAGGACTGCGCCAGCACCCAGGTTGGCATGGCTGCCCAGAAGGCATGTTCCACATGCAGCAGGCTGGCAATGGCAAACGCTAGCCAGGCGGCAGCCGCAAGTGTGGCGGCACGTTTCAGCCAGGCGAGACGAACGGGAGTCAAGACAGACGACATTGAACGGAATCATCCAGAAAATGGCCGGATCGGTTCTCGTGTTGCCACAGGGAGTGGCGCGCGACCGATTCCAGCGGGTGCCGTGACGGGCACTTTGCGGCGTACAGACTAAAGCAAACTGATTGAAGGGAACATGAATCCTCCGAATGTACGATTCAGGAGGATTGATACGCGGTAACACGAAAAGAAAAAGGGCCTTGCCGCCCGAAGACGGCAAAGCCCTATCCCTTGGCGGGGCAAGGGTTCAATTCACCTGCTGAATGCCAGCAATCGTCCAGCCCTTGTCACCTTCGACCGGCTTGATGAGGTTCCACACCTCTTCAAACTGGGCCGGGGCGGCGCCGGCTTCTTCGCGGATCAGGCCGCTGAAGCGCACGCTGGCAATGTGGCGGTTGCCTTCGGTGGTAACTTCAAGCAGTTCTGCGTTAAGCATCACCACATCAGTCTGTTGCGGGGCATTGCCACGCTCATCCATCTGCAGCTTGATTTCGGCAAACAGCTCGGGGCTCGTGAATTCGCGCATGTCGTCGAGATTCTTGGCATCGTTGGCGGCCTGCAGGCGCACGAAATTGAGCTTGGCGATGCGCACAAAGCCTTCCGTGTCAAATCCTGCCGGCACGTTGATGGCTGCCGTGGCTGCTGCTGCCGGGGCGGCTACGCCACCCGCCTGAAACATCCCTTCGCGCTGCACGGGCGGCTGGCCAAATGCACCCCCCGCACCTGCGCCGGCATACTGCATGCTCTGCGCCGGGTCAGCAGCCTTGCGGCGCAACAGCAGGCGGATCACGAAGAAGGCCGCCATTGCCAGCAGCGCAATCATTGCGAAGTTGGCCATACCTTCGCCCATGCCAAAATGCGAGAAGAGGGCAGCCAGACCGATACCGGCGGCAAGACCTGCGAGTGGGCCCAGCCAGTTACGTTTCGGCGCAGCCGGAACAGCACCCGCGGGTGCCATCGGCGAGGCCGGCGTAGCCATGGGGGCTGCAGGTTTGGGGGCGACAGCCTGACGCTGCACGCCGACCGACCTGCCACCGCCGAGGCGTTTGGCAGAAGCCTCTCCAAGGCTCATGCTGAGGGCCATGAAGGCCACAAAAATTGCTAACAGTGCTCGTTTCATGATTACTCCGTAATCAATGCTCCTGGCCGCTGGCGATGCGGATGATCGCCAATTTGGTACTGGAGCGGTATTCATTTCCAGGCTTGCGGAAACAGCGGGTGGAGAGTCTGGCTGGTGTGTGGTCACAAGCCAGAATGAGGTTTTACTCATCCGGATGGACAAGTTGCTGGCCCTCAATTCTCCATTCCTGCATCCACTACGTTGCGTCGGAATCCGCAATTTCAAGAGCTGCGGATTCTGCGTTAGTGCGTTTGCTCAGGCGTGCATGGCTTTGGGCGGGCGTTCGAAAGTGAACACCGGATCGGCAGTGGGGGCAACGAAGTAGGTGCTCACCCAGGAGGCGGCAGCACGCTGAGTCCATTGCAGGGCGAAAGCGGGCAAGAGTTTGTCGCCTTCATGAGAGTGGTCGTCGAAATACGCACTCTCGTATTCGTCCGGATCATCCGGCAGAGAATCAGGTACTGGAACAAACTGCAGGCCGGAGTGATCTTCGTGTACCGTCGCAAGCGGCTGCAGGTCTGCCATCGACAGGCGCATAGACTCCTGCCCTGCGTTTGTTTCTGCAAAGAAAAACAGCAGCGAACAGGCCGCCAGCAGAGCGATGAGGTAACAGCGAAGTACTGCAGCGTTGAACAAGTTTGCGTGGCACGCGAAAGAAGAGCTTCCAGTCTATCTTGCACTGATGTTATGTACAAGTGAATGCATAGCGTGGAAAAACCATGATCAGATTATGGGTTGGCCTGCGGCCAGCTCGTGGCGGGAATAGGAGCGGCAATATGGGCTTCTTGGGGTCTCCTCTGCCGCCTGCCAATCCGCAAAAGTCCAGACCGGAAAACCATCTGCGCTGTCACTTTTGCGCAGTGCTTCCACAAACGGGCATGATCATTGAATTACGGATGCAGCCATGCGCCTCCCGCAACGTCTTTGTGCCATCGTAGGCGTGGCATTGTCACTTGCCCAAATGAGCTTTGCCGCCGATACATCTGACGACCTCGTCAGTGCCTACCGGCGTGCTTTTACGCTGCCCGCGCAGTGGCGCAAGGCTGTCACCGGCATGAGCTTCGAGCCCAACTGGCTTGGTGCGCATGCTTTCTGGTACGCACATGAAGATGCCGGTGGCTGGCAGTATCAGTATGTTGACCCCGATACAGGGGGGCGTCGGCCACTCTTTGATCATGCCCGGCTTGCGCAGGCACTGGCCACAGCATTGGGGCATGCTGTAGAGGCTCGCAGCCTGAAATTTGAGTTCATGGCGGTGACGCCGGATGGCAAAGCTGCCGATTTCATTTTCGGCGGCTACACCTGGCATTACGGTTTTGCCGATGGCAGTCTGGAGCAGCGTGGCCCGGCGGTGGCACATCCGGGGTACTGGGGGAATGAAGAGGATACGCGCAGCCGCATCGAGATTCCCTCGCCAGATGGGTGCAGGCGTGCCTGGGTGGAGGATGGCAATATCCGCGTGCAGGATATCGCCAGTGGTGAACTCCGCACCCTGAGCCTGGATGGATCGGTGGATCATTATTACTCGAACCGCATCGTGTGGTCGCCAGACTCCAGCCGGCTGGCTGCGATGCGTATTACGCCGGTGCCGCAGCAGAAACTCTTGCTGCTGGATGCCGAGCCTCAGGATGGCGGCCGTCCCAGGCTTGTCGAGCGCAACTACCCGCGTGCCGGTGATCCGCTGCCGACCAGCGAGCTGTATATCTATACGCTGGATGGCAAGGCGCTGAAAGCAGACGCGGCACTCTTCCCCAACCCTTATCAGCTTGGTGATCTGCGCTGGGACCGAGCCGGTGATGAGGTGAGCTTCAACTATGCCGACCGCGGCTATCAGCTCTATCGCGTGCTTGGCATGTCGGCGCGTGATGGTACGGTGCATACCGAGGTGGAAGAGCGCAGCAGCACCTACATCAATTTGCCGCGCATCTACCGCTACGACCTGAAAGATGATCGCCACCTCATCTGGGCCAGTGAGCGCGACAACTATAACCATCTCTATCTGTACGAGCGGCATAGCGGCCGCATGCTTCGCCAGATCACCCATGGCGCGTGGTATGTGCGGGATGTGCTGCGCGTGGATGAGGTGCGCCGCGAGATTGTATTTTCAGCCAACGGCGTCCGGACCGGAGACGATCCCTATCTCATCCGCTATTACCGCATCGGCTTCGACGGCAAGGGGTTGCGCGATATCACGCCCGCTCATGGAATGCATTCTGCATGGTTGTCGCCCGACGGACGCTACCTGGTCGATCGCTGGTCCACGCTGGATGCCGCGCCGCAGACGGTGGTGCGTGATGCGCTGAGCGGAGAGGTGGTGATGCCACTGGAACACGTTGATATTGCCGCCCTCAAGGCACAGGGCTGGCATTCGCCAGAGGCTTTTGTGGCAAAAGGGCGTGATGGGCAGACAGATATCTGGGGCGTGATCGTGCGGCCTTCCAATTTCGATCCCTCCCGCCGCTATCCGGTGATCGAAGCCATCTACGCCAGCCCCGGCGGGCAATTCGTACCCAAGGCTTTCATGCCTGATTATTGGCCGATGACGGCGCTCGCCGAGCTGGGGTTTGTGGTAGTGCAGATTGATGGCATGGGCACCTCGTTCCGCTCACGCAGGTTTGAAAATGTCATCTGGAAAAATCTTGCCGATAGCGGCCTGCCGGATCGTATCGCGTGGATGCGCGCAGCTGCGGAAAAGTATCCATGGATGGATATCGGGCGGGTGGGTATCTTCGGCGCTTCGGCTGGTGGGCAGAGCGCCATGGCAGCCGTGCTGCAGCATCCGGAGTTCTACAAGGCGGCTTTTGCAGCAGCAGGCAGTCATGACAATCGCCTCGACAAACGCTGGTGGAACGAACAGTGGATGGGTGTTCCGGTGGGGCCGGAATATGCTGCCGCCTCGAATATCGATAACGCTGCGCGCCTGACCCGCCCCCTGATGCTGCTAGTCGGCGGGCTGGACGACAATGTCGATCCGGCCTCCACCTTTCGCGTAGCCAACGCCTTGATCAAGGCTAACAGGGATTTTGAACTTGTCTACCTGCCCGAAGCGGGGCATACGCTTGGTGGCAGCTATGGCGACCACAAACGCTATGACTTTTTCGTGCGCACTCTGATGGGCCGTACCCCACCGGATTGGCGCGCAGTGGCGGGCGAAGAGGATGGAATGCGTGGCGGGAGGTGATTCTCCTGGATCGCCTGGAACATTTGCTCTGCGCAGCCACTTCAGAATGCCCCTCTCGGAACCTGTTCACGATCTTACTGTGGGGGTGTGTGCGCTGCTCTTCGGCTCGCTGATGCCTTCCCGCTACAGATCGGGAACTGGTTCTCAGAGCATTCCCATATCCAGCTTGGCTGCTTCGCTCATCATTTCGCGATTCCACGGCGGGTCCCATACCACCAAAACTTCCGCTTCCTTCACGCAGGGGATAGAGAGCAGGCGCAGGCGGGCCTCGTCTGCGATCAGCGAGCCCATGCCACAGCCTGCTGCGGTGAGTGTCATGCTGACCGCGAGGCGATATCCTCCGCTGGCAAGGGGCTCCGCCGTGCATCCGTAGACCAGACCCAGGCTGACGATGTCGATCGGGATTTCGGGGTCGTAACAGCTCGCCAATATCTCCCAGGCAGCCTCTTCAATCCCTCTTGCATCGAGTTCGGAACAGATCCTGGCGGGGAGGGCGGGGGCAGGGCGTGGTTCGAGCCCCAGCGCATCGGCGTTCGATTCGTCGATGCGGTAAAGGTTGCCGCCGCTCATGACGGTGATGGAGCCGCCCAGGCGTTGCGTCACCAATGCTTGGCTGCCCGCTGGAAGAGGCGCTTCCTTGCCCCAGGGCACGCTGATGGCCGGGCATTCCCGCTGTAATAGCCGCCCGGCAGTTTCACCGGAGTCGTTGCTCATGGGGTGTTCCTCATTCGGTGCGGGCTGTGTCGGGGCCACCGTTGATGGCATTATGCAGGGTATGCCAGGGGAGTGTTGCGCACTTCACGCGGGCAGGGAACTCGCGCACACCGGCCAGTACTTCAAGCTTGCCAAAGTCTCGCGCTGATCGTTCCGTGGCAGGGGTGGTGAGCAGGGCATGAAAATCATGGAACAGGGCTTCGACTTCTTCAACCGGTTTCCCCTTGATCACTTCTGTCATCAGCGAGGCTGAAGCGGTGCAGATCGCGCAGCCCTGTCCCATGAAACTGGCTGCCTGTACCAATTCATCGGCAATCTGCAGATAGACAGTGAGCTGGTCGCCACACAATGGGTTATATCCCTCGGCCTGATGTGTGGCGTCCGGCATGAGATGGAAATTGCGGGGGCTGCGGTTATGGTCGAAGATCACTTCCTGATACAGCTCGCGCAGGGCATCATGTCGTGCGTCTGTCGCCTGATCATCCCGGTGGTGTGTCATGTGTGCCCCTGGTGCCAAAGAGTTTCTGGGCTTTGCGGATGGCGTCCACCAGCACGTCGATGTCGGCAAAATCGTTGTAGAGCGCAAACGATGCACGTGCGGTGCCCGCAATGCCGTAGCGTGTCATGAGTGGCATCGCACAGTGGTGGCCGGTGCGGATGGCCACCCCTTCCTCGTCCAGAATCGTTCCCAGATCGTGCGGATGGATTCCCTCCACAAGAAACGAGAGGATTGCCGCCTTGTGCCTGGCTGTGCCAACAATGCGTACGCCGGGTATCTCACCGAGCGCTCTGGTGGCGCGGGCCAGGAGTGCCTGTTCGTGTGCGCCGATGGTCTCGATGCCGATTGCGCTTACATAATCGATGGCGGCAGCCAGGGTGATGGCACCGGCAATATTTGGGGTGCCGGCTTCAAAACGCTGGGGGGGGAGCGGCGAAGGTGCTGCCTTCAAAAGCCACGCTGCGGATCATGTCGCCGCCACCTTGCCAGGGCGGCATTTTCTGCAACAGGCTGGCGCGGCCGTATAGTGCGCCAATTCCCGTCGGGCCGTAGAGTTTATGGCCGGAAAAAGCATAGAAGTCGCAGCCAATGGCCTGTACATCCACTTTCAGATGCGCCACTGCCTGGGCACCGTCTACCAGCACGCAGGCGCCGACAGTGTGGGCTCGCGCAGTCAGCTCGGCGACCGGATTCACACTGCCGATGGCGTTCGATACATGGGTGAGTGCGACCAGTCTGGTGCGCTCATTCAGCCGCTCATCGAAAGCGCTTGTGTCGAGTTCGCCGGCATTGCTGATTGGTACAATCTTTAGCACTGCCCCGGTCTGCCCACACAGCAGTTGCCAGGGCACAATGTTGGAATGGTGTTCAAGCGTGGTGATGAGGATTTCATCACCTGTCCTCAGCTGCGAGCGCCCCCAGCTTTGCGCTACAAGATTGATGGCCTCGGTGGTGCCGCGTGTAAAAACAATCTCTTCGGCATGGGCTGCATTCAGAAAGTGCTGCACACTCGCACGTGCCGCGTCATGGAGCGCGGTGGCCTGCTGTGAGAGGCTATGCACGCCGCGATGGATGTTGGCATTCGATTCGCGGTAGAAGCGCTGCTCGGCTTCAATGACTGCGGCCGGCTTCTGCGTGGTGGCACCGTTATCGAGATAAACCAGGCGATGACCATGCACCGGGCGCGAGAGGATCGGGAAGTCCACTGCACGCCCCTGCAATGGCAAGGTATTGTTGGAGTCTGGCAACGTATTCATGGCTTGTCCCCAGATTCGGTGGTTTCGTGCAGGAGTGCGCGCAAGGCCACGCAGGCGAGCTCTTGCAAGGGAGCGCTGGCAATGCGTTCCAGTGCAGTGCTGGCGAACGCGTAGGTCAGCCATTGGCGCGCTTCCGCGGCATTGATGCCACGGCTGCGGAGGTAAAACTGTGCCTCCTCATCGAGTTGCCCGACGGTGGCGCCGTGGGCACACTTCACGTCGTCGGCGTGGATCTCCAGCTCGGGCCGTGTGTCGGACTTGGCAAATGGCGACAGGAGCAGGCTGTCGCAGCGCTGCAGGGCATCTGTTTGCTGCGCATCCGGTGCCACAATGATGCGGCCCGCGAAGACTCCGTGGGCGTGGCCCGCAAGAAGGCCCCGGTAATACTCCCGGCTCAGGCCCAGAGGCTTGGCGTGTTCAATGCGGGTGTGGTGGTCTACATGAGTTTCCCCATCGGCACAATACAGCCCGTTCAGCAAGGCTTCTGCGCCTTCGCCCGCGAGACGGGTGTGAATGTCGGTGCGTGCCAGGCGTGCGCCGAACGAGAGCGAGTGTGAAGCGAAACGTGCTCCGCGTGCCTGCTCTACATCGATGCCGGCAAGGTGAATGGCGAGCCTGTTTTCCTGTTGCAGCTTGAAGTGTTCGATGCGGCTATCCGCGCCGGCTTTGATCCGGGTGATTGCCGTCGTCAGCGTTGGGGCCGCTTCATTGGCGGGGTAATGTTCTGCGACACTCACCCGTGCGCCTGCTTCTGCGCAGATCAGATGACGCAGGTGGCGGTGGCTTGTCCCTGCAAAAATGCACACGATATGAATGGGCTGATCTACCACCACTCCGGATGCGAGGTGAATCCACGCACCATCGGCAGCAAAGGCCGTGTTCAGTGCGGCAGGGCTGTCACCCGCTTCGCCTTCTTCGCCAATGTCACCATTGCAGGATTCGGCGAATGCCACCTTCACCTGTTCCGCATCCTGTGCCAGCGCATCGGCAAGGCTCCCGATGTGGGCACCGGCCGGCAGCGCGCCGATTGCCGAGAGATCCGGGGCGTAGCGGCCGTCAACAAAAACCAGCCAGTGCGCGTCGGAATCGGTTCGTTGCAATGTGCGCAGCACTGATTGCGGGGCTGTATGGGCGGCTCCAGCCAAAACGAATCGCTGCATGAATTCGAGCGAAGTATGATGCCAGTTTTCTTCGCGCCTCGTCGGCCATCCCGCCTCAGCGAAGCGCGTGATGGCGCGTGCCCGCAGCGCAGCCAGCCAGGGCAGCTTGGCGCCAGGCAAGTCTGGCGATTGCCTGCGGTGCTCGGCCAGCCAGAACTCGATTGTGCTCATGGCGCTATTCCAGTTACAGGCCCGGCTGTGGCAGAGGCATCGGAGGTGGCGATTCCGGCATAGCCGTTGGCCTCGATCTCCAGAGCGAGTTCGCGTCCGCCAGAGCGTACGATGCGTCCCTGCGAGAGCACATGGACGTGGTCTGGGACTATTGTGTCGAGGAGGCGTTGGTAGTGGGTGATGACTATCATTGAACGTGTTGGCGAGCGCAGGCGATTGATGCCTTCGGAAACTGTTTTCAGAGCGTCGATATCCAGCCCGGAGTCCGTTTCATCAAGGATGGCGAGCGTGGGTTCCAGCAACAGCATCTGCAGCACTTCGTTGCGCTTTTTCTCGCCACCGGAGAATCCGGTATTGACCGAACGGTAAAGAAACTCCTCTTTCATGCCGACGGCTGCCATTTCGGTCTTGATTCTCGCCAAGCAGTCCATCGCGTCCAGCTCTGCCAGGCCTTGCTGACGGCGCATGGCATTCATCGCAGCCTTCAGAAAATAGGCATTGGAGACACCGGGGATTTCCACCGGATACTGGAAGGCCAGAAACAGACCATTGCGCGCACGTTCTTCTGCAGGCAGAGAGAGCAGATCCAGGCCGTTCCAAAGTACGCTGCCCTGATCGACCTGATAGCTTTCCCGCCCGGCGAGAATCTGGGCAAGCGTGCTTTTACCCGAGCCATTGGGCCCCATGATGGCGTGGACCTCACCGTCCCTGATCTCAAGATTCACCCCTCTGAGAATGGGGCTGCCATTTATGGAAGCGTGCAGATTATTGATGTGAAGCATATTCCTCTTCCTCTGCTTATCCGACACTGCCTTCGAGACTGACGCCCAACAGCTTCTGGGCCTCCACGGCGAACTCCATCGGCAGTTCCTTGAATACCTCACGGCAGAATCCGCTGACGATCATCGACACGGCATCTTCGGCACTGATGCCGCGCTGCCTGGCATAGAACAGCTGGTCTTCGCCAATGCGCGAGGTACTTGCCTCGTGCTCGATGCGGGCGCTGGGGTTGGCGGCCTCGATTGTCGGGAAAGTGTGGGCGGCACAGCGATCGCCAATCAGCAGCGAATCACACTGGGTGAAGTTGCGTGCGCCCTGTGCCTGCGAAGTAATCTTGACCAGACCACGAAAGGTGTTGCTGCCGTGCCCGGCGGAGATTCCCTTGGAGAGGATGGTACTTTTCGTGTTGCGCCCCAGGTGTATCATCTTCGAGCCAGTATCCGCCTGCTGCAGATTGTTGGTGAGCGCCACTGAGTGAAAGTCGCCCACCGAATCGTCGCCGCGCAATAGCACGATGGGATATTTCCAGGTGATCGCTGAGCCGGTTTCTACCTGAGTCCACGAAATGTGTGAGCGCGCACCACGACAGTCGCCGCGTTTGGTAACGAAATTGTAGATTCCGCCCTTGCCATTCCGGTCGCCGGGGTACCAGTTCTGCACCGTGGAGTATTTGATTTTGGCATCGTCGAGCGCGATCAATTCCACCACTGCTGCGTGGAGCTGGTTCTCGTCGCGCATCGGCGCCGTGCAGCCTTCGAGGTAGCTGACAGAAGCACCTTCCTCGGCAATGATCAGCGTACGTTCGAACTGGCCTGTATCTCGCGCATTGATGCGGAAGTAGGTGGACAGCTCCATCGGGCA
>DBTS01000021.1:79320-103642 GCA_002307175.1 Rhodocyclaceae bacterium UBA1310
AGTAGGTGGACAGCTCCATCGGGCATTTCACCCCTCTTGGGATAAAGACGAAGGAACCGTCGGTGAATACTGCAGCATTCAGCGCCGCGTAAAAGTTGTCTGATGCGCTTACCACTGTGCCGAGATAGCGCTGTACCAGTTCCGGATGCTGTTTTACGGCTTCCGAGAAGGAGCAGAAGAGGATTCCGTAGGTCGCCAGTTCCTGCTGAAAAGTTGTGGCAACCGATACCGAATCGAACACCGCATCCACTGCCACGCCGGCCAGCCGGGCGCGTTCATGCAGCGGCACGCCAAGCTTCTCAAAGGTGCGCAATAGCTCGGGGGCGACATCGTCCAGGCTTGCCGGCCCGTCTTTGGCGGATTTCGGCGCTGAGTAGTACACGATGTCCTGGAAGTCTATTGGTGGAAAATGTACGGCTGCCCACGTTGGCGGGCGCATTGTCAGCCAGTGCCGGAAGGCGCTCAGGCGCCATTCCAGCATGAAGGAAGGCTCGTTCTTGCGTGCGGAAATCAGGCGGATGATGTTTTCCGAGAGCCCCTTGGGAAGGGTATCCGTTTCCAGCCGGGTTTCGAATCCAGCCGCATAATCCTGTGCCAGATAGTTGCCAATGGCGTCACTGCGGTTCGTGCCTGTCATTCAAACCCTCCTTTCGGGGGGCAATCCGTATGATGGGAGCCTGCACACGTTCTTTTCTGGTCGGATCTGGCCTATGTTTGCCTTGATCACCACGGTGCAAAGTATGGTGTCAGTCATGATGGGATGTGTGCATGCCGACCATTGCCGGGGGTTGTACCCAGTTGTCGAAGTCTTCCGCGCTGACATACCCGAATGCCAGTGCCGCCTCTTTCAGCGTGGAGTCGTCACGATGGGCCTTGCTGGCGATCTCTGCAGTCTTCTCGTAGCCAATATGTGGCACAAGTACGGTGGCGAGCATCAGGGAGCGTGACATGAGTTGTGCTATGTGCCCCTCTCTGGCCTCGATGCCACGTATGCAGTGGTGGTCCAGGCTGATCATGCCATCGGTCAGAATACGCACGCTCTGCAAAAGGTTATGGGCGAGCAGGGGCTTGTATACGTTCAGTTCAAAACTGCCAGACGCTCCGCCAATCCCGATCGCCACGTCGTTTCCCATCACCTGGCAGCAGATCATGGTCAGCGCCTCACACTGGGTCGGGTTTGTTTTGCCTGGCATCATCGAGCTGCCTGGCTCATTCTCGGGAATCGTGATCTCGCCGAGGCCGCAGCGCGGGCCGGAAGCCAGCCAGCGGATATCGTTGACTATCTTCATCAGTGCGACCGCGAGCATTTTCAAGGTTCCGTGGATGGCTACCAGATCATCATGAGAGGCGATGGCCGCAAAGTGATTGCGTGCGTCAACGAAAGCGCAGTCAGTGCTGGCGGCCAGCTCGGCGGCTACACGTGCGCCGAACTCCGGGTGCGTGTTCAGGCCTGTACCAACAGCAGTGGCGCCCACCGCAAGGGAGTAGAGCGAAGGAAGTACGGATTTGATGACGGTGCCGGCGTGTTCAAGCTGGCTGACGTACCCTGAGAACTCCTGCCCCAGGGTTAAGGGAGTGGCATCCTGCAAATGTGTGCGGCCAATCTTGATAATATTGGCAAACACGATGGATCGGATTGCCAGCGTGGTGCTCAGTTCCGCCAATGCCGGAAACAGCCGGTTTTCGATGCCGAGCACGGCAGCCAGGTGTATGGCTGTGGGGAAAATATCATTCGAGGATTGCCCCAGGTTTACCTCATCATTGGCATGCACGAGTCGGCGCCAGCCACGCTCGCCGCCAAGCAGTTCCGAGGCACGATTGGCCAGCACCTCATTCATGTTCATGTTGGTCTGGGTGCCGGAGCCCGTTTGCCATACGGCGAGGGGAAACTCCTGGCTGTGTGCACCACGCATGACCTCTTCGGCTGCGGCTCTGATTGCCACCGCCTTGTCATCAGGCAGCAGTCCGAGGCTCTGGTTGACCTTGGCACAAGCCGCCTTCACCCAGGCAAGGGCGACAATGAGCTCTTCCGGCATACGCTCGGTGGAAATGTTGAAATGCTCGATTGATCGCTGGGTCTGTGCCCCCCACAGCCGATCGGCCGGTACTTCAATGTCACCGAATGAGTCGTGTTCCGTTCGGGTATCCCGTCTGGGGCTGTGCATCAATTGGCCAGGGCATTGGCGATGTCCCGCCGATGCTCTTCCTCCATGATGAGAATGTCTTCAAGTATCCGCCGCAGTCCGTATTCCTTGAGTGTCTCCGCCTGCTGGATACGTTTTCGATAGCGTTTGATGGCTCTTTCTTCGCCGCGCAGATCCTGCTGCAGCATTTCCACACTACTCTCCGAAGTGAAACGCTTTTCCACTTCCAGTGACGGCACGCCTCCCAGAAACGTAATCTGGGTGGAAAGCAGCACCGCATGCTGCAATTCCTCCTGGGCGTGAATCAGAAGCTCTTTCTGTATTGAACCGAACTGGGGACCACTCAGGGTGGCGGCATGCTGGTCGTACTGGATGATGGAAGCGTACTCAAACTCGAGATCCTTGTTGAGTTCGGCCAGCAGATGTTCAAGATCTATTTTCATTGTTCCGATCCATCCTTTTCCGAAATACTGCGGGGTCATCAAACATGTCGGAGACCTCAGCACGGCATGCCTCAGGGGGAGTCTGGGGGAAGCGTGAAAGCCCACTTCACGCTTTCAGAAGCTGTTCACGATTTGTGGCGAGGAGGCGTCAGTGGGCCGAAGAGCAGTACAGAAACCGGAGTTCATGTTTGATACATGAGGATTTCGAGCAACCTATGAGGCCACACGAGGAGGCCCGATCACGCCTTCGCAGCAAGATCATGAACAGCTCCTCAGGGAACAATAAGCATCAAGGACTGATGGATCTGTGCGCTAACGCTCACAGGGAAGCGGGCACGGCGGAATTCCGCAAAAACGGGTTTGAGGCGGGGTTGGCGATCTTGCTGTAGGCCCGGTGGTATGTCCTGTGGTATATCTTCAGGTCAAGCTTCCTGAGCAGGCAGCCCGGTGCAGTTGAAAAACAGATGCGCTATCGTCGCGCAGTACGTACAGGTCAAAGATCCTGTCAGCAAGCGGATTTCCGGTAGCTGCTGGAGCGTTGGGCTCGGGAATGGAAGGTTTCAGTCCAGCGGCGTGATCGCTTCTGAAGGGGCATAACATGAAAAAGAAATATATCGTCTATCTGCTCGGGGGCGCCCTGTTGGGCTTCTGTTATCCCTTCCTGCGGGCATGGTTGGGCAGTGATGTGCTTAGCGTTGCCTTGGCCGTTCTTTTTGTGGTGATTCTGCGTGTGGCCGTACTCATCTGTTTTGAAAGAAAACGCTGATCAGATGTTCAGCATGCGTGTGACCACCGCCAGATATTCATCGGCGGAATCGCGCCCCTGGCGTGACTCACGCATCGCCATGTGCCAGCGTGCCACCGCGTGGCGTGCCGCTGCGGAATCTCTGGCTTTCTCCAGTAGTGCCACGATGGGGTGAGCCATCACCCCCATGCACTGTGTCGCCTGATCCTTCATGAAGACCATCGCCGCGCGCCAGCCTTCGGGTAGCGGGTCATTGGAGTCGGCGGGTTTTTCCTGCGCTGGTGCAGAACCCTTATCGGCCAGGGGGGCAATCAGCCCCAGTGCGATCAGATCCGCCAGCTCGGCCACCAGATCGCGCCCCGGCAGCATGATCGAAAGCTGATCCAGATTGCGATGTCCATCAACCAGTCGGAGCATTTGGCGCTGCTTGCCGCCGACGGCCGTACCCGCCGTCAGGCTGTTGTTGCCAAGCTCGGTACGTTGCGGAATGAAGTCGGCGCTGAACATGATGTGAAGGATCTGGAACCCATGTTCATGATCGCAAACCAAAGCGACAGAATGATTACGCCAAGATGAAATCCGCTCGCCGGATGATGGGCGTAGAGCAATTTAGATGTTGTCCGATACAGGAAGCGTGAATGTTGTCGAGGGGTTAAAGTTGGATTGCATTTCTCTTGTATACTTTGCTAAAGAGCGAATGAGGAGAGTGGGGTAGTGACACGCTTTTGTGTGGAGGCATTATTTCGTCGATCTCGTGATGCCTATGTTCTGGTGCGTCAAATTGATCCAGGTGACTTCGCGCTGGCGGATAACCCTTTGCTCGGTGGCGTGCCGATCAGGCGATGGCTGTCGCAGCCGCGCAAGATCAAACCGGATGGGTCCCCGGATTTCTCTGTGTTTGCCTTTGTGTTCGCCTCAGGCAGCGACGCTGACAGGCTGCATGTAGGCGATGTCGTCGAACTGGGTGACGAGCCTGCCTCGGGCGATCAAGTCATGAAGGTGTAATATGGCTTATCGAGGGTACTTTACCGCGGAAGAGCTGCTGACCGAAGTGAACGCATTGTTCCCGTTCGTGGCCAAGCCCCCCGACGCGCAGCTGACGTTGCAGGGCGATGAGGATCTTTGCAGCCGTTATCTGCGCGAGGATATGCGGAGGTTTGTGGCGCCGAAACTGCCGCCAGATGGCGTGCGCTATCTGTGTAGTGAGCTGGCTGAATTATCCGGGCAAGGCATGCGCTGGTTGTTTCCCTCCCTGCTGCGCGTACTGCTTGTACACGAAGGTCGTGCCGATGAGTTGTCTTACTTTGTGGTGTACGATCTGAGTGGTTCGGCGTCGCGTTTTGATTCCATTCGGTTGCGTTATGGGTGGCTTGATACGGTACAGATTGCTTGCCTGCAATCGCTGCTCGAATACTGTAGCGAGATATATGGGCATGAAGTGGCACAGGCACAAGAAACGCTTGAGAGCCTGCGCGACTGAAGAATGTACTGCGTAGCGTCTGGATGGTCATGAGCAAGCACCGTCGGGGCAGAGGCTAGACAGGTGCAATTCGCTGCACTCATTGCTCTCTTCTCCACCCTAAGCAAACCGAAGCGTTATGCCAAATAATGTATGTCGGATATGCGCAGCGCCTTCCGACGCATGGACATTGCAGCAATCGGGTAATATCACATGAGTTGGTGGCGGTGCTGAATCATCCGATATCTGATGTGTGCGCCCTCCGGGCGGAGGCTTGACCGGCGCAATTCTGCTTCGTTCCATTGTTCCGCTGCGCGCGCCCTACGCAAACCGGTAGGTATGCCAAAGATGCAGGGCACAATGAGCGTGTGTGAATCTCACCGGAAGCCCAGTCGAAAAGTTGTCTCAGGAATTTTCGTGTGGGAGGACAGAGGTGCCGTCATCTGGTTCGTACCCCTGTTTGTTGCTCAGTGTCGTGCCCAGTGAGGCCGCGATGATCACTGCAATTCCCAGCCATTTGCTGAATGCCAGTTGTTCGCCGAGGATGAGCAGGCCGAGCAGCGCGCCCATGGCAGGTTCCATGCTGGTGAGGATGCCGTAGCTTTTGGCGTGCAGGCGCTTGAGGGCGTACATTTCAAGCGAGAAGGGGATTGCACTGGAGATGACGGCCACCACCAGACCGCGCATGAGTGCTTCCGGGCCGAGCAGTGCCGTGCCTGCACTGGCGATGCCGAACGGCATCACCACGAGTGCGGCGACGATCATGCCAACTGTGGTGGCCTGGGCACCAAAGGCCATGCCGGCGCGCTGCCCGGCAAGAATGTAGGCGCCCCAGAAAAAACCGGCGGCGAGTGCGCAGGCGATGCCCGTGAAATCGAGTGCCTGTGGCCCTCCCCGCAGGGGAATCAGTAGGGCGAGGCCTAAAATGGCCAGTGCGGCCCAGGCAAGATCGGTTTTGCGGCGCGAAAAGGCAATTGCTACACCGAGCGGGCCGACGAATTCAAAAGCCAGTGCAATGCCTAGCGGTATGCGTTCGATGGCCAGGTAATAGAGGAGGCTCATGCAGCCCAGTGCACCGCCGTAGAGACATCCGGCCAATGCAGACTGGCGTGTCAGGCGGAGTGTCCAGATGCGTTGCCAGACCGAGAGCATGATTGCCGCCATGATCATGCGCAGCGCCGTAGTGCCGGGTGCGCTAATCAGCGGGAAGAGGGTTTTGGCAAAAGTGGCACCGCTTGTGATCGAGAGAATGGCCAGCAGCATGGCGCCTGGGGCGGCAAAGCGGGCAGTGTTGGCAGCGCGGAGGATGGGTGAATTCAAGCCGGTATTCTCACAGGCAGGCCGGTATTTCCCGCCACTTCATGGCATTGTACTGTATGGCGGACGGGCTGGTGTGTTTGCCAGCGCCGATTCCAGCAGGGGCTGCATATGTTTCGCGCCTCGCGTGATCTCCTCTGTGCTGAAAGCCGAGAATCCCATGACCAGGGCAGGTGGTGCGGGCTGACTGAGACGATAGAAGGAGACGGCGCGCGCTTCGATACCTCCCTGTTGGAGGAGGCAGGCGACTGTGCTGTCGTCGGCATCGCGCGGCAGGATTGCGGTGGCATCGAGCCCTGTGGTGATGGGCATTACATTGAGCAGGCCGGCAAGATGTTGTGCGCAGCTTTGCTCGAAGCAGGCTGCGCGCTCCCCATAGAGCAGGCGCATGTGACGCAGGTGGCGGGCGAAATGGCCTTCCGCGATGAACTCGGCGAGCACGGCCTGGGCAAATACGGGGGCGTGGCGGCAGGTCAGTGAAATGGCCGATGTGCAGGCATCGGCAAGCCAATCCGGCACAACCAGATAGGCCAGTCGCAGCGAAGGAAACAGCAGTTTGCTGAAAGTTCCCAGGTAGATCACCCGGCCATGCTGGTCGAGGCTTTTGAGGGCAGGCAGCGGGGCGGCATCGTAGCGGTATTCCCCATCGTAGTCATCCTCGATGATCACGGTATTGTGAGCTTCGGCCCAGGCCAGCAGGGCGAGTCGCCTTGCAAGGGGCAGGGTGCCTCCGAGCGGGGATTGATGTGCGGCAGTGACGTAGGCGAGACGCGTACTGCCATCGTCGGGTAGCGCGAGATCGGTGCATAGCCCTTCAAGGTCCACCGGCCAGCCCAATACCTGCGCGCCGGCCAGTTCAAAGATGCGGGCGGCGCCAGGATAGCCGGGGTCTTCCACGAGCGCAGAGTCGCCGGTTTCAAGGAGCAGACGGGCGCACAGATCCAGTGCCTGTTGTGCACCGCCGAGAATCATCACCTGCCCGGCATGGCAATCGATGCGCTGCGAGTAGCGCAGGTGCTCGGCGATGGCTTTGCGCAGTGGCAGAAAGCCTGCCGGGTCTCCGTAGCCCAGGGTTTCCGGGCTGAGAGAGTGGCTGCGGCGGTTGGTGATGCGCTGCCAGATAGTCAGTGGAAAGCTGCGCAGATCTGGCTGGTTGGGGCTGAAGGGGCGGGCCGTGGTGGCACCTTCGCGCGACATGAAGGGGCTTGCAGCAAGTAATTCCCCTTGCCGTGACAGGCGCGGGCGCGCCGAATCCTTTCGCTGTCGTGTGGCAGTACCAACCGGGGAAATGGGGAGCGTATTCAGCACCACGGTGCCGCTTCCACGTGTACCGCCAAGATAGCCTTCGGCAATGAGCTGCTCATACACGGCGAGCACCGTACCGCGTGAAACAGCCTGCTGGCGGGCCAGGTCGCGCGTGGCAGGCATCAATCTGCCGGGTGCGATGCGCCCGGAAAGAATGGCTTCGCGCAGCTCCGTATACAGCCAGCGCTGCAATGTGGAACCGGGCTGGCGGGGGCCTAGCGCAAGCTCACGTTCTTCGGCACGTCGCATGGGAGAGTGGTTATAAATCGGCGATTAGGTGACTGAAAAAGTGGATCAATCATGATCGGCATAATTGGCTATATCTATCGTACCACTTGTGGGGCACACTGTTCATCATCCTGATGTACAGGATTTTTCTCCCAACTGATAAAACGGATCGCAAAATGGAACAACGCTTCGATGTAGGTACGCTAATTCCCGAGGGATACAAGGCCATGTTTGGTGTGCACAGCTATGTGCAGGGCTGTGGGTTGGATCTGGGTTTGCTGGAACTGGTGCGGTTGCGTGTTTCGCAGATCAATGGCTGCGCGTTTTGCCTGGCCATGCATGTGCCCCTGGCACGAAAGGCCGGGCTTACCGAGCACCAGATCAATCTGACAGCTGCCTGGAGGGAGGCCCAGGTATTCAATGCGCGTGAGCGCGCGGCCCTGGCCTGGGCCGAGGCCGTCAGTGTACTGGTGGCGCAGGAAGTGCCGGATGCCGCTTATGCCGCTGTGAAAGCCGTGTTCACGCCCGAAGAGATTGCCAATCTGACGCTTTGCATTGGTGAGATCAATACATGGAACCGCCTGATGATTGCCTCACGCACTCCCCCGGCGCTGTAAGCAGCAGGGCTCACTGCGGAGCCGGGCAGGGGCATCACCTGAGCCCCGCAGGTTCGGGGGGGCGTGCGGCTATTGCGCAATACCCTGCTTATCCGACCGTGCGGTGTTGTGTGTCGGTGGAGGAAGCCAACACCGGGACAATGGCGGTAAGGTATTCCTTGCATTCAGTGTCAACGCGGTCGAGCATGGCCTGATAATCCAGTGCGCCCTCTGCTTTCAAAGTGGTTTCGTAGAGCCGGCAGACTTCGTAGATGCGCGTGGCACCGACGTTTGCCGCAATACCCTTGATAGAGTGGAGTTGCAGCAGAATCTCCTGCTTCTCGCTCTTCGCTGTCACTTCCTTGAGGGTGGCGAGATTCTGGCGCAGGTCATTGGAGCCGACGCGTAGCACGGTGAGCAGAAGTTCTCTGTCGTCATAGAGACGTTCGAGTGCGCCTTCAAAGTCGAAGACTCTGGCCTTGTCACGGTTGCTGCTGGGCAGGTCAGGCAGTTTGTCGTGTGGTTGGCCGGCCGATAGTTTCGGCAGCCAGTGGCTCAGCACTTCTTCCACGACTTTGATCTGCAGGGGTTTGGTGATGTAGTCATTCATGCCCGCATCAATGCATTTTTCGCGGTCGCCTTTCATGGCGTTGGCCGTCATGGCGATGATGATGCCGGTGTAGCCCTTGCGGCGGAGTGCCTGGGTCGCCTTATAGCCATCCATCACAGGCATCTGGCAATCCATGAAGATCAGATCGAAATTCTTGGCGTCGCACAGTGCCAGTGCCTGCGCACCATCGTCGGCCACGGCGATATCGTTGATGCCGGCGGTGCTGAGGAACTTGCGGGCGATGATCTGATTCACCTCGTTGTCTTCCACCAGCAACACGCTGCGGGCGAGGCCGTCACTTACCTTGATCGTGTCGTTCAGGCGCAGTTCCTGGCGGGGCTGTTCGGTGCCAGCCACCAGCGGGATAGCAAGCCAGAAGAGGGAACCGATGCCAGGAGTGGAGTTGGCGCCTACGTCGCCGTGCATCAGTTGTGCGAGCTGGAGGCTGATTGCCAGTCCCAGGCCTGTGCCGCCGTATTTGCGGGTGGTGGAGGCATCGGCCTGCGTAAACGGCGTAAACAGGCGCGTCAACGTCTCCTTGTCCATGCCGATGCCGGTATCGATGATTTCGATTCTGAGTTCCGGTTCATTTTCCGCAGTCTGGCCTCGCAGTACATTGATGGTGATGCCGCCGCTATGCGTGAATTTGATAGCGTTGTTGATGAAATTGTTGATGATCTGGCGGATGCGCGTGGGGTCCCCCTTTATCCAGGTGGGGATATCCTCGTTAATGTGACAGGTGAACCCGATGCCCTTCTCGAAAGCACGCGATTGGTAGATCGCGCCCAGATCACTGAGCATTTCGCGCAGGTTGAAATCGATGGCTTCTATGGTGAGTTTGCCTGCTTCGATCTTGGAAAAATCCAGGATATCGTTGATCACACCCAGCAGCGATTCAGCGCTTTTGAGCACGAGTTTGGCCTGGGTGCGCTGCTCTTCATTAAGGGGGCTGGAGAGCAGGATCTCTGTCATCCCCAGCACCCCGTTCATGGGGGTACGGATCTCATGCGACATGTTGGCGAGGAACTGGCTTTTGATCATGCTGGCAGATTCCGCCTGGGTGCGGGCGTGCTCCAGATCGACATGGGCACGTTTCTGTGATTCCAGCAGGCGCAGCAGCAGCAAAACGAGGTAACAGAGGGTCAGGGTGATGCCAATCGCCAGCACCAGCACCTTCCAGCGATAACCGTTGTAGTTGTCGTATACCTCCGGTAGCGGCAGGCCGGCTACGAAGGCAAAACCATAATCATCCACCTTGGTATAACCGAACAGCATTTCTCTGCCACTGATAACGTCAATGCCATGGAAGTTGCCTTGTGGCGTCGAGGCCGGCACCAGGAATGGCTGGTTTACAATGTGTCTGCCGTAATTGGAATCTGAAGCCGGATAGCGTGCCACGATTTCGCCGGAGTATTTCACCATTTCCAGCGCATCCGAGGACACGAGGTTTACGGTATCGGCGATATCGGAAAAAATTTCGGGTGAAATCGAGATGCCTACCACGCCCGAAAATGTTCCCTTGCTGAAAATGGGGCGGGTCAACTGGATGGACCAGCGATGCGAGGTTACGCCCACAACAGGCTGGCTGATGTAGAGGCGGTCTTGAGTGGGGGCATTGCGATGAAAGCTGAAATGCTCGCGGTTGCTGACGTCGGCATGAGCCGGGTGTGTGTCCAGCGTTGAGTAAAGCAGATGGCCATCGGCGCCGATCACGAAGGTCTGAAAAGAGATGTCGCGGATTGTCTGCTGCTTGTTTCCCATGAAGCGGTCAAAGTCTGTCAGACTCCCCGTCCAGTGTGTACGGGCTTCGAGCAGGATTTCGTCGGCACGTTTGAAGGTGGAGATGGCGTGGCGGGCAAACACCTTGGCATCCACCACGGTTCTTCCGCGGGCGTCATTCAGGTCGTCCATTGCTGCGTAATGCAGTGCATTCAGAGCGATCGACCATAGCACCACCAGCCCGATCACGAGCAGAATCAGTATTCTGAACCTGAGAGTCAGGTGTTTTTTTATTGTCACGTTCACTCCCCCGTGCAGGTATTGTCCAGGAGGAAGAATGTGCCTCGGCGGATACATTCTTTTAGGGATTCTTCTGACAATACCGTAACTGCCTGTAAAGGCGCGCCAGACTTCCCCCTTGGGCAATCGGAGAGGCCATGCCGTGTGCCGGGCTTCAGTTCATTCCCTGGCCGTTGTTTGCACAATCGGGTGTTACCCGTGGGCTTGTGTTTCTGAAGACAGGCGGTAGGCATCTTCAGCAGCATTTTCGCGGTGTCGGCGGAGTTTTACGCCTGTTGTCCCTGGAAGGCCTTGGGGGGTATGCGTGCCATGGTATAGTTTTTCGATAAGCGGAAATAAGCATGAGGAGACCTCGCAAGCTGCATGGCGTGCGGGAAATGGTATGAGAATCGAGAGTGGAACGATCTGCAAGTACACGCTGCTGGGCATGGTGGGGCTGGCGGTGCTAGTTGGCTTGCTGACCTGGCGGTCTGCCCGTGGGCGGCCGGGGGCCGGGCTTCAATCTCCTTTGCTATGCAGGCCGTGGGGGCCGATGTGCAAGATTCATAATGATCTTGCTGTAATGCAGCATCCTCCGGCCGATTTTGAGGCTGCCAAATCTCTGGCACGCAATCTGGCGCCTTCGCTGAGTTCTTTGGCAGAGGCCGTGCACGGCAGCTACGTGAATTGCGATCCGGCCCACAAGCTCTTCGTGAGCGTCGAAAATTCCCTCTACGCCACCGCGCAGGCGGCCAGCACGCAGGATTACCAGTCCGGTGTGCACTATGCATCCCAGACTTTCAATGATGGGGTGGATGCCCTTTTGAAATGTGGCGATGTGCTCAAGTTTGGCGCGGCACGGTATGATCTTGCGTATATGAAAGTGGCGATCTGATCCGGCTGGCTTGGGCGTGGAATATGCTCTTGCAGGGTGTGGGTGGAGAGTTGCAGCCATTCGGGTAATGCAGTGTTCACTGATCTGCGCGGTGTATGTGCTGCGTGCCGTATTCGCCCGTTTCATCTTCATGCCTGCCGAATTTGGCTTGCGCGACACCGCCCTGGCATCCATGCTGGCGCCCAAGGGGCTGGCCGCCGCTGTGCTGGCGGCAATTCCGCTGCAGCGCGGCATAGCTGGCTGCGAAATGATCCGGGATGCCACCTACATGGTCGTGCTGGTCAGCATCCTTCTGTGTGCGGCCTTTGTTGCAACCTATCCCCTGCGGCCGGTGTGTGGGCTGTATTCGTTGCTGCTGGGCAAGCGGGAATGATGGCAGTTTTCCATCACGTCAAATTGAAAATTTCATCAAGATCCCGCATTACGGCAGCACGTGCCACTTGCAGTGCATGTGGAGAGTAGGCCACGTGCGGGCGAAGCTCTACCTTATCGTCATCATAGGAAAACGGCTGGCCGGTCGCCATGTTGATAAGCCTGCCGTGCTCATCTTCGCAGATCGCGCAATTGCGGACTGTCTGTGCCTCCTTTAGCGCAACGGGCAGGGTGGGCAGCAGCGGCACATCAAAGGCGTGCTGCGCGTCTGTATAGGGGCTCAGGCGTACATTTTTCCCCGCAGCCTGCAGGCGGGCCACATGATCCGCGCAATGCACGAACGTGTCGTAATCATCAGCTGTGCCGTGATGGATGCGGATCGGGCGGTCTACCATTTCGGTGTCCCGCTGGTAGCGCGTTGAGCAGTCCGGATAAAACGGCAGATAGCCCGCAAACGTGGCGCCCGAATCATTCCACAGCGTGTGAAAACGTTGCAGCGCTGCGTACAGCGCCGTCTGCCCGCCACGCGAGAAACCCATCAGCACGATGCGCGAAGGATCAATCAGCGGATGCGCGGCCATTATCGCCAGTGCGCGGTAAGCATCCACTATCATCGCCAGCCGCCCCAACTGGCTCTGATCTGCATTCACGCTGCGCAATCCGCGCCCTGTGAAGCCATCCAGTGTCAGCGTTGCAATCCCTGCAGAAAGAAACAGCCGCTCCCACGCATCAATGCCCGAATTGATGCCACCCGAGCCATGCACCAGTATCACCAGTGGCAGACGCCCGCTGCCCTGTGCCACGCGCAGAACTCCGGCAACGGTCACGGGAATCCCGGCAGCCCGTTCTCCACGCAGGAACTGCTCATCGGTGAGCGTCAGGGAAGGGATGGGATGTACTTCGATACGGGAGGCGAGGGATTGGCGATCAGGCAAGGCGAAATTTGCGGGAATGTTGTGCTGCATGAAACGGCTATCCTGATGCAGGGTGAAGTGTGGATGTTGAAACGGTGAGGGGAAAGGGTCAAGCGCAGAGCGTGAAAGTGGAGTTGCAGTGGGTGTCTGCTTGCGGAGAAATAAAAAGGGGTACCGGAATGGCACCCCTTGTTCTGGTTCATCGCGCTGTCCAGGCGAAGGACGTCAGCTTGTTCCCGGCGGCTTCCTCGTGCAGGGTCACTGTGCCTTGCCGTTGCCTGATTGATCTGCCCTTGGCGGCAGGCCATCGTGGCGGAATCCATCCGGTGGTGGCCCGCGGTGGAAGTCGCCCTGCATGGGCGGCGGACCATTCCGGTCGTCTCCCGGATGCCCATGATGCGGCCCGCCCGGAGGCATGCCATCTGGTGGCATGCCGTCATGGTGATGGTGACCGAACTGAGGTTCGCCCCCAGGGCCGGATTGATCAGGCGGCATGCTCTCGCCGGGCGGCGGTGCAGGTGGCGCCGATTCCGCTCCGCCGGGCTGCGCCTGCTGTTCTGGCGGTGGAGGCGCCTGCATGCCGGATTGCTCTGGTGCTGGGGCTGAAGCCCCCGGCGCAGGGGCTTCAGTAGGCTTCGATTTGCTACAGGCGGCCAGCCCTGCGAGCAGGCACAGCAACAGCGTCGCCATAGTGGCCGAGGTGCGAATTTTCATCTCCGATGTGTCCTGATTGTTGGTGGGCATGCCGCCTGATGCGGAGGCCCCCGGTGCAAGGACTCATCATACTATGGAGCACGGATTGGTTTGTGCACCGGCGATCAGTGCAGCGCATTCTGCTCCGCAGGCGTCAGTCGGGCTGGGGCGTCTTGCCAGTGGGCTCCACTTCCAGTCGCAGCGCATCGTACATGACCTGGCCCGGCTGGCTGGTGGCCTGGGCAAAGGGGATGGCATCGGCGTGGTGCAGGCTCAGTACGTTCTCGCCAGTCTTGAGCAGTGCGGCGTCGAACTCGATCACTCGCAGATGGTAGGGCGAATCCTGCACACTGCCGCGGTAGCCCGCAGCGCCGGTCTTGGGCAGATGGATGGCAGCAATTTCCTGGCCGTTGATGCTTACCCGCAAATCCGTTTCCTGGTGGTGTGGTGCCGGCTGGGCTGAGGCGAAGCCAATGGTGAGCGTGGCCTTGCCTGATGCAGGCGCCAACGCCTGGAAATGGACGCGCCAGTCCGGTTGCTGGTTGAAAACTGTCCATTGCGCGTAGTTCCAGTCTGTTTTTTCCTTGCTTTGGCCGATGGTGAAGTCGACATCCGCAGGGAACTGCGAGGGGTAGCGCTTGTACATTTCGAACAGTCGCGCACCACTGCCGTTGCGGAACTCTCCCGCCGAGCGATCGAAATGGCCGAGCTGCCACAGTGTCTGGCCGTGGCGCACTGGCTTCCAGTCGAGTTGGCCGAGATCCAGTGTCTGGTTCGCTGTGATCTGCACATCCTGCCGGACGAAGTCCTGTGGCTGATCGGCGCCGCTCAGGTAGAGGTCGTAGTGGCCGGGGACAACTTTGCTCAGAGTGAAGCGGCCATCTGCGCCAAGCTGTGTCCAGAAGGCGTAGCTCCGGCTCTGTTCGTTCCACGGGGTGCCGGCGGGCGTCAGGATCACCTTCGCATTGGCGGGCGGATGGCCTTCCAGGCGAACCGAGCCGGTCACGCTCCCGCGTGCGTGGGTATAGCCTGCATCGCTTACCCAGGCGTAGGGCCAGGCAGCCTGTTCCGTGTGGTATTGGCGGAGCGCGTCCTGCCAGAGTTTGTCGTGGCTGTCGCCGTGATTGGCGTAGAGCAGGAAGGGGCCGTAGACCTTGCTCCACGCTTCTCCATCTGCCAGTACAACAGGCGATGCGCCGAAATGGACGGACTGCAGCACGCGCAGCAGGATGTTGTCGTGCAGGGTCTGCCCTTGTTTGGTCGGGCCACTGTTGTGGTATTCGGGGCTGGGCTCGATCATCCAGAGCCCCTGGTGATCGCCAACGTAGCCATAAACCGGCACTTCGGACCAGAAGACCGATTGCATATACTTTGTTTTCACCGTGCCATCCGCGAGCCGGAAAGTGGCATCGCTGAGCTTCTCCACCACTGCGGAGAGGGGCAGGGGCAGGAATTCTCCATTGCCTGTCGCCCAGTGACTGAAGGTGCCATCCATCACCGTGCGGATCACGAAGCGCGTCTGATACAGCGTGGCTGCCGGCAGGTCCGTGCCGTGGCGCAGGCTCACCCACACATGGACGCCGGATAGCCCGCTGCTCACCACATAGTGTTGCACCGCTTCGAAGGGAAATTTCAGGGTCGGTGCGCTCCTCACGGCTATCTCGGCGCGCTGCGCCGTGGCGGAAACCACGCTGACTTCGGCTTCACCGTCGCGGGGGCGGAAATAGCCCTTGGCATCAGGATGCGCAGCCTCTGGCAAGTGGGCAGGTTCTGCATTCGCATCCCAGTACAGCGCACGTTGCAGTGTGTTGGCCACATCATTAGTGGGCGCTTCATAGGCTGCCCGCACCGCTGTTTGCCCGAGGTCGCTGCAGTGCAGTGCCGCGCATTGCCTGAGGGCAGACACGCTGCCATCCGCCTTGCGCAGCGTAATGGCTATCAACCCGTTCTGTACGGTAACATCTTCAGCCGTTTGCGAAACCACAACGGGGGCTGCGGCAAACAGCGTGGCCGCATGCGTGGCGATCATTGCAGCCAGCCCCAGCTTCGAAAGGCCGAATACGAATTCCTTGGTGCTCATGTGTGCTTTCAATAGATCAACGGGTTTCAGGCGCGCAATGTGGCAATCAGGCGTTTCGGATTCCGCAGCAGATCCAGCGCATCCAGAATGCTTGTGCTGACCAGATGCGCATTCGCAATGGTCTCGAAGGCGCCGCCTTCACGCTGAATGAGTGCGATGCCGAGCGCTACGGCGTGCAGCATCTGCCGGTCATTGCGTCCATTGCCGATGGCTACGACGGAATCTGTACCCAGACTGGTAACGTAGCGCAGCTTCGCCTCGGCCTGTGATTCGGTGGGAGTGATGACAAGCTTCACTGGCACGCCGTCGAGCTGCGTGCGCGCCAGGCCGAAGGTATCCGCAGTGATCACATGAATGTCGAGATGTGCGGCAAGTTCGCCGAGGAGCTTTGCCACACCTGGAAGAAGTTCGCCGTCAACCGCGAGTGTGCCGTTGTAATCAGAGACGAGGTGGTGCAGTTCAAGCCGGCGAAAACCAGGGATGTCGATTGTGATCATGAGGCAGCAATGGGGTGACGCGAAAACCACCGTAGTGATGTGAGGAGTGGCGTGCCATCAAACAGCACGATATATGCCTTTGGGTTTTTTTGTGGAAACAGCGGGCGGGTTGCCGTCGCAGGCGTGTCAGTATATCGACGCCTTGCCATGCTACTTAGAACTTCTACCGATATCGATATCAGTCTTGGCCATGCATCTCTGAATGTGCGTCTGGCAGGAAAATGTTCTATTGGATGATGTGGGAAGCCTGATGAAATCACGGGGGTTTTCTGCCGCCCGGCACAGCCTGCGGCGGCAGGGGATCAGCCTACTTGAAGACGCCACAGGCCACACGGGCTCCGCCACCTCCGAGTGGTGCGGGGTGATCCGAGTGATTGTCTCCGCCAGCGTGAATCATCAGTGAATGGCCTGCCAGATCGGAAACTTTCAGGCGCGGCGCCAGGACAGGCTGCGTGGCATTGCCCGAAGCATCCACATACAGCGGGGGAAGATCGCCCAGATGACCTTCTCCCCAGGGCTCGCCGTGCTGGTTGGTGTTGGCCGGGTCGAGGTGGCCTCCGGCTGCCAGGGCAGGCACCATCTTGCCGCCATTTTCCTTCGTGTCACAGCTTGGGTTCTGGTGTACGTGGAAACCATGCAGGCCTGGTGGCAGACCGTGCAGGGAGGGCGTCAGCACCAGTCCGTACCGGGTGTCGGAGACGGTGACCGTGCCGATCGCCGCGCCAACGCCTTTTTCATCCACATTGTTGAGGGTGATCTCGGTGCCAGCCCAGGCCACGCTTGAAATCAGTAAGGATGCCGCGATGAGGACTTTCTTCAATTTCTTTCTCCTTGTTGGAATGCCGGTTTGAGCGGCCTGTGATTGTGTGCGTCAGCTCCCTTCCTGCAAGATGTATAGGCCCCCTGAGAAGGCCGGCGGTAGCGTGATGGAAACTGTTGCCGCACAAGGGTGAAGAGGCTGCGCAAACGAGGTCTGCTGGCTGCGCTGCCCGATGGAATTTCTGTGACAGGAGCAGAGAAAAGGATGCCATAGTCGCACGGTTGTCGCGTAAAACCTGCACCTTCGATCACAGGGGAAAATATCCACGCAAAAACCATTCTTCCAGCAATGAAACTCAAATGGTTGCACTTACGTGATGAGCAAAAGTGTTTCGTGATGGGCGTTTGCTGGTGGGCTGATATACCCGTTGTCGGTGATTGGTACAGCGTGGTGAAAGGTGTAGGAAAACCACTTGCATCTTATTGTTCAGAATTCTTACAAACCGCTGATGAGCCCAGGCCAACCGGGCATCTCTCTATTTTTCGGATTCATTGCCTGGGTTTGCGACCATATTCCTTGCACAAAGAAGCGGCCAGGGTAGGTAATATATTTCACATCACCATGAATCAAAAAAACTTTTCGTTGGATTATATTCAATTCAATTTATAGGGGAATATCTGTCTGCCCTGGAAATTGCCGGCTCCCGAGCCTCTCTGCGCCAGGCTCCATTTACTATTGGGGAATGGACATACCGCCTCGAAAGACTCAATATAGCGCTGTGAAGCCTTACCCCGGAACTGAAATAGGCGCAAATGAAATGTCGCCATTTCCACCGTTCCCGGAAAATGCAGGGCCGTTGAGTAATTGATTTTGTGGATGGAAGTAGAATTTTTATGCAATTCGGCAGATTTTTCGCTGCTGCCACCTGTTTGTCAGCAGCAATATATTTCCCTTTCTGCGCGTGCGCAGAAACGCCTCATCACCATCACAGAAAGACAGAAAGCCTCGAAAAAAATCATAAAAAGGCCGATTCTGTCAAAAAGACCAAAGCATCTGACAAAGTAGCGCCGGAAAAAGTCACCCGGCAGGCTCGTGATTCCAAGGTTTCCGGTAAACAGCACGCCGCCAGGCAAAAGCGGGTGGCAGATTTCTCTCCCCGCCGGATCGGTAATCCCCAACTGCGCTCCGCTGCCTATCTTGTGCAGGATCTGCAAACCGGCGAGATCCTTCTGCAGAAAAACGCGGAAGACGTGCAGCCCATGGCATCCCTCACCAAACTCATGACTGCCATGGTAGTGCTTGATGCGCACCAGAATATGGAAGAGGAACTGGACGTTACTGAAGATGATGTTGACCATCTGAAAAACTCCATTTCCCATTTGACTGTTGGCTCGCGGCTGACTCGGCGCGAACTCTTGCATCTGGCCCTGATGGCTTCGGAAAACCGTGCTGCATCGGCTCTGGCCAGAAATTATCCGGGTGGCATGCCGGCCTTTCTCGTGGCAGTCAACACCAAGGCCCGCAACCTGGGTTTGCGCGCAACCCATTACGATGATGGCACCGGCCTGAACAAGGGGAATGTGTCATCCGCCCGGGATCTCGCCACAATCGTTGCCACAGCAGCACATTATCCACTGATCCATGAATTTTCCACCTCGACCGAGTTGACTGTGGAGCTGAAGGGGGGCGAAAAGCGCGCCTTTCATAACACCGATGCCCTGGTCAAAAACTCGCGCTGGGATATTGATGTTTCGAAAACCGGCCACATCAACGAATCCGGCCAATGTCTCGTCATCAAGACGCGTCTGGTCAACCGGAATCTGGCTATCGTACTGCTGAATTCACAAAGCACCAGCTCCCGGGTTGAGGATGCAATCCGCGTGCGTCAGTGGCTGGAAACATCATCACGCAATATCGCTCAAAATAGAGAAAATGCTGTTGGCATGCAGTAAGGTGGCGTGTGACCTTATTTTGGCGTGTGTGGGAGCAATTTCTCGGATAGCCCACTGGCGTAGAGCCCGTCAAATAAATTCGGTAGTCCCCTGAACTTTGCGGGGGACTCCGGATCTGGCTGTATTGCACGGCGACCTGGAAGCTTCTGTCTGAACAGGGAGATTAAATCTTTGCCATATTCTGGTAGTGAATGCCGGCATGGTGGTAGAGGACAGCGTGAATGCCGCATGCTTCGACAGCATTGTTTCTCCAAGGGCCTAAGCAAAGCCGTGTGAATTCGCCGCACGAAAGTCTGAAGGCGCCGAAAACAATAAGCCCCTGTTCATGAGATATCAACGGCCAATCAATGTGCGCGCAGATTTCTGTCCAGCAGGCGTGCCAGTCCATGAATGCCTGACATTATAGGCATTGGGTGCCCCAGCCGTTCTCCGAGTTCCACAAGGCCGCCCAGAATCGGCCCGAGTTCTATTGCGCGGGCTGCCTCCACATCCTGCAGCATGGAAGTGCGGAACGCGCCGAGCCTGCGCGTCACAGCCAGACGCCCCTCGATGTCGTTGAAACCGGAGAGGCCTACCAACTCGCCAAGTTGCGCCATTTCCTGCATCATCGCCGTGATCACGCTGCGGGTGCCTGCGTCATCGAGAATCGCTACACAATCCGCACGCGCCAGGGCGGAAATCGGATTCATGTTCGAATTGCCCCACAGCTTGGCCCACACTTCGCGATGAATATCCGCCGTCACCTGGGCCGGCACACCACCTGCGACCAGACACCTGGCGATTTCATCAATGCCCGGCGCAGCACCGCCGAGCCACACCTTGTCCGCCTTGACCAGTTGGATATGCCCCGGGGCTGGTACGCGGCTCGCCGCATGGACGACGTTCGCCACGACCGTCTCGACTGGCATCAGGCCTGCCAGCACACCCCCGGGGTCAACGGCTTCCAGCGTCATGCCTTCGGCAGGCCCGCCAAAACCTGCAAAGAACCAGAACGGCAGCCCGTTCACAGCGGGCATCACGCGCATCTCGGGTGTCATGATGCGGGCAATCACCGGCGCAAGGGCGGGCAGGTCGTGTGCCTTCACCCCGAGCAGCAGCACATCCGCGTGCATCAGATCCGCCGGATCGTCAGTCGCGGTCACCGGAATCCGCTCCGTGCCACTTGCGGTTTCAAGGATCAGTGATCCCTGGCGCAGCACCCCCAGTGTTGCTCCTCGTGCCAGCACGGTCGCCTCTGCGCCACCTTTGACAAAACCCGCTGTCAGCCAGCCGCCAATAGCTCCTGCACCGATCACCGCCACTTTCATGTTGAGTTTCCCTTTGCTATCCACTCAGAACGGGCCAGACACATTGCGGGGCACAGCATCCAACCGGAATCCCGTATCTCCCGCGATGGCTTGATCATACGCTTTGGGAAGTGCAATTTCGATGAAGTGGCTGACTCGCTTTTTCAGTCAGTGAGCTTGTTTCACCGCCTTTTGCGGTTTGGTATCTGGCTAAGCTGCAAGCTCAGCGTATCCGTGCTGCGCACGATTGCGAATGGCTGTTTGGTCAATCGGATGGACTATGTGCCATCCCTGTATGCCATTTCCTAGAGGTAGAGCTGTGGCAACTATTTTCATTTTGGCATAGGCCGAACGATATAATAAATTTATAAGTAAATTCATTAGTATTATGATAAATTGGGTTTGTCGTAACATGACAGAGCGGTGAATTGTCATGAAATGACAAAAACAGCAGCTGCGTGAACCATTGGAGACAGGACGAGCGTTGCTGCGATTTTCATCATGTTTCGCAGATCAATAAATTGGAAGGTAACAAGATGCTGAACAGATTGATTTTTGCCATGATTGCCATGTCTTGTGCAGGCAGCGCAATGGCAGCGAGTAGTTCATGTGCCGCTGGTGCGGTGATCGACGGTACGACCGTGGACTGCGGTGGCGCAACCATTGGGCTCAGTTGTGATTCCGACAAGGAAGGTCAGGATGCTGTGTTGACCCTCAAGAACGGAGCGAGTGTTTCCAACCTTCACATCAAGAAGGGGGGCGGTGGCCATGGCATCTCGTGTACTTCCGGTAACTGCACGCTCAGCAATGTCACCTGGGAAGAGGTCTGCGAACATGCTGCCGGAAACTACTCCGAAGGCGGCACTTATACCATCAAGAGCAGCACGGCCTACCAGACTCTGGACAACGTTTATGCCAACGGTGGCAAACCTGACAAGTTCTTCCAGGACAACGCCTACAACTCGACGATGAAAGTGACGGACTTTACTGCCGTTATGGTCAAGTCTACGGCGTCGGGTACCACCAAAAACTCTTCAGGAACCAGTGTCGCTATCAGCACCTACACGACTTCTGGCAAGATACTGCGTACCTGTGGCGACTGTTCTTCCAACAAGGGTGGGCGTACTCTCGATCTGAATGGATTGACTGTCAAGCATGTCGATTCCAGCGGCGCCACAGTAAGTGGTCCGGGGATCGATTCCATCGTCGGGGTTAACTCAACCTGGGATAGTACTGTTCCTTCCGCGTATGCCATTGCCGACGTTGCCAAGCTGCGCAATCTGAAGATTCAGAGCTACAAGCTCAGCAGTGATGGCAAAACAAGCACTCCGGCAGTTTGCGTCACTTACGTTGGCTCCCGTACTCACAATGCTTCCACAAAGATCGACCAAAAGTGGAATACGACCTCCTGCAACGTTTCCACCACGGACGTGACCTCGTTCTGATGTTGCAGGTGTAGCAGCTTGAGCAGCGGCCCCGGCAGCGGATCAGTCGGGGCCTTTCTATTGTGTACCACCGCCAGACGTTGATATGTTCCAGCACCTTTCAAGGCTGTTGCTGATGGTCGGTCTTGTTCTTTGTACCGCAACCCAGGCAGCACCTATCAGTACTTCATCCTCCGTCATCAACGCCGATCTGAACGCTATCTGGGTAGGGCAGGGCGGCAATTTGCTCCTGGCAGGCGGGGCGGAAGGCAGTATCCTGCGCTCTGCCGATCATGGAAAGAACTGGCAGCAGACCGATGTACCGGGAGATTTTCCGGTGGATCAGTTGGCGGGTGATACGCACGGCAACATTCTTGCGCTCAGAGAGCAGGGCATTCTCCATTCCGCTGATGAAGGGCTCCATTGGGCCAGAGTGCAACTGCCAGAGGCTGGTGTCGCCAGCCGTCTTTTGTTTGATGCAAAAAGTGACCATTGGCTGGCGACCAATGCCAAGGGCGGAATGCTTTGTAGTGCAGATGGGGGAAGGTCCTGGCAGGTAGTCCGGGAATTGCCCGCGATCCCTCTGCTTTACCTCGCGCAAGGGGCTGATAGCAGTATTGTTGCCGCCGGCACAGAAGGAGGTGTCGTCTATACCCGTGATGGCCGGCACTGGCGTGTTCTCAAGGCCGCCACCACTGCACATGTCAGCCGGGTTCTGCCCCTGGGGCACGCCCAGGGAACGCTGGTTGTATGGTCAGACCACTCCGTCAGCCTGATCACGGCACGTGGTCAACTCCAAAGCAGAGCGCCCGTGGGAGAATTTCCGCCTACCGCCGTGACATTCGATGTGCTGCATCATTTGGCTTTTGTGGGTAACGCCAACGGGCAAGTGTTTCGTTCTGCCGATGGTGGTATGCATTGGGAATCCAGCCTGGTTCTCGACAAGGTATTCCTCACCGAGATGCACAGTGATCCTCAAACCGGAGCCCTCACCGTGGTGGGCGCCCGTGGCACTGTGGCACGTTCCACCGATGGTGGCGCTAAGTGGAGTGTCTTGCGCGGCAATGAATGGAGCAGCCGCTTGCACGCTATCTCCGCAAGCCCCGATCACACCGAGCTGTATGCGGTTGGTACGGGAGGCATGGTCCTCCGCTCCGCCGATCGTGGCCAGAACTGGCAACTGATGCGTGCCGATACACATGGCTACGTGGCAGAAATTTCGGGAGCGCCGGATAGCGACAATATTCTCGCCGTCGGGCGTGATGGCCTCCTGCTGCGCAGCAGCGACGCAGGCAAATCCTGGCAACAGACCAACAGCGGTCTCAAGACCGATGTTTATTACCACGACCTTCTGCGTGATCCGGCAACCGGGCAGATGTTCATCTGCGGCCCGATGTCCAGCCTCACCCAGAGTCGCGATGGTGGGATGACCTGGGTCGGAACCCAGCCTGTCAGCAGTGCAGGAGACGATTTCTTCAAACAGATCGTCGCCGACCCTGCCGGCAAGATACTGTTGCTTGTCGGCAGCCCGGGCCGGGTGATGCGCTCAACGGATGATGGGCAGACATGGCAGGTCACCGATGCCGACACCAGCGAGGCCGGGATTGAGCAGATCGCCAACACCGGCGCACGCGCATTTCTGGCGATCCGTCGCGATGGGCGCCTCCTGGGTTCAGACGATGATGGTCTGCACTGGCGCGATCTCACAAAATTCCCGGTGGAAACACTGGGAATCTACGCCGAACCGGCATCCGGATTTGTCTGGGTCATGGGGCGGGGACAGCTGTTCCGTAGTGCCGACCGGGGTTTGCATTGGCAAGCCACCGAGCTGCAAACAACGGGTCTGAACGCAATGCTGCGTACCCGTGCCGGTACCCTGCTTGGCTTTGGCGATGCCGGCACAATCCTGCGTTCAACCGACGATGGGCAAAGCTGGTCAAGGATCCCCTCAGGGGCTACGCCCTCGCTGCGCAAAGGTGTTCAGGACAATGCCAGCGGGCGCATCTATGTGCCGGGCCGCGAAGGCAGTCTGCTCTACTCTGATGATGATGGCTTACGCTGGCAAAGCATTTCCACCCGCACCCGTGGGCATCTGAACCGTGTATGGCTGATTCCGAAAGAGCACGCGCTGATCGTCACCGGCGAACGTATCGTGCGTATCGTACTTGAGTAGAAGATCTCTCCGGCTACCGGGTTCCACAGGTTTGTGCTCAGGTTTGTGCGCAGGTTTGTGCTCAGGTTTGTGGTGTGAGCGTATGTTTCAGATCATTTTTCCCCGCACTGGTCGCTGCGCTTTTGCGACCGGTGCGGCGACGCTGGTTTGGCACCCCATAGACATCAGTGCTTGGCTTGCAGGTATCGATCAACGTTACTTCACATTGTATTGACGAGCGTAAAAACACGCGGAAGGTGCAATTCGCTGCGCTCATTGACACCCTACGAAAAACGCGGTGCGAAGGAATGCCAATGGAGTAGGTTGAGAAAGCCGCAGGCGTCTCCCAATGATTGTTATGGTGAATTTCGACAAATCAACGTCGTTGGTTTAGGGTTACCCAGGATACATAGAGTCTATATGGTAGTTTTGGTTCATCAGACTTTAGTGTG
>DBTS01000033.1 GCA_002307175.1 Rhodocyclaceae bacterium UBA1310
AGCTGCCTGTCCGGCAGTGACGGCCAGCGGCAAGGACACCGCCCGGCCCGAGCTTTTCTGAGCTGCCTGTCCGGCAGTGACGGCTGCGCGCCTACAACGTAAGCGGCCAGCGCTACCACCGGATATTTTCGGCTTTAAGGTTTTGGTTGCCTGAGCGGCAGCAACTCATCAATCCGGCTGTTCGGCCAGATCGGCAATTTCTCCAACGTATCCTTCAGCCAGGCATGGGGATCCAGTCCGTTCAGCTTGGCTGTCCCCAGCAGACTCTGAATCGCCGCCGCCCGTCGTCCGGCACGCTCTGAACCTGCGAACAACCAGTTCTTTTTCCCAATGGCAATCGGGCGAATTGCGTTCTCCACCGGATTGTTGTCGATCGGTAGTACCCCACTGTCGGCATAGCGAATCAGCGCCGGCCAGCGTTTGATACTGTAATCAAGTGCCTTGGCCGTACCACCACCATCGGCCACGCTAATTCGGGTCTGGAGCAACCAAGTTCGTAGCGCCTCCAGCCTGGGTCGTGCTTCCTGCTGCCGAATTTGCAGCCGACTCGCCGCCTCCATTTCTTGTGTCTGGCGTTCCACGTCATACAGCTCACCGATCCGGCGCAGTGCCTCGGCCGCGATCGGGCTCGGGTTCGCGGCATAGAGATCAAAGAACTTCCTGCGTGCGTGCGCCAGGCAGGCCAATTCAGTGATGCCCTGCGTGAACAGGGCTTTATAACCAGCGTAATCATCGACCATCAGATGGCCATGCCAGTCGTCCAGGAAATTTCGTGCATGCAGCCCATGCCGTCCCGGCTGGTAATCAAACACCAGAATGGGGGGGCCAGGTTCCAGATCATTACTTCGGTAAGCCCAGAGATAGGCTTTCTTGGTTTTGCCCTTGCCGGGGTCTAGCTGTGGCACCGGCGTTTCATCGGCGTGCAGGACATTGCGCTCTCGGAGCTGCACCGTCAGACGATCCACCAAGGGTTGCAAGGCCACCCCGACGCGACCTACCCATTCCGCTAGGGTGGAACGCGCCAGTGGCACCTGCTGGCGGGCCGCGATCTGTTCCAGGCGATAGAGCGGCAAATGATCGAGGAATTTGCTGATCATTACCCAGGTGAGCAATCCCGGGGCGGCTAGTCCGCCATCAATGATGGCGGCGGGAATCGGCGCAGCACTGATCATTTCACAGGCCCGGCAGGCGTACTGCGGACGGATATGGCGATGGACGAAGAAGCGGGCCGGTTCGACGTCAAGCTGTTCGCTGACGTCCTCCCCGACTTTGACGAGTTCCTTGCCGCACTGACCGCAGGTGCACGAATCCGGTTCATGACGATGGTCAATGCGCGGCAAATGCTCGGGGAGTGGCTGACGACCGGCACGCGCACGCTTCTCTGGTTTGCTGGTGCTCAGTTGTTCGACTTCGGCTTCCTGGGCGCTGGTGTCGGTGTTCCAGCTTTCCTCAAACAGTTCGCGTTGTTCTGCGGAGAATTGTTCGCTCTTGTTGGCGAAGCGAATGCGCTTGTAGTACGCCAATTCAAGGGTCAGTGCGCGGATTTTGAGGTCGGCCAGATGGAGCGTCTGCGCATCGCTTTGGGATTTGTCGAGGAGCTTGCCGACCCAGGCCGCCAGGGCAGGATCCGGGTTGAATTGGGCAAGTTCGGCGGCTAAATCCATCGCTCAATTTTACCATGTCATAGCCATGCAAATCCTGTCGCAGGAACGGTTTCAAGCCGTTTTAACCACCTGGCTCAGAGGCTCACACTTGCCAGTGCGCATGGGGTGTCGCCGATAGCCGTTGCCAGTCAACGCCCGCCGTGAGCCAAGCCCATTGGGCCGGCGTCAGCGAGAAGGTCGTGGCATTCGAGGTCGGCCAGATGAAGTGGCCGCGATGTAGGCGACGCTGACAGAGCCAGACGCCAGTGCCGTCCCACACCAGCAATTTGAGCCGGGTCAGCCGCCGGTTACGGAAGGCATAGGCACTCCCGTCGCAGGGTGAGCGACCCAGCGTGTTCTGAATTCGCTGTGAGAGACCATCGATGCCGGCGCGCATGTCGATCGGTTCGACGACCAGCCACACCTGGTTTGGGGTCGGGATCATGGCAGGTGTCGCAGTACATTGGCCAGCCATGGCGCACTGCCTGCAGGCAGATCGATTCTCCAGCCACCAGGACTGTGGAGGCGGATGACACTTCCGGTGGCTGCGGTGCCAACGACGCTCACTGGCACCAGCGTCAGCGATGACTGGGCGGAGGCAAGTGCGTCTTTCTCTTTGCGCCGCCAGCGGTAGAACGATTTGGTGCTCAGCCCGTTCTGCGTGCAATAGGCTTCCTGTGTCAGGTCGCTTTGCAACCAGGCTTCAAGGTGCTTTTGCCAGTATGCCGGCCCATGTCTTCTTGCCATCTGGAATCCTTCCCAAAAAGCGCAGACATTGCACGGGCTCAGATGAAAACTACAGGTGGTGCGGCTGGCCGCTTACGCTTTAGCCGCGAAAATGCATTGAGCAGATCACCATTCGCGGCTAAAGCCGCTCCTTGTATTATTT
>DBTS01000089.1:0-30976 GCA_002307175.1 Rhodocyclaceae bacterium UBA1310
TTCGAGCCCAGGTCGAGGAGCCAGATTCGAAAGCCAGCACCCCAGTGCTGGCTTTCTTCGTTTCAGTCGCCGAAAGCGTGGTTATCTCCTACCCCCCGGATAAACCCCGCTCCACACCTATCGTTCTACATAGCTCAGGCCTATAGGTATTCTCTCAGTATCCATGCGGCCCATCTCTTGTAGGCGGCATTTGGGCTACCGCCGGATGCTTGACTGCCACGGACGTTCTAAAGAACCCGCAAACAAATCTCAAGAGTTGCCAACAATCGACTATTCCCAATAGGTAGCAGACGGGGTTTAAGCAAGCTTGCATAAAGAGTATCGGAGCATGCTGATTGGGGTATGCCGATTTCAAAAGCAGCCATGGTCGAACAAGACTGCGCGATACTTCGGAAAGGCAAGATCCTGCCAAGAGTCTAGGCCTTGCGTCCTTGCCTCTTATTAAGGCCAACAGGAGCATGGCGATTCAACAGGTGCGACTCCCAAACTTGCGAGGACATCCCAACTCATTGACGTGGATCAGCTGGCAGCGCCCGATCGGACGAGCTCCATCCCCTACAATCGCAATTCTGTGAATGAGCCATGACGCACAGCGCTGGCCCACACCGAGCCCATCTTTCACTGGAGTTGAGATGCGATTCATCCTTTCTGTGCTTGGACTGTTGCTTGTCACCGGTTGCGCAACCGCACCGATCCCCTTGTCGCCACAATCCGAAGCCTTGCTCAAAGGCAAGCAAATCAAGCTTGTGGAACACCAGAAGGAAGAGATGGCCTTCAGCACGCTGACCCCAGGTGGCGCAGCCTTCGGTATGATCGGCGCTGCCATATCGTCCAACAACGGCAAGCAGGCCGTTGCGAAGTTCGGCCTGCTCGATCCGGCAGCCGAAATCGCTCAAGGGCTTGCCCAGAGTCTCGCAAGCCAATATTCCGCACGCATTGCCACAGACCTCATTCCGCTGGGAGGCTTGAACCCGGAGGAACTGGCTCGCAAGCAAAGCACCGATACGCTCTTGCTGGATGTCGGCCCCAGCAGCACGATGGTCGTCTATTACCCAACCAGTTGGGGCAAATACCGCGTGATGTATGGCGTCCCCGTCAAACTGTTTGAGGGCAAGAGCGGTCAGATTCTCGTACAGGGCTCTTGCAGCTATGTGCCGGACGACCTGCCACATGCCCCTTCATATGACGAATTGTTCGGTGGGCAAGGGGAAGTCCTGAGAACCCATCTCAGGACCGGCCAGACCATTTGCGACAACATGATCCGCAAGGATTTGTTCCACCTCCCGGCGCAAACCGACGTCGCAGCGCAAACTACGCCCGCAACGGCACCCACTGCACCGGTGCCGGCTCCAGCGATCAATAGAGCCCCCAGCAGGATGGCCGCACAGCTGCTTCTGGTCACCCCGCAAAACGGCTACGCGCAAATCAACGAGATCGACAAGTTCCCGATGAGTGCAAAATACCGGAGCAACTACGAGGCCTATCTGGCCAACCCCAAGCCAACCAAGATGCTCGTCACAGGTTCAAAGGGGGGGTTCTACTCCACCGGGAATGCATCGGTGGAACAAGCCCATGCCCTCTTTGACCGCTGCCTTGCCCAGCACCCGGAATGCTGGGTGTACGCACTGAACGACGAAGTTGTCTGGAGCGAGGACAAGGCTTTGCGAATCGGCCGTGACAAGCTCAAGCCACTGACCAGCCACCCCTGACCCACTCTTTCTGCGGCAGCCGAACGGTGACGCCCTGACCCGCACTTCAATCAGGGCTTTGCTGCGTTGAAACGCTGCCTCGGGTCGCTCCCCGTGCGCAAGCGTCACCACAAGCGCAAGGCGCAAAAGACGCTCACCAGAGCCAATTACGGTACATCCTCCAGCGCATCTACTTCGCCGGCCTCGTCGCCGTCATCGGCTTCAGCAGCGTGAGCCCACAAGCGCCGAGTGTTGGTGGTCCCTCACGACGGAATTGTTTGGTGATTTTTTCACCGGCGCGGCGACGTTGTGCCTTTCCACTGTTTTCACCAGCAACCCCGATTCGCAATTTTCTCAACTTTTTCAATAAAATCAATCAGCTCGAAAACCATTCAACGCCGTCTGGTGACCTGTTGTGTGCCGGTGGTCGGCAGCGAGGGCCAGACAGGCTTTGCCGCACACCGCCCGTCAAACAGAAATTGCACCAAAAGTTCATCACCGAGAAGCTTCACCCATAGAAGTTAATTTTTCGCACTTTTTCCACAAAAAGGATGAACTGATGTTTCTTTCAATCAAACGATTGCTGATCCTGTTATGGGTTTGCATCGGCAGCCTCGTGGGCGTGGCACATGCCGCGGACTACACTGCCGCTGCCGATTACACCAACGGGAATGTCACCCTGTGGTTCAAATCACAGGTCAACACCACCTGGGTAGATGCCCATTATTCGTTGGCCGGTGCCGGCCAGCAGAATGTGCGCATGGTCTGGAATTCCTCCAACGCCCGTTATGAAACGAGTTTTGCGGCCAAGCTCGGGCAGTCGCTGAAGTATTCATTCACTTACAACAACGGCACGCCAGCGTACGACTCCCCCTCCACGACTGTTGTGATTGGTCAGACCCCCGCATCCTCGTCCGGGCTGACCGGCAACGATTTCACGGCAGGCGTGGAATTCAGTTCCGGCAAAGGTGTGATCTGGTTTATCTCCAAGGTCAGCACCACCTGGGTCGACACGCACTACAAGGTCGCCAGCAGTGGGCAGCAGAATGTGCGCATGACCTGGAATTCTTCCAGATCCCGTTATGAAACATCTTTCAGCGGTCAGAACGGGCAGACCCTGAGCTACTCCTTCACCTATAACAACGGTACGCCTGCCTACGATTCGGCCACTGCCACGACGGTACTGGGACAGGCTTCGACTTCGAGCAGTTCTTCCTCCACAGCCAGTTCCTCCAGCAGCGCGGCTTCGAGCACCAGCAGCAAATCTTCGAGCAGCACGGCTGCCTCCATTCCGACCGGTTCGCGCACCATGACGATCCAGTTGAAGAACGGCACGCGTGGCAACTTCACCGACGCACAACTGTACTGGGCCATCATCGGCCTGAATCCGGCCAATAATGTGATGTCCTACGTCGCTGCGGATGGCAGCATCAAACCCGTGGCAGTCGCCGATAACGACGCAAGCGGCCACCTGACCTACAGCGGCGTGAATTACGCCAACTATTTCCACACGGTGGCGGCAGTTCCCTGGGTTTCAATCCCCCCACTGGCGGGCGCGCGTCTGTTCATGAGCGTCGGTACGCCAATGTATATCCGTATCGTGGCAGGCGCGAATGGCAGCATCGGTTTTGCCGGGCCTAACCTGGCCAACTCGTCGGATGCCAACCAGCAGGTATATTTTGACTTCGCCGAGTTCACCCTGCTTTCCACCGGATTCTGGGGCAACACGACACGTGTGGACCAGTTTGGCTTCCCGATCACGGCGCGCCTTGTCGGCAATGACGGTGTAGACAAGACTGTCGGTGAAACGGAAACCCGTGCCGGTCTGTTCTCGGCCTTCCAGAAGGAAGTGCCCGCAGCGTTCACCGGTCTGGTCAAGTCTCCCTATCGCATCGTTGCGCCGAGCAAGGGTACGATGGCTGCTGGCGCCGCGTATGCAAACTACTTCGACAGTTACATCAACGACGTCTGGACCTACTACGCCAGCCACGATCTAACCTTCTCCTTTGCCGATGAAGGCGTGATGTCCACTTTTGTCGGGCGCGTCAGTGGTGACACTTTCACATTCAGCAAAAATAATGGCGCCGCGTACGGCTACATCCGTGGCAAACCCTCCACAATCAACCTGCTGGAAGGCTCCGGGCCTCTGGCAACCGGCGCACGGCTGGATCTGGTGATCCAGGCGCAGATCTGCGCGGCATTGAACCGCCACCTGCTGGAAACCGTCTCGGGTGACAAGTGGAGCGACCCCACGACCTACTATGCCAGCGCTCCGGCCAACTACTATGCCAAGTTCTGGCACCAGCACAGTCTCAGCGGCCTGGCCTACGGCTTCGCCTACGATGATGTGCGCGACCAGAGCACGCTGCTGTATTCATCCAAGCCGCAAGGGCTGGTCGTTACCATCGGCTGGTGATTGAGGCTCGCCAGGCGGGCCCCTGGCGAAACCACAGCAGCCCTGATTCCAGGGCTTTCTGCGCCCAAAAGCGCTCCGTCAGCCCGGGGCGCTTTTTTTTGTGGCTCAGCCAGACCAGCCCCTGCCGCCAACCGGGCGACGGCTCAAAACATCCATCGAACGGTTTTTCGCCCGGCAAAACAAGCCTGAGTCGAAAAACCGTCTCCCAAGCAAAAGCATCCCCATTCAATTCAGGCACTTACTACAGGCCAATGTGATTTTCCGCCTGGCACGCCCGATGCTATCTCTGTGCCGAGCCCCGGCAGCTATCGGGGCGGATCATTCGAGACTTACTCCTGCCAAAGGGAATCAATCACGTGAACGCCAACAAGCTCACCATCCGCATCATGCTTGGCATGATCCTGGGGATCGCAGCCGGTTACGCCGTCAACACCACCGCCTCATCGCCAGACGCCGCAAAGGAAATCGCCGGCTACTTCAGCATGGGCAGCGATATATTCCTGCGCCTGATCAAGATGATCANNCGCCTTTGAAGTGATCGGCAACGACTGTACCGTTTCGCTAGCCGCCGAGGCCGGGCAACTGCAGCTCAACGCCTTCGAGCCGATCATCGCCCACAGCCTGTTCAAGAGCGTGCTGCACCTGCGCAAGGGCTGCAAGACCCTGGCCGACCATTGCGTCGACGGCATCACCGCCAATCGCGAAACGCTGCGCGCCAGCGTTGAGCGTTCCATCGGCATTGTCACCGCGCTCAACCCGTACATTGGCTACGCCAATGCCACCGAAATCGCCGCCGAAGCCCACCTGAGCGGTCGCGGCGTCGCCGAGATCGTGCTCGAACGCAAGCTCATGAGCCCCGAGCAACTGGCCGACGTGCTGCGCCCTGAAGTCTTGACCAAGCCGCAAATGATCCTGCCCCGGGCGGCTTGAGGAAGCTGTTCTTGATCTTCGGAAAGTCAGAAACCCGGACTGCGGTTTTGATTGAAAAGTCCGCAAACCCCTCCCGGCCTCCCCTTGTCAGGGGAGGAGCAAACCAAATCCCGCGCGATCAGGCTCCCTCCCCTGACAAGGGGAGGGCTGGGGATAAGCAGAGACTTGGCCGCCGTTGCTTGGCGGCTTAGTCGGTTGCTTAGTGGCTTCATCAGGGGTTTGGATGACCGACAAAAGATCGCAAACGACTTCCTAGCACACCCTTCATTCAATGCACACAACAAGGAAACCATCATGAAAATGAACCGGTTAACCACCCTGATCATGATCGCCATGGTGCTCGGCGTCATTGTCGGCTACGCCTGCAACACCATGGCCGGCGGCCCGGCCGCCGCCAAGGAAATCGCCGGCTATTTCGGCATCCTGACCGACATCTTCCTGCGCCTGATCAAGATGATCATCGCGCCGCTGGTGTTCAGCACCGTGGTCTCGGGGATTGCCAACATGGGCGACAGCAAGGCCGTTGGCCGCGTGGGCCTGAAAGGCATTCTGTGGTTCATCACGGCTGCCATCATTTCCCTGCTGCTGGGCTGTCTGCTCGCCAACCTGCTGCAACCGGGCGCTGCGCTGAACATGCCGCTGCCACCGGCTGACGCCAGCACGAATCTGGCCACCAAATCGCTGACCTTCTCGAACTTCCTGGTCAACGTCTTCCCGAAGAGCATCTTCGAATCCTTCGCCAACAACCAGATCCTGCAGATCCTCGTCTTCTCGATCTTCTTTGGCCTGGGTATCGCTGCATTGGGCAAAAAGGTGGAGACGGTCACCAAATTCACCGACGAGATCGTGCACATCATGATCAAGGTGACTGACTACGTGATGCAGTTCGCCCCGATCGGCGTATTCGCCGCCATGGGTGCCGCGATCTCCACGCAGGGCCTCGGGGTGCTGCTCACCTACGGCAAGCTGATCGCCTCGTTCTACGCTGGCCTGCTGATCCTCTGGGCGCTGCTCATCGGCGCGGGCTGGGTGGTGCTGCGCACACGCGTGTTCACACTGATCCGCATGATGCGCAGCGTGATCCTCCTGGCTTTCTCGACAGCCAGCAGTGAAGCGGCTTATCCGAAGACCATGGAGCAGCTGGAAAAATTCGGTGCTTCCAAGCGCATCACAAGTTTCATCCTGCCGCTGGGCTATTCCTTCAACCTGGATGGCTCGATGATGTATCAGGCCTTCGCGATCATCTTCATCGCCCAGGCTTACGGTATCCACATGCCTATCAGCACCCAGCTAACCATGCTGGCCGTACTGATGCTCACCAGCAAAGGCATGGCCGGCGTTGCCCGCGCCTCCCTGGTGGTGGTTGCCGCCACACTGCCGATGTTCCACCTGCCGGAATCCGGTCTGCTGCTGATCATGGCCATCGACCAGTTCCTCGATATGGGCCGCACCGCCACCAACGTGATTGGCAACAGCATTGCCACCGCAGTGGTCGCCAAGTGGGAAGGTGAGCTGGGCAACACAACTGCTGACGAAGAAAGCCCCGTCGCCGTGGAAGCCACGCCGGAACTGGCACGCAAGAGCGCCTGAGTCTGGTCAGGCGGCGGAGCCTCCGCGCTCTGCCGCCACTTCAAGCAGATACTGCCAGACCATGTCCACAATCGGTTTAGTGTTATCCAGCGAGCGATACACGCGAACATCGATATCGCTCACCCAGTCCCCATCTCCCGCCTGCACCAGAACTCCGTCGCTCACCTCACGCACGGCACAGCTCTCTGGCAGCCAGCCAATACCATGCCCCTGCACGATCATGGCCTTGAGCGCCTCCGCCATATGCGTTTCGAATGAGCGTTGCAAAAAACTCGGGTGCCCCGAGGACAGCAGGATCGATTCGACAATGTGGGCAAGATAGGCCCCGCTTTCATACGCGAGGAAGGGAAACGGCGTGTGCGGATTGCCCGGCAACCGGAACAGGGGCTTGCCCTGTGCATCCACCCCGCTGTAGGGCATGACGCGATCCTTGGCCAGCGACACAAAGGGATGACCACGCGACTCCTTGATGAAGGGAATCTGCGGATGGTGATAGGCAATCAGGAAATCCGTTTCCCCCTCGGTAAGGCTCGCCACTCCATCCTGCACATTCACCGCCAGCACGCGAGCCACCAAAGCGGGAAAGCGCTCTTTCAAACCCTTCAGCCAGCGCGGGAAATACGTCAACGCCAGAGTGTGTGCCACGGCAAAGCGCACCGTCTCGCCCCTGAGTGGCAACTGGTCACGGAGGATCATGCGCATCTCGCGGGTACGCCGCACCATCTCCTCGGCGAATGCGAGGAACACACGCCCGCCTGGCGTGAGCCGCACATTTTTGGCACTGCGATCAATCAGTTCGGTACCCAACCACTCTTCAAGCCCCTGGATACGGCGACTGAACGTGGGCTGCGAAACCTTCTGACGTTGTGCCGCCGAGGAAAAACTGCGGGCCTCCACCAGACAGATGAAATCTTCAAACCAGTCGATATTCATGGGAAGACAGGGCCGGACGATTGCGAGCACGCCATTGTGAATCACTCCATGCAATATTTGTATAGCACTGGAAGCCTCAATCATCCCGCACATAACATCAATCATCAACCAATGCCGGATATGACTGCCGGCGACTCGAGGAGTGATCTGTGAGCAACAGTATGCGTTTAGAACATGATCTGCTGGGCGACCGAGAAGTTCCGGCAGAGGCGTATTTCGGCGTTCACACCCTGCGCGCCCAGGAAAATTTCCCGATTTCCGGCATTCCCATCTCCACCTACCCCGATCTGATCCGTGCGCTGGCCGAGATCAAGATGGCTGCTGCGCGCTCCAATCTTGAGCTGGGCTTCCTGCCTGCGGCAAAAGCCCAGGTGATCATTGCCGCCTGTGAAGAGATCCGGGCGGGGAACCTGCACGACCAGTTCGTGGTGGATGTGATCCAGGGTGGCGCCGGCACCTCGACCAACATGAACGCCAACGAAGTGATCGCCAATCGTGCCCTCGAACTGATGGGCGCCAGGAAAGGCGATTACGCGCTGCTGCACCCGAACGAAGACGTAAACATGAGCCAGTCGACCAACGACGTCTATCCCACAGCGCTGCGCCTGGCCACCTACAACGGCCTGCTGCACCTGATCGACGCAATGGGCTATCTGCGCGGCGCCTTCGAAGCCAAGGCAGAAGAGTTCAAGAACGTACTGAAGATGGGCCGCACCCAGTTGCAGGATGCCGTGCCGATGACCCTCGGCCAGGAATTCTCGACCTACGCGGTAATGCTCGGTGAAGACCAGGAACGCGTGCGCGAAACCACACGCCTGCTCTGCGAGATCAATCTCGGGGCGACGGCCATCGGCACGGGCATCACAGCCCACCCGGCGTATGCCGAGATCGTGCGCCGCCACCTCACGCAGATCACCGGCATCCCGCTGATCACTTCCGTGAATCTCATTGAAGCCACCCAGGACTGCGGCTGTTTCGTGCAGATTTCCGGGGTGCTCAAGCGCGTTGCCACCAAACTCTCGAAAGTCTGCAACGACCTGCGTCTGCTCTCCAGCGGCCCGCGCGCCGGCCTCGGCGAGATCAATCTGCCGCCACGCCAGGCGGGTTCCTCAATCATGCCCGGCAAGGTTAATCCAGTGATTCCGGAAGTGGTCAACCAGATTGCCTTTGAAGTCATCGGCAATGATGTCACCGTTTCTTTCGCTGCCGAAGGCGGCCAGCTTCAGCTCAACGCTTTCGAGCCGATCATCGCCCACAGCCTCTTCAAGAGCGTAACGCATCTGGCTGCGGGCTGCCGCGTGCTGGCAGACAAGTGTGTTGTCGGCATCACCGCAAATGTCGAACATCTGCGCAAGAGCGTGGAGGATTCGATCGGCGTGGTGACCGCACTGAATCCCTATATCGGTTACGCCAATGCCACAGAAATCGCCCGCGAGGCCCTGATTTCAGGGCGCGGAGTCTCTGAACTGGTACTCGAACGTGGACTGCTGAGCGCCGATCAGCTGGCCGAGATCCTGCGCCCCGAAGTACTGACCCAGCCCAACCTGCTCCATCGGGGCAAGACCGCAACCGCAAACGCCACACTTCAATCTGCCGAGAAACTGCAATGAACACGCCCACGACACCTTTCGAACCGCTGTTCCTGACAGAGCGCGGTCATGAAATCCTCGAAAATCCACTGCTCAACAAGAGCACGGCGTTTTCCCAGGAAGAACGCGAAACATTCAATTTGCATGGTCTGCTGCCCGATCATGTCGAAAACCTCGAAGAGCAGGTCGAGCGCCGCCTTGCCTGCGTGCGCGCCCTGCCCAGCGATCTGGATCGCTATGTCTTCCTGCGTGATCTGCAGGACACCAGCGAAACCCTGTATTTCGCCCTGATCACACGCCACCTCGAAGAACTGCTGCCCATCATCTATACCCCCACCGTGGGCGCCGGATGCCAGCAATTCAGCCACATCTACCGTCGCCCCCGCGGCCTCTTCCTGAGCCTGCCGAACAAGGACCGTCTGGACCAGATTCTCGCCAACCCGCGTTTCGATAATGTTGAATGCATTGTTGTGACCGATGGCGAACGCATCCTCGGCCTGGGCGACCAGGGCGTTGGCGGCATGGGTATCCCGATTGGCAAGCTGGCAATCTATTCCGGCTGCGGCGGGATTGCGCCGGCCACGACGCTGCCCATCACTCTCGATGTGGGCACCAACAACGCAGAGCGTCTGGCCGACCCGCGTTACATCGGCTGGCGCCATGAACGCGTGCGCGGCCAGGAGTATGATGATTTCATCGAAGCATTCATCACCGCTGTACATAAGCGCTGGCCAAATGTGCTGCTGCAGTGGGAAGACTTCCACAAGAACAACGCCAACCGCCTGCTCGAGCGCTACCGCGACCGCCTGTGCACCTTCAACGACGACATCCAGGGCACGGCTTCTGTCGCCACCGGCACACTGCTCTCTGCCATCCAGATCACCGGCGTGCCACTGACCGAACAGCGCATCGCCATCCTTGGCGGCGGCTCGGCGGGCATCGGCATTGCCGACCTGATCAAGCACGCCATGATTGAGGCCGGGCTGAGCGAAACAGAAGCCCGCCAGCGCTTCTACATCGTCGGTCGCCACGGCCTGGTCACCGAACAGACGCCGAATCTGGAAGCCTTCCAGCAGGCTTTCACGCAGAACAGTGCCATTCTCGCGGGCTGGCAACTGAGCGAAACCGGCAAGGCCAGCCTGCTGGACGTGGTCCGCAACGCCAAACCCACGGTGCTGGTGGGCGTAGCCGGCCAGCCGGGCACCTTCACGGAAGAAATCATCCGCGAGATGGCCCGCCATGTGGATCGCCCCATCGTGTTCCCGCTGTCGAACCCGACCTCCTGCGTCGAAGCCCAGCCTGCCGACATCGTCTCCTGGACAGAGGGGCGCGCCATCATCGGTACCGGCAGCCCCTTTGCTCCCGTCGAATTCGCAGGGCACACGCACCATTTTGCGCAGACCAACAACTCTTATATCTTCCCCGGTGTGGGCCTGGGTGTGCTGGCGGTACATTCGCGCCGCGTCACCGACGGCATGTTCCTCGCCGCGGCCCGTGCCCTGGCTGGCATGTCTCCGGCACTCAGCAATCCCGCAGGGCGCCTGCTGCCGACACTGGATCGCATGCGTGAGGTCTCCCGCGTCATTGCCATCGCCGTCGCCAAACAGGCACGCAGCGAGGGGCTGACGGCACACTACTCTGACTCACAGATCGAGGAACTCATCGAGGCCAAAATCTGGGAGCCGCAGTACCGCCCCTATAAAGCCCAGCTTTGACACGCAAGCCGGGGAAGCTGCGACGCCCGGCCCGCGCATACGGTCCGTCTGCCCGGACGGACCGTTTTCCCCGGCACGAACGGGCATGGCACTTCCTGATACCATCGCGGGCGGGAATTTTCATCCGTCCCTTTTTCCGGCCTGACCATGCGTATCTCCGTCCCTCCCCTGTTGGCCCGCATCGCCAGCCTGCTCCTGCTGGGCGCTCTGGCAATGGGCGTAGGCTACGGAGCCTATCGCTGGAGCGAGGCGCGTGAATACGCGCAACTGCAGCAGACGGGGAAACACCGCCTGGATCTGTACACGGCCAGCCTCGGGAGAGAAATCGAGAAATACGCCTACTTCCCCAACACGCTGGGGCTGGAGCAGAACGTACTTGAGCTGCTTCGCCACCCGAATGACAAAAGACTGGTGGGGGAAGTCAATCGCTATCTCGAACAGCTCAATGCCAGTGCCAGCACACTCTCGATCTACGTGCTCGACCGCCAGGGCAAGGTGCTGGCCAGCAGCAACTGGCAGCGCCCGGACAGCTTCATCGGCGAGGACCTCTCCTACCGCCCCTATTATCAGGATGCCATCACCGAGGGGCGCGGCCAGTTTTTCGGCGTCGGCACCACGGTTGGCGAACCAGGGTATTACCTGTCCTCGGCACTCGGGCGGGCCTCGAATCTCCTGGGTGTCGCCGTGGTCAAGGTGGGGCTGGATCTGCTGGAGCATTCCTGGTCGTCTGCCGAAGTTCCGGTGCTGGTTGAGGATGAAAACGGCATTGTCATATTATCTTCACTTGAAAACTGGAAATTCCGCGCCATGCATCCTCTGGATGCCGCAACACGGCGCGATTTCGACAACAGTTACAAGTACAACCGCCGCACGCTGGAGCCTTTTCCAGGCACGACCCTGCGTATTCTGGACACTGACTCGAGGCTGATGCTGCTGAGTGCCCCACCTCTGGCCGCATCAGGCTCCACGCCACAGAAAGCCGGGACTTTCCTGGCCCAAAGCCGCATCCTGCCGGGAACCGCGTGGCGCCTGACAGTGTTTTCCCATGCCGGGCAGGTTGAGCAGATTGCCCGCATGCAGGGCGCTCTGGCCGCCACCGGGGCGGCCCTGATCCTGATCTGTCTGGCCATGGCGGCCGAACGCCGCCGGCGCATGCGCGACAGGCTGGCGGCACGCGAAGCCCTGCAACGCGCCAATGACGAACTGGAACGCAAGGTGGAAACCCGCACGCTGGATCTCTCCGCTGCCAACTGTCGCCTGCAGGAGGAGGTGGAGGAACGCACGCGGGCCGAGCGGACGCTGCGGAATGCTCAGGATGAGCTCGTGCAGGCCAGCAAACTGGCCGTCATCGGGCAGCTCTCCACGAGCATCGCCCATGAGCTGAACCAACCTCTCGCAGCCCTCTCGACACTTTCCCACAATGCCATCCGCCTGCAGAAACGCGGGGATCACGGCATGGTTGAATCGAATCTGGAACGCATCTGCCAGATGGTAGATCACATGGGGCGGCTCACCGGCCATCTCAAGACTTTTGCGCGCAAAAGCAGTGGTGCAGCACGCACGGTGCCGGTTCAGCAGGCGCTCAACAATGCGCTGTATGTGCAGGAGCAGCGTATCCGGCGCCAGCACATTCTGGTGCACCGCGAACAGGCCGATGCCGAACTTGCCGCGTGGTGCGATCCGATCCGCCTGGAGCAGGTACTCATCAATCTGATCGGCAATGCCATCGACGCCATGGAAGGCTGCGCCCAGCCCCAACTGCAGATCAGTGTCACCGCACATGGCGGATTCATCCGCATCCAGATCCAGGATAACGGCCCCGGGCTGGACGAAGATACGCTCCGGCACATGTTCGAACCCTTCTACACCACCAAGGAAGCCGGCGTTGGCCTGGGCCTGGGATTATCCATTTCGGCAGGCATCGTGCGCGATTTCGGCGGTACACTGACGGGCACCAATGCCCCCGAGCGCGGTGCGCTCTTTACGCTGGAAATTCCGGCCCGGGAGGAAGACTGAAGATGATCGAGCAGAAACTGCACGCCCTCCTGATCGAAGACGATCCGAACGTACTGTATGGCTGTGAGCAGGCATTCTATATCGACGAGATTGCCACCGTGGGCGTCGACTCGGCCGAGAAAGCGCTGCGCCTCGTGCACCCGGATTACCCCGGCGTCATCATCAGCGATATCCGCCTGCCGGGCATGGATGGCATGGCCCTGCTGCGTGAAGTTCATGCTCTGGATGCAGATCTGCCCGTGATTCTGATCACCGGCCACGGCGATGTGGCACTGGCGGTGCAGGCAATGAAGGATGGGGCGCACGATTTCATCGAGAAACCTTTCACGCCCGAAGTGTTGGTGGACGTGACCCGGCGTGCGCTGGAAAAGCGCGCCCTGGTGCTGGAAGTGCGCCGTCTGCGCCAGCAATTGCAGGATCGTGACTATATCGAGCACCGCATCGTAGGCGGCACTCCGGGTATGGAACGGGTGCGGCGGCTGGTGCGGGAGCTGGCGCCCATCCATGCCAGCGTCCTGATCGAGGGAGAAACCGGCACAGGCAAGGAACTCATCGCACGTGCCCTGCACGAAGCCAGCGACCGGCGTGGTGGCAACTTCGTGGCCATCAACTGCGGAGGGCTGCCGGAGAATCTCTTCGAATCCGAGATGTTTGGGCACGAATCCGGCGCATTTACAGGCGCCAGCAAACGGCGCATCGGCAAGATTGAGCACGCCAACGGTGGCACGCTGTTTCTCGACGAAATCGAGAGCATGCCAATGGTATTACAGATCAAGCTGCTGCGCGTACTGCAGGAAAAAACGCTGGAGCGTCTGGGTTCCAACACCACCGTGCCGGTGGACTGCCGCGTGGTTGCCGCCACCAAACACGATCTGCGCAAACTGGCAGAGGAAGGCCGGTTTCGCACCGATCTTTACTATCGGCTGAATGTTGCAAGAATTGCCCTGCCCCCGCTGCGCGAGCGGCGCGAAGACATTCCGCTATTGTTCGAACATTTCCTGCTGCAGGCGAGTGCGAGCTATGGCCGCCCGGCGCCGCAGATCACCCCGGCGCGCATGCGCCAGCTGATGAGCCATAACTGGCCGGGCAATGTGCGTGAGTTGCGCAATGTGGCTGAGCTGTGCGTACTGGGCATCGAAGCCGATGCCCCACCTTTTGGCGACTCGCGCAATCCGGACGGTTTTTCGCTACCTGAGACAATAGATGTTTTCGAACGCGCACTGATCCGCGAAGCCTTGCGCAAGCACGATGGCAACCTCGTGCTGGCGGCACAGGCACTGCAGATTCCGAAGACAACACTGCGCGACAAGATCCGCAAGCTGGAACTGGGCGGCGAAGTCCGCTAGAGCGTCTGCCCTGCCCGCGCAAAAACAGGCCCGCACGCACCTCGCAACGCATGCAGGCCTGCAGATCCGCTTACTTCAGCCAGCCATCGAGCAAGCTGCGGTATTGGCCTTCGAGCAGTGCCATATGCAGGAACTGATCAACATATTCCTTGAAGACCACATCGCCACGCGGCAAGAGGTAGGCTTTCTCGGAAATGGTGAAGGGGGCTTCAGGGTGCACTGAACACAGACCCGGATGCAATTTCTGCTGAAGCTGGGTTTCAATGGCATCCGTCATCATCACATCAGCACGCCTGGCGAGAATCTCGTCGAAGATCGTGACGTTATCCGGAAATACCTTCACCTGGGCGTGCTTGATCCGGGCCCGCACGAAACGCTCGTTCGTGCCACCCGGATTGACGATTACCTGCACTTCCGGCTGGTCGATCTGGTTCAGCGTCTGATAGCGACTGACATCTTCACACCGCACGATGGGCGTCTTGCCATCAGTCTGCACGGGGACTGAGAAGAATCCCTGGCGAGCACGATCCATTGTCACCGAGACACCACCGCTCACCAGATCGCAGCGATTGGCGAGCAGATCAGGCATCAATGTGCCCCAGGTCGTTGCCACAAACTGCGCCTCGGCGCCGAGGCTTTCAGCAAGCTTGCGCCCGATTTCCACATCCACGCCTTCAAACGCAAACAGATCCTTGCGCCAGAGGGTAAATGGCTTGTAATCCCCCGTCATGCAGATGCGCAACACTCCGCTGCGCTGCACCGTATCGAGACGGGATTCTCCTGCCTGCGCGTGTGCCCGCGAAGTCAGCGGAGCAATGGCTATCTTCCAGGACAGAGTGTCGACTTCCGCAGGGCGTGCGGCAATCAGCTCTTTCGCCTCTGTGCTGGCCAGTTCAGGCCCGGCTTTGGCGAGGGTATCGATGATCTGCGCGGTGAGCCTGTCGAGGTGCGGGCGGATATCCCCAGCCAGATCCGCCGTCTTGGCGAAAGCCGGCGCGTGCTGTTGCGTCCATTCCCGCTGCAGATTCCATTGCACAGCCTTGTTGGCTTCAATCTGTGCCAGGAAGAAATCGCGCACCAGTGCTTCCGGCACACCGAGTTTCCCCGCTTGGGCCACAGCATCTGCCAACACCTGCCGCTCGCGTTGCAAATCTTCGATTGCGGCGTGGCTGTTCCACTTGGTTTGTGCCACCTCCCGCCCTAGCGTCAAACGCTCAGCACTCAGTTTGAGCAGGGCCTGAACATCGGCCGGAATTTCCGCACGTACCACCGCACAGAAAAAGACCCCACTTAATAACAGGCAGCTGCGAAAAATATGACTTTTTATAGACATGATCACCTTTCTTGTCTCTTGGGGAAAACTGGCTAAAGCATACAGCGCTCTGTCCGCAGTGTATCCAGGTATACATGCAAAACATGCCAGCAAGGTTTCAACTGGTCGATTTTGCAGCAGATATGCCACCGCAGGGCTCACTCGGCAGGCAGGAGAATGCCCCGCCCACTATGACTTACCCACTATGATTCTCCCCCTGAGCCATGGCAATATTCGTACTCAATCTCCACCAGCAGTGGTAGCTGCACGCAGAACGAACCGTGCAGCGCCGTTTGCAGGCGAGTCCGGCAAACAAACCCATTTTGACCACAACGATGAAATTCAAGTTTGACTGGTTCATGAAGGGCATGGTGATTTCCGTGCTCATCGCCTTCCTTTGGCCCCAGCCCGGCGCCCAGGGCGGCTTCCTGCATCCCGAGCTGCTCAACAAGCTCGGCATCGCCATCGTGTTCTTCCTCAACGGCATGTCGCTGAGCCTGGCCTCCATGCACAACGGGGTGTTGCGCTGGAAGGCACACCTGCTGATCCAGTGTGCAACCTTTGTATTCTTCCCGATCATCGGCTGGGTGCTCCTCAAACTCACCGGCGGGCTGATCTCGCATGACCTGCAGACCGGCTTTTTCTACCTGTGTGCGCTGCCTTCGACGGTTTCATCTTCGGTTGCCCTTACCGTGGCGGCACATGGCAACGTACCGGTAGCCGTCTTCAATGCCACGCTGTCGAGCCTGATCGGAGTGGTACTGACGCCCATGTGGATGGCCTGGGTGCTGGGCCATAGCGGCAACCACTTCGACGTTGCCCCTGTGATTATTGATCTCATCATCTGGGTGGTGCTGCCTCTTGTGGCCGGCCTGTGTGCACGGCCCTGGCTGGCAGAGTGGGCTGCGCGCAACAAGAAGAGCATCCACATTGTGGACAGGATGACCATCCTGATGCTGGTCTACACCTCGTTTGCGGATTCGGTGCAGCAGGGCATCTGGTCGAACCACGGGCCGCTGGTGGTGGTTGAAACCCTGATTGGCTCGGCAGTGCTCTTTTTCCTCGTGCTCGGGCTGATGCGCTGGACTTCGCAGGCGCTGGGCATGCCACTGGAAGACTGCATCGCGGTGGTGTTCTGCGGATCGAAAAAGACCCTTGCCTCAGGCGTGCCGATGGCACACCTGATCTTTGGCACCAACCCGGCACTGGGCATGATTCTCATGCCGATCATGATCTATCACCCGCTGCAGCTGGCCTTCGGCGGCATGCTTGCGCAGCATTGGGCCAACCGGGAGCCTCACTGAATGCCGAGCCCGTCAAGATGATGAGCGCATTCTCCGAGCACATGGGTGGCCAGCACGCAACGCTCATCGCCCAGCATCATGAGGGCAAAGAGTTCTTCTGCCAGATCGGTATTGCCTTCAAGACGGAAAGCCAGCTCTGGAATTCTGCGTGCATCAAGCACGGCAAAATCTGCTTCACGCCCAGGCAGGAAGTTGCCAATGAAGGCGTCCAGCCCCAGGGCACTGGCCCCACCAAGGCTCGCCCGATACCATGCCTGCCAGGGCGAAAGTGACTCCTGATGGACCTGCCCGACCTGATACGCTGCGGCCATGGTGCGCAACATCGACAGGCTGGTTCCGGCGCCAACGTCGGAACCAAAACCCAGCGGCATTGCTTCGTCATCCTGCGCAGCCGTCTGAAAGAAGCCACTCCCGAGAAACAGGTTGGATGACGGGCAGGTGGCTATCGCGGTTTGCGTTTCCGCCAGCCGGCGACGCTCCGGCGCGCTCAGATGAATGCCGTGCGCGTAGATCGTACGAGGCCCGAGAAGACCGTAGCTGTCGTAGACATCGGTATAGTCGCGACACTGGGGAAACAGCTCCCGTACCCAGGCTAGTTCGGCGAGGTTTTCCGCAAGATGGGACTGCAGATGCAGATCTTTGCGCGAGTGGTACAGTTCCCCCGCCACCGCGAGCTGCGCAGGGGATGAGGTGGGTGCAAAGCGCGGCGTGATGGAGTACCGCAGGCGACCCTTGCCATGCCAGCGCTCGATCAGGGCGGCACTTTCCTGGTGTGCCAGTTCCGGCGTATCGCGCAGGTTTTCCGGGCAGTTGCGATCCATCAGCACCTTGCCGCAGAGCATGCGCAGGGAGCGCCGGGAAGCCTCAGCGAAGAAGGCATCCACGGCATGGGCGTGCACGGTGGCAAACACCGATGCCGTCGTGGTGCCGTGCGCGAGTAGCCGGTCAAGGAAAAAAGCGGCGCTCCGGCGCGCACGGCCTTCGTCGGCAAATGCCGCTTCGGCAGGGAATACGTAGCGTTCGAGCCATTCGAGCAGTTGATGCCCGTACGCGCCCATCACCCGAAGCTGGGCGAAATGCGTATGACAATCGACAAATCCCGGTACGATCAGCCGACCGGAATAATCGTGATAGCGGGCGGCTTCGTGTGTCAGTTCCGGCAGACTCTCGAGCACCTGAGCCCACGCCGCGCAACGCCGGACGATGCCGTTCTCGATAAACAAGGCGCCGTCGGGATGGTATTCCCAGGCGGGGCCTGCGCCCGACTGCGCAGGATCACGCAGGAAATGCAGGATACGCCCACGAACCAGGATGGAACTCGTCTGCGGCTTCACTATGCCTGCCTCCTTGAGCGCCCCTGCTCAGGGGCGTGTTACCAGTCCGTTTTACCTTCCTTCAATATAGGGCTTGCCCAGCGAAGCCGGAAAGCTCAGGAACAACACCCGGCGATCGCGTGAAATGAGCACCAGCACGATGATGGTGGCCAGGTATGGCACAGACGCCAGGAACTGCGAAGTTCCGAGCACATTGTGCATCAGGACATCAACAGCATCCTGCAGATGCGGAATGGAAGCCAGCACCGCCGGCAACTGCAGCGACTTCCCCTGCAGGTACATCTGCAGGATCGTCATGCCGCCGAACAGATAGGCCCCCAGCATCAGACGCCACGGTTTCCAGGCGGCAAACACCACCAGTGCGACCGCAATCCAGCCCCGCCCTGCCGTCATATTCTGCACCCATAACGGCGTGTAAACAGTGGACAGATAGGCACCCGCAATGCCCGACAGGGCGCCCCCACACAGGGTGGCGGCATAGCGGATGGAAATCACAGGATAGCCGATGGCGTGCGCAGCATCGGGGCTTTCACCGACTGCCCGCAGGATCAGCCCCACGCGTGTACGCGCAAGCGTCCATGCCACAATGGCAAAGGTCAGATAGGAGAGATAGACCACATAGGTCTGATTGAAGAACACCGGGCCGATGACAGGGATTTGCGCCAGACCCGGCACAGCCCAGGCTTGCAGGCCCGGCATGCTCTGGCTGACGAAATACTGCCCGATGAAGGCCGACAGACCCGTGCCGAAAATGGTCAGCGCCAAGCCTGCTGCAGGCTGATTGGCCCCCAGTGAAAGCGTCAGGAAGGCAAACGGCAGCGCTGCCAGCAGGCCAGCCACGGCGCCGCAGAGCAGCCCACCGCCCACGCCCCAGTGCACGCCACCGGCAAACCCGGCCACTGCACCAATCAGCATCATGCCTTCCACGCCAAGGTTCATCACCCCGCTTTTCTCGGTGATCAGCTCACCCAGCCCCGCAAAAATCAGCGGGACGGCAGCCGCCAGCGTGGCGCCCAGAATCGCAATCAGTTCGGAATTCATGCCTGCGCCTCCGCTGCTGCACCTGCAGCCTTGCGGCGCCGCTTCAAACGATAATCCACGAAAGCATCGGAACCGAGCAGGAAGAACAGCAACATTCCCTGGAACAGCCACGAAATGGCTGCCGGCAACTGCATGGAGACCTGCGCAGCCTCGCCACCCAGATAAATCAGGGCCAGAAGCAGGCCGGACAGCGCCATCCCGACCGGATGCAGACGCCCCACCCAGGCCACAATGATCGCGGCATAGCCATACCCAGGCGAAAGCGACAGGGTAAGCTGCCCGACCGGGCCGGCAGCTTCGGCAGCACCGGCGATACCCGCAGTAAGCCCGGACACAATCAGGCTGACCCAGACCGTGTACTTGGCCGAGAAACCGGCATACCGCGCCGCTGCGGGCGCCTCGCCCCCAACGGCAAGCTGGTAGGCAAGGAAGCTCTTGGTGACGAAGAGCCAGAACAGCGGCACCGCCACGATCGTGATGAAGATCGAACCATTCACGCGCAGGCCATCGATCAGCGGCGTAAACATCGCCGGATCGGCAAACAGGATGGATTGCGGAAAATTGGTACCACCGGGGTCACGCCACGGCCCGCTGACAAGCCACGACAGCAGATAGCTCGCCACATAGGTAAGCATCAGGGTGGTGAGTGTTTCCTCCGCATTGAAGCGCGTCTTGAGCCAGGCGGAAAGACCGCCCCACATGCCACCGCCGATGGCACCGGCAATCACCATGGCGGGGAGAATCCACCAGCCTTCAAGGCCATCAGTGTAAATGGCTACGCCACTGGCACAGATCGCCCCGATCAGAAACTGGCCTTCCGCACCAATATTGTAGATACGGGCACGGAAACCCAGCGCCAGCCCCTGGGCGATCAGGATCAGCGGCGAAGCCTTGAGCAACAGTTCGCTCCAGCCGTTGGTGGTCTGCAGGGGTTCGATGAAGAAAACATGAAACGCCTGCAGCGGCGGCTTGCCGAGCGCCAAAAACAGCAGCGCGGCAGAACACAGCGTGAGCAGGATGGCGATCAGCGGCGCAGTCCAGCGCAGCAGAACGGAAGGATAGGCACGGGGTTCAAGCAATTGCATCATGATCAGGCAGCCTGGCTCTGCCCGCCCATGAGCAGCCCGATGTTTTCGGCATCGGTCTGCTCGCGTGGCACGGGCTGCGACAGACGACCGCCCGCCAGCACGGCGATGCGGTCGCAGATTTCAAAAAGTTCTTCGAGTTCTTCGGACACCACCAGCACGGCTACGCCGCTGCGCGAGATGTCCAGCAGGGTCTGGCGCAGGAAGGCCGCAGCCCCCACATCCACCCCCCAGGTCGGCTGGGCCACAATCAGCACGCGCGGATTCTGCATGATTTCGCGGCCTACGATGAATTTCTGCAGGTTGCCGCCCGAGAGACTGCGTGCGGCAGATAGCGCGCCGTTGCAGCGGACATCGAAGCGTTCCACGCATTTTGCAGCATGCAGGCGCGCCCGCGTACGGCTCATCAGCCCGAAACTGCGCAGATCCGGATTGCGGTGCGCGGTCAGCATGAAATTCTGCGCCAGGGTCATGGCAGGCACGGCACCTCGCCCGAGGCGCTCTTCCGGGACAAATGCCAGGCCTTTGTCGCGCCGCCGACCGGCGTGCAGGTTGCCAACAGGGTTGCCATTGAGCAGGATGGCCTGTGGTGCCGAGATCTGTTCCCCGGACAGGGCGGCCAGCAGTTCGGCCTGCCCGTTGCCGGAAATCCCGGCAATGCCGACCACCTCACCACTGTGCACCGTGAGATTCACGTCGTGCAGCGAAGTGCCGAACGGATCCGGATTGGCAAAACTCAGGCCACGCACTTCCAGCACCGGTTGGCTCTCCCCGGCAAACGCGCTGGTGGAGCAGACGGGCAAATCACGCCCGATCATCATGCGCGCAAGGCTGGCAGGGGTCTCCTGCCTCGGCTCTGCCTCGCCGGTAACCTTGCCGGCCTGCATCACGGTGGCCCGGTCGCAGAGTTCCTGGATCTCATGCAGCTTGTGGCTGATGTACAGGATGCTGACACCCTCGGCCGCCAACTGGCGCAGGGTATCGAACAGGGCACGCACAGCCTGGGGCGTGAGCACAGAGGTCGGCTCATCGAGAATCAGCAACTGGGGGTTCTGCAACAGGCAGCGGACGATTTCGACACGCTGCCGCTCGCCCACAGAAAGGCTGTGCACGAGCCGCTGCGGGTCTAGCGGCAGCCCGTATTTGCGCGAAACTTCGGCCACCCTGCCCGCCAGGGTCTTCAGATCAAAATGGCCTTCCAGCGCCAGCGCGATGTTTTCAACCACACTGAGGGTCTCAAACAGCTGGAAATGCTGGAACACCATGCCGATTCCGAGATGGCGGGCAGCCGCAGGGGTGGCTATCCGTTCCGGTTTGCCATTCCACTCGATCTGCCCGGCGTCGGCCTGAACAGCACCATAGATGATCTTCATCAGTGTGCTCTTGCCTGCCCCGTTTTCGCCGAGCACGGCGTGAATCTCGCCGGGCTGCACGGTCAGGCTAACATCGTCATTGGCGACAATACCCGGGTAGCGCTTGGTAATGTGCCTGAGCGCCAGACGTGGGGGCATGCCGGAATGGTCAGCGGACGCTTCCATTGTGCAATTCTTGAGGAAAAACCATAAGATCGTGAGTGTACCAGTCCCTTCGTTCCGAAAAAATTCTTTCGTAACACCCGTCAGAGCATTTCACGACAGGGCCGGTGGAGTCATAATCCGCGCCGTCCGTTTTTTCTTCTTTTCAGGAGCTTCCTCGATGCCCTTTTTCAAGACTATCGCGCGCCTTGCCGGTCTGGCCGCGCTCACAGCTGCACTCTGCGGTTCAGCCAACGCTGCCGAACCGTTCAAGGTCGGGTTCGTCTATATCGGCCCGGCCGGCGATCTCGGCTGGAGCTACGCCCACGATCAGGCACGCAAGGCCGTCGAGGCGAAGTTCGGCAGCAAGGTGCAGACCACCTTCGTTGAAAACGTACCGGAAACCGCCGACGCTGAACGCGTGATCCGCGATCTGGCCTCCAAAGGCAACAGCATGGTGTTTGCCACCTCCTTCGGCTATATGAATGCCGTGAACAAGGTGGCCCGCCAGTTCCCGAAAACCACGTTCATGCACGCCACCGGCTACAAGTCGGGCAAAAACCTCGGCCTCTACGATGTGCGTACCTATGAAGGTGCCTACATGCTGGGCGTGGTGGCCGGCAAGATGAGCAAGACGGGCAAGCTCGGCGTGGTCGGTTCCGTCGCCATCCCCGAAGTGATCCGCAACATCAACGCCTTCACGATCGGCGCCCGCAGTGTCAATCCGAAAGCCACCGTGCGCGTGATCTGGGTGGAAAGCTGGTTCAATCCGGGCAAGGAACGTGAAGCCGCCCTGGCCCTGATCTCGCAAGGTGCCGATGTGCTGATGCAGAACACCGACTCCCCCGCCGTCGTGCAGACAGCCAAGGAAAAGGGCATCCACGCCTTCGGCTGGGATTCGGACATGACCAAGATCGGTGGCAAGGCACAGTTTGCTGCTTCCGTACTGCACTGGGAAGTGATCTACAACGAACAGATCGACCTCGCCATGAAGGGACAATGGAAGAGTTCCGACGTGTGGTATGGCGTGAAGGAAGGCGCCGTGAATATTGAAGGTTTCGGCCCTGACACCTCGCCCGAAGCCAAAAAGCTCGCCGAAGAACGTCGCGATGCCCTCAAGGCTGGCAAGCTGCACCCCTTCACCGGCCCGCTCAACGACAACACCGGCAAGGTGCTGGTGGCCGCCGGCAAGACCCTGAGCGACGCTGATCTGCGCAAGATGAACGTCTTCGTTGAAGGCATCGAAGGCAGCCTGCCGAAGTAAGCCACACAGCAGGATCTGCTAGTCAATCGGAACGGGGCGCACAACGCCCCGTTTCTCTTTACACTGGCGGGTATACGTATGGCCCCAAAAGCGTGGCATGTCCCTACCCGATTCCAGCCCCCAACCTGAAGAAGCCCTGCAACGTGTTGTCAAGGTGCGTCGCGACTACAACACCTGGGTCGCCAACGAGAGCATCGAAGACTACGCCCTGCGCTTCACGCCCAAGAGCTTTCGCAAGCTCTCGGCCTGGCAGGTTGCCAATACAGCCTTCGGCGCAGCCGCCTTTCTGGTGCTGGAAGCGGTCGGCGCCACCCTGCTGGTCAATTACGGCTTTATCAATGCGGCCTGGGCCATCATTGCCATCGGCGTGATCACCCTGCTCGTCGGTACGCCGATCAGCCTCTACGCCGCCCGCTACGGGCTGGACATGGATCTGCTCACGCGTGGCGCCGGCTTCGGCTACATCGGTTCAACCATCACCTCGCTAATCTACGCCAGCTTCACCTTCATCTTCTTTGCGCTCGAAGCTGCGGTGATGGCCTACGCGCTGGAACTGGCCTTCGACATCCCGCCGGCGCTGGGCTATCTGCTGTGCGCACTGGTGGTGATCCCGCTGGTCACCCACGGCGTCACCATGATCAGCCGCCTGCAACGCCTCACCCAGCCGATCTGGCTGATCCTCCTGGTGTTGCCCTACGCCTTTGTCCTCGGCCGCTACCCTCATGCCCTTGAAGGGCTGATCGCCTATCCGGGAGCCAATGGCCAGGATGCCGGTTTCAACCTGCACCTGTTCGGGGCGGCACTGACAGTGGGCATCGCACTGATAACGCAGATGGGTGAGCAGGTGGATTACCTGCGCTTCATGCCGGCACGCACCGCAGAAAACCGCCGCAGCTGGCTGGCTGCCGTGCTTTTTGGCGGACCGGGCTGGGTTCTGATGGGTGTGGCGAAGATGCTCGGCGGCTGTCTGCTCGCTTATCTGGCGATCCGCAATGCGGTACCGGCAGAGCGCGCCGTCGATCCCAACCAGATGTACCTGATCGGTTTCGAATCGATATTTGTGCACCCGGCCTGGGCGGTGGCGGCCACTGCCCTGTTCGTAATCATCTCGCAACTCAAGATCAACGTCACGAATGCCTATGCCGGCTCGCTGGCATGGAGCAATTTTTTCGCGCGCCTGACCCATTCCCACCCCGGCCGCGTCGTCTGGATGGTGTTCAACACGGCGATTGCGCTAATGCTCATGGAACTCGATGTGTTCCAGGCACTCGGCCAGGTGCTCGGCCTGTATTCAAACATCGCGATAGCCTGGCTCGTAGCCGTGGTGGCGGATCTCGTGATCAACAAGCCGCTGGGCCTCTCTCCCAAAGGCATCGAATTCCAGCGGGCACACCTTTACGACATCAACCCCGTCGGGGTGGGTGCCATGCTGATTGCCTCCGTGCTCTCGATCATGGCCTATCTGGGGGTTTTCGGCAGCACCGCCCAGGCACTGACCTCCTTCATTGCCATGGGTTCGGCACTGCTCGCCTCGCCGCTGATTGCCTGGGCCACACACGGCAAATACTACCTCGCCCGCCCGCGAGTTGCCCCTACCAGCCAAGGCAAAAACCGCTGTGTGATCTGCGAGCGGGAGTACGAAGACGATGATATGGCCCATTGCCCGGCCTATCAGGGCCACATCTGCTCGCTGTGCTGCTCGCTTGATGCACGCTGCCACGACCAGTGCAAGCCGCATGCCCGGCTCGCCACCCAATGGCAGACCCTCATGCACCGGCTCGCTCCGCGCCCCCTGTGGCCGTATCTGGACAGTGGCCTGAGCCACTACCTGCTGCTCATGGCCGTCGTGGTCGCCGGTCTGCTCGTGCTGCTGGGCATGCTGTATTACCAGCAGACCCAGCAGCTGGCCAGTGCGGAGCTGCTGCCCACCCTGCGCCTGACCTTCATCCGCGTCTTCTGCGTACTGCTGCTGATCAGCGGCATCATCGTGTGGTGGCTGGTGCTCACGCACAAGAGCCGGCAGGTGGCGCAGGAGGAATCCAACCGCCAGACCCATCTGCTGATGCGGGAAATCGCCTCGCACCAGCGCACCGATGAAGCCCTGCAGCTTGCCAAACAGGTGGCGGACTCGGCCAACCAGGCCAAGAGCCGCTACATCACGACAATCAGCCACGAGCTGCGCACGCCGCTGAATTCCATTCTCGGCTATGCCCAGATCCTGGATGGCGACCCCACCATCCCCGCCCACCGCCACCAGGCCATCAAGGTGATCCGCCGCAGCGGGGACCATCTGCTCTCGCTGATCGAGGGCACCCTGGATATTGCCCGCATCGAAGGCGGCAAGCTCACCCTGGATACCCGGGCTTTTGACTTCCGCAGCCTGCTCGACCAGCTCATTCACATGTTTGACCTGCAGGCCCGCAACAAGGGCATCAGTTTCGTCTTCGAGCTGGTCGGCGAGATGCCCGCCGTTGTGCGGGCTGACGAGAAACGCCTGCGCCAGATCCTCATCAACCTGCTGGGCAATGCGGTGAAATTCACCCGCGACGGCAGCGTCCGGTTTCGCCTGCGTTATGCGCTGGACATGGCCGTGTTTGAGATCGAGGATAGCGGCCCGGGCATCCCTGCCGACGAACTGGAGCGCATCTTCGAGCCTTTCCTGCGTGGCAGTGCCGCCGCACAGGGCGCCAGTGGCACCGGGCTGGGACTGACCATTGCGAAAATGCTGGTGAATCTGATGGGGGGAGAACTCACCGTCAAAAGCAATCCGGGCCAGGGCACCCTGTTCACCGTCAAACTGTTTCTGCCCCAGATTCATGCCACCCAGGCCGCCCGCGAGCTGCCACACAAGCGCTACACCGGCTATCTGGGCGAACGCCGGCGCATCCTGATCGTTGATAACGAACGCGATGACCGCGAGCTGCTCGTCAACATGCTCGAACCGCTGGGCTTTGAACTCGATCAGGCAGCCTCCGGCATGGAATGCCTGGAAGTACTGCCACGCTTTGCCCCCCATCTGATCTTCATGGATCTGGCAATGCCGGGCATCGATGGCTGGGAGACCATCCGGCGCATCCGCACGCAACCCTTGTCAAATGCCCGTATCGCCATTATTTCAGCCAACGCTTTCGACAAGGGGCTCGAAAACGATGTCGGCATCACGCCGCAGGATTTCATCCTGAAGCCTGTGCACCTTGCCGAACTGCTGGACTGGATCGGTCGCCGCCTCGGGCTCACGTGGGTGGAAAACCCGGAAGACAAGGCTCTCGCCGCCACGCAGAAAACAGCCCCCGGCGGCGCCAATATGATTGTCCCGGCGCCAGCATTCCTCGATGCACTGGAGCAGCAGATCCACCTCGGCTATGTTCGCGGCATTCAGGCTGAATTCGAGCGGATTCTCGAACATGACCCGATGTGCGCGGAATGGGTGGCGCAGCAACGTGAATTACTTGCACAATTCGATTTCGACGCAATGAGCCGCGAACTGAAAAGGAGTCTAGATGTCTCCCGCCACACTTGACCGCAGCAACACCGACGTGGTGCTGATCGTCGACGATGTGCCGGAAAACCTCTCGGTACTGCACGATGCCCTCGATGAATCAGGTTTTACCGTGCTGGTTGCCACCAACGGGGAATCCGCTCTGGCCCGTGCCCGCCAGGGGCTGCCGGATATCATCCTGCTCGACGCGATGATGCCGGGCATGGATGGTTTCGAGGTGGCCCGCCGCCTCAAGGCCGATTTCTCCACCCGCCACATCCCGATTGTGTTCATGACCGGGCTCACCGAGACTGAACATGTGGTGGCGGCCTTCAATGCGGGCGGCTGCGATTACGTCACCAAGCCGGTACGCACCGGAGAGGTGATCGCCCGCGTGCAATCCCATCTGCTCAATGCACGCCAGATGCGGCAGGCCCGCAGTGCACTGGATGCCTTCGGCCAGGCCACCATCGCAGTGCATCCGGCCACCGGGCGCATCACCTGGCAAACCCCGCTCGCCCGCCAACTGCTCGACAGCTATTTCAACGGCGAACACGAACGGGCGCCCCAGTCCGTGCTGGACTGGATTGGCAGCAGCGCCACACAGCACCGCAATGATCCCGGCGCACCACAAATCCCCCTCAACATCATTCAGGCGAGCCGCCGCCTGAGCTTTGCGCTGCATGACCGGACGGCCGATGGTGAATGGCTGCTGGTGCTGCGCGAAGAAAACGACGCAGCCCAGATCGAGGCCCTGATTTCGCATTTCACCCTGACCCGGCGCGAAGCCGAGGTGCTGTACTGGGTCATCAAGGGCAAAACCAGCCCCGATATCGGCGAAATCCTCGGTTCCAGCCCGCGCACGGTTAACAAGCATCTGGAACATATCTACGAGAAGCTCGGCGTGGAAAACCGCACCGCGGCAGCGAATCTTGCCTTAAGCCGGCTACGACCGTTTGGGACGGGAGATTAGGCGCTGCAGGAGTGCAACCTGCGGATTTTAAAAAAACGTTAAGACACTTCATGCCCCGCTCTTCTGGGTGTCATATTGTGTCATCTTGCAGATTGCTTACGATCTTGCCGAGGGGTCGTGAACAGGTTTTTACGCAAATACGCCATACGATCTGCTGGCGCAAAGCCTCCTTCGGCCCAAAGAGCAGTCCCCAGAGTCAATTCGGTCTTTTGCGCCTAGATCGTGAACAGAGAGACAAGGCTTGCTGCCATTCCGTACCATGTTTACGCATACCCCCATTCTGCCAGACAGACCTGCCGAAACCCCCGAAACGCTGTTCTACGAAGGCGTAGCCCTGATGACGGCAGGCAGCGCTCCGCAGGCGGAACAGTGTTTCCGCAGAGCCTGTAACCTGAAGCCCGAGTTTGGGGAAGCCCATCTCAACCTCGGTCTGCTGCTGGAGCAGCGTGGCCTGCCCGACGAGGCAGAAAAATCCTATCGGCAGGCCCTGCGTTATGGAGCCTCGCATCCCGAGGTCTATCTCAATCTAGGCGGACTCGCGCTGGCCCAGGAACAACTCGACAAAGCCAGGGAAATTTTCACGCGTGGCCTGCACACCCACCCGGAATCGGCGGCACTATGGTCGAACATGGGGGTGCTGTATGCCTGCGAGAAGAAAGAGGCACAGGCTGAGAGCTGTTATCGCACGGCGCTGCGCCAGGCCCCTGGGAATACCCATGCGCGTTTCAACCTGGCTTATGTCCTGTTACGCCAGGGACGCTATGCAGAAGGTTTCGAGTATCTTGAGGCCCGCGACTGGTATGCCGGTTTCAGGCACGTGCTGAGTGATGAAATGGGCGTTCCCCGCTGGCAGGGGGAAGCCCTGTCAGGGCGTTCCGTGCTCATCACCTGTGAGGCCGGGCATGGTGACATGATCCAGTTCTGCCGCTACGCCTCGAATCTAAAGGCCGCTGGCGCCACACGCGTGGATATTCTCTGCCATCCGGGTCTGCGGCGCCTGCTGGAAAGCCTTGCTGACGCAGATGCAATCCATGCCCTGGGCGAAGATACGGGAGACAAGACCTGGGATTTCTGGTGCCCGGCACTGAGCCTGCCGCATTTTTGCGGCACCACGCTGGAAAACCTCCCGAACGCCATCCCCTATCTGCATGCCACAGCGGAAGACAGGGCCAGATGGCTACCCCGCCTCCCTGCCGGATGCCCGCGCATCGGGCTGGTCTGGCACGGCAACCGCAGCTTCGAGAACGACCGCCACCGTTCCCTGCCGCACGTCTCAAGTCTGTTTCCCTTATGGTCAGTGAGTGGGGCTCAATTCGTGAGCCTGCAGAAAGGCTCGGGAGAAGATGAGCTGGCAAGCCTGCCGGACACCTGTCCGCTCATCGCCCTTGGGGCGGATCTGCAGGATTTTGCCGACACGGCCGGCGTGCTCGCCAATCTTGACCTGCTCATCACAGTGGACACGGGAGTCGCCCATCTCGCCGGTGCCATGGGAATTCCCTGCTGGGTGCTGCTGCCGGATTACAAAACCGACTGGCGCTGGCTCACCAATCGCGAAGATTCGCCGTGGTATCCGCAAAACCTGCGGCTTTTCCGCCAGCCCGCCCCGAACCGCTGGAGCGAGACGATCAGCCAGGTTGCAGGCGAGCTGGAGAAATTCGTCCGCAACAGCGGCACTGCCGGAATTTGAGACTGATTCAGGAGATGCGGGAAAAAGGCCCTTACCCGACAACGGAAACCCCAAGCTCAGCAGGGACAGGTAAAATTGCGGATTCCAAGTCTTGAGAGCCGTCCATGAGCCTGTTGTCTACCTCCCTGCTGGGAACCCAATTTACGAATCCCCTTCTGAACGCATCCGGTGTGTGGTGTCGTGACAAGGTTGAACTCGATGCCCTGAATGCCAGCCAGGCCGGCAGCTTCGTGACCAAGAGCTGCACACTGGAACCCCGCACGGGCAACCCCGAGCCGCGTTATTTCTCGACCCCCATGGGCAGCATCAACTCGATGGGCCTGCCCAACGAGGGCTATCAGTACTACCTGGATTACGCCAGCCAGCATGATTATTCGCACAAGCCGCTGTTCCTGTCGCTGGCCGGCCTGTCGGTGGCTGACAATCTGAAGATGATCGAGGCCATCAGCAAGGCCAATCTGCCCGCAGTGGTCGAGCTCAACCTGTCCTGTCCGAACGTGCCGGGCAAACCGCAGATCGCCTACGATTTCGACGCGATGCAGACCATGCTGGAAGCGGTGACGCAGCAGTACGACAAGCCCTTTGGCGTGAAGATGCCCCCCTACTTCGACTTTGCCCATTTCGATGCAGCGGCGAAAATTCTCAACAGTTTCCCGCAGGTGGCTTTCCTCACCTGTATCAACTCGATCGGCAATGCTCTGGTGATCGATACCGAATCCGAATCCGTGGTAATCAAACCGAAGAACGGGTTTGGCGGCATCGGTGGTGATTACGTGCTGCCCACGGCCCTGGCCAACGTGAATGCCTTCTACCAGCGCTGCCCCGACAAGCGCATCATCGGCTGTGGCGGCGTGAAGACCGGCGAACAGGTGTTTCAGCACATCCTCGCGGGTGCCACGCTGGTGCAGGTCGGCACCGAACTGCATGAAGAAGGCCCCGGCGTGTTTGCACGCCTGCTCACAGAAGTGACTGCCCTGCTTGAACGCAAGGGTTACAAGTCGATCGAAGAAGCCCGCGGCAAGCTGCGCACACTCTGATCCGGGCAGGTTTGTTGCAATACCGAAAAGCCGTGCCCGTCTGGGTACGGCTTTTTTATCTGTCAGCCCCCGACTACGCACTCTGACGTATTCATCCGCTGTCGGACTCTCCCTAAAGTGGCACCTACACGGCCGGCAGATTGCCACCGTTCAGTCCAACTTCTCAGGGAGTCCATCCATGCAATCTCGTCGTAATTTCATCAAGGTCACGGCGCTTTCCGCCGCCATGGCCCTCGCTGGTCTCGCATCCTTCGGCGTCCAGGCCGCCGATACCATTAAGGTTGGCATCCTGCACTCCCTGTCCGGGACAATGGCGATCTCCGAAACGGTGCTCAAGGACACGGCACTGATGGCCATCGACGAAATCAACGCCAAGGGCGGCGTGATGGGCAAGAAGCTCGAACCGGTGGTGGTTGACCCGGCTTCCGACTGGCCGCTGTTCGCTGAAAAGACCCGCCAGCTGATCTCCAAGGACAAGGTCTCCGTGATCTTCGGCTGTTGGACCTCGGTGTCGCGCAAGTCGGTGCTGCCGGTTGTTGAAGAACTCAACGGACTGCTCTTCTACCCGGTTCAGTATGAAGGCGAAGAACTCTCCAAGAATGTGTTTTACACGGGTGCCGCGCCCAACCAGCAGGCCATCCCCGCAGTGGAATACCTGATGAGCAAGGACGGCGGCGGAGCCAAGCGCTTCGTGCTGCTGGGCACCGACTACGTCTATCCGCGC
>DBTS01000089.1:31225-35380 GCA_002307175.1 Rhodocyclaceae bacterium UBA1310
GCACCGACTACGTCTATCCGCGCACGACCAACAAGATCCTGCGTGCCTTCCTGAAGAGCAAGGGCGTTGCTGATGCCGACATCATGGAAGAGTACACCCCGTTCGGCCATAGCGATTACCAGACAATCATTGCCAACATCAAGAAGTTCTCTTCCGAAGGCAAGAAGACTGCTGTCATCTCGACCATCAACGGCGACTCCAATGTGCCGTTCTACAAGGAACTCGGCAATCAGGGCATCAAGGCCACCGACGTTCCGGTCGTAGCCTTCTCGGTGGGTGAAGAAGAACTGCGCGGCGTGGATACCAAGCCGCTGGTGGGCCATCTGGCCGCCTGGAACTACTTCATGAGCGTGAAGAACCCCACCAACACGGCCTTCATCAAGGAATGGACGGCCTACGCCAAAGCACACAACCTCCCCGGCCAGAAGGATAAGCCGCTGACCAATGACCCGATGGAAGCCACCTACGTCGGCATCCACATGTGGGCCCAGGCAGTTGAAAAGGCCAAGAGCACGGATACGGACAAGGTCATCGCCGCCATGGCCGGCCAGAAGTTCAAGGCACCGAGTGGCTTCGTACTCGAAATGGATGCCAAGAACCATCACCTGCACAAGCCGGTGTTCATTGGCGAAGTGAAGTCTGACGGCCAGTTCAAGGTGGTCTGGAAGACCCCCGGCCCGATCAAGGCCCAGCCGTGGAGCCCGTATATTCCGGGCAACGACAAGAAGAAGGACGAACCCGAAGTCAAGAAGTAAGCAGCAGTCGCGTGCCCCCGAACGGCTCCTCGTGGGGCACGCTTTTCCGCCAGTTGTCCAATTTTACAATCCGCCGCATATGACCCTGACACGCACACTGATTTGCAAGGCCGGATTGGCCCTGTGTCTGCTCGCGGGCAGTCTGCTCGCCCAGGCACGCCCATCCCCTGAACTGGTGATGCAGATCGCCACAGGTGACAATGACGCCAAGATTGCCGCACTGAATGCGATTGCCGCCAGTGCCGACTCTGAAGCCCGCCCGCTCCTCGAAGCCCTGCGCGACGATAACCTCAAGAGCCTCGCCGGCAAACAGGCCATCATTTACGACGGTGAAACCGCCACCGATGCGATCACCGGTGCCAAGCTCGCCAAAGTCCCCGAAGAACTCGACGACGTGGTGACCAACAACCGCGTCACCAGCGCCCTGGAAGCAGCCCTGGCTGCGCTCGACATCACGTCCACGGATCGCGACACCCGCCTGCAGGCCGTCAAGCATCTGCAGGATTCGCCCGACCCGGCGATTCTGCCGCTGCTCGACAAGGCCCTGACGACCGAAAAAGACAGTGAGATTGCCACCCTGCTGCGCTACACGCAGGCTTCCGCCCAGCTCCATCACCCCGACAAGGCGGTGCGCATGGCCGCTATCAAGACCCTCGGCGACAGTGGTGACCCAGAGGCGCGCCAGTTGCTCGGCGGGCTCCTGGAAAAAGACGGCGCAAGCTACAAGGAAGCCGATGGTGATGTACGTCTGGCGGCACAGCACGCCATCATTGCCATCAACCATCATCTGAAACTCGGGGAGATCCTCGGCGGCCTGTTCACCGGTGTAAGCCTGGGCAGCATCCTGCTTCTCGCCGCACTCGGCCTTGCCATCACCTACGGGCTGATGGGCGTGATCAACATGGCACATGGCGAGCTGATCATGATCGGCGCGTACACCACCTTTGTGGTGCAGAACCTGATCCGCACCCATGCCCCCAGCCTGTTTGCGTATTACCCCCTGATCGCCATTCCAATCGCATTTCTGGTTTCGGCGGCTTTCGGCGCACTCATCGAACGTCTCGTCATTCGCCACCTGTATGGCCGGCCGCTGGAAACCCTGCTTGCCACCTGGGGAATCAGTCTGGTGCTGATCCAGCTCGTGCGCAATATCTTCGGCGCGCAGAACGTGATGGTGGAAAATCCAGCGTGGCTCTCTGGCGGCATCCAGGTGATGAGCAATCTTATCCTGCCGTGGAACCGCCTTGCCATCATCGCCTTCTCCATTCTCGTGGTGGCCGGCGTGGCGCTGATTCTCACCCGCACCCGGCTGGGGCTGTTCGTACGTGCCGTCACGCAGAACCGCCAGATGGCTTCCTGCGTCGGGGTTGCCACACCGCGTGTGGATACCCTGGCCTTCGCACTGGGCTCGGGGATTGCCGGGCTGGCCGGCTGTGCCCTGTCACAGGTTGGCAACGTGGCGCCTGACTTCGGTCAGGGCTACATCGTGGATTCCTTCATGGTGGTGGTGCTCGGCGGTGTCGGTCAATTGGCCGGCACGGTGTACGCCGCTCTCGGCCTGGGCGTGCTCAACAAGCTGCTCGAAGGCTATGCCGGCGCTGTGCTGGCCAAGATCGCCGTGCTCGTGATCATCATCGTCTTCATCCAGAAGCGCCCGCAGGGCCTGTTCGCGGTCAAGGGCCGCTTCGTGGAGGATTGAGAAAATGAACAAGACCCTCACTGCCCGCCTGTTCGGGCCAAAAGCCTGGGGTTTCCTGCTGGCCTTCGCCATCCTTGCCCTGATCGTCGTGCCGCTGCTCAATCTGGCAGTGCCGGGCAGCAGCCCACTGCATGTTTCCACCTACTGGGTGACCCTCATCGGCAAGATCATGTGCTACGCCATCGTGGCCCTGGCGATGGATCTGGTATGGGGCTACACCGGCATCCTGTCGCTGGGCCACGGCATCTTCTTCGCGCTCGGCGGCTATGGCATGGGCATGTACCTGATGCGCTCGATCGGGCGCGACGGTGTGTACCACAGCGACCTGCCAGACTTCATGGTGTTCCTCAACTGGAAGGAATTGCCGTGGTACTGGCAGGGCACCGAGCATTTCCTCTACGCCATGCTGCTGATCCTGCTGATTCCGGGTCTGCTGGCCCTGATCTTCGGTTTTTTTGCCTTCCGCTCACGCATCAAGGGCGTGTATTTCTCGATCATCACGCAGGCGATGACTTACGCCGCCATGCTGCTCTTCTTCCGCAACGAAACCGGTTTCGGCGGCAACAACGGCTTCACGGATTTCAAGCGCATTCTGGGCTTTTCCATCACCTCTCCGCAGACCCGCGTGGCGCTCTTTGCCGTCACGGCAATCTGCCTGATCGGTGCCCTGCTGCTGGGGCGCTACATCGTGACCAGCAAGCTCGGGCGGGTGCTCACCGCGATTCGTGATGCGGAGACGCGTGTGATGTTCTCAGGCTACAACCCGCTGCCCTACAAACTCTTCATCTGGACCCTGTCAGCAGTGATCTGCGCAATTGCCGGGGCACTCTACGTACCACAGGTTGGCATCATCAACCCCAGTGAAATGGGCACGGCGAACTCCATCGAGATTGCCATCTGGACCGCCGTGGGCGGGCGCGGCACGCTGATCGGCCCACTCATCGGGGCCGGCATCGTAAATGGCGTGAAGAGCTGGTTTACCGTGGCATTCCCGGAATACTGGCTGTACTTCCTGGGCCTGATCTTCATCCTCGTCACCTTGTGGATGCCACGTGGCATCGTCGGTCTGGTGGGGCAATTGCGTGAGCGCCTGCGTGGCAAGGAAACACAAGCATGACTGCAATCAGTACGGATACCCCGGTAAAGTCTCCCAAAATTTCCGGCACGGAAAGCGCCTTTGACCGTGCTGTCGGCCTGGAACGCCCGGTCGATGCGCGCGATCTGGATACCCGCCACGGCGTGATTCTGTATCTCGAAGGAATCACCGTGAGTTTCGATGGTTTCAAGGCGCTCAACAATCTGACGCTGGCCATTGACCGTGGCGAGTTGCGCTCTATCATCGGCCCGAACGGTGCCGGCAAGACCACCATGATGGATGTCATCACCGGCAAGACCCGCCCAACATCCGGCACCGCATTCTTCGGCCAGACCATTGATCTGAGCCGCCTCAACGAGGCACAGATCGCGCACACCGGCATCGGCCGCAAGTTCCAGAAACCCACGGTATTCGAAGAGCTGAGCGTGTTCGAGAATCTGGAACTGGCAATGAAGACGGACAAAGGCATCTGGTCCAGCCTGTTCTTCAAACTCTCTGGAGAGCAGCGCTCACGCATCGAGGAAAAACTCGAACTCATCGGTCTCAAGGCCCATGCGCATCGCCCTGCCGGCCTGCTCTCCCACGGCCAGAAACAGTGGCTGGAG
>DBTS01000089.1:35651-42662 GCA_002307175.1 Rhodocyclaceae bacterium UBA1310
CGGCATGCTGCTGATGCAGGAGCCGCAGTTGCTGCTGCTCGATGAACCCGCCGCCGGCATGACCGACGAGGAAACCGAACGCAGCGGCGAGCTGTTCCTCTCGCTGGCCGGACGTTACACGCTGGTGGTGGTGGAGCACGACATGGAATTCATCAAACAGATCTCGCGCCAGGGCAAGGTGACCTGTCTGCACGAAGGCAGCGTGCTCGCCGAGGGCACGCTCGAACAGGTGCAGAACAACGAACGTGTGATCGAGGTCTATCTGGGGCGCTAAGCATGCTGAGCATCGACAATCTCAACCAGTATTACGGTGGCAGCCACACCCTGCGTGGGGTGAATCTGACGCTCAACAAAGGGGAAGTCACCACCCTGCTCGGGCGCAACGGCGTAGGCAAGACCACGCTGCTCAAGTGCCTGATGGGCCTGCTGCCTGCGGCCAGTGGCAAGGTGAGTTTTGATGGGCGCGACGTCACGCGCCTGGCGCCTTACGCCCGTGCCGCCCTGGGAATGGCCTATGTGCCACAGGGCCGCGAAATTTTTCCGCGCCTCACGGTGGAAGAAAACATCCTCATGGGGCTGGCCAATGGCAAAGCCTCGCGCGGCATCCCCGGCTACATCTACGAAATGTTTCCCGTTCTCAAGGACATGCTCAAGCGGCGTGGTGGCGACCTCTCCGGTGGCCAGCAACAGCAGCTGGCGATTGCGCGTGCGCTGACGATGCGCCCGAAGCTGCTGATCCTCGATGAACCCACAGAGGGTATCCAGCCCTCGATCATTAAAGATATCGGCAACGCGATCCGTAAACTGGCAGAGAGCGGAGAAATGTCCATCCTGCTCGTGGAGCAATACTACGACTTCGCAGAATCCCTTGCTGATCAGTACGCTGTCATGGCGCGTGGTGAAATCGTGCAGGCCGGTGCCGGCAGCGAAATGCAGCAGCGCAACGTGCGTGCCCTGGTCACGATATGACCAGAGGGCTGCACCCGTTGATGTTTCTGCATTTGCCTGCCAACATGTTGCGGGAGTTCTATAAAGCTCCCCGATATGGATGCGTGCCGATCTATGAGCATCAATCACCACGCCCACACTTATCTTCGTGCCTTCCTGCAGGGAGGCAGGTTTGCTGGCGGCCTGCGCTTTGAAGAAGAGCTGCGGGCGCTCAGGCTTGATTTCACGGCACAGAGCCTGGAACGTATCGACGCCCTGCTCGACACCCTGCGCAGCGCTCAGGATGAAAGTGAAAGAGCCTTCCTGCTGCCACAGGCAAACCAGAATTTTCTGTACCTGCTGGCGTTCTATGTGGGAGAAACCGTGGCCCACCTGACGGACGCCACGGTCAACTGGTACTCCCATGAGGAACTGGCCGGTCGCAGTGCCGGGTTCAGCGCACTGGGGCGGGGGTTTCACACCTCGGCAGTCTGCCGTTACAACCAGTCCGGCAATGATCGCAGTGACGCCAATTTCGCCCCTCTGGTGAGCATCATGACGCGGCTCTTTGAGGATGATTCCCGCAGCGTGGCCTACAGCGCCCAGGGGGTTATCGAATTGCTGCAGGAGGCCAACGGGCCGGCGCAGGTCGACTTGCGCAGCCGCCTGCATGCACTGACTGACGAAGACCGCCATCTCCTGCGCGTATCGCCGCCCACCTGGCTGGCGACAGACCCGCTCAGGCGTGCCTTCGATGTCTACCCCTCACTACTGCTCAGTGGTCGGGTTGTCTGGGCACGCGTATTGCAGGCGCCGGCACCACTCTTCGAGGCGGGTGACGAAGATCTGGCAGGCTCGGTCATTTATGAACCCACCGGGCGCATCAGCCACATGGCTCTGATTGAGCCCGCGCGCAGGATCGCCGCATTTATCGAGCACCCGCCACAAAACCCCGCCCTGATCCGCCTCGCCCGGATGCTCGGCGAACATGGACCTCATGAATTCGGCGTCCCCGTGCCGGCAGCCATCAGCCCGCACAGTCTGCTGGTCTCCAGTGTGCTGTTTCATCGCGAGCATCTGCCGGACCGAAAGCTCGACGAGCTATGCCTGCCGATTGTGCTCAGCGACAGGCATCCGGGGCTGGTAATGGTGTTACCCTTCACCTGGTGGCCAGAAGAATTCCTGGCCCGCCTGCACTATCGTACGGATCAGCCCGAGTCGATGTCTCTCGCCTCCTGAGAAGCTGTTCAATGATAGGCTGCTTATTTCTTTACGCCAAAGCCCATTCTCACCTGCCATGAATGCTCCGTTTTCACCTCTGACCGACGCCAGCGCCTGGCAGGCTGAACTTGAGCTGCGTGTCGAAGCGCGTGCAGCCCGCAGCGTGCTGGCACACTGCCGCCACGCCGGCCCATTGCGCGTGCAAAAGGCGCTTTACCCGGAGGGCGATGGTGTATGCCAGATCCTCATTCTGCATCCCCCCGCCGGCATTGCAGGTGGAGACCACCTGCACATCTCGCTGGCAGTGGGGGCCGGTGCGCATGCCCAGACCACCACCCCCGGTGCCGGCAAGTGGTACCGCAGCAAAGGACCACAGGCCTTTCAGAACATCGAACTGCAGGTAGCCGCTGGCGGCATGCTCGAATGGCTGCCCCAGGAAGCTATCGTTTTCAACCAGGCACAGGCCGACACCACCACCATCATGACGCTTGAAGAAGGTGCGCGCATGATCGGCTGGGACATTGTGTGCCTGGGGCGCGCTGCCAGCGGCGAGCGTTTCGAGGCCGGCAACTATCGCCAGCGCCTGCGTCTGCAACGCCCGGATGGCACCCCCTTGTGGCAGGAGTCCATGCACCTGACTGGCGCTGACGCGGCCATGCCATCTGCCGCCGGGCTTGCCGGTGGCACGGTATTTGGCACACTGTGGCTGGCCGGCATCGGCCCGGATGCGGCGCTGCTCGAAGCCCTGCGCGGCATCTCCATCAAAGATGGCATATGTGGAGTATCGGCGTTGCCACATATCACGCTGGTGCGTGCCGTGGCACACTCGGCAGAAACCCTCAGACAGTATTTGGAAGCGGCCTGGACATTGGCCCGGCCTGTCGTATTACAACGTGCGGCAGTTCCGCCGCGCATCTGGAGAACCTGATTCATGGAACTCACACCAAGAGAAAAAGACAAGCTCCTGATCTTTACGGCCGCGCTCCTCGCCGAGCGCAGGCGTGCCCGTGGCCTCAAGCTCAACTACCCGGAAGCAGTGGCCTTCATCACCGCTGCGGTGATGGAAGGCGCGCGCGATGGCCGCAGCGTGGCAGATCTGATGCACTTTGGCACCACACTGCTGTCGCGTGAAGATGTCATGGACGGCGTGCCGGAAATGATTCCGGATATCCAGGTAGAAGCCACCTTCCCGGACGGCACCAAGCTGGTCACCGTGCACAACCCGATCGTCTAGAAAAGGACATTGCCATGATTCCCGGAGAACTCCTGGTTGACGACGGCGAACTGGAACTCAATGCCGGCCGCCGCACCCTCACGCTGAGCGTGACCAATACCGGCGACCGCCCGATCCAGGTCGGCTCGCATTACCACTTTGCCGAAACCAACGCAGCGCTTAACTTCGATCGCGATGCGGCGCGCGGCATGCGCCTGAATATTGCAAGCGGCACGGCCGTGCGTTTCGAGCCGGGCCAGAGCCGCACGGTGGAACTCGTTGATTACGCCGGCAGCCGCCGGGTGTTTGGTTTCCGCGGCCTCGTGCAGGGCACACTCTAAAACTGGGAGCTGAGATGAGCACTATTTCACGCCGCGCCTATGCGGAAATGTTCGGCCCCACCAAGGGAGACCGCGTACGCCTGGCCGATACGGAACTGATCGTCGAAGTTGAACGCGACTTCACCATCTACGGCGAGGAAGTGAAGTTTGGCGGTGGCAAGACCATTCGCGATGGCATGGGCCAGGGCCAGCAGACTTCCGCCCAGGTGGCCGACACCGTCATCACCAATGCGCTGATCATCGACCACTGGGGTATCGTCAAGGCCGACATCGGCATCAAGGATGGCTTCATCTGTGGCATCGGCAAAGCCGGCAACCCCGATGTGCAGCCCGGGGTGACCATCAGCATCGGTGGTGCCACGGAAATCATCGCTGGCGAAGGCATGATCATCACGGCAGGCGGCATCGATACGCACATCCATTTTATCTGCCCGCAGCAGATCGATGAAGCCCTCATGAGTGGCGTCACCACCATGATCGGTGGCGGCACAGGGCCAGCCACGGGCACTTTCGCCACCACCTGTACACCGGGGCCGTGGCATCTCGCGAAGATGCTGCAGGCAGCAGATGCCTTCCCGATGAATCTGGGCTTTCTGGGCAAGGGCAACGTCAGCCTGCCAGACCCGCTGCGCGAGCAAATCGATGCCGGCGCCATCGGACTCAAGCTGCATGAGGACTGGGGCACCACCCCGGCATCCATCGACAACTGCCTGTCAGTCGCCGAGGAGATGGATGTACAGGTCGCCATCCACACCGACACCCTCAATGAATCCGGCTTCGTCGAAGATACTGCAGCCGCCTTCAAGGACCGCACCATCCACACCTTCCACACAGAAGGCGCAGGCGGCGGCCATGCTCCCGACATTGTACGGCTGGCTGGTCTGCCCAACGTGCTGCCGAGTTCGACGAACCCGACCCGCCCCTACACGGTCAACACCATCGACGAGCATCTGGACATGCTGATGGTATGCCACCATCTGGATGCCGGCATCGCAGAAGACGTGGCGTTTGCAGAGAGCCGCATCCGCCGCGAAACGATTGCCGCCGAAGACATCCTGCATGATGTTGGCGCACTCTCGATGTACTCCTCTGACTCGCAGGCCATGGGCCGCGTCGGTGAGGTGATCATCCGCTGCTGGCAGACCGCCCACAAAATGAAGACACAGCGTGGCGCGCTCAAGGATGACACGACACGCGCCGACAATGCGCGCGTCAAGCGCTACATCGCCAAGTACACGATCAACCCGGCGATTGCCCATGGCATTTCACACGTGGTGGGCTCGGTGGCTGTCGGCAAGCTTGCCGACCTGGTGGTGTGGAAGCCGGCGTTCTTCGGCGTCAAGCCCAGCCTGATCCTCAAGGGCGGGATGATTGCCGCAGCGGCGATGGGAGACCCCAATGCCTCGATCCCGACGCCGCAGCCGGTGCACTATCGCCCGATGTTCGGCGCCTTTGGCGGCGGTTTGAAGACCTCGCTGACCTTTGTTTCGCAGGCGGCGCTCGACAAGGGCAGCCTGGCGGGTCTGGGCCTGCAGAAGCCGCTGGAAGCCGTGCGCAACATCCGCAACGTGAAAAAGGCGGACATGGTGCATAACAACTGGCAGGGCGAGATCAAGGTGGACCCGGAAACCTATGAGGTCCGTGTCGACGGTGAACTGCTGACCTGCGAGCCCGCCACGGTACTGCCGATGGCTCAACGCTATTTCCTGTTCTGAGAACCATGCTGCTGATTGAAACGATTTACACGGGCGATCAACCCGCCACCGGGCAGCTCGTGCTCGACTTTGAGGCCCGTACCAAGAGCCGGCTGCGCACGCAGCTGGCCTCGGGCGAAGAGGTGGGCCTGTTCCTGCCGCGAGGCACGATCCTGCGCAACAGTGCCCGGCTGCTGAGCCAGGATGGCCGCGTCATCGAAGTCGTCGCGGCGCCGGAAGCCCTGGTCGAGGCACATTGCGTGAATGCCTATGAACTGACGCGCGCAGCCTACCATCTGGGCAACCGTCACGTGGCCGTGCAGGTCTGCCCGCAGAGCCTGCGTATCCAGCAGGATCACGTGCTGGAGCACATGCTCGAAGGCCTGGGGGCAAAACTCGCGCATCTGGATGCGCCCTTCGAACCGGAGGCTGGAGCCTATGCACACGGCCACCATGATACCGAGCGCGGCGCCACCGAGGCCCGCATCCATGTGATGGGCGGCGCGAGTTGAGTCTGTCACTCGTTCGCCTGCTGCATCTGGCCAGCCCGGCGTTGCCGGTGGGGGCATTTTCGTATTCGCAGGGGCTGGAATGGGTGGTGGAATCCGGCCTGGTCGGCAACGAGGCGGCTGCGCAGGCCTGGATCGGGGACGCACTGCGCCTCGCCCTCGCACGCTGCGAAGGCCCGGCCCTGATTGCCCTGCTGCGTGCATGGCGTGCAGCTGATGCAGAGGCGGTGCGCCGTCTCAATGCCGAATTCATCGCCACCCGCGAAACAGCGGAGCTGCGCGCCGAAACCTTGCAGATGGGCTATTCGCTGGCACGCCTGCTGCGCGACCTGCCAGAGATTCCGCAAACCGTGCGTGAGGCACTCACCGGGCCACGCGAGATAGCTTTCCCCACCGCCTGGGCAGCCGCTGCGGCTTACTGGCAGGCCGATGAAGAAGAAGCTGCCACCGCCTACCTGTGGGCCTGGCTGGAAAACCAGGTGATGGCTGCCGTGAAGCTCGTCCCGCTCGGCCAGACGGCGGGCCAGCGCATGCTGGCGGCGCTTTCGCCAGAGATCCCGGGGCTGGCGCAGGAAGCCATCAACCGCGCCGACGGCCCCTGGGAAAACTTTACGCCGGGCATGAGCATCGCCTCAAGCCAGCACGAAACCCAGTACACCCGACTTTTCAGATCCTGAGACCCCTATGAACACCACATCTACCCGTTCCAGCCCGCTGCGCGTGGGCATCGGTGGCCCGGTCGGCTCCGGCAAGACAGCTCTGACCCTGGCGCTGTGCCAGGCACTACGCGAAAAGTACAACATCGCGGTGGTCACGAACGACATTTATACGGCTGAAGACGCCCAGTTCCTCGTGCGCAACGAGGCCCTGCCTGCCGAACGCATCCTCGGCGTGGAAACCGGCGGCTGCCCGCACACCGCCATCCGTGAGGATGCCTCAATCAATCTGGAAGCCATCGACCAGCTCAACCAGCGTTTTCCGGGGCTGGAAATCATTTTCGTGGAATCCGGCGGTGACAATCTGGCGGCCACCTTCTCGCCCGAACTCTCGGACCTGACGCTCTACGTGATCGACGTTTCCGCTGGCGACAAGATCCCGCGCAAGGG
>DBTS01000089.1:42958-101161 GCA_002307175.1 Rhodocyclaceae bacterium UBA1310
CTGCTGGTGATCAACAAGATCGACCTCGCTCCCTACGTCGGTGCCTCGCTTGAAGTGATGGACCGCGATTCACGCAAGATGCGTGGCGCCCGCCCCTTCGTCTTCAGCAACCAGAAGACCGGCCAGGGTCTGCCCGAAATCATCAGCTTCATCGAAACCCAGGGCATGCTGCTTTAGGCGCTGTCACAGCCGATCCTGTCACGACAGGATCGGATTTCTCCCTCCCCGTTACTACCTGCGGCCTCCTCCGTACACACCTCCGGCTCCACCCAAGGGCCAGTCTGTCAGGCTGCTTGAACCCCGCGTATCTCCACGACCGCAGGCACCACTGCACGACCTCACTCCCCATCCAGACCCCGCCCCTTCAAGGCTCGCGAGATTCATATCTTGCAGAGATATCGACAAGAAAAACCGATAAGTGATGTTACCGGGAAACTATTCGTATGTTACCGGTAGACAAAGTTACAAAAGCCGCTATAGTGGCGAAAAATCACGTAGTCGCTGCACGCATCACGTAGTTGGTCAAGCAGTCCAGAGGAGACACCATGTTGAATTCCCATAAATCCGGTCTGGCGGCCGCTCTTGTCGCCAGTTTTGCGCTGTATGCCTGCGGGGGAGGAAGTAGCGGAGGGAGTGACAGCAGTGCCACGACCACTACTACCACTTCCAGTGCGGCCAGTTCCAGTTCTGTTGCCAGCAGCACAGCTTCATCCTCTGCAGCGTCCAGCACCTCCGCAGCCAGTGCCAGCGTTTCCAATACGGCGCTCGGCTGGGCAAGCTATTACGCCAGCAGTAGCAGCAGCCTGACCGGGGGCGCGGGCGCCTCAACAGCAAAAACCTATACGGTCACCACACGCAAACAACTCCTTGACGCCCTGTATGGCGGCTCGGAAACTGTCGCAACCAACGGCAGCTATAGTGGCGGCACGCTGGATGCGAGCGCGAAGATCATTTACATCTCAGGCACTATCGACCTGAATACCAATCTCGCCGGAACGGAACTAACCGACGATTACTACGTAGCAAACAGCTGTGCATATTCCACATACGGTTTCTCGACCGCCAGCGCGCTGTGGACAGCATATGAAACTGCCTATAACCCAGGCACACTAACGCCTGGAAGCAGTGCGTCCCTCCCCAGCGGGAACGCAGAAAGTGCCCGTGCCTGCGCCGCAGCCATGCAGAAACAGGTGGTGATGCTGTATGTCCCGTCCAACACATCGATCATCGGCGTTGGCTCAACTGCCTCAATCATTCACGGCAATCTGGTGCTTGGTACCAGCAGTGCGGCAGTGGACAACATCATCATTCGCAACGTCAATTTCCAGGATGCGTTCGACTTCTTCCCGCAGTGGGATCCTACTGATTCGACAACCGGGCGCTGGAATTCAGCGTACGACCTGGTCTCGGTAATGTATGCCACCCACGTCTGGATCGATCACAACGAATTCAGTGATGGTTCGCGCACCGATGACCTGTATCCGTCGGTGTGGAGCGCAAGCAACTCCACCGTCACCACGGCTTCGGACGGCACCGACTATACGTCCAATGAAGTCTACAAATTCATGCATCACGACGGCATGGTTGATGTAACCAAGAGTGCCAGCCTGGTGACGCTGTCGTACAACTACTTCCATGATCACGACAAATCGTTCCTGATCGGCGGAACCGATACGGCAAGCGCCAGTGCTGAACATCCAGGCGTGCTGAACGTCACCTTCCACCATAATTACTTCAAGAATCTCAAGCAGCGTCAGCCGCGTGTTCGCTATGGCATGGTTCACGTGTATGACAATTACTACGAAAACACGCTTGATTCGACGGGCGTATATGGCTGGGCAGTGGCCTGGACTGTAGGCCAGGGAGGCAAGATTTACGCGGAAAACAATGCCATCACAGTGCCGACAACCTACACCGTCAGCAATGTGTACGGCTTCAGTCTGAGTGCATCCAAACTGACCAGCTGCGCCTCGCTCTATTCGACGGCAGACTGCTCTGCGTATTTCTATGACTCGAATACATTACTGAACGGCAGCACCGTCGATGTCACCTCGGCAATCTACGCCGCTTCCTATGCCAAATCGACTAGCGCATATGTAAGCACCACTGCCATCTGGAAGCCCTCAACGTACTACAGCTACACCCTCGACAGCGCTTCCACACTATCAAGCACGATTCCGTCGAGCGTCGGCGTCGGAAAGCTGTAAGGCAATGGCTGTTGTGTGAATCGGACACAGCCCGCGCGCAGGCGCGGGCTTTTCGCGTTTTTGCGTCCGCGCACACAAGCATGCAACACTTCTCACCTATACTTAATCCTTTGAGATTCTTTCCGTACGGATGAGTGCTCCGAACAAGCTCATGCGGGTGCGTATTCCCGCAAATGGCACCTTGATCGACGATGTCGAGTGGCTGACGCTGGACGCCTCCGGGCAGCCCGTGCAGACAGGGGTGTGCCGGCTCGCTGCAGTACCGCCCTATACCAACATAGAGCTGGTGATTCCGGCATCGCTGGTTGCCCAGCATGTGCTGGAAGTGCCACCCGTGGCTGCACGCCATGAGAATGCGGTCATCCGCCAGCTGCTTGAAGACCGCGTTCTGGCCGGAATGGACGATTGCCATTTCGTGCGTGGCACACGTGAGGGCAAGCTGCAGACCGTTTGGGTTGTCTCCCGTCGCTGGATGCTGGAACTCAGTGACGCCTGCCGTGCGGCCAACCTCTTCCCGCAACGCGCCGTGCCCGAACAAGTACTGCTTGCCCTGCAATCCTATGCAAGCACCCCGGAGGGCGTGGTGTATTGCACAAGCACAGGTGTGAGCGGAATTCTGCCAGACTTGGCTCTGCTGGACGCGGTTGCTGGAGAAAGCCTGACGGCCATGGATTCTCTCCTCGCAGCCAGGGTGCGCAGCCCGGCGAATCTGTTTGAGGGGCTGCCGGCCCTGCACCGCGCCGCCATCCCGACACGCCTCCTGGTGACAGCCGGTGTGCTGATTGGTGGCATTGCCCTGGCTTATCTGCTGGCGCAATGCCTGACCTGGCGTCAGCTCGCTTCGCAGGAAACCCAGTTGCGTGATGCCATCCGCCAGAATTTTGCGGCCGCCCATCCCGGCGTGCCCATTGTCGACCCCATCCTGCAATGGCGCCAACTCCACGGCAAGGCCGGACAGGCAGGTGGTGATGCGCTTGATCAGCTCAGCCACCTGGCATTGAATCTGGCTCGCGACGTACACCCCCAGCGCCTGGATATCGAGGGGAATACGATCAAGATCACCGTCGGGGCCTCTGATGCCGCCATACTCAAACCCGTGTTGCAGGAAAAGGGCCTGAGTTTTGATAGCCAGACAACCGACAAGGGCCTGGAGCAGCTGGTCATCACGCGCCCGGCGCAAGGGGGACGTTCATGAAACAGCTCCTCATCCTTGAAACCCATCTGCGGGTTTTCTGGGCTGCCCGTAACGCCAGGGAACGCCTGATCCTGGTTGTCGGCATCGTTGTCGCAATCATCGCCATTTACATCATGGCGATCAGTGCCGTAAACAAGAAGATTGCCGGGCTGCAGCACAGACTGCCGGAGCTGCTGCTCAACAATTATGAAATCGCTTCGGGGAGCAAATCTCTGCCGCAGCGGGCCAAACGCGCAGGGGATCTGCGCAGCGATCTCTTCAAGATCCTTGCCGAGCGCAAGCTGCAGGCGGATCTGCGTGCGATCAGCCCCACCCAGGTGGAAATGCGCATGCCCGACCAGGACGCCAAGACGCTCCTGGACAACCTGAATACCATCCGCCTGAGTGCCGATGCCCATGTCACGAGCCTGCAGCTACGTGCTGCGGAAAAAGGCAGCACGGGCGCCACGGCTACGCTGGAGCGTACCCCATGAGCCACAAACTGAAATGGGGACTGACGCTGCTTGCGCTGTTCTGCATCTGCTTTATCGCGCGTCTGCCGGCACTGTTCGTCATGCGTGCCACCCTGCCCGCAGCCGTCTCGCTGGCGGGGGTAGAAGGCAGCGTCTGGTCGGGCTCCGCCAGCGTGCTGGGCTTCAACGGCGTGGTCATTCAGGAAAAACTGCACTGGAAATTCCAGCCCCGCAATTTGCTGCACGGGAACCTTGTCTGGCAGATCGACAGTGAATTCCGTGGCGCGCCTGCCACGCTGCATGCCATCCTGGGTTTGCATGGTGGCTCGCTCGAAGGGATTCATCTGAGTCTGCCACTGGACCCGCTGATGCACTTCAATTCCATGGTTGAAGGGGTGAAACTGAGCGGCACGGTACGCTTGGAAGCGGACCGGCTGGCCATGCATGAACCGATCCGGCTGAAGCTGCGCGCAGAACAGGTGACTACCGCAATGGGTGCCGAGCCCAGCCTGCTGGGCAGCTATGAAGGCAATCTGGATATTGACGCCTCCGGCAAGGGGCAACTGCTGGTCAACAGCCTTGGCGGCCCGCTGCAGATCACCGGGGGCGGCAGCTTCGAGACTTCCGGCAAGGCTGTGGACATGAAGCTGCTGTTGCGCCCAGCGGGTGATCTGCCGGTTCTCGCTCCCATCCTGGCCACTCTCCCACACGAGGGAGACCAGGCCGTCGTGAAAATCAAACGCTCCTGAGCAGATCCGATCCATGGCAAGTTTCTCCTATCAGGCCCTCAACGGCGCAAACAAAGGCCAGACGCAGAACGGACGCATTGATGCGGATTCGGCCCGCCATGCCCGCGCATTGCTGCGTGAGCAGGGGCTGGTAGTTCTCGACCTGAAGGAAGAGCACGGCGGCACGAAGCGCTCCCTGCGACTAGGAGGGGCGGCACTCGCCACCCTCACTCGCCAGTTAGCCGGCCTGCTGGATGCTGGTCTGGCGATTGACGAGGCACTCGCCGTTCTGCACGAACAATCCGAGCGGCAGCGCGAGAAAGCCCTGCTCGCCCAGCTGCGCCAGGATATTGCATCGGGGCTCTCGCTATCGGCCTCGATGGCACGGCTGGAGCGCGTATTCCCGATTTTCTACCGTGCGCTGGTGCGTGCGGGGGAAGAATCCGGCAAGCTGCCCGGCGTGCTGCTGCGGCTGGCGGATTATCTGGAGCGCCGCGAAGAGCTCAAATCCCGCCTGTCGATGGCTTTCATCTACCCGGCCATCGTGATCTTCGTGTCGGTGGCGGTGATCGTCGGTATGCTGACCTGGGTGGTGCCGCAGATGGTGCAGGTATTCCAGGGGGCCAAGCAGGTTCTGCCTCTGCCCACGCGGATTCTGCTCGGCACCAGCCACTTCATCGCCAACTGGGGAGTCTGGCTGTTGCTCATTGCGGTGGTTGGCGCGATTGTCTTTTGGCGTGCCCTCAAGAACGAAGACTTCCGTTACCGCGTACATGAACGGCGCCTGCATCTACCCTGGTTTGGTCGCCTCGAAAAAATGGCCGAAACCGTGCGCTTTGCCAGCACCCTGTCGATTCTCGCCGGCAGCGGTGTGCCGGTACTCACAGCCTTATCTGCAGCCAGCGGCGTGATGATGAACCTTCCGCTGAAAAGCGCTGCCGAGGGTGCGGCAAAGCAGGTTCGCGAGGGGGTATCACTGGCACGCGCACTCAGCGCCGCCAAGGCATTCCCGCCGATTCTGGTGCACCTCGTGGCAAGCGGTGAGGCTACCGGGCGCCTGGACGCCATGCTTGACCGCGCCGCAGCAGAACAATCTGCCGGGCTTTCCCGGCGTGTCGAAACCTTTTCCCAATTGCTCGGGCCGGTCGTGGTTCTGATCATGGGTGGCGTTGTACTGTTCATCGTGCTCGCCATCCTGCTGCCCGTCTTCGAAATGAATCAACTAATCAAGTAAGGAGGACACATCAATGCGTCGTCATAACAGCCAAGGCTTCACGCTGATCGAAATTCTGGTGGTGGTGTCCATCCTCGCCATTCTGGGTGCGCTGATCGTGCCGAAAATTATGGACCGGCCGAGTGAGGCCCGCGTCGTCGCCGCCAAACAGGATATCGGCGCACTCGTTTCCGCGCTCAAGCTCTACAAGCTCGACAATGGTCGCTATCCTGCACAGGATCAGGGCCTGCAGGCGCTGATCACCAAGCCGTCAGCCGATCAGGCACCAAACTGGAAGAGCGGCGGCTACCTGGATCGTCTGCCGAAGGATCCATGGGGCCATGATTACATTTATCTGAACCCCGGCCTGCACGGCGAAATCGACATCATGAGCTATGGTGCCGATGGCCAGCAGGGTGGTGAAGGCTTTGATGCCGACGTTGGCAGCTGGATGCCCTGAGACCGTGAAACGCAGTCACGGCTTCACCCTGCTGGAAATACTGGTCGTCATGGCGGTAGTCGTCGTGATGCTGGGGGTGGCCGTTATCAACCTTGATGATTCGGGCGAACGGGCCACGCTAAACGAAGCGGAACATCTTTCCATCATGCTGGAAGCAGCGCGTGATGACGCGACCTATAGCGGCAAGCAGCTGGCCTTCTCTACCGACGGCTCGGGATATCAGTTCTGGATTGGTGATGACAAGCAGGGGAAATGGCGTTCCCTCACGGATTCTTCGCACCTGGCATCGGGCAAACTGACCCATGACGTCAAGATTATTGCCCAGTATGTCAACGGCAAGGACCAACACCTCGGCGAACGGTTGGTTTTCGCAGCCGACGGGGTGTCCGAGCCTTTTGTGCTGCAGCTTCAGGGCGGCAAAGCGCGTGCGCAGATCACCTCGGATGTGCTTGGGCGTATTGATGTTGCACGGATCGCGAACAACGATGAAACACGCTAACGCTGGCTTCACGCTGCTGGAAGTGATGATTGCTCTGGCAATCATCGGCATCGCCATGGGCGCTGCCATCCGCGCCAGCAGCTTTGGTGCCGACCGTGCCTATGATCTGAGGGAACGCACGCTGGCCGGCTGGGTTGCCAGCAATGTGGCAAATGAGTTGCTGGCCAATCGCACCTTCCCCGAGATGAGCGCACGCGAAGGCAAGGCGCAGCAGGGCGAATACGCCTTCATCTGGCGCCAGGAAGTCAGTGCCACGGCCAACCTCAGTTTCCGGCGTGTCGAGGTAAAGGTCTTCGATGCAGCGCGCCCCGATGAACAAGTGACCAATCAGGTGACCTATGTGGCGCGGGTTACGAACTGATCGGGCGCGCGGCTTCACGCTGCTGGAGGTGCTTGTGGCACTGGCGGTATTCGCCATTGTCGCGGCACTCGCCTATCGCGGCCTGGACAGCATCGCCACCACTCGCGCGCGCCTGGATCAGGAAATGCGCATGTGGCGCCGCCTCGAGCTTGTCTTCGAGCGCGTCAACCTGGATGTCACACAGGTGGCACCACGCAGCTGGAAAGACAGCAGCGACAAGGAGCGCTCCGCAGTACAGGGCACGACTTCCACCACCGGCAGTGAGTGCCAGCTGGATATCCTGAGATTCGGGCCGGATCATATGCCGGTACACGTGCGCTACAGCTTCAGCAATAACCAGTTCCTGTTGACCCTGATTGCCGATGCCGACACGATCATCGCCAGTGGTTCGGGCATGGCCCATTACAACAGCAACGTTCTGCTTGATCACGTGGAGCGCTGTGAAATGAGTTTTCTGGATTCCACCAACACGTGGCAATCGCACTGGCCTGTCAGCAGCGCAGCGGACCGGACTCGCCCACGTGGCATCCGCCTGCGCCTGACGCTCACCGGCCAGGGACAATTTGAGCGGCTTTACTACCTGCCATGAGCCTGTCCCGGAATCGCCCTTCGCACAGACAAAACGGCATCGCCCTGATCGTGGCCTTGCTGGTGGTGGCCATCGTCGCCGGAATGGCACTGCTGTTCACGGAACGTCAGCAGATGTGGATGCGCCAGCTGGAAGTGCGCAACAACTTCACCCTGGCAACCACCAGTGCTTTTTCGGCCATCAACATGGCACGCCTGACGCTGCGCGACGATGCCCGCAACAACCAGGTTGATCACCAGCGCGAAGCCTGGACCATTCCGATCCCCCCCATGTCGGTCGAAAACGGGCAGATTTCGGGGCATCTGAAGGAAGTTAACGGCCACTTCAATCTCTACAACCTGCTACCCACAGATGGCACGCTCACCGTCAGCGATGACAGTACGCCAATCAAGCGGGCCGCCTCGGCAATGGGTGTCACCAACGGCGATCTGGTCAAGGTGCTGCGCGCCATCCTGACTGTGCGCAGAGCCGAGCCCAAAAGCACGCCGGAACTCGAGGAAGCCCTGCAGCGCACCGACCTGTCAGCAGAAAGCCGAGCCACACTCCTCAAGCATGCCATCCTGTTGCCCGAAGCCACGCCGATCAACGTCAACTTCGCCGATGCCGAGGCCCTGCAGGCAGCCATTGCAGGCCTGAGCGCAACAGACGCCAGCAATCTGATTGCCAAACGGGCGGGCACGCCATTCCTGACCCTGGCAAGTTTCACTTCAGCCTTGCCCGAAAGTGTACGTAATTCACTCGACAGCAGTGCCGTATCGATCCAGAGCACGTATTTTCTGGTGCAGATTGACGCCTGGTTCAACGACATACACATGGGCTACGAATCAATGTTATTGCGCAGCGGCACCGATTTGCCAAGCATCCTCTGGACTCGCCGCGCAAGCCTTGCGGAATCATGAGAGCCATTCAATCATTCAGTGTAATACTTGCCCACCTAGCGCCCGATATCCTTTGACCATGCGAATCAGCCTTTCTTCCCTGACGGCCGCCCTCCACCACCCGGACTCAGCCACCCCGTCGTGGCGGCCGGCAGCCGGTGTGGCATTACGCATACTGGTTGTGCTGGGCACCCTCCTTTTGTGCTGGCAGCTTGCTGGCGTATTTGCCCAGGCTCTAAGCTGGCAGACCTCACCTCCGGCACTGACCCTCGCTGCCGAACCCGCCACCGACAACGGCGCCGCGCGCGCAGCCCTCACCCGCTGGTTCGCCAGTGCGGAAAGTGGCGCCAAGCCGGCAGGCTCAACGGACGGACTGGAACTCATCGCAGTCATTGCGGGCAAGGATGGCGTGGCACTCATTGGCGGCGCGAGCGCCTCCGGCCCCACCGCATTCCCCGTGGGCAAGGAAGTTCGCCCCGGGCTTCGACTGACAGAAGTTCTCCGTGACAAGGTGATCTTTGAGCAAGGTGGCAATCATCCGGAACTGGCGTTCCCGAGCAAACCTGGTTCAGCCCCGATCATGCAGCCGGGAGCACCAACTCCCGCCACGACGGTGAATGCCCCGCCGGCAGCGGCGTCTGCTCCGGTTCAAAACGTATCAATTTCGCGCGGTGACCTGATGGGCATCGCGCAGCAAGGCAATCTGGGAGACTGGGACAAGGGGCTGGCGAATTTTGTCAGTGGCGGCGTACGCGTGACCGATGCCGACAAGCAGCCCCTGGCCAAAGTGCTCAATCTGCAAAATGGAGATGTCATCAAAGGCATCAACGATCGTGATATTTCGCAATTGGCGGATGTCTCGTTGATCTACCACTATTTCAGCCAGTCGCAGGATGTGAATATCAACATCCTGCGCGATGGCAAGCCACAACAACTACACTTTGAAATCGAGCCATGAAACTCAAAGTACTCGCTGCTGCAATTCTTCTCAGTTTTGCCATCTCTGCGCCAGTGCTGGCCGCAGAGGAAAAGGTAACCCTGAATTTCGTCAATTCCGATCTGGAATCGACGCTCAAGGCTGTCACCATCATCACAGGCAAGAACTTCGTCATTGACCCGAAGCTCAAGGGCACGGTCAATATCGTTTCCAGTCAGCCGGTGGATCGCAGCCTGATCCTGCCCATCGTACAGAGCGCCTTGCGACAGCAGGGCATCACACTGGTTGATAACGGCACTGTGGTCAAGGTGGTAGCGGAGGCGGATGCCAAGCAGCAGGGGTCGCCCGTAATCATTGGCGGCGGCAAGGTTGGCACAGGCGACAAATTCGTCACGCAGGTCTACCCCTTGCAGTATGAATCGGCCAATCAGCTCGCCCAGGTATTGCGCCCGCTTCTCTCGCCGAACAGCGTGATAGCAGCCTACCAGGCCGGCAATGTGCTGGTCATCAGCGACTATGCGGAAAACCTCGCACGTATCAACCGCATGATCGAGCACATTGACCATGCACCCAATTCGGATATCGTGGCCATTCCGGTCAAATACGCTGCACTGCAGGATGTATCACAAACCATTGCCAAGCTGATGCCGGAAGTCGTGCTGCAGGGCACAGCGGCCCCTGTTGCCGTACCTGAGGGTGTCAAGCGTGTACTGCTGGTGGTGGATAACCGCAGCAGCCAGATTCTGGTCTCCAGCGAATCCCAGGTACACATCGAGAAGATCCGCCATATCATTGAAATGCTGGATCAGCCGGGCAGCTCGGGCAGCTCAATGCATGTAATCTATCTGCGCAACTCCGAAGCCACCCGCCTCGCTGGCACCCTGCGCGGCATACTCACTGGTCAGGACAGCGGCAGCACAGGTAGCAATGGGCTCTCCGGCAGTGGCAGTACGGGCTCGATGACAAGCTCCTCATCGACCACCAGTTCCTCATCGAACACCGCTGCCTCATCTGCAACAAGCGGCTCGACCACTCAGGCCAACACCGCCACCAACGTCAAGATCGACGGCACCACCGTGCTGATCCAGGCGGATGCCGTCACCAACTCACTGATCGTGACAGCACCTGACCGGATCTTCAACGACATCCGCAGTGTCGTGGAGAAGCTTGATGTGCGCCGCGCACAGGTCTACATCGAGGCCATGATTGCCGAGATCAGCGTGACGAAGAGCGGCGAGGCCGGCGTACAGTGGGGCGGGTATGGTTCGAACGGCAACTACACCGGCGCACTGATCTCCTCGATTTCCACCTCGACATCGAATGATCTGGCAACCTTGGGTTCGGCCTATCTGGCAGCATCAGGAACACTCGGCACGACAAGCTCCTCGTCCAGCGTGACACTGCCGAGCGGATTCAATGCGGTGATTGCGGCAGGCTCATTTGGCGCAATGGTAACTGCATTGCAAAGTTCAACAGATGCCAACGTTCTTTCAACACCAACCCTGCAGACACTGGATAATGAGGAAGCCCGTATCGTTGTCGGCTACAACGTGCCCATCAAGACCGGGACGACGATCAGCAGTTCAAGTACCTATTCCTCAGTCGAACGTCAAGACATTGGCATTAAACTGAAGATCAAGCCGCAGATTTCAGAAGGTGGCGCGATCACGCTGACTGTTGCCCAGGAAGTCTCCGACATAGACACAACGATCAACACTGACAGCCAGGGCCTGGCGCTGTCGACACGCTCTGTTGAAACCAAAGTACTCGTCGATGACGGGCAGATCGTGGTACTCGGGGGCTTGATCAAGGATTCACTGAACAATGCGGAATCGCGGGTTCCGCTGCTCTCCGACATTCCCCTCATCGGCCAACTGTTCCGTTATCGCAGCCGCAGCCATAGCAAGACCAACCTCATGGTGTTCCTGCATCCCATCGTGCTGCGCGATGCGACCGACAATAATCTGTTGTCCAACGACCGTTACGAATACATTCGCCGTGTGCAGGGAAGTTATGCCTCTGGCCGTAGCACGGTGTTGCCTGACCTTCCTCTGGTACAGCTACCCTCCTTCGATCCGGCCAACGGCAAGGCACCGCTGAATCTGGAAATGACGCTTCCGACCACCACCAAGACGGCGGCCCCTGCAGTGGCAAAGGATCAGGCCAAAACCGATACTCCGGATACGAAACGCACTGAACCGGCAGCCAGTGACACGCCCTCGACCAGTACTGAAACACCTAAAGCACCATGAGTGAACGTCTGCTCAGTTTTGCCCAGGCCCGTGAGTACGGACTCTTTGATGAAAGCGTCACTGATGGGCTCATGCATGTCTGCTTCCGTCGGGGGGGCGATGCATCGATGCTGTCGGAACTGCGTCGTGCCTTCTCCGGCCAGCTGGAGCTTGAAGTCCTCGACATCGAGGCTTTTCAGGAACGCCTCGCACTGGCCTTTAACCAAGGTGGGCCACGTGCCTCGCGCATGGTTGAAGACATCGCAGATTCGGTTGACCTCTCCAGTCTGCTTGAGGAAATGCCGGAAACGCAGGATCTGCTGGAAGCCGAGGAAAACGCCCCCGTCATTCGCCTGATCAATGCCCTGCTCACTGAATCGCTGCGCGAGGGGGCTTCAGACATCCACTTCGAGCTATTTGAAACACGCGCAACAGTGCGCTTTCGCATTGATGGCGTGCTACGCGACGTGATCGAACCTCAGCGCGGCCTGCATGCAGCCATCGTGTCGCGTATCAAGATCATGGCGGGGCTTGATATCGCCGAGAAACGCCTGCCTCAGGATGGCCGCATCACTTTGCGCCTGGCTGGCCGCCCGGTGGACGTTCGCGTTTCAACCCTGCCCACAGCGCACGGCGAGCGCGTGGTGCTGCGTCTGCTCGACAAATCCACGAACCAGCTGGATCTCGACAGCCTGGGAATGCCCCCCAAGACGCTGCAGAACCTGAGGGGCCTGCTGGAACAGCCGCACGGTATCCTGCTCGTGACCGGCCCGACCGGCTCGGGCAAGACCACCACCCTGTATGCTGCACTGGCACAGATGGATGCACGCGTGCTGAACATCATGACGGTCGAAGACCCGATTGAATATGAGATGGACGGGATCGGCCAGACGCAGATCAATTCGCGCATCGAGATGAGCTTTGCACGTGCACTGCGTGCCATTCTGCGTCAGGATCCGGACGTCATCCTGATCGGTGAAATCCGCGATCTTGAAACCGCCCAGATCGCTGTGCAGGCCTCCCTGACCGGGCACCTTGTGCTCGCCACCCTGCACACAAATGACGCGCCAAGTGCGATGACACGACTCATCGACATGGGGGTAGAGCCCTTCCTGCTCGCCTCCTCTTCAATTGGCGTGCTGGCACAACGCCTGGTGCGCAACCTGTGTCCGGCGTGTCGCGTGGCGTATCACCCCGATCCTTCAGAGCAGGCACTGCTGGGGGTGCCCGCTTCGCATACCCTGTATCGTGCCTGCGGTTGTGATGCCTGCGCACAGACAGGGTACAAAGGCCGCACAGGCGTCTATGAACTGATGGTGTTTGATGAAACCACCCGTTCTCTTATTCACGACGGTGCCAACGAACAGCTGCTGCGCGCCCACGCCTCCGAACGGGGCATGGCGAGTCTGCGCGACGATGGCTTTGCACGCGTGCGGGATGGGATCAGCTCGCTTGAGGAAATCCTGCGTGTCACACGCGAAGCCATGGATGATTGAAATTTCTGGTTCAGACTGAACAGCCCGGTACCCCACCGGGCTTTTTTGTTTCCTGTGTCCCTGCAAACCTTGCCGACCATCAGGTCTCAAGATCCCTGCCAAGCCCAATCCACCAGTCCAAAAAAAAGCCACCCGAAGGTGGCTTTCTGTGTGGCATGCCGACGAATCAGTTGCCGCCCATCTTGACGCCTTCCGTCTCCGCATTGTAGCGGTGACGGTTGACGATGCGCTTGTCACGCGGATGCGTGCCGGGCACAGCAGAGATCAGTGCCTTGGTGTAAGGATGATCAGGCTCGGAACAAATCTTCATGGCCGGCCCGTGTTCCACGATCTGGCCCTTGTACATCACAGCCACACGGTCGCAGAAATAACGGATCACGCCGATGTCATGCGACACCAGAATGAAGGTCAGATTCATTGTTTCCTGCAGATCCAGCAGCAGGTCGAGCACTTGTGAGCGCAGGGTCACATCCAGAGCGGAAGTGGCTTCATCAGCAATGATCACGCGCGGATTCAGGGCAAGCGCACGGGCGATCCCGATACGCTGACGCTGACCGCCAGAGAAAGCGTGCGGATAACGCTCTGCAGCTTCACCCGGCAGACCGACCATCCCCAGCAGTTCCTCGACGCGCTTGCGCAGTGCCGCGCCAGTGTGAGTCTTGCCCACCAGCAGCGGCTCGCCGACGATCTGCCCAACTGTCATACGCGGATTGAGCGAGGCAAACGGATCCTGGAAAACCATGCGGATTTCGCGGTGAACCTGGCGCAGCTCATGCTGCCCGGCCTTGGCGAGATCGGCAATACGCCCGTCTCCCATGCGGTACAGCACTTCACCACCGGAGCAGGACAACACACGGATCACGCAGTTGCCCAGCGTGGTCTTGCCAGAACCGGACTCGCCCACGATCCCCAGGTTTTCACCCTCATAGACGTCCAGAGAGACGTTATCGAGTGCCTTGAACGGGGGGTTGGTCTTGCCCATGAACGTCGAACGTGCCGGATAGATCTTGGACACATTGCGAATTTCCATGATCTTGCGCTCCGTCGCGGTGTTCTTGCGAACAGCACGGGCGGAATTCTCCAGCTTGCGCACAGAATCAATCAGCTCAAGGGTGTAAGGATTCTTGGCTTCGTAGAAGATCTGTTCGGCAGTGCCGAATTCGACCATCTGACCGTTGCGCATCACCCCGATTTCGTCAGCAATCTCGGCCACCACACCCATATCGTGCGTGATGAACAGCACGGCCATCCCGTAGGATTCCTGCAGTTCCTTGATCAGCGCAAGGATTTCGGCCTGCGTGGTCACGTCCAGCGCCGTTGTCGGTTCATCGGCAATCAGGATCTTCGGGTTGCATGCCAGAGCCATGGCAATCATGGCGCGCTGACGCATACCGCCCGAATACTCGAACGTGTACTTGTCGATCGCGACACCCGGATTGGGGATCTCGACCCGACGCAACAGTTCGATGGCACGATTGCGGGCTTCTTCCTTGTCGACGTTCTGGTGCAGCAGGATAGCTTCGCAGATCTGGTTGCCGATAGTATGGATAGGCGACAGCGAGGTCATCGGCTCCTGGAAGATCATGGAGATTTCATGGCCACGGATGCTGCGGATTTCCTTGCCGCGATCATTCAGCTTGGCCAAGTCCTGACCTGCAGGATCCTTGCCATAGTAAATCACTTCACCAGACACAATCTTGCCAGGAGGATCGACGATCTGCAGGATCGAGCGGGCCGTCACAGACTTGCCTGAGCCGGACTCACCCACGATGCACAGCGTCTTGCCACGCATGATTTTGAAGGAGATGTCATCAACTGCGTGAACAGCCTTGTCACCCGTTCCGAAGTAGGTCTTCAGGTTGCGCACGTCGAGGACGACGTCACCTGTTTGTTTCTTGACTGATGTATCCACTTTATCTTCCCAAACTTAGTGGTTCGAATACGGGTCGGCAGCATCGCGCAGACCGTCGCCGAAGAAGTTCAATGCCAGCACGGCAATCACAACCATCAGGCCGGGCAGGAACAGCCACGGAGCCTGTGCGATAACCGAGATCTTCTGTGCGCCCTTGAGCAGCACGCCCCAGCTGATGGCAGGCGGTTGCAGCCCCAGCCCGAGGAAGGACAGGGACGTTTCGGACAGCACCATCGACGGAATCGACAGAGTAACCTGAGCAATGATGTGAGAAGCCAGCGAAGGCAGCATGTGGCGGAAGATGATGCGTGGTTCGGAGCAGCCATCGAGCTTTGCAGCGATCACGAACACATCACTGCGCATCGACAGGAAGCGGCCACGAATGACTCGCGCAAGGTGGGTCCAGCCGATCAGCGAAATGATCACCGTCACAGCCATGTACTGGTAGTGCGGCGGCCAGTCCTTCGGCAATGCGGCAGCCATTGCCAGCCAGATCGGAATCGACGGCAGCGACAGGATGAACTCCACGACGCGCATGACAACCCAGTCAGTCCAGCCACCATAGTACCCAGCCAGCCCCCCGAGGATGATGCCAAGCACCACCGACAGGATCACGCCGATCAGGCCCAGCGACAGGGTGAAACGGGCACCGTAGATCACGCGGGAGAGCACATCGCGGCCCATCGTGTCAGACCCGAACAGGAAGACCTGACCTTCCTTGTCCTTCGGTCCAAACAGATGAAGGTCGCTTTGCAGCGCATCAAAACCGAACATCTTGTACTCAAAGCCACGTACAAACAGGCCCAGGTACACTTTTGAACCATCCGGCGTGAAGGAAATCTTTGACGTCTCCATGTCGAGCTTCTTGGTATAGCCCGGCACGTACGGCGCAAACTTGCCTTCATCGAAGAAGTGAAGTTCAAAGAGTTGCGGCGGATGCTGTGTCTTTCTGGATGCAGCCGCTTCCGGATCCATCGGAGCGAGGAATTCGGAGAACACCGCGACTGCATAGAACAGGATGACGACGACCATGCTCACCACAGCAAGCTTGTGCTTGCGGAAGCGGCGCCACATCAGTGTCCACTGCGAGGCATACTCAATACCGCCCCGCAGGTTTGCCATGTTGACGACCTGCTCGTCGTCCTTTTGCTTGTTTTCTGCGCTCATTGTTCAAACCTAATCCGAGGATCGAGAATAACCAGGAGGATGTCGGACAACAGGGTCCCCACGACCGTCAAGGCACACACAACCAGCAGGATGGTGCCGGACAGGTAGATATCCTGAGACATCAACGCTTCATACAGGACCGGGCCAACCGTATTGAGGTTCAGCACGATGGAAACAATCACCGCGCCAGAAATCAGGTTGGGCAGAATCCAGCCGATCGTACTCACGAACGGGTTCAATGCAATGCGCACGGGATACTTGCAGAGCAGTTTGACTTCAGACAGACCCTTGGCACGTGCAGTCACCACATAGGGCATGTACAACTGGTCAATCAGATTGGCACGCAGGATACGGATCAGGCTGGCAGTAGAACCCAGACCCAGAATGATCATCGGAATCCACAGGTGCGAGCAAAGATCCATCCACTTCGCCCAGGTCCAGGGCTGCCCTTCGTACTGAGCGGACATTAGACCGGTAACATCGTGACCAAAATACTTTACACCAACGTACATCATGACCAGCGCCAGCAGGAAATGCGGAATGGCCAGACCAACAAAACCGAGCAGGGTGAAGATGTAGTCACCCAAAGAATATCGACAGACCGCAGAATAAATCCCGATCGGCAAGGCCAGCATCCAGGTAAGCATCAGCGAAGCGACCGATAGGATCAGGGTCAGACCGATACGTTCGCCGACCAGCTCGGTTACCTGGGCATTCTTGGCGAAGGAACGACCAAAGTCGCCCTGCACCATGCCGGCAATCCAGCTGCCATATTGAACGATCATCGGCCGATCCAGACCAAATTGGTGACGCATGTCTGCCAGGGTCGCAGGATCAGGGGTTTCACCTGATTGCGCCTGTTGTGCAGCCCAGCTATCAACGTAGTCGCCCGGAGGCAACTGGATCAGTACAAATACTGTCATGGACACCATGATGACAAACGGTATCGCCGACAGCAGGCGTTTGAAGATGTAGTTAAGCACGATTCGACTCTCTAGATGCGCTCGTAAAGGGGGGCCTGGCGGCGGATGCCGCCAGACCGGCACTACACTACGGTTACTGCTTTCTTACCGGATGAACGTCCACTGTTGCGGCAGCGACGGTCCCGGGGTCGGCCAGGTCCAGCCATCAGGCATGTTGGCAGGCACGTTGAACAGGTGGGCGTTACGCACACCTGTGTTGGGCGCCGGACCAACAACACCGATCACTTCGAACTCATCAGCAGCTTCCTGGAGGATCTGCTTGAAGAGGCCATCAGCTTCAGCCTGGGTCTTGGCAACCTGCCACTTGTCATACAGGGCAAGGCGCTTTTCCATGCTGGGCGAAGGCTTTTCACCCTGTTTGCCGTTGGACAGGTAGTACTTTGTCCATTCCAGGCTCATGCGGGATTCTTGCGGGTGGAAGGACAGCCACGGACGCGGATTGAACGTCGGATCGAGACCACCTGAGAACACATCGCAGGAAATATCGTACGAGTTGCTGGAAGCACGATCGTAGAACAGCGAGCGTTCAGAGGAGTTGATCACGAGTTCAACACCGATCTTCTGCCACTGCTTGCGCACCAGTTCCATGGAATCCAGATGGGACGGATTGGAGATCATGACGATCACAGCCAGTGAGACACGGCCACCATCCGGATACTGACGCCAGCCGTCAGAACCCTTCTTCAGACCCATCTTGTCCAGAATTGCATTGGCCTTTGCCGGATCGTAGCCCAGGTACTGGGTGCCAAGCTTTTCGTTATAGAACTTGGAGGTCTTCTGCGGACCGGACTGCCACGGGTAAGCCTGACCCAGGAACACGATGTCGTTGATTTCCTTGCGATCGATACCGATCGACAGGGCTTCGCGGAACTCGTGGTTACGGATGAGCTTGCGCAGCTTTTCATTCTTTGTTGAATGGTTCAGCCACATCCCGACCTGGTTGGCGTTGATCCCCGAAGAGGTGATCAGCTTGTAGCCACCCTTGGCCTGGTTTTCAGACAGTACCGGACGGTTCTGGATACCGGAGATGTGACGGATCTGGAAGTCGAGCTGGCCATTGATGGCTGCCAGCAGAATGGTTTCCACTTCCGAAATCAACTGAAACTGAACCTTGTCGATGTACGGCAGCTGGTTGCCAGCCGTATCAACCTGCCAGAAGTACGGGTTGCGTTCCAGCACCACCTTGTTGGCAGCGCCAGAATACGGTTCCTTGATAACCCACGGATCCATCACGGGCTTTTCGGGATTACCCCAACGCGTCGGCACTTCGATATCGCCGCACTTCAGGCGCATCAACGCCCCCCAGTCCTTGACCTTTTCCTTGGCGATCAGGTCACTGACATGCGGATTGTACTTAGGCGTGAACTGCGAACAGTATTTCTTTTGATACAACGTCGGATACTGGTCGACCGGCGTTGCCAGCTTTTCCAGGAAGGACAGGAAGGGGCCGGCGAACTTGAACTTGACGGTGTATTCATCAACCTTGGTCACGGCAGCGGGCTTGTCCTGCACAACAAAGTCAGCTGGCGCATTGGTCAGGAACTGCTTGTTGTAGACGACATCATTCATCGCGAAGAGGACGTCATCGGCAGTGAAGGGCGAGCCATCCGACCACTTGGCACCCTTGCGCAGGTGGAAAGTGTACTCGCTGGCATCCGGGCTGATCTGCCACGATTCAGCCAGATTGGGCTCAACAGAGTTGAAACCGTCACGTGCCCAACGCACCAGGGACTGGTTACCCACAAGGCGCAAAATCGCGTTGTGGTCATTGTTCGAGCGCATGGCCGTACGCAACAGCCCGCCATACTGACCAACGCGTTCAAGCGGTTTGATCACGAGTGGTTTTTCGGGCAAGCGTTGGTCTACCGGTGGTAATGCCTTGTTGTTCGCCAGCATTGGAGCCTGGTTGTAAGCCAGAGCTAGCGAAGGAACCGCGGCAACGGCGAGTGCAGAAACTGCAAGCGCCAATCGAGAGGGAATCAACCTCATCACGTCCTCCTAGTTTGTAGATACCGGGTTTAGTAAGTTATTTGTGCAGTACCGGGCCACTGCGCAGACTAGTATAAGCACAAACCCCAACTAATCCTACCATCAAGCCACTTTATCCGCATGTGCGAAAAAAAACACCAAAACAAGGGCCCCGACTTCAAAAACATTCCGGTCAAGACGCTGATCCGGAGGGACGCACTGCCTGGCATTTATTTTCACCGCTGAGGAGCGGCTTAAGACTGTGCCACCTTAGCGATGTGCAGAGGGCATATATTTGATTAAGATCAAACTATACATCAGTTTCGCTAGGGTTAACCCTAGCGATTTGCATGGAGTCAACAAAACCGTGTTATTGCGCCACAGCAATTGACACAAGCTTGTTGCTCCCGATTCAAGCCTGCCGTAAAAAGGCCGTAAGTCGTCAAAAGCGCAACAGGCAGCGCACTGTCAGTCGGTTATCGCCCAAATTTGGAGTATTTGCTTGGGACTGTAGCCTTCCAAACCTACAGTTTCCACCGGGGACCTTTTAATGATCATCGCCATTGTCGAAGATACGCCGGTCAACCTTATCGTCATGCAGAGCCTGGTCAAACGCCTTGGCGACTACGATTGCCCTGTGTTTTCCGACCCGCTGGAGGGGCTGGACTGGTGCCTCGCCAACACCCCGGACCTCATCATCGTCGACTACATGATGCCCAAGCTTGATGGCCTGGAATTCATCCGCCGCTGCAGGGCCAACCCGCAGATCCAGGACCGGCCGATCCTGATGGTCACTGCCGCCGCAGAGAAACAGGTGCTGTATTCGGCCCTGGAAGCAGGCGCCACAGATTTTCTGACCAAGCCTGTCGACAAACACGAATTCATCCCGCGCGTCCGCAATATGTTGCAATTGCGCTCAGCTATGGCGGCCACCGCACATCGAGCCGAAGAACTTGCCCAGGCGGTACGTAAGGCGACTGATGATATTCACGAGCGTGAACGCGAAACCATTACCCGCCTGGCACGCGCAGCGGAGTTTCGCGACCCGGAAACCGGCGCCCACATCAACCGGATGGCACATTACTCCTGCATTATTGCAAGGAAAATGGGGCTCCCATCCGAAACCATCGACATGCTTCTTTCAGCCGCTCCTATGCATGACGTTGGCAAACTCGGAACCCCTGATCACATTCTCCTGAAACCAGGAAAACTCGATGACAATGAACTCACCATAATGAGGCAACATACAACTATAGGGTATGAAATCCTGAAAAATTCATCCTCCCCTGTCGTCAAGATGGCGGCCGAAATAGCACTGACACACCACGAAAAATATGACGGAACAGGCTACCCATTCGGCACCAAAGGCGAAGACATCCCGCTTATGGGCCGCATCGTAGCCGTCTCCGACGTCTTTGACGCCCTCACCTCCGACCGCCCTTACAAGGTCGCCTGGGAGCTTGATCGGGCACACGACCACCTGATTTCAGGAAAAGGAAGTCATTTCGACCCGGTCTGCGTAGACCTTTTTCTATCCGAATGGAATGAAATACTGAAAATCCATTATAAATATAGAGACTGAATAACCACAAAGATCTTCAGAGAGCACAAATCATGCAGAACCCCACAGAAAACGATGAAGTCATCAATCTCCGGCAGATTCTCGAACAGATCGGTGGAGACAGTGATCTGTTACGTGAAGTGATCCAGGTATTTCTCGGCGACAGCCCGAATATCCGCGGACGTCTGGCCGATCCCCTTGCGAAGGGTGATGTCAGGCAATTACGGGAAATTGCCCACAGTGCAAAAAGTGCAGTAGGAAATTTCTGCACAGAAAAAGGTGTTGCAGCGGCTTCCGAGCTTGAAGAGGCATGCAAAAACGGAGACACTCGCAACCTGGAAAAACTGACAGAATCCTTGAACGCCGCACTCATTGAAGTAGAAGATGCTCTGCGCGCCGCTCTGGACAAACCTTTTTGATGCTTGCCTGCTTCCGTCTAGCCCCTCTCTGCATTGCCATCATCATCACATCCCATGCCAAAATCGTTATGGCGGATGTGTATGGATTTATCGATGAACACGGTGTCCGCAATTACACTGACGTGCCCAATGACAAACGGGCCAAATTACTATGGCGTGATCCAAATGGCCCAAAAGCGATTTTGCTGCCCTCCGCCGGTAACTACATGCATAATTTCCCGGCAGACTTGGCTGCCGAAGTCGAAGCAGCTGCCACGCGCCACAACGTAGACCCTTTACTGCTGCAGGCCCTGGTCTCAGTCGAAAGCCGCGCCAACCCCAAGGCGCGCTCTCCCAAAGGTGCCATGGGTCTGACCCAGCTGATGCCGGACACGGCCCGCCGCTACGGTGTTTCCAAACCCTATGATGTACGCCAGAACCTGGCAGGCGGCGCACGCTATCTGCGGTATCTGCTGACGATGTTCCACGATGATGTGCAGCTCGCGCTGGCGGCTTTCAATGCAGGGGAGAATTCGGTGATCCGGTTCGGCAACCAGATTCCGCCTTTCAACGAAACCCAGCGCTATGTGCCAGCTGTCCTGGAACAGCTGGCCATCTACCGCAATCAGCAAAAACCCAAAAATTCCGCCAGCTGACACTGAAAAACCTCAGCCAGGCATGCGCAAGGCCTTGCACAATGCAGCGGCTATTTCCTTGTCGGGCAGTTCAAGGCAGGCACCACCCAGGCGAATCGCTGCCCCCGGCATGCCGTGTACCACCGAAGTTGCAGCATCCTGGGCGATCGTGAGAACTCCGGCATCACGCAGGGTTTTCAGCTCCGCCGCACCATCACGCCCCATGCCGCTGAGCAGCACGGCCACGATCTGGGCGTTCACATTCTCAAGCGCCGAGCGGTACAGCCGCGACACTGCCGGGCAGACGCCGTGTTCGCGCGGCCCCAGCACCAGCCTGATCCGTTTATCAGCGGTCAGCTCCATATGGATTTTTTCCGGAGCCAGATACACTACACCGCGCTGGGGAGCCTCACCATCCTGGGCGATCTTCACATTCCAGCCGGTAGACTGTGACAACCACTGACCGAAGCCCGCAGTAAAGCCTTCCGACATGTGCTGAACTACCAGCACAGGCAGCGGAAAAGTCTTGGGCAGGCGGCTCAAAATCGTATGGATCACCTGCGGCCCGCCGGTGGATGCCCCTACCAGCAGAAATTCCGGATTTTTGACACGCACGGTCGACAGGCTCTTCACCGTGGCTGCCGCCGTCTGCATGGGGGGCTCCGGCACAGACACGGGTGGCCGTGGCCGAACGACGCGCCGCGCTGCAGTGGCTCGCACGGTATCGCGCATGGCCTGCTGACGGGCAAGACTGTCTGAGGCCAATCCTGCCGGCGGTTTCTCGATGATGGCCAGCGCTCCAGCTTCCAGCGCCCGGAAGGCCATCGAAACCTGTCGCGGTTCATACGTGGCACTGACAATCACCACCGGCATCGGCTGACGCTCCATGATCTGGCGTGTTGCCTCAAAACCATTGATGTCCGGCATGTTGATATCCATGCAGACCACGTCCGGCTTTAGCTTGACCGCCTGACCCACACCTTCCAGTCCGCTCGCGGCGGAGCCGACGACCAGAAAATCCGGCTCACGCGAAAAGATGCTCGCAATGTGACGCACCGCCAGGGGTGAATCATCAACAATCAAAACCCTGATGGGCATTTGCCCCCCTTCTGCAAAACATAGTTGACCATGCGGCCCCCATGCAGTGACGACACAAAATCCCGGAACTTGAGCGCGATCCGTCGTTTGTTGCATTTGGCACAACTTCGGTTGGCGTGTAAATCGAAAGCTGCGGGAAGGCCAAGCCAGAGGTAAAATTGGAGCATGGCCGATATGTCTCCTCCCCCCCTCCCCTCGTCTGTACGATTGCCCCCGGCATTCGTACACCTGCGTGTTCACACCGAGTTTTCGATTGAAGACGGCATCACACGCATCAACGAACTGATCACTGCAGCCAGTGCCGACGGACAGGTCGCACTCGGCATCTCTGACCTGTCGAACCTTTTCGGCATGGTCAAGCACTATAAAGGCTGCCGCACCTCCGGCATCAAACCAGTCTCGGGGGTCGACGTATGGGTCACCAACGACCAGGACCGCGACAAGCCAAGCCGGATTCTGCTCATCGTGCGGCATCGCGAGGGCTATCGTCAGCTTTGTGAACTACTCAGCCGCTCCTACCTGGAAAACCAGTACCGTGGGCGGGCCGAGATCCGCAAGGAATGGCTGACAGCTGAGGCCACCAATGGTCTGATCTGTCTCTCTGGCGCCATGCTTGGAGATATCGGCATGGCCTTGAGCGCCGGCAATCTGCCACTTGCGCGTACCCTGGCGGAAGACTGGGGCAAGCGTTTTCCGGATGCCTTCTACGTCGAAATCCAGCGCGCCGGCCACCCCGGCTCAGAAGCTTATCTGCAGCAAGCTGTTTTCCTGGCCGGAGAACTCGACCTGCCCGTGGTCGCCACCCATCCGATCCAGTTCCTGCACCGCGATGATTTCAAGGCGCACGAGGCACGCGTCTGTATCGCCCAGGGCTACACCCTCTCGGATACCCGCCGCCCCAAGCATTTCACGGAAGAACAGTATTTCAAGACCCAGGATGAAATGCTGGAACTGTTCGCCGACCTGCCCGAGGCGCTGGAAAACTCGGTGGAGATCGCCAAGCGCTGTTCGCTCTCCATCGTGCTGGGCAAACACTCCCTGCCGCTGTTCCCGACACCGGAAGGCATGAGCCTGGACGATTTCCTCGTGCAGGAAGCCTATCACGGCCTCGACGAGCGTCTGCAGAAGCTCTACCCGGACCCCGCTGTCCGCGAGAAAGAATACCCCCGCTACAAGGACAGGCTGGAGTTCGAACTCAAGACCATCATCCAGATGGGCTTCCCGGGCTACTTCCTGATCGTGGCGGACTTCATCCAGTGGGGCAAAAAAAATGGCGTGCCGATCGGCCCAGGGCGCGGCTCCGGTGCCGGCTCGCTGGTGGCCTACTCGCTCAAGATCACCGACCTTGACCCCACCGCGTATGCACTGCTGTTCGAACGCTTCCTGAACCCGGAACGCGTGTCGATGCCTGACTTTGACGTCGACTTCTGCCAGGAAAACCGCTACCGCGTGATCGATTACGTGCGCGACCGCTACGGCCACGATGCCGTTTCGCAGATCGCCACCTTCGGCACCATGGCCTCGAAGGCTGTGGTGCGTGACGTCGGGCGTGTGCTGGATCTGCCATATGGCCTGTGCGACCGCCTCTCCAAGCTCATCCCGGTGGTGCAGAACAAACCAATGTCGCTGGCCGATGCGATTGAGGCTGAACCCACCATCCGCGAGATGATGAGTGACCCCAATGATGGGGAATCCATCAGCGAACTCTGGAACCTTGCCCTGCCGCTTGAAGGCATGACGCGTGGCGTAGGCATGCACGCCGGTGGCGTACTGATCGCCCCGGGCAAAATCACCGACTTCTGCCCGGTCTATCTTGCCGATGGTGAAGACGCCTCGACCGTCTCGCAATTCGACAAGGACGATGTGGAACAGGTTGGCCTGGTGAAGTTCGACTTCCTCGGGTTGCGCAACCTCACAATTATCGACCTGGCGCTCGATTACGTCGAACGTCTCACGGGCGAGCGCCCCGATCTGATGGCACTGGGCTTCGAAGACCACGCCGCCTACCAGATCCTGAAAGAAGCCAACACCACGGCGATCTTCCAGGTGGAATCGGACGGGATGAAGAAGCTGCTCAAAAAACTTGGGCCGGACCGCTTCGAAGACATCATCGCTGTGCTCGCTCTCTACCGCCCCGGCCCGCTAGGCTCCGGGATGGTGGATGACTTCATCCTGCGTAAACAGGGCAAGCAGGACATCGACTATTTTCACCCGGATCTGAAAGCCTGCCTGGAGCCGACCTATGGCGTGATCGTGTATCAGGAGCAGGTGATGCAGATCTCCCAGATCATCGGGGGTTACACTCTGGGCGGCGCAGACATGCTGCGTCGCGCGATGGGTAAGAAAAAGGCCGAGGAAATGGCCAAGCACCGCTCCACAATTGCGGAAGGTGCCCAGAAGAAAGGCTATGACCCGGCCCTGGCCGAACAGCTGTTCGACCTGATGACCAAGTTCGCCGAGTACGGCTTTAACAAGTCGCACACGGCAGCCTATGCGGTGGTCACCTATCACACCGCCTGGCTCAAGGTGCATCACTGTGCCTCGTTCATGGCCGCGACGATGTCGTCCGATATGGACAACACCGATTCGGTGAAGATCTTCTACGAAGACACCGTTGCCAATGGCGTGGCAATCCTGCCACCCGACGTCAACGCCTCGCATTACCGGTTCGAGCCGACCGACCCGAAAACCATCCGCTACGGTCTTGGGGCCGTCAAGGGCTGTGGGGAGCCCGCCGTGCGCTCAATCGTCGAGGCACGCAAAGCGGGAGGGGCATTCAAGGATCTGTTCGACTTCTGTGCCCGCGTAGATCGCCGGGCCGTCAACAAGCGGGTGATCGAAGCCCTGGTGCGTGCCGGTGCGTTTGACACAATTGCGCCCAAAACACCAGACGGCGCCCCCCATCGCGCCAAGCTGATGGCCACCGTCAGCGATGCCATGGAAGCCGCCGAACAGGCTGCGGCCAGCGCCGGCCAGGGAGGCCTGTTTGATGCCCCCGGCGAAATCTCCGAAATTGCCCCCGAATATGTAGAAGCGCCGGTCTGGAACGAAAAATACCAGCTTGCCGAAGAAAAAACGGCCATTGGTTTCTTCCTCTCCGGCCACCCCTTCCACGTCTCCGAGGCGGAAGTACGCCGGTTTGTACGTACCCCCCTGGCGCGTATCGAACCCCGGCGCGAGCCGCAGATGCTTGCAGGCGTCGTCTCAGCCATCCGCATCAAGATGGGCAATCGCGGCAAGATGGCGTTTGTCACTCTTGATGATGGCACCACGCCTGTGGATGTCACGGTCTACTCCGAGGTCCTCGACGCCAGCAAGGGCAAGATCACACCAGACGAAGTGCTCATTGTCGAAGGCAAGGTCAGCAGTGATGACTACGGCGGAGGTTCCGGGCTTCGCGTCATCGCCGAACGTCTGTATACCCTGGGTGAGGCACGCGGACGGTATGCCCGTTTGCTCACCCTTCATATTAACGGGGAAGTAGCCGCTAGTGGAGGCCCACACGCTGCGGTCGACCGCTTGCTGCAGATGCTCAACCCCCATCGGGGCACGCGTGATGAAGGCGGCTGCCCGATCCGCATCCGCTACAAAAACCGGCGGGCTGTCGCAGATTTACCACTGGGAGACGGATGGCGGGTAAAACTTGATGATCCGCTTCTCGAAAATCTCCGGCAATGGCTATCATCAGAAGGTGTAGAAGTTATTTACCAATAAGAGGCTGTTCAGGATCGGTAGCGAGAAGGCCAGCGGGTTGAAGATCAGCTCCCTCGGCACAGGCTTGCAACAGGATCATGAACCGCCGCCAGGCAAAGAGTCTTACCTTGAACACCCTATCCCAGGCCCTCTGCGTTGTGACCTTGGCTAGCCTGCTGGCTGGCCAGGTGGCGTTTGCGCAACCCAGCGGCCTGCGGCTCGACAGTGCCAGCACCAGGGGCATCGTTCTGCGCGATACGGAAAACGGTCTGAGGCTGCGCTTCTCTACGGATTCAAGCGCTGCGCCCGCGAATCCCTGGGGAAATGAAAGTCTCAACGCCCAGGATAGTAGCCACAACACCCTGAGAGCGGACTGGCCACTACTGGATATGGGGATCCATACTTCGCTCGGCCTGAGTTGGGATTCCGGTCGTACCGGCGTGCCAGGCAAGAGTCTTGGCAGCACGCCCAGCACCTTCGTTGGCCTCGGATGGGACAGCGAACCTTCCCGCAGCAGTCGCTGGGCATTGTCCGCGCAAGTTGGCACCCATATGGGCAGCAGCAACAGTGGCTGCAAGAGCTTTCTGCTCTCGTGCAATACTGCCCAACCTCTCGGTCTGAGTGGCAACGCCATGGGCAACGGACTGCGCCTGACCCCTTATGTCAGTTTCGGTGCCACCTACTCCTTTGATCGCTGATTCCGCAACAAAGCTGTTCGACACGGCCTTGCTGGACGCCCTGAGTGCAGCAGCCCGCGCCAACCCCCGGCAACGCCAGAACCACAATCTGCACACCTCGCTTGAGGCACCTGTGCAGCGCTTTTTCAACGCCATCGAACCAGCATCATACGTAATGCCGCACCGCCATCTCCCCAACGGCAAGGAAGAAACCCTGCTGATGGTACGCGGCAGCCTGGGACTGATCCTGTTTGACGCTGCCGGACAAATTCACCAGACACGCCTGCTGACGCCAGCAGGGGCATGCTGTGGCTTTCACCTCGGGCTTGAAGTCTGGCACAGCGTGATCGCACTGGAACCCGGCACCATCTTTTTCGAAACCAAGACGGGCCCTTTTGTGGCACTGAGCACGGACGAACTGGCTCCCTGGGCACCTCCGCCAGATAGCTCTGCCGCTACGAAATGGCTGGAGCAGATGCGCGAGCTGTTCCACTGCCACCAGGAGAAATAATTCAGGGCTGTGCCTGTGCCTGTGCCTGTGCCTGTGCCTGGATCAAAGCCTGCAGCACCTGCAGGAAAACTTCCACATTCTTGCGATTTTTCCCCCAGTCCAGGCATTGCGTCAGCAGTACACACTTACTCTCAATGGTGAGCGACTGGTCTGCCTCATGGAACTGAATGGTCACGCGCTCACAGCGCGACACCATGCGCCGACGCGTGGAATAGACAATCGAATCGCGATTCTGGCGGACCAGAATCCAACCCAGATGCTGTACAGCTGTTTGCGTCAGCTTGACCAGATTCACCTCCGGGGAAGGTGCAACAAATTTGTCCGTGTGATACGCAGGGAAGGCGAAGGCCATGATCCGATGACTGAATACTCTTAAGGAACGCGCATCATACTGCAGTCTTCCGAATACTTTCGTGAGTTCACTGACTGGGGAAGTCCCGCATCTGGCGGTACAATCAGTCAGGCTAGTTGCTGTGTGCAATGTGTGCAATTCATGACCCTGAAGAAAATCCTGCCCCTTGTTCTGGCATTGTCTGCGCTGACAGCGCGGGCCGACGACGGCAATACTGATTGCCGGATGCGAGGCATGTACACCAATGACGTGTATGGCTTTTCAGTCGTCATCCCGCTCAATCATGTAGCCTGCCCGAATTCCCCCTTAGGCATGGTCGAGCACGGTCTGGTAGTGGAACTCGGCGAAGGCTGGAAAAGAAACATCGAAGCCTACGCGGGATACAACTCCACCGAATACACTGATCTGCCGGACGTGGCTGAAGGCAGCAAAGATCTGCTCGATGACGATCTCCCCAAAAATGCGGTCACGGAGCTGTCGCGGAGTGATGCCCGCCTTGGTGGATTGCCGGCAATCCGCATCGTGCTGCGTTTTCCGGGCGAAGAAAACAGCGGCCCGATGATTCAGGATGAGGTTTCCGCTCTGCGCAAAGTGATCCCAGGGGCAAACGTCCCCTCTCATCTGTACTCGCTGCGCCTAACTACACAGGAAGCCCGTTACGCGGAAGACCGTAAGGTGTTCGAAAAGATGCTGGCCAGTTGGCAGGAACTTGCGACAGACGACGATCCGCTATCCGCTCAATCTGCTCCTGCCGCCCCCCTGCCGAAACCGCAGAAAAAAGGCAGCTTGCACTAGGCGGCTTACGCAGACAGCGCGGGCAGGATCACATCCGCCTGAAAAAACTCAAGAGATCAGGCGATTGAGCCGACCTTCATAAAATCCTTGTCTTCAAAGATTTTTGAAGCCGCTTTTCGGAATTTGCCGCACAAAAATCAGGATTTCCCGCAGGGAAGCCTGCGGCAACCAGAGCAAACCACAGATCCAGTACAGGCTCAACGATGCAGGGAAATTCACCTCACGCATCATTGCCAACGCGGCGGGATCACGATAGTACCAATACAGGGCATACCCGCCGTCCACACTGGCCCAGGTCAACAGCAGCATCAAAGGCCACCAGCGCCAGCGGCGCCCGATCAGCACACGCATGCTCCACGGCGCCGTCAGATAGGTCATGAGCGCCATGATGAAGCTGATGGGAATATCCCAGTCTGGTGCACCAAAGCTCTGCGCGCCGATGATCAGAAGAAAAATTCCAGCCGCCAGCGAAAACAGTTTCCACGGACGCCAATATTCACGCCACACACAAGCCTCACTGACCTCCGCACTTCTCGTCACATCTCGCGGGCTCGGGGCGGTTCCGATGCCTGGGCCTCCAGGCGCCATTCCAGCACCTGCCTGGGCACAGCGACTGCCGGAGCCGCTGCTTCATCCTTGTCGACCAGATCAGCCCAAGTGTGCACGGTTCGCACCGACGGTGGAAACAGGCTGCGATGATAGGTACGCAAAGCGAGGATTTCCATCAGAACTTCCGGAGGAAAACCCTGCCGATTGCCACGATCATCGATCATCAGATCCTGAAAATAGGCTTCGATCTCACGATGCCCCCATAAGCCTGCAATGCTTCCAGCAATGCGGGGGAATGTTGCCAGCAAATGCTGCGGGTAGACTTGCTGCGGTGCCGCCTTGAGCTTTTCCACCAAAGTATCGCCCATACCGAACTCCTCGTCCCACCTTTCCAAGAACGGAAAGGCCCTCTGGACTCAGATTGGTCTGCACACAAACCTCCCGCAAGGACAGTTATCAGCCCTCCGCCAATTTCGTCACGCTCCGCTGACGGCGCGCTTCGAACAGGCAAACCCCCGTCGCCACCGAGACGTTGAGACTTTCCACCGAACCGTGCATGGGAATCTTCGCCAGTTCGTCGCAGGTTTCCCGCGTCAGGCGTCGCAGGCCATCGCCTTCCGCGCCCAGCACCCAAGCCACAGGCCCGGTCTGATTGATCTCGTAGAAGGACTTTTCCGCTTCGCCTGCCGCACCGATGCACCACACGCCGGCATCCTTGAGTTCTCGCAGAGTCCGCGCGAGATTGGTCACGACGATATAGGGAACGGTATCCGCCGCACCACTAGCGACTTTCATGGCCGTGGCATTCAGCCCGACAGCCCGATCTTTCGGAGCAATCACGGCGTGTGCTCCAGCAGCATCCGCCGCACGTAGACAGGCCCCCAGGTTATGCGGGTCCTGCACGCCATCAAGTACCAGGAACAGGGCGTTCTCCGGCAGGTCCTCAAGGATATCGGCCAAATGGAATGTCTTCTGGCGTGCGTCGATGCGGGCCACCACGCCCTGATGCCGATGGGTGCCGGCCATGCCGTCGAGACGCGCCGTATCGGTCTGAATGATGCGCACACCTGCCAGTTCGGCACGCGCCAGCAGATCGCGGGCACGCGCGTCGCCACGCTGGGTTGCCATGTGAAGTTCCTGAATGGCTTCCGGGTCATGGCGCAGCTTGGCGGCCACAGCGTGAAAACCATGGATAAAACGGGTATCAGCCACGTGGGCTTCCTTTCTTCTTGGTATTGGTCGGTCCGGACGTCTTTTTTAGCGTCAGCAGTGCAGCCTTCTGCGGCTTGCGCCGGGGGGTGGCAGTTTCTTCCACCGCGGCCTTGGCGCTGCGTGCCGGTACACCTTCCAGCTCGCGCCAGCTCACCGGCTCATCATCTCCAAAACCGGCCTGTGAACGCTGACGATCACGTTCGGTTTTGCCGCTGCGCTTGGTGGCGCGTGCAACACCTTCAACGAGACGGAAATCGATCTTGCGTGATTCGAGATCTACGCGTACCAGTTCAACACTCACCCGGTCCGAGAGCCGGAATTGCTGGCCACTACGCTCACCGACCAGGGCGTGACGCGCCTCATCGAAGTGGAAATAGTCGGCCCCGAGATCAGAGATATGCACCAAACCTTCAACAAACAATTCGTCCAGGGTGACGAAGATACCGAATGAAGTCACCGCCGTCACCACCCCTGTGTATTGCTCACCCACACGATCCTGCATGTAGAAGCACTTGAGCCAGGTTTCCACATCACGGCTGGCTTCGTCAGCACGGCGTTCCGTCTGCGAGCAATGCACCCCGATACCTTCCCAGATACCATTTTTCTGGGCAGAGGCGGCATGCCTGGCCCGCGCTGCATTGATATCTTCCACCTTGGCTCCGGCCTTGCGCGGGCGCGTGTCTTGCAACAGCTCGACCGGGCCGACAGCTGGTTCGTAATGCGTTTTCGTCAGGACAGCCTTGATTGAGCGATGCACGAGCAGATCGGGGTAACGCCGGATCGGCGAAGTGAAGTGTGTATAGGCTTCATACGCCAGCCCGAAGTGGCCGACATTTTCCGGGCTGTACACCGCTTGCTGCATGGAGCGCAACATCACTGTCTGAATCAGTTGCGCATCCGGGCGGCCCTTGATCTTGTCGGCAACCTTGGCAAAATCGGCCGCGCGCGGTGAATCACCACCACCCAGCCCCAAACCGAATTCCGCGAGGAACTTGCGCAGCTTCTCCAGCTTCTCGGCGGAAGGCCCTTCATGCACGCGATACAGTGAAGGATGCTTGTGCTTCTGCAGGAATTCCGAAGCGCACACATTGGCAGCCAGCATGCACTCCTCAATCAGGCGATGTGCGTCATTGCGCTTCTCCGGCACGATACGCTCGATCTTGCCAACCTCGTCAAAGATCATCTTTGTCTCGAGGGTTTCGAATTCAATCGCACCACGCTTGGCACGCGCCTCAAGCAGGATCCGGAAGAGTACATCCAGGGTTTCCAGGTGCGGCAGCACTTCGCCCACCTCGGCACGCACGGCTTCATCCTTTTCATACAGTGCGGCAGCCACCTTGGTGTAGGTCAGGCGTGCATGCGAGAACATGACCGCAGGATAGAAGCGATAGGCCTTGATCTCGCCACGCACATTGATCGACATGTCGCAGACCATGCACAGACGCTCAACCTGAGGGTTCAGGGAACACAGGCCGTTGGAAAGTTTCTCCGGCAGCATCGGGATCACCCTGCGCGGGAAATAAACCGAGTTGCCACGCGTAAGTGCTTCGGCATCAAGTGCGCTGCCCGGCGTAACGTAATGGCTTACGTCGGCAATCGCCACGAGCAGGCGATAACCACGCCCCTGGCGCTCGCAATACACGGCATCATCGAAGTCCTTGGCGGTTTCCCCGTCGATTGTCACGAGCGGCAAATGGCGGATATCCTCGCGCCCCGCTGTCCAATCCTTCTTGCGCACCACGGTTGGCAGCTTCTTCGCTTCGGCCTTCACGGCTTCCGGGAATTCGAACGGCAGATCGTGCTTGCGCAGCGCAATCTCGATCTCCATGCCGTCGTCAGCATAGTTGCCCAGCGTTTCAACGATTCGCCCGATAGGCTGATTGTGCTGGCCCGGTTGCTGCACGATTTCAACTGTCACCACCTGCCCGGCGCGTGGCTTCACCCGCCCGCCCGGTGACAGCAGGATGCCCTGGCTGATGCGCCGGTCTTCTGACAGCACATAGGCCACCCCGGCTTCCACCACGACACGCCCGACCAGCTGGGTGTTGGCTCGCTCCAGCACCTCGATGATCTTGCCTTCGCGGCGACCACGCTGATCCAGCCCAACGACGCGCGCCAGCACGCGATCACCATGCAGCACTTCGCGCATCGCGCGTGGCCCGAGGAAGATATCTTCCGCACCATCTTCAGGAATCAAAAAGCCGAAGCCGTCGGGATGCCCCTGCACACGGCCACGGATCAGATCCGCCTTGTCCGGCAGGATGTAGGCACCACGCCGGTTCCGCATGAGCTGCCCGGCCCGCTCCATAGCCCCGAGGCGGCGTGAAAAGGCATCGAATTCATCTTCGCGGATATCCAGCTCTGCCGCCAGCGCACTGGCTTCAAGCGGGCAGGCAGCCTCTTCAAGGAACTGCTGGATGTATTCGCGCGAAGGCAATGGATTGTCATATTTTTCGGCTTCGCGCGCGAAAAACGGATCTGCACGACGAATGCGGGAGATCTTCTTCTGACTGTTTTTTTGTTTTGGTTCTTGACTCATTTCTATTCTTCTTTATAATGCGCGTTCTCCGTTGCCCAGGTGGCGAAATTGGTAGACGCGCTAGTTTCAGGTACTAGTGCCGCAAGGTGTGGAGGTTCGAGTCCTCTCCTGGGCACCAATTTCTGAGAAAGCCAGTTCTTTGAACTGGCTTTTTCTTTTTGTGCTTTTCAGTATCGATGATTCTCCGAGTTTCGCATATGTCAATCGCGGCGAACAGCCCATGGGGTTTCCAGGCAAAACTGTTCGCAAAGTTTGGTTCGCGATATCCGCACCACGAAATTTTCGAAAATCTCTCAACAAAAAGCACCACACGATTCAATTTTTATTTATAATCTACGCTCTTCACTGCCCAGGTGGCGAAATTGGTAGACGCGCTAGTTTCAGGTACTAGTGCCGCAAGGTGTGGAGGTTCGAGTCCTCTCCTGGGCACCAAATTTCTAGGAAAAGCCAGTTCTTTGAACTGGCTTTTTTCTTTTCCGGTCCGGCTGTTTTTATTTCTTCCGGCCCAAGCCAGCTCATTGCAAAACACTTCAGGATAAATCCACTCTGGCAGCATCAGTGGCCTGCCAATAAAACTAAAACTGCGGGGTGACCTTGGTCACCCCGGCAATCATCAATCCGCAAACGGATGGTGTTTCAGAATGGTTTCTTCACGCTCCGGCCCAGTCGAAACAATCGCCACGGGCACGCCACAGGCCTGCTCAAGGCGGTTCAGATAGGCTTGCGCATTCGCCGGCAGATCTTCCCAGCGTTTGACGCCGAAGGTGCTTTCCTTCCATCCCGGCAAGGTTTCATACACTGGCTGGCAGGCGGCTACTTCATCGGCACCGATGGGAAGCATATCGATCTTGCTGCCGTGCAGGGTATAACCCGTACAGATCCTGAGTTCGTCGAGACCGTCGAGCACATCAAGCTTGGTGATGCACAATCCCGTCAGCCCGTTGATACGCGCTGAACGACGCAGGGCAGCAGCATCGAACCAGCCACAACGGCGCTTGCGCTTGGTCACCGTGCCAAATTCACGACCGACACGCGACATCTGCTCGCCAGGCACTCCCGCCGTTTCGATATCCAGCTCGCTCGGGAAAGGGCCACCCCCAACGCGGGTACAGTAAGCCTTGGTGATCCCCAGCACATAGTGCAGCATGCCCGGGCCAACCCCCGAACCCGCTGCCGCCTGACCGGAGACACAGTTTGAGGAGGTCACGAACGGGTAGGTGCCATGATCGATATCCAGCATCGAGCCCTGGGCGCCTTCGAACAGCAGGTTGCCACCCGCCTCGTTCGCGGCATAGATCAGTGAAGATACGTCAGCCACTAACGGACGAATGATTTCTGCATCCGCCATGGCCCGATCAAACACTTCCTGTGGATCCACTGCCGGTGCGCCCAGATAGCCGGTCAGCACAAAGTTGTGATAATCCAGCACTTCACGCAGCTTGGCGTCAAAGCGGGCAGGGTCGAACAGGTCATAGACGTGCAGCGCGCGGCGGGCAACCTTGTCGGCATACGCCGGCCCAATCCCCTTGCCTGTCGTACCGATCTTCTGACCGGCACTCTTCTTGGCCTCGCGGGCCTGATCCAGCGCCACGTGATACGGCAGAATCAAGGCACAGCCGGAGCTGACCTTGAGGCGATCACGCACCTTGATGCCATCAGCTTCAAGCATGTCGATTTCGCTGATCAGGTGATGGATATCCAGCACCACACCATTGCCGATCAGGCATTGCACGCCTTCGCGCACGATCCCGGACGGTACCAGATTAAGTTTGTACTCTTTCGTGCCGACGACCAGAGTATGGCCGGCATTGTGACCACCCTGGAAACGCACCACCCCTTTGGCGTGGTCTGTCAGCCAATCGACGATCTTGCCCTTGCCTTCGTCGCCCCACTGAGTGCCGACGACCACCACATTCTTTGCCATTTGAACTTTCCCTTAATCTGCCAGCGACACTACACGCCAGGTGCCATTATCCGCAATGATGCGCCGGTCGCAGCCGGCTTCACGCCAGCTGCCGGCATGCCCCGGCAACTCGCGCACGACAACTTCGCCAGCTGCACGCAATTGCGTAATCAGCCCGGCAAGACTTTCAGCAACATCCAATGGGGCCAGAATGGCACCATGCTCATCCTGTGCCGCACCAATTGCAGCCAGTTCGCGCAGGTCCATACTGAATCCGGTCGCCGGACGAGCGCGGCCAAAGGTCCGACCCACTTCATCATAGCGCCCACCCATCGCAATCGCTGAGGCGGAAGATCCGTGATAAGCAGCGAACATCAGCCCATTGTGATAGTGATAGCCGCGCAGATCGGCAAGGTCAAACGACAGCATGGGGCCCATATGGCGGGCCAGATGCAGCAATTCATCGAGTGCAGCATGCACGCCGGGAACACCAGGGAGCGCATCACGCGCCCGGATCAGCACATTGGCGTCGCCATACAGGCCGGGCAGCGCCAGCAGGCCGCGGCGTGCTTCAGGCTCAGTGACACAGGCGGCAACGAAATCACGCAGCCCCGGCACATCCTTGCCCTGCAGAATCCCAAACAGGGTCAGTTCGGCCTGGGTATCCAGGCCAGCCAGCCTGGAGAGCGTGCGGAACAGCCCGATATGGCCTACGTCGATGCGGCTGGCAGTCACGCCGGCAATCTTCAGGGTATGTGCAAGCAGACGGAGAATCTCGACATCCGCCTCAATGCCGGCGTGCCCATAGATTTCCGCACCAATCTGGAAAGGCTCACGCGAGGCATTCATCGAGCGCGGCAACACATGCACGACCGGACCGCAATAGCACAGGCGTGTCACGCCCTTGCGATTGAGCAGGTGGGCATCGATGCGGGTGACTTGCGGCGTCGTATCTGCACGCAGACCCAGCGTACGGCCGCTGAGCTGATCAACAAAACGGAAAGTGCTTTCCTCCATGTCATGCCCGGCGCCAGAAATCAGTGCATCGACATACTCAACCAGAGGAGGAATGACGTATTGATAACCGTGCTGATGGAATTCATCAAGCAGAGAACGCCGCAGGCGTTCCATGCGCTGCGCTTCACGCGGCAGCACGTCTTCAAAGTATTCGGGCAGGGCCCAACGTGGCAAAGCCATGACAGTTCTTACTTGATCAGAATGAAAAGGATGATGCCGACCAGCAGGGACATCAGACCGGCAAAACGGAGCTGGCCGTCCGCCCATCGCGTCATGCGCTGAAAGACCTGCCGCCACACCGTTGGTGCGATGAGCGGCATAAGCCCTTCAAGCATGAGCATCAACGCCAGGGCGGCGAAAATGAAGCGGACCATGACCGGTTACTTGCCGGAATCCTTGCCACCGCTGTTCTTCATGTATTTGAAGAACTCGGAGGACGGGTCCACCACCAGCACATCACTCTTGCTGTGGAAGGTCTGGCGGTAAGCCTCCATGGAGCGCCAGAAACGATAGAACTCAGGACTGCGGCCAAACGCTTCGGCATAGATGGCAATCGCCTTGGCATCCGCTTCACCCTTGATTTTCTGGGCATCACGATAAGCCTCGGCGACCACCACTTCGCGGCGCTTGTCAGCATCAGCCTTGATCTGTTCGGCCACCGCACCACCAGTGGAACGCAGTTCATTGGCCACACGCTTGCGCTCGGCTTCCATGCGACGATACACGGAGTCTGACACATCAGTGGGCAACTCGACGCGCTTCACACGCACATCAATGACTTCCACGCCATACTGGGCAGAGTCATTGCGGGCCTTGGTCTTCACCGCAGCCATCAGGTCCTGGCGGGCGCCAGAAATCACGTCATGCATCAGCCGTTTGCCAAACTCTTCACGCAGCACTGAATTGATGGTCTGTTCCAGGCGATTGGTCGCACGTTCCTCATCCTGCCCAAAAGCCCGGTAAAACATCGCCGGATCCTTGATGTGCCACTTCACGAAGGAATCGACAAGCACATTTTTCTTCTCGGCCGTCTGGAAAAGCTCGGGCTCGGGAGAATCCATCGTCAGGATGCGCCGGTCGAAATATTTGACGTTCTGGATCAGCGGCAGCTTGAACTTGAGACCCGGGGTGCTTTCCACCCGCTTGATCTCACCGAGCTGCATCACCAGCGCAAAACGCCGCTGGTCTACGCGGAACGTGGACATTGCCACCACCACAATAAGCAGCAGACAAACACCAATTGTCAAAGGCAGGCGCGTATTCATCAACGGGCTCCCCGCTCACGGCTCAGACTGTCACGACTGCGCGGATCAACTTCCGGTCGTGTCGTAGTATTCGAAGACGTCACATCAGTCCCCGTCGTTGCCGCCTTAGCAGCACTCGAAGCATCCCCCTGCGGCTGTGCGGCAGCCGGCTGGGACATCAGCTTGTCGAGCGGCAGATACAGCATATTGTTGCCATTCCCCTTGGCATCCAGGAAAACCTTGGAGGCATTGGAGTACACCTGCTGCATGGCATCGATATACATGCGATTGCGCGTCACTTCCGGCGCCTTGGCATATTCGGCATAAATCTGCTTGAAGCGGGAGGCATCACCTTCAGCCTGGGCTACAACGCGCCCGGCATAACCCAGCGCCTCTTCATGCAGGCGTGCAGCCGACCCTTCAGCCTTCGGCACCACATCATTGAAGTAGGCCTGGCCATCGTTCTTCACGCGCTCGGCATCCTGCACGGCCTTGACCGCATCATTAAAGGAATCCTGAACCTGCTCGGGAGGCTGGGCGTTGGCCATCGTCACCTTGCCAATCTGAATACCACTGCCCTTGCCATCCCCGAACTTGTATTCATTAAGGATTTTCTGGATCAGCACCTGGGCATCCAGCGCAATCGCCTCACGCCCCTGATACAGCACGAAATCCATCTTGCTCTTGCCGACGATCTCGCGCATGGCGGATTCCGCCACCTGCTTGACCATGGCGTCCGGGTCCTTGTTCGAGAACAGGTACTCAGCCGGATCGCTCAGCGTGTATTGCACAGCAAACTGGATGCTGACGATATTCTCATCGTCCGTGAGCATCAACGATTCGTGCAGATCTGGCGTGTGGTCCGAGGAACGGAAGCCGATCTCGGCCGTACGTACCCGCGTGACATCCACCAGCTCAACCGACTCAACCGGATAGGGAAGATGCCATTGCAAGCCTTCGCGCGTCACTTCCTGGAACTTGCCGAACCGCAGCACAACGCCGCGCTGGCTCGCATCCACAGTATAGAACCCGCTGCCCAGCCAGAGGAGAACTACGACCCCCAGAACCAGACCAACACCCCCGCCCCAGCGGGGTTTGCCCGGCGTACGATTGCCGCCGTCGGAACCTCCGCTGTTGCCGGAGCGGCCAAACAGGCCACCCAGTTTGCTGTTGAAATCGCGCCAGATCTCTTCCAGATCGGGAGGCCCCTGGTCATTTCCACGCTTGTCATCGCCCTGCTGCTGGTTGTTGTTGCCCCAGCGCGGATCGTTGATTGACATGAGAAGTCCGGTAATCATGTGGATGCTCGGTCGGGATGGTCGGTTGCATGAGCCGCCACAGCGTCATCGGCGGGGTCGGCGGAGATACTCGGAAACAACTCGCTTGCCAGTGCTGCGCGCAATAAATCCAGCCCTTCGCCGGTGTGCGCACTGAGCAAAACTCGGTTGATTTTACCATAGGCGTCCCGCTCTATCGCCGGTTGCCCGTGGGTCAGGTCAATCTTGTTCCAGACCAGGATCTGCGGAACGTCTCCCGCGCCGATTTCTTCAAGCACGTGATTAACCACAGCAATCTGGGCCTCACGGTCTTCGCTGGCTGCATCAACGACATGCAGCAGCAAATCGGCATTGGCGGTTTCTTCCAGGGTGGCGTGAAACGCCGCCACCACAGAGTGAGGCAGATCGCGGATAAAACCAACCGTATCGGACACCACCACATGATTGTCTGCATCACGCAGATAAACACGCCGCGATGTTGTATCCAGGGTGGCGAACAACTGGTTGGCCGCATACGCCCCGGCTTTGGTCAACGCGTTGAACAGCGTCGATTTGCCGGCATTGGTATAACCAACCAGTGAAATCATCGGCACCTCACTACGCTCGCGCGAGCGGCGTCGCACACGACGCTGCTTTTCAAGCTGCTTGAGGCGTTCCTTGAGGAGCTTGACGCGATTGCCGAGCAGACGTCGGTCGGTTTCAAGCTGCTTTTCACCCGGACCACGCAGGCCGATACCACCCTTCTGGCGCTCAAGGTGAGTCCAGCCACGCACCAGACGTGTCGCCAGATGCTCCAGCTGGGCGAGTTCAACCTGCAGCTTCCCTTCGTGGCTCTTCGCACGCAGGGCAAAAATATCCAGGATCAGCGCCGTGCGATCAATCACGCGCCGTTGCAATACACGTTCGAGGTTGCGCTGCTGCGCTGCCGATAGTTCGTGATTAAAGATCACGATATCGGCACTTCCAGCGTTGGCGGCTACGCCGATCTCTTCAACCTTGCCAGAACCTGCATACAGCGCAGGATCAGGGGATTGGCGGCGCCCTTGCACAACAGCAACAGTCTCGGCGCCAGCCGAACTCGCCAACAGCTGCAGTTCTGCCAGTTGTTCAGCGACTCCACGCGAGCCAAAATCAAGTTGCACCAGTACTGCCCGGTTGCCAGGGGACTCCGGACGATCAAACATCAAGAACACCCCCGGTCAGCACCGACTCGTGCCAACCGAGCCACTGGTAAAGAAGCATGCAGGCAGCTTTCCATGGACAGGCCACAAGGGCCCGCCAAATTACTCCTTGTCCGCGGGAACGTCGGCGGCGGGCGCACCGTTTTCCTGCGGAATCGACACGGCACGGGCCGGGACGACGGTAGAGATGGCATGTTTGTACACCATCTGGGTCACAGTGTTCTTCAACAACACGACATACTGGTCAAAGGACTCGATGTGCCCTTGCAGTTTGATGCCGTTGACCAGATAGATAGAAACGGGGATATGTTCCCGGCGCAGGACGTTGAGAAAGGGGTCTTGCAGCAATTGGCCTTTGTTACTCATGGTTTTGGCCCTCAATGTATTGTTATGGGTTCTTCTGAAACCGGGCAGTCATGAAATATTCATGCTGTCCGACAAACTAGGATAACAGGCTTGCGGGCCATGGACAATCCAAGTCCGGCCAACCCGCCCGAATGACACAGGGTCCCCCGGGCGTGCGCCCCCTACTCTTTATCCGCGTAGGGATTACGCGCCGTACGGAACTCGATCCTTAACGGAGTGCCTTGCAGTTTGAACACATCCACAAAAGTTCGTTCCAAATACCGGCGGTACGCTTCCGAAATATGATCCAGCGCATTGCCGTGAATGACGATCACGGGAGGATTCTGACCGCCCTGATGGGCATAGCGCATTTTTGGCCGGAACACCCCTTGCCGCGGTGGCTGTTGACGCGCTACAGCATCCATCAGAGTCCGCGTGAGCTTCGGGGTGGGCAGCTTGGCCATCGCAGCAGCATAGGCAAGATCCACAGACTTCAGCAGCGGACTGATTCCTTCGGAGAGCAGTGCGGAAATATAGTGGTGCCGCGCAAAATCCAGGAAATACAGCTTGCGCTCGATATCCACCTTCACGCGCTCGCGACGATAGGCGTCTACCTGATCCCACTTGTTGATTGCGAGCACCAGGGCACGCCCTGAATCCAGCACAAAACCGGCGATATGCGCGTCCTGATCAGAAATATCCTGGCTCGCATCGAGCACCAGCACCACCACATTGGCTTCTTCAACAGCCTGCAGGGTCTTGATCACCGAGAACTTTTCGACGGCCTCAAAGACCTTGCCACGCCGGCGCAGACCGGCCGTATCAATCAGGGTATAGGCACGCCCGTTGCGCTCGAACGGAATCGAAATGGCATCCCGCGTGGTTCCCGGCATATCGAAGGCAATCACCCGATCTTCGCCAATCAAGGCGTTGATCAGCGTTGATTTACCCACATTCGGCCGACCCACAATGGCGACACGCGGCCCCTTGGTGTCATCAGCGTCGTCCTCGGCGTCGAGCGGAAACCTTTCGAGCACCAGATCAACGAGCTGACGCACACCTTCACCATGCGCACCGGAGATCACATAAGGCTGACCAAACCCCAGCTCATGAAACTCTGCACTGAAAGTCTCACGCGGCATACCCTCGCCTTTGTTGACGGCAAGGTAGACCGGGCGGCCAGAGCGACGCAGGGTGTCAGCAATCTGTTTGTCATGCGGCGTCAGGCCGGCACGGCCATCCACCAAAAATACCAGGGCATCCGCCTCGGCAATCGCCGCCTCGGCCTGCCGTGCCATCTCGGCAACGATACCGGAACTGGCACCCGGTTCGAAACCACCGGTATCCACCACCAGAAATTCACGATCTCCCACCCGCCCCTTGCCATAGTGACGGTCGCGCGTGAGCCCGGGCATATCAGCCACGAGTGCATCACGCGAACGCGTCAGGCGATTGAACAGGGTGGACTTGCCGACATTGGGTCGGCCCACCAGCACCAGCGTAGGTTTCACAGGCTCTCCGCCAACATCTTATTGCGGTACGGCGTACACATACAGATCGCCATCACGCGACTGCAGTGCCACCGAATTGTTTGGCAACAGCTGGATCGGTGCCAACACACCTGAACTGTCGGCGCGCACACGGGCGATAAAATGCCCATCCTGGCGACTCATCACATGAACGTAACCTTCGGCGTCGGACACCACAATGGCATCCCCGACAATGACAGGCCGGCCCAGCTTACGGTATTTCAGGCTGTCCTGCTTCCAGTTGGTCGATCCGGTTCCCACATCAAGAGAATAGACGACGTCGGTAGTGTCCGTGACAAATACACCCTTGGCGTCAGCATCAATGCCGGTAGCGGAAGAAAAGTCACGCGTCCAGCGGATAGCGCCACTATCACGGTCCACACAGGCGAGCTTGCCCTGATAGGCCACGACGCAGACGGTATCACCCTGCAGCAGAGGCGTCCCTACCACATCAGCCATACGTTCCAGTTCGTTGGAGCCCTTGGGCTGCATGATGGAAGCTTCCCAGCGCTGCACGCCTCCACCCGCGCTCACGGCGACCAGCTTGCCACCCGAGAAACCGGCAATCACCAGTTCGTTGGTCTGCAGAATTCCGGCATAGGTACGCAGGGTCAAGGGAGACTGCGGGCGCTGGTAAATCCAGCGACGCTTGCCGTCGGCCACATTGTAGGCTGCCAGTACGTTGTCACCGATACGCACCACCACCATGTCGGCAGATACCAGCGGGGAGGCAACAATCTCACCCCCAACCGGCACCGACCACAGCCGCTTGCCGCTGCTGGCCTCGTGGACGATCAGATTGCCATCGGAACTGGCCACCGCGACAAGGGTGCCGTCGCTGCCAACGCCGCCGGAAAGATTCTTGTCGGTCCACACGCGCCAGAGACGACGCCCGGTAGCGTCATAACGTGCCAGTTCTCCAGAACGGCTGGCGGCATAAACGCTCCCTCCAACCAGGGTAGGACGCAGCATCGAGCCTTCGGTGCTACCGAGACCGTGCCCCCACAACTCCTTGAGCTGACCACTCTGCTTGAATTCCGGCAGAGGAGAGGGCTCAGGCCCCTTGGTAGCACAGGCGGCCAGCAGGCACGCGACAACAGGGACAAGAATGTTACGCAGGTTCATCAGGCCCCTCCAAGGGCATCCAGTTTGGTTTGCAGCACGGTACGGAAGCCGGCAGAAGCCTGTCCGCTGTTTTCACCCAAAGCGGTCATTGCCCGCTTGTAAGCTTCCCCAGCAGCCTTGGCATCTCCCTTGGCGAACAGGATATCACCCCGCAGGTCTTCGAAACGTGCGGTAAAAGCCTTGTCCGGAGCAGCTTCCAGCGTCTTCAGTGCAGCGTCATTGTCTTTCGCATCAGCCTGCAATGCAGCAAGACGCAGACGGGCAACGTCACGCACGAGCGTATCGCTACCCTTGTTGATGGCCCACTCGAGGCGGGCCTGGGAATCTTTCTGGTTACCGGCATCAGCTTCAGCCTTGGCCAGCATCAGGGTCGCCATCTGCGCGAGCACGGATTCGCCATGCTTGGCGACGATTTCATCGGTCAGTGCACGCAACTTGACCGCATCCTTGGCCTGATCCGCCTGCTGGATGGCGGCATAGAGCACACCGGTTTCGGTCGCCTGGGATGTCTGGTAGCGATGCCAGCCCGTCCAGGCCAGCAACACCAGTGCACACGCGAGAACCACCCAGGTCACGCGGTTGCTGTTCTTCTCCCACCAGTCTCTCAGGGCCGATAGCTGCTCCTGCTCTTCCAGATCGTAAGCTGCCATATTCTTATCGTTCCTTACTGTGTCAGTAATCAGTCGGCTTCAACGCCATACAGGCGCTCCGCCAGCCATTCAGTCAAAGCCTCGGGAACGAGGCTGACCTGCTCCCCTTCTTCACGCAACGGTTTGACCGCAGCCACCCCACTGTTCGCCTCATTGTCACCGACAATCACGGCATACGTGGCGCCAGAGCTATTCGCCTTCTTCATCTGGCTCTTGAAGTTACCGCCACCACAGTGAAATACCACCGAAAAACCAGCGCTGCGAATCTGTTCTGCCAGGCGGAAGGCAAATTTCTGCGCCGCCTCACCCTGGTGCACCAGATAGATATCCGGGGTTTCCAGCGGGCCGTTCACTTCCTGCCCCTCCAGCCACAGCATCATGACGCGTTCCATACCCATGGCGAAGCCACAGGCCGGCGCTTCGCGCCCGCCAAGCTGGGCAATCAGCGAATCATAGCGCCCACCAGCACAGAAGGTGGCCTGCGCGCCAAGACGCGTAGTCGTCCATTCGAACACGGTTCGGTTGTAATAGTCCAGCCCCCGCACCAGGCGTGGGTTGATGCGGTAGGGCACGGCGGCCTCCCGCAGCAGGTCCTGCACGGCTTCGAAATGCCTGAGCGACTCTTCTCCCAGGTAGGCCGTGAGCTTTGGCGCACCGTCAGCTATTTCCTGCATGGCCGGATTTTTGCTATCGAGCACGCGCAGAGGATTAGTATACAGACGACGCTTGCCGTCCTCATCCAGAGAATCCTGATACTTCTCCAGATAGGCAATCAGCTCACCTCGGTGACGCGCCCGTTCCGACGCATCGCCGAGCGAATTGAGCTGCAGCTCGATATCTTCAAGCCCCAGATCATCCCAAAGACGGCGACACATCACGATGTGCTCGGCATCAATATCCGGGCCGGCAAAGCCCAGAGCTTCGACGCCCACCTGGTTGAACTGGCGATAGCGGCCTTTCTGCGGACGCTCATGACGGAACATCGGGCCACTGTAATACAGCCGCTGCGGCTGCGCGAAAAGCAGACTGTGCTCAATCACTGAACGCACACAGGAAGCCGTGCCTTCGGGGCGCAGAGTCATCTTTTCTTCAGAAAGGCGATCCTCGAAGGAATACATTTCCTTCTCGACAATATCGGTATGCTCGCCAACCCCACGGCTGAACAGCGCAGTCGGCTCCAGAATTGGCGTACGGATTGGCCGGTAGCCATAGCTCTTGAGCCAGTCACGTACGATGGCTTCAAACGCTTCCCAGCGTTCGGCCTCATCGGGAAGCAGGTCATTCATGCCCCGCAGGCCTTGCAATTTGGTGCTCATGAATCAGATTTTCCTGGTGAACTTGGTTGCCACGTAGTCGTTGAGAATGGCATGAAATTCTGCGGCGATATTGTCGCCGCGCAACGTGACGGCCTTCTGCCCGTCAATGAAGACCGGAGCAGCCGGACTCTCGCCATTCCCTGGCAGAGAAATGCCGATATTCGCATGCTTGCTCTCGCCGGGCCCATTAACCACACAGCCCATCACTGCCAATGTGAGGTTCTCTACACCATCATACTGCTCACGCCATACCGGCATCTGCTCGCGTACATGGTTTTGCACGCTTTGAGCAAGCTCCTGAAAGAACGTGCTGGTGGTGCGCCCACATCCCGGGCAGGCCGTGACCATCGGCGTAAACGCTCGCAAACCCATGCTCTGCAGGATTTCCTGCGCCACGATCACTTCCTGCGTGCGCGACGCGCCGGGTTCAGGCGTCAGCGAGACACGGATCGTGTCACCAATGCCTTCCTGCAGGAGCACGGCCAGCGCGGCAGTGGACGCCACAATCCCCTTGCTGCCCATGCCGGCTTCGGTCAACCCCAGATGCAGGGGGTAGTCGCAGCGGCGGGCCAGCTCGCGATAGGTGGCGATCAGATCCTGCACACTGGAGACTTTGCAGGAGAGGATGATGCGATCTCCCGGCAGGCCGACCTTCTCGGCTGTCTGCGCAGACTCCAGGGCGGACACCACAAGCGCCTCACGCATCACGGCGGAAACATCCCAGGGCTGCGTGCGCCTGCTGTTTTCATCCATCATGCGGGCAAGCACCGACTGATCCAGACTGCCCCAGTTCACACCAATACGCACAGGCTTTTCATACTTGCAGGCCAGTTCCACGATCTGCCCGAACTGCAGATCGTGCTTGGCTCCCTGGCCGACATTGCCAGGATTGATGCGGTATTTGTCGAGTACCTCGGCACAGGCCGGATTATCAATCAGCAGCTTATGACCGTTGTAATGGAAATCCCCCACCAGAGGCACATCCACGCCCATTTTAAGGAGCTGCTCGCGGATCTTCGGCACCGCCTTGGCGGATTCATCGTTATTGACGGTGATACGCACGAGTTCCGATCCCGCGCGCGCCAGTTGAGCCACCTGGATCGCCGTGGAGATGTGGTCGGCCGTATCGGTATTGGTCATCGACTGCACCACGATGGGTGCCGCCGAACCGACCTGGACCGGTCCGATCTTCACGAGCCGGGTCGCATGCCGCACACCGGCGCGTGCGGCAGGAATCTCTTGTGTCATGTAACGCTCACCTTACTGCACTGTCAAACGGGCGACATCGCCCTTGGTATAGGGGGTCAGATCCACCGGCCGCCCCTTCCAGGTCAGCTTGACCTGGGGCGCATTGCCGATGGTGAGGGAAAACGGCGCAGCTCCCTGTACTTCCTGCACCGACCCAGCCTGATTCAGGCGGGAAAACACGCTCTTGCCGTTGGCGTCACGCACATCGACCCACGAATTGCCATCAAAAGCCAGTACGATGCGCGCCATCCCCGGCGCCACCGACTGAGCACTGCCCGGCACGGCGGATTGCCTGGCGACCGGCTGCGACGCAGACTGGGCAGGCAACTGGACGGGTTTAGGCACCCCACTCTGCGCCACCACCGGCGAAGACTGGTGGACAGCTGCCACACCACTCTGCGAGGTGCGTGCCACCGGCTGACTCACAGCAGTCACAACCTGACTCTGGCCGACAAACGGCGCCGACTGGGACGCGAGATTATCAGATTGTGCGCCAGACGGCTCACTTCCCGCCACTACAACCGCACTTGCAGCAACCGGAGCCGATGCCGCCGATGGCTGGCTGGCGGCAATCTGGGGATACCCCGCCGCAGCTTCAGACTGCTCGGAATTCGCGAGCAATTCTGCCTCTTCACGCGATTCAAACCAATGGTAGTACCAGCCGGCAACCGCCACACCGACCAGAATCACCACGAACGCCAAGATCGGTACTGCGGTCAGACGCGAATTCCCCGAACCAGGCATGCGCCCAAGATTCGCCGAGTACATTTCAGTGGGGAGGCCGTTGGTGGCATGCTGCCCCTCAGCTTCATCCACCAGAGCCACAAAAACCGCGGGGTCCAACTTCAGGAAGCGGGCGTAATTGCGCACAAACCCACGTGAAAAAGCCGCACCGGGAAGTGCGGACAAGTCACCTTTTTCAATCGCCTCGATTTGCCTTGCCGTCAGCTTGAGGTAAGCCGAAACCTGATCCAGGGACAGACCTTGCGCTTCACGTTCTGCCCTCAGTTTGTCCCATCCAGTCCCTTGCTCCGGAGAGGAAGCGCTTTGCTCCTCTCCTAGTGTGTCCTCACTCACTGAAATTTCCCCTGCAAGAAGTATTGGTATTCATTGGAAGCCGGGAAATCTTTCTTCAACCGGTTGCCGTACACCTGCACGGTATCCTCGTTGCCCAGTTTCTTCTCAATGCTGGCAGCCAACCACAACACATCAGGCCCGGGTGTTTTCATCAACTGCTGCACCCGATCAATAAACTGCTTGGCCCGGACATAACGCTGCGTCCGGTATGCCAGCCCCGCCAGCCGCAGCTGCGGATCCACAAACATCGGATCGGCCTGGACAGCCCGCAAAAAGCGTTCTTCCGAGCCTGCCTCATCCTTCAGAAAATCCTGCATGCAGGCCCCTGCATTCCGCCAAGCCAGAGCCGGCTTCGTGTTATAGGGGTTGCGTGCTGACTTCTCCAGCCAGGCAAATCCGGTCTGAACCTGCCCATGTGCACACAAAAACCACCCATAGGCACTCCCCACTTCGGGATCATTCGGTGCCAGCCGACCCGCTTCATCAAAAGCCGGGCGGGCTTGGTTCGGCAGGTCCTGCACGTCGTACACGATACCCTTTGCGAGGAAGCCCCGCGCATACGTCGGGTCAGACTGGATGGCAATATTGGCTTCATCCAGCGCCACCCCCAGGCGGGCACGCTGAAAATAGGCCATTGCCAACTCTGCGTGTGCCTCCGCGGAATTACGTGCCCTGCTGGCCTCGGAAGAAGCGGAAGAACCGCGCCGTTGATCACTGTCGCTATCTGATACGTTACCTGTCGTGGTTTTGACTTCTTCTCTCACGCAGGCAGTCAATGCCAGACATGTTCCCATCACACAGATGAAATACTGCAACAGCTTCGTCATTCGCGCACCTCATGAATTGGTATTGTATTTGTCAGGGTTCGACGGGTCTTGTCTTTGACCTGGCCCGCAAGTTGACCACAGGCCGCATCAACGTCATCCCCACGCGTTTTTCGCGTAGTCGTGACGATACCGGCTTCATTGAGGAGTTGCGAGAAGCGGCGGACTACCGGTGCAGCAGATTTTCTGAAGCCGGAATTCGGGAACGGATTAAAGGGGATCAGATTGTACTTGCAGGGCACTTGCCGGGCGATTTCGATGAGCTGCCGCAGATGGACATCCTGATCGTTGACGCCTGCGAGCATGATGTATTCAAACGTCACAAAATCACGCGGAGCACGGTCCAGGTAGCGAACGCAGGCTGCCAGCAGTTCTTTGAGCGGATATTTGCGATTGATCGGCACCAACTGGTCACGCAGCGCATCGTTGGGTGCGTGCAGAGAGACCGCCAGGGCCACCGGGCATTCATCGCGCAGACGATCCATGGCAGGCACAATGCCTGAGGTGGATACCGTGACACGCCGCCGTGACATGCCATAGGCGTTATCGTCGAGCATCAGGCGCAGGGCGGAAACCACATTGTCGAAATTCGCCAGAGGTTCGCCCATGCCCATCATCACCACATTGGAGATGATGCGATCCTCCGAGGCTGCCGGGCTGCGGGCGTCGCGTACCGGCCCAAGCAGGCGGTTGGCAATCCATAGCTGACCAATGATCTCGGCAGCGGTCAGATTACGATTGAACCCCTGCTTGCCGGTGGAGCAGAACGCGCAATCGAGCGCACACCCTGCCTGCGAGGAGACACACAGGGTGCCACGGTTGGTTTCCGGGATATACACCGTTTCCACCGCGTTGCCATTGCCCACGTCCATGAGCCACTTGCGTGTGCCATCCGTCGAGATGGAATCGCGGATCGGCACCGGCGGCTGGATGCACGCGGTCTCCTTGAGCTGGGCACGCAGACTCTTGGCCACATCGGTCATGGCATCGAAATCCGTTTCACCAAAGCGATGAACCCAGCGCTGCACCTGGCGGGCCCGGAAAGGCTTCTCGCCACGCTCGGCAAACCAGGCCATGAGGCCTTCTGCGTCAAAATCAAGGAGGTTCTGCATGCGTACCATCAATCCGGCAATACTACTCTAGGGAATTCAGACATTCGAACGCGCAAAGACGTTCATGCCCGGAAAAAAGAAAGCCACTTCCACCGCAGCGGTTTCCGGTGCATCTGAACCGTGCACCGCATTGGCATCAATGGAATCCGCAAAATCCGCGCGAATCGTGCCCGGCGCGGCCTTCCTGGGGTCAGTGGCACCCATCAGCTCACGATTTTTCGCAATCGCATTCTCACCTTCGAGAACCTGAACCATGACCGGGCCTGAACTCATGAAATCCACGAGCCCCTGGAAAAACGGCTTTCCTTCGTGCACAGCATAGAACTGCGCAGCCTCGCGCGCTGACAGATACACCATGCGCGCGGCAACAATCTTCAGCCCGGCGTCTTCGAAACGCTGCAGAATCCGGCCGACTACATTCTTGGCGACTGCATCGGGTTTGATGATGGAAAGGGTACGTTGAATGGTCATGATTGCCTCTCTTGTCTCTGGTGTGTTTTATGGCGACACTAACGGCTTATTTCTATGAAAATCCTTTTATTTTAGCAGTAGCAACCCTTTCCGGGCGGGATTCCGGCAAACAAGCTGGCAAAGCCGCCCGCGACATGCCGCGAAGACTCTTCGCAGCACGACACCCCCGCACAGAAAGCAGAATGCATTGGAAAACTTGGGTTTTTCAGGCTGCGCCTGCGTTCTGACCACGGCCTCGCCGTTCAATCAGGAACAGGTTCTGAAACAATCGCTAAAGATCTTTTAGGCCAACTCCTGTCTGCCGTCCATGCTTACCCCTGCTTCTCGCGTTACCATTCGCTCTATGGTGACCCAAACTCCCAAACCTCTGCTCGTCCTGCCAGCCCGCGCCGGAGCCTGGTTCTGGCGCCTGCCACTACTGGCAATCATACTGCTGATTGCTGTTATCACATTCTTCACCTGGTTTGGCCTCAAGCAGGAGCGGGAGGAACGCCATGCTGCCCTGATCAGCGACACGCTGTGGATGGAGCAGAATATGCGCTATCAGTTCGAGACGGTGGAAAACCAGCTCGCACAGATCGCCAACGAATTCGGCATTGGAGGAGACCTCCACTCGGATCGGGCGCAAGACAAAGTACGGGACATGCTCCAGGGCAACTCCGGACTCGGCGCCATGCTCTGGCTCGACTCCGAGGGCACGATGCTCTCGACCATGCCTGCCAGTGCCGCCCCGGTACAGCTCTCCACCGACCATCCAATCTGCGTGCTGCGCGCGCGCACCCTGAACCGCCCCTCCTATACACGCCCTTACCGGCTGGCTGACGGTACCTATGCCATCGAAGTGGTGCTGCCGGTATTCGGGGCCAATGACTTCAATGGCTACGCAGTGGGGATCTTTTCACTGCCCCGCCTGATCAGCATGCACGTTCCCTGGTGGTTCGCCGAGCGTTACCGGCTGTCTTTCACCGACAGTCTCGGCCAGGAACTGGCCAGCACCACGAACGCCGCCAATCTCGATGATGCCCACGCCTTTGGCGTAACCTTTGACCGCATGGGCGGGCTGGGCATTCGCGTCAACGCCTACCGGGCCAATACGCGGGTAATGCCCGTGGTGGTGGTACTCGTGCTGATTGCCTTCACTCTGGTGATCGTGTGGTGCCTGTGGATGTTGCGCAATCGGGTGCTGCGCCTGCAGGAGACGGAAACGGCACTGCGCAGTGAGCATGCATTCCGGCTGGCCATGGAAAACTCCACGCTGATCGGCCTGTTCGCGCGCGATCTGCAGGGACACATCACCTATGCGAACGCCGCATTCTGTCGCATGGTCGGCTGGAGCGAAGAAGAGCTCCACGGCCAGCAGACGCCACTGCCATTTCTCGTCCCGGATGAATCCTCTCTGGCCGGTGGCGCCTCAAATCTCACCGATGTTGCCAACGCCACTGCCGTCGAAATGCGTTTCCGTCACAACAACGGCAATTCTTTCGACGTGCTTGTTTATGAAGCGCCGCTGATTGACGCCCATAGCCATCACGCCGGCTGGGTCTGCTCTGTGCTCGATATCACCGAACGCAAGCGCGCTGAGGCACTGGCCCGCGATCAGCAGGAGCAGCTGGAAGCCACCGCACGCCTCGTAACGATGGGAGAAATGGCCTCGACACTGGCCCATGAACTCAATCAGCCGCTCTCTGCCATCACCAGTTACAGCGCCGGTTGCCTGAATGCCCTGAAAGCAGGCCGCTACGACGAGCAACAGTTCACCGACATTCTGGGCAAGATCAACCATCAGGGGCAACGCGCCGGCAGCATTATCCGGCGCATCTACAACTTCGTGCGACGTAGCGAATCACGCAGCGAGCGCATGGATATCAACGCCGCCATCCAGGAAGCCACCGGCCTGCTGGAAACCGAAGTCGCACGCCGCAAAGTACAGCTCCAGACAGTTCTGGCACCTGAACTGCCACCGATCATGGGAGATCGGGTGATGATTGAGCAGGTTCTCGTAAACCTGCTGCGCAACGGCATGGATGCCATGAAGAACATTCCGGCAGAACAGCGCGTCCTGCGGATTGTCAGCGAGCAGGCAGGAGATGCCATATGCCTCTCCGTCACCGACAACGGAACAGGCATACCACCGGATATCGCAGACAGGCTGTTTGATTCGTTCTTCACCACCAAGCCCGACGGCATGGGGATGGGGCTGAAGATCTGCCGCTCGGTGGCGGAGCAGCACAACGGCCGGCTGTGGTTCGAAACCGAGGCCAGCGGCGGCACCAGTTTCCATCTGCTGCTGCCGATTGGGGAAACGGATAAAACTACAGACTGAGCACCGGCAGGCACCACTCCAGACTCCAGCCTGCCTCGCCGGGCCGGGCCAGCATGTCGGCTGCAGCGCCGAGCCGGCCCACCCAGGCGAGTTTGCCATCCACCCGCAACAGGGGCTGGCAATCACGCCACCAAGGTGGCACATCCGCTTCCTGACACAACTGCTTGAGCGGGCGCTGAGGACGATTGGCGGCCAGCCTCAGAGTTTCGCCGCCCTGCCGCAACCCCAGTTCGACGTGCTGCCGCAACGGATCAACACGCAAGGCCTGCGGCCCCTCGCCCCGCACAAAGCGAATCCTCCCCTCACCCCAGGAGAGTTCAGCCTCGCCATGCCAGTACTGCGCCTCTGGCGCACCTGAGTCCGCAGTCTCAAACCACATGGCCGCATGATAGGCGCAGACCGCAATTCCGCCGTGCCTCCAACGCACCGCCCGGTTACCTTGCAGCCCGCCAAGCAGTTCATCCAGCCGCGCCGCGCTGGGTGCGGGGAGCCCGGTGCCGGCAAGCCAGAAGCGCAGCAGATTGCGCGTGCGTGCCGCACTCAGACTGCACAGGCGGCTACGTGCTCCGGCCCCCTGCCCAACCTTTGCCGCATCTTCACGGGCCAATTCTTCCAGCAGGCCTGCCGCCTCATCAAAATGCCGGCAGGCCCGTGCGATATTCACTATGCTTTCGGGATAGCGCTCCTTGAGCGGCAACACAACACGACGGCGCAGAAAATTGCGCGTCAGACTCTCATCCGTGTTGCTGCCGTCCTCCACCCAGTTGAGCCCTCGGGATTGCCCCCAGGCCTGCAGCACACTCCGTGGCTGATTGAGGAGAGGACGCCAGAGGCGGCGCACAGGGTCTAGCGGCCGCATGGCAGCAGCGCCAGTCACCCCGGTTCCGCGCACCAGGCGGTGCAGCAGGGTTTCGGCCTGATCATCGGCATGATGGGCAAGCACAATCCAGCCTTGTGGCACTGCCGCTTGCAAAGCCGCATGGCGTGCTTCGCGCGCAGCATCCTCGAGACCACGCCCGGCAATCTCCACATGCACACGCTCCACGCGCAAGGGCAGCTTGAGCCAGGCACAAATCCGCGAACAGTGCGCCACCCAGGCGTCGGCATCCGCGTTCAGTCCATGATGCACGTGAACGGCGTGCAAAGCCCATCCTGCCGGCACAGCAAGCTCTGCCAGCAGATACAGTAATACCGTGGAATCGAGACCGCCACTGAAGGCGACGGTCAGGCTGCGTGAAGCATCGCACGCAGGCAGATCTGCCAGAAACTGGCGGACCTGCTCTGCCAGCCTATCAGGCTGCAAGCTCCTTGAATTTGCCATAACTGAGCAGGCGCTCGAAACGCCTCTCGGTGAGTTCCTGCGGGGCCAGTTCGGAGAGCTGGCGCAATGCTTCCTGCAGGGCACGCTTGAGTGTTACCGCCATGGCGCGATGATCGCGATGCGCACCACCGATGGGCTCATTGACGATCTTGTCGATCAGGCCCAGGGATTTCAGGCGGGCCGCCGTGATCCCCATGATTTCGGCCGCCTCGGGAGCCTTGTCGGCACTCTTCCAGAGAATCGACGCACAACCTTCGGGGGAAATCACCGAATAGGTGGAAAACTGCAGCATGTTGAGCTGGTCAGCCACAGCAATCGCCAACGCTCCGCCCGAACCACCTTCACCAATCACGGTGGCGATGATGGGCACGCGCAATTCAGACATGGCGTAAAGGTTGTGACCAATGGCTTCGGACTGGCCACGCTCTTCGGCATCAATGCCGGGGTAGGCTCCGGGAGTATCCACGAAGGTGAACACCGGCATGCCGAATTTTTCGGCCAGCTTCATCAGGCGCAATGCCTTGCGATAGCCCTCGGGACGCGGCATACCGAAGTTGCGGGCGATCTTTTCCTTGGTGTCACGGCCCTTCTGATGGCCAATCACCATGCAGCTGCGGCCATTGAACCGGGCTATCCCGCCAATGATGGCTTGATCATCGGCAAAGGCGCGATCCCCGTGCAACTCCGTAAAATCAGTAAAGATGTGTTCTACGTAGTCGAGCGTATAGGGGCGGTTCGCGTGGCGTGCCACTTGGGCAATCTGCCACGGCGTGAGCTTGGAATAGACTTCCTTGGTCAGCGCCTGCCGTTTCACTTCCAGGCGCGCGATTTCTTCGGAGATGTCGACTGCGGAATCATCCTGCACGAAACGGAGTTCCTCGATCTTGGTTTCCAGATCGGCAATCGGCTGCTCAAAGTCAAGAAATGTAGTCTTCACTGGATTCGCTACTGAAACTTTGGAAGGGGTGCATTGTACCTGATCGGCGCGAGAGCATCGCCTGCTTAGGTGCCTATTTAAATCAACAGCTTAGCACAAAGCAAACAATACGCATGCGTATGGAGAGCGCACAGACAGGCTTTTTCAGGCGACGATCTATGTTCACGCAGGGCTCACCAGGCAGGTACAGATTTCATGGTCTGCGCCGAATTCACGGCCTGGCAGCAGAGTAAGCCTGAAAGTCTGCCCACACAGGGAGAGGAACAGATTCGGGCTGAGTGCAACAGGCGAGCCGGGAAGAATCAGACGGACGGTCGAACCTGGCATCAACGGGTCCAGCAGCAGTGCAGGCAGCTGCAATGCCCCATCCCGCGCGAGAACTCTCACCGCCTTCTCGCCAAACAGCTCAATACCAAGCTGGCTGTGTACTGCACCCTCATGACGCACACGACGCACGACACCAATCCGCCAGAAATCGGCATCCTCCGGGCGCAGACCAACCAGCATTCCGACCCTGGCACCTTCACCCTGGCCCTGAGGTACGTCGACCCCGATGCCCTGACGGCTGACATCGTGTACGGCCCACTGGCGCAAAGCCACCGGATCTTCCCTGCCTTCAAGGTTGGCCAGCACCTCATCAATCCCCAGCACGACAAACATCGCCCCCGGCATTTCATGGCGCTTCTGTCTGCGCAGCGGCGCAACACCCGACCAGCGCCGGATCATGTAGGCCAGCACATTGGCCAGTCCGCCGGCCCCGGCGGCGTGGCGCAGAATGAAACCGGGGGGCACATTTCCAGCAGACGCAAGCTCCAGCAGGGACTGCAGGGAATCAACCGCCATCGCCCCGGAAAAAAAACGCGGCATGTTCGTCTGGTTTGGCAACTGCAGCACCCGTGCCGGAGGCGCCGCAAGGGCCACATCCACCCAGTACAGCGACACAGTACTGGGGAAAGTACTCAGTTCAAGCCGGGAGAGCACGTAATGCACCAGACGCGAAGCCAGCTCCAGGCTTCCAGCATCCAGCTGCTCCAGGCCAAGACTATAGAGGGCAATCACACGCAGATACTCCAGCTCGGCGGTCTGCGTCAGATCGCGATCCTGCCGCAGGCGCACGGCCTGCCGTGCAACACCGGCCTGTTCAGCGAGGCGATAGGCGAGATTCAGGCGCGCCCAGATGTCGTGCCCCGACGGATCGCCATGCAAAGCATTCCACTTGAGCAGATTCGAAGCTGCCCGCGTGGCCCGCACGGCAATCTGCGCAATCAACGCGGGCTCCACATCCTCGGCCCCGGCTGCGAGTGTGATCAAAAGCTCACCATAAATATCCAGGACCATCGCCCAGCAGCCCTGAATCTGCTTCCAGCGGCGGCGTTGCTCCGCCGGCATGCCGCTGGCACCCGCCTCAAGATATTGATCCGTGCACTGGCGTGCCGGTGCTTGCAGGGCTTCATCCAGCGCAAAGAGCATCTGCGCTTTCTCGACAAAGCCCAGATCCACGTTGCCGACCAAAGATTCCAGCCAGGGCTGGAGTTCATCGAATGCAGCCTCAGGCACACCTTGAAGGGCGGCATTCACCGCATTCTCCAAGGCGCGTCGGTCTGACAGGGGATGAACAGTGTTGTTACGCATCAACGGCCTCTTGAACCTTTACCAATCAACACGTTAGAAAATTGAGACCAATGCCCCGGGTAAATTTCAGACCCGCACTGAATTCAGCCGGGACCCGGATCAGGCTAGAATCAGGAACTTGATCCAGAAATATTCCCCTACCCCATGCGTCAATACCTCGACCTGATGCGCCATGTTCTTGAGCGCGGCAACACCAAGACCGACCGCACCGGTACCGGCACCCGCTCGGTGTTTGGCTGGCAGATGCGTTTCGATCTGGCGGAAGGCTTCCCGATGCTGACAACCAAGAAGCTGCACCAGAAATCCATCATCCACGAACTGCTGTGGTTCCTGCAAGGTGATACCAATATCAGCTACCTGAAGGACAACGGCGTGTCGATCTGGAACGAATGGGCCGACGCCAATGGTGACCTAGGTCCGGTCTACGGCAAACAGTGGCGCCGTTGGGAGGCGCCGGACGGGCGCAGTATCGACCAGATCACGCAATTAATCGAAGGGCTCAAGAAGAATCCAGATTCCCGGCGCCATCTGGTGTGCGCCTGGAATCCCGCCGACGTTGACCACATGGCCCTGCCACCGTGCCACGCCCTCTTCCAGTTCTACGTGGCAGACGGCAAACTCTCATGCCAGCTCTATCAGCGCAGTGCCGATATTTTCCTTGGTGTTCCCTTCAATATAGCCAGCTATGCGCTGCTCACATTGATGATTGCACAGGTGTGCGGGTTCCAGCCCGGCGAATTCGTGCACACCCTCGGCGACGCCCATCTCTATCTGAATCACCTCGAACAGGCCCGGCTACAGCTTGCCCGCGAACCGCGCCCGCTGCCACGCATGCGCCTGAACCCGGAAGTGACTGATCTGTTTGCCTTCCGCTTTGAGGATTTCACGCTTGAAGGCTATGACCCGCATCCGCATATCGCCGGCAAGGTTGCCGTATGAGCGGCAAGCCTGAACTGGCGATCATCGTCGCGCGCGCTCGCAACGGCATCATCGGGCGCAACAACACCCTGCCCTGGCGCCTGCGCGATGATCTGCAGCAATTCAAGCAGCGCACCAGCGGTCACACCATCATCATGGGTCGCAAGACCTGGGAATCCCTCGGCCGCCCGCTGCCCAACCGGCGCCATCTGGTGATCAGCCGGCAGACCGACTACCCCGTGCCCGAGGGAATTGAACTGTACTCGTCCCTGGAAGCAGCCATCGCGGCATGCCCCTCCACGGAAACCGCCTATGTGATTGGCGGCGAGGAAATCTATCGGCAGGCCATGCTGCTGGCAGACGTACTGTGGATCAGCGAAGTCGACGCAGAAGTCCGCGGTGACGCCTGTTTTCCGGATTTCTCCATCGGGCAGTTCCAGGAAGTCGGGCGCGAACATTTTGCGTCTGGCGAACGAAATGAATTTGCCTTTGATGTCGTGGAATACCGTCGCGTAGCGTAAAGCTGCGTTTCCAACGTCGTTTCACCGCACTGAGCGGTGAACGACGCGTTACAATACGTGTTTCCCCCTGCTTTTTTGCGTGAGATAAGTCGCTATGGCTGCAACCATCCTCCAGAAGATCCCCGTTGGTGAGCGTGTCGGTATTGCCTTTTCAGGGGGGCTGGATACCAGCGCCGCCGTGCACTGGATGCGCTCCAAAGGGGCTACCCCCTGTGCCTATACAGCCAACCTCGGCCAGCCGGACGAGAGCGACTATGAAGAAATTCCGCGCAAAGCCCGCGCCTACGGTGCAGAGCTTGCACGCCTGATCGACTGTCGCCCGCAACTCGTGGCCGAAGGCATCGCCGCAATCCAGTGCGGAGCCTTCCACATCAAATGTGGCGGCAACACCTATTTCAACACCACCCCACTGGGCCGCGCAGTCACGGGCACCGCGCTGGTGGTGGCCATGAAGGAAGACGGCGTCAACATCTGGGGCGACGGCTCAACCTTCAAGGGCAACGATATCGAGCGCTTCTACCGCTACGGTCTGCTCGCCAATCCGGCACTCAAGATCTACAAGCCCTGGCTGGACCAGGACTTCATCAATGAGCTCGGCGGCCGCAAGGAAATGAGCGAATACCTCATTGCCAACGGGTTCGATTACAAGATGAGCGTGGAAAAGGCCTATTCGACCGACTCCAACATGCTCGGCGCCACGCACGAAGCCAAAGATCTGGAATTTCTCAACAACGGCATGCAGATCGTCAAACCCATCATGGGGGTGGCTTTCTGGCGGGATGATGTGGTGGTCAAGCCCGAAACCGTGAGCGTCCGCTTCGAAGAAGGCGTGCCGGTCGCGATCAATGGCCGCAGCTTTGCCAACGCTGTGGAACTGTTCACGGAAGCCAATGTGATCGGTGGCCGTCACGGCCTGGGCATGAGCGACCAGATCGA